>JACRHH010000032.1 GCA_016212095.1 Nitrospirota bacterium
CCGTGGTTCCGGCCCGCAGCCACCGCCCCAGCTCCTCACGATCCGCTTCCACAATTGTAAATTCCCTTGGCCGTTTTCCCATGCCGGATACTCTACCACGGAAATGTGAATGCTTAATGAATTAACCGCACGGTTCACTAGAGCATGTCAACCGGATCGATGTCCACCTCAGCCTCGATTCCGCCGACCGCGCTGAATTTGTCCATCAGCAGCCCGACAGCCGAGTGAAGCGTTCCGGAATGCGCGCTTTTAACAAGCAGATGCCACCTGAACAGGCCGCGCAGGCGTTCAAGCGGACATGGCGACGGCCCGAACACGCGCGCGCCGCTATATCGAAAGTCTTTGCATATCTGCCTGACTTCTGTTATTGCCGCGTCGAAGCGCGCCTGGACACGTCCGGTCAGCACAATTCTGGCCAATCGCCGGAACGGCGGAAAGCCGGTTTCGCGCCGGTACTCAAGCTCGCGCCTGAAAAAACCTTCGTAATCGTGCGCGGCAACGTATTCGAACAGGTAATTCTCCGGATCGCGCGTCTGTATGAGCACCCGCCCCGGCAAATTTCCCCGCCCTGCCCTGCCCGCAAGCTGAGAGAAAAGATGATACCCGCGTTCGGCTGCCCTGAAGTCGGGCAGCCCAAGCATCACGTCGGCGGAAATAGCGCCCGCAAGCGTCACGCCCGGAAGATCATGCCCCTTGGCAACCATCTGCGTTCCAAGCAAAACACGCGTCTGGCCGCTCTCCATAGACCTGATTATCCGGCGATGCGAATCCTTGCGCGAAGTTGTGTCCGTGTCCATCCGCGCCATGCCGATATTCGGGAAAAGCGCCGCCAGTTCCTCCTCGGCCCGCTCGGTTCCCTCGCCAACATACGCGGTTTTCAGTCCGCCGCACTTCGGGCAGACCGCCGGAAAAAAATCTCCGCCGCAGTGATGGCACCGCAGCCTTCCCGCCCGCTTGTGCCAGGTGAGCGAAACATTGCAAAGCGCGCATTTTCTCAAATGCCCGCAGTCTTCGCAGATGACTGCCGGAGCGTAGCCGCGCCTGCTTATGAGGAAAAGCGCCTGCTGCCTTTCGGCCATCGTGTCGCTTATGGCCTCGGCAAGCTCGGCGGACACCGACGGCGAAACCATCGGCGTTTTCTTCATGTCGATAAGCCTGATCGCCGGCATCGGCCTGTCCTCGATCCGCCGAGGCATTGTTATCAGCGCGTATTTGCCCTTGAGCGCATTGTAAAAACTCTCCATCGACGGCGTGGCAGAGCCAAGAATCACCTTCGCCTTCTGGTTGCGCCCCCGCACCACCGCAAGATCGCGGGCGTTGTACTTCAGCCCGTCCCATTGCTTGTAGGTTGCGGAATGTTCCTCGTCAACTATGACAAGCCCAAGGTTTTCAAACGGCAGAAACACCGCAGACCGCACTCCAAGCACAACCCGCGCTTCTCCGCTTCTTGCCCGCCGCCATGCCCCGGCCCTCTCGCCGTTTGAAAGCCCGCTGTGATAGACCTCAAGCGCATTGCCGAAACGCCGCCGGAAACGGTCTATAATCTGGCCGGTGAGCGCGATTTCCGGAACAAGAACAATAGCGCCCTTCCCCTCCGGCAAGTTTTCGACAGCGCGCAGGTAAATCTCTGTTTTTCCGCTGCCGGTCACTCCATGAAGCAGGAACACGCCGGAGTCTGCCGCGTTCATAGCGGAAAGCGCGGCAGCCTGATCGCCGGAAAGCTCCGGCCTGTCGGCAGTTCCCCGAACCGTCTCGCAGCCTTTTTTCGATCTTCGCTTCACGCCCTTCCAAACTCCAGCCGGAATCGCGTATTTCAGCACCGCGCCCTCCGGGCTCATGTAATAGCGGGCAGTCCAGAGAATCAGTTCAAGCAGCGATGGCGGAATAAACGGAAGTTGCGGGTTGTCGTTCATGGCCGAAACCGGGCGCAGCTTGTCGATAATATCTTCCGGAACCGACATGGCCGGGCCGATGACGATTCCCTCCGATTCGCCCCGCCGAAGCGGCACGGTCACGCGGCAGCCCGGCGCGGGTTCGGTCATGCCGTCGGGCAGTTCGTAGGTGAGGGGGCCAAGCGCGGCTGGAAGCAGGACGTCGTAAAACCGCCTTTGCGTCATTCGTCTCCGCTTAAAAAACCGTGGCGGCCAACCAGCGGCACGAAAACGCATGGCGTTGACCAGCTCTGCCTGAATTCGCCGCCCGCTTTTTCGATGAGAACAAGCGCCTGCTCATATCTCAAGCCAACGGGGGCCACAAGGCGTCCGCCGTCGGCAAGCTGTTCCAGAAGCGGTTCCGGCACATTTGGAGCGGCGGCTGTAACAATTATCAGGTCATACGGCGCATGATCCGGCAGGCCGATTGAACCGTCGCTAAGATAAGTTGAAACATTGCCGTATCCGAGTTCCGCAAGCGTCGCCGTCGCACGTTCGTACAGCGGCCTTATTCGCTCAACGGTGCAGACCTCGCGGCATAAAAGCGAGAGAACAGCCGCCTGATAGCCTGAACCGGTTCCAACTTCCAGCGCCCTGTCGGTTTCGCGGGGCTCAAGCATTTCGGTCATTACAGCTACCATGAACGGCTGGGAAATCGTCTGGTTCTCGCCGATCGGAAGCGCCCTGTCCTCGTAGGCAAACGGACGTATTTCAGGCGGCATGAACAGATGGCGAGGCACGCGAAGCATCGCGTCAAGAACGCGCTCGCTGCCAATGCGCCCGCGAAGCTGGGTTTCCACCATCATGCGGCGCAGATGAAGGCTTATGTCGGGCGAGTCCGAAATCATTGAAAACTATACCTCATCCGCGCTATCCGGCTTTTTTGCGCCGGGAACATCGTCATCGAGCATCCGGTGCTTCGGGCCTTCCATGTCGTCGAACTGGCCTGAACGCGCGGCCCAGAGCCACGCCAGCCAGCCGGCAATGGCCACAAGCAGCGCGATCCAGATTTCGAGGAATACCGTCCAGAGCATAAGTTATCGTACAACATAATTAATCTGGACAATAAGCCCGAAAGCGCGTGTATGATATAAACCGTGGCTGCTTCCGGTTCCGCTAACAATAATGTTGTCCGCGTGCATCTGATAATTACGGGGCGCGTGCAGGGGGTTTTCTACCGCGCAAGCACACGGGCAACGGCGATGGCGCTTGGCGTTAACGGCTGGGTTCGCAACCTGCCCAACGGTTCGGTGGAGGCTGTCGCCGAGGGCGAGGCCGACGCGGTGGAGCAGCTTGCGGCATGGTGCAGGCAGGGGCCGCGCGGCGCGTTTGTTACCGGCATGACAATAAAAAAGGAGACGCCGACCGGCGAATTCCGATCGTTCGAGGTGCGTTACTGAGGCATGAAACCGATAAACGTCTATCATCCGGCTGACTATTCGTGCGACAGGCTCAAGGAGGCGACGGCGGCTTTTCCGATTGCATGGCGGCCTTGCGCCGGACAGATCGGCCCCGTCGAATCCCCGGCGGTTGTGATGCTGCCTGATGGCAGCGCATCATCCGCGCCGCCAAACGCGGCCATCTGCGTCATCGGCGGCAGCGAAAGCGGCCCACTTCTATTTTCGATCAAGGATCAAGGCGACGCCGAAGGATTCGCTTCCGGCCTGTTCAAGGTTCTGCCAGCGCTTGCGGACACGCCTAAAACCGCTCCAGACGACGGTTATGTGCGTGAGTTTGTTGACATCGGCATCCAGCTTACTGCCGAGCGCGACCTCGAACGCCTGCTGAACCTGATTTTAAGAAAAGCGATGCAGCTTACGGCAAGCGACGCCGCAAGCCTCTACCTTGTGATCGGCGAGGACAGCGAAAAGCATCTAGTGTTCAAGCTGGCCAACAACCAGTCCCGCCGGATAGTGCTCAAGGAACAGACAATGCCGATGACGCCGAAAAGCGTTGCCGGATATGTGGCGCTCACCGGCAAAGCGCTGATAATCGACGACGCCTATATTATTCCTTCCGACAGGCCGTATTCGCTGAACCGCGCATTCGACGAATCGCACAATTACCGTTCAAAATCAATGCTCGTAATCCCTATGCGGAACCATCAGGGCGACATAATCGGCGTTCTCCAGATGATAAACCGCAAGCCGTCCTTCGACATGACGCTTCACTCGCCGGAGGTTATCGAGCAGATTGTCCTGCCGTTTACGCACGACATTAAAGACCGCATGACCGCGCTTGCCAACCTTGCCGCCGTGGCGATAGAGAACAACCAGCTCTATGAAAGCATACGCAGGCTCTTCGACGGCTTCGTGCAGGCGGCTGTCACGGCAATCGAGCAGCGGGATCCGACAACGAAGGGCCATTCGCTCCGTGTAAGCGTGCTTACGGTGGAACTTGCCAAGGTTGTCGATCATCTGGATTCCGGAAGATTCGCCGACGCCAGATTCACGCGGGAGATGCTTCAGGAGCTGAGGTGGGCCGGGCTTCTGCACGATTTCGGCAAGGTCGGCGTGCGGGAAGACGTGCTGCTGAAATCGCACAAACTCTACCCGTTCGAGCTTGAGCGAATCGAAAACCGTTTCCGCCACCTGAAAAAATGCGTTGAAACCGACACCCTTCACAAGAAACTGAACGCGCTGATGCATCACGAATGCGCCGACTGCAACAGCCTGTTTGCCGGATTCGAAAACGAGGAGGCGGCGCAGTATGCCCGGCTCGATTCGTTCCTCGACGCGGTTGTGAACGCCAACCTGCCGACAGTGCTTCCGGCGGAAAGATCGAACATGCTTGAGGAGATGAGGAACTGGCAGTATCCCTCGTTAAACGGCGGCGATCCGATGCGCGTGCTTCTTGACGACGAGGCGCGGGTGCTTTCGATTCCGAAGGGTTCGCTCGACGAGAAAGAGCGGCTCGAAATCGAATCGCATGTTACCCATACCTACAACTTCCTGATAAAAATTCCGTGGACGCGCGACCTGAAGCGGCTTCCCGACATAGCCTACGCTCATCACGAGAAGCTGAACGGAAGGGGCTATCCGCGAGGGCTTTCCGGCCCGGAAATCCCCGTGCAGGCCAAAATGATGGCGATTGCCGACATCTACGACGCGCTCACCGCCTCAGACCGCCCGTACAAAAAGGCAGTGCCGATAGAAAAAGCGCTGGATATTCTCGGCATGGAGGCAAAAGGCGGCGCGCTCGACAGCGAACTTGTAAACGTGTTCATTGAAAGCAAGGTGTGGCAGAGCACCGAGCGATTGCGGCAGATTTGAAAGCAAAATGAAATAGAACCATTGCATATTCTTGTCATGTATGATAATCATACATGCGCGACATGACTGACAATTCCCGGCAAGCGGGAATGACGACTTTATACAAGGGTGTCAAACATGGCGCATATTCGCCGCAACCGCGTCGATAAACTCCTCCGTCAGCGCGTATTTTCCAACCTTCGGGTCGGCTATCAGCATCAGGTCTTTGGTCATAACGCCGCCTTCGATTGTTTTTATCACCGTTTCTTCCAGCCTTCTCGCAAACTCCACGGCGCCGGAAACGCCGTCCATCTCGCCGCGCTTGGCTATCGCGCCTGTCCAGGCGAATATCGAGGCGACAGAGTTGGTTGAAGTCGGGTTGCCTTTAAGATGCTCGTAGTAGTGGCGCATGACGGTTCCGTGCGCCGCCTCGAACTCGAACTTGCCGTCCGGCGAAACAAGCACCGACGTCATAAGCCCAAGGCTGCCGAAGCCTGAGGCCCCCATGTCGCTCATCACGTCGCCAACGTAGTTGGTGCAGGCCCAGAGCATTCCGCCACGGCTTTTCATCACCTGCGCCACAGCGTCATCGATCAGCATGTAGCGATAGGAAATTCCGGCGTCAGCGATGTCGGCCTTGCGTTTTTCCACTTCCTCGGCGAAAACATCGCGGAAAAAGCCGTGATATTTCTTTGAAATCGTGTCCTTGGTCGCAAACCAGATGTCGATCTTCTCCGAAAGCGCGTAGTTAATGCACGATGACGCGAAGCTGCGGATGGACTTTTCTGTGTTGTGCATCCCCATCACAACGCCGCCGCCCTTGAAATCCTGAATCATCACGCGCCGGGGCTCGCCAGATTCCGGCGTTATTACGAGTTCGGCTGTCGCCGGGCCGTCGATTACCTCCTCGACGCATTTGTAGATGTCGCCGTATGCGTGGCGGCCTATGTGTATAGGCTCCTGCCATGTGCGCACGGCAGGCGGAATGTTGCCAAGAATGATCGGCTTGCGGAAAACCGTGCCGTCAAGTATCGAGCGGATTGTTCCGTTCGGGCTTTTCCACTGTTTTTTCAGGCCGTATTCCTTGACGCGGGCGGCGTTTGGCGTGATCGTGGCGCATTTCACGCCCACTCCATGCGTTTTGATCGCCTCGGCGGCCTCGATGGTGACGGCGTCGTCGGTATCGTCGCGGTGCTTAATGCCGAGGTCGAAGTATTCGAGCTTCAGGTCGATGAAGGGATGGATCAGCTTATCCTTTATCATCGCCCAGATTATTCGGGTCATTTCGTCGCCGTCCATCTCGACGATCGGGGTTGCGAGTTTTATCCTCATATTGGATTTCTCCGTGTATTTATTGAAAGCATGGCGGATATATTACTTTATCAGCCGCTTGTAATACGACTCCACTTCCGACTCATACCCCTTTGGATACTTGCCCTCGCGCATCGCCTTCATCACCCGCTCGCGGAATCCGCGAAGCTCGCGCATCTCGGCTTCCGCCGGAATCTCCACATGCCCGCGCTTCACGCCCATGCCCTCGCCCTCGCCTTCCTGTCCGGGCTTGAAAAGCCTGAATTTGCCTCCGCCACCGCCCATGGCCATGCTCATCGCCATCGACGCCTTCTGAAGCTCGCCCGCCGCTTCCGACAGTCTCTCAATTGCGCCGCGTTCCGATCCCGCTGCACCCGGCATGTCGCCGCCTTCCAGCCCCCCAGCCGCCGAGTCCATCTCCGAGCGGGCGGCTTCGGCCTTCTCCGCCGCGCCGCCGCCAAGAAACGAAAGCCGCTCCGAAGCCGAACGCAGTTTCCGCTGAAGCCCGCCGGTCTTGCCGCTCAGTTCGGATTCCTGTGCGGAAAGCTCCTTTGCCGCCTGCCTCTGGCGCGGCGACATGGGCGACTGGCGCGGCTGCTTCCGTGTCTTTTGAAGCTCCTCAAGCAGTTTCTCGATTGCGTTGTGGCCGTCGGCGTAGTACTTCGCCTCGTTCGCGCGTCCGGCGGAGTCCTGCTCGTCAAGAACCTGCGTCGTCTCGCGGTGGAAATCGTCGAACGAGCCGTTCAACGCCTGCGCCGACGACAACGCTGCCGGCATGTCGCGTCCAAGATTGCCGGCTATCTCGGCAATCGCGCCATGAACCCTCATGCGCGTCTCAAGGAATCTGGAAAAATTCTCCTTTTTGCCCGCGCTTTTTCGCCAGTGCATCACCGAGCCGAGCGCCTCCATCCGCATGGCCGCTTCCGATATGGTTTTAAGCAAGCGCTGAATCCTGTCGTTCTGTTCCTGCTGCTGCCTTGTATCCGGCTGCTGTTTTTTATCGGGCTGCCCTGTTTTATCGCCGTCTTCATCGCGATCCAGTTCCTCGGTATCTTTCAGGATGTTTTCCTGTTCGGCTATCACCTCGCGGATTTCGGACTCAAGCTGGTTCATCTCGCGCATCACTCTGGCGTGGGCCTCGTCCGCCGCGCTGCCTGCCGCGCCGCCCATCGACGCCATGAGCTGGTTCATCATGCCGAGGATGTTTTCGGCAAGCTTTTTGGCGGCGTCCATGCCTCCCGCCTTAATCGCCTCCCGCAGCTTGTCGAGCATCTTGTTCATCTCGTCAAACGGCATGTTTTTCATGGCGTTGGAGTTTCGCATTTCGTCGGGCAGGGGCGGCGCGTTTTTCGACAGAGCGCTTGCAAGCTCGTTCATCATGCCCTGAATCTGATCCAGCAGCGGCATCAGCTTGTCGGCGGATTCGCCGGATGCAATCTTGTCGAACAGGTCGCGCTGAAGCGAACTCATGCTTTCGCCTTTTGAAAGCGCTCGCTCCATGGCGATGTTTTTAAGCAGGTTTTCGACAGTCGCCATATTTTTTTTTGTCTGCCGGGTAACGTCGTCGCGCTTCTCGGCCCGGTTCAAAAACGGCTCGAAGGCGCGTTGCGTCTCCTTTTTCATGTCGGAAACAGCCGCCTTGGCGAACGATTCAGGATCGCTGTCCATGCGCTCCATGAATTCGTCGAACGCCTTTATCTGCTCCATTATCTCCCGCGCCTCATCCTGAAGGCGTTTTATTTCATCGGAATTGGCAGCTTCGCTCTCCTCCTGATGGCCGTAATGCTCGTTCATGGCGCGAAGCAGCTCTTTCGCCTTCTTTTCCATTTCGGAAAGCAGCCTGGCGGTGTCGATGAAGGTTATGTCGATGGCCTTGCTCAATGCCTGTTTCGGGCCGGAAACATCGTCGTTGTCCCATACTTCAACGCGCATCTTGGCCCGCCCGCCTAGTTCCGGATGGGAAACCGGCCTGAAACCGACAGACGCGCTAACCGATTTGCCGGGCTGAATCTCGACCGGAATCCGTATTTCGGCGTTCCCGGCAAGCACGATTTCGGCGCGGCCAATGCCGAAGTCGTCCGACGACGCGAATTCGACATCCACGCGGCTGTCCGTGAATATCGTGAGCGATTCGGCCAACGGACGCAGAAGCTCGACCTTCGGCGATTCATCCGCAAGCAAATCCACCGAAAACGGCTTCATGTTCGATGGAACCTCGCGCGATTTCCGCAAAAAACGCGCCTCGGCCCTGACCGGGCGGGAAACCGGCAACAACGCCCTGAATGCCGGGGCGCCGGCGGATTCCATGAAAACAAGCGGAATTTCCGTGCCGTCCGACAGCCGCAGCGCGCCGGTTTCAACCGGCGAACTCAGGCGGCCATCTATTGTGAGAGCAGATCCCGGAAGAGCTTTGAATGCTTCGCCACGGGATTCAACCGTTGTGGCCGGAATTCCGGTGTACGGCGGCGGCTCGATGGTCACGCGCAGATCGCTCACAAAAATCTCAGGCGGCCAGAGCGCAGCCTTTATCGCCGTTATTCCAGCCATGCTTCTCGCCGGAAATTGCCAATGCAGCAAAACGGCGCCGATGAACAAAAACGCGGCCAGAGACGCGATGCGCCCGACGCCGTCATCAACCCGGATGCCGGGGATTTCGACACGTTTGGCGCTTGTTTCGGCTTGAAAAATCTCCGCGACGGCAAGCTCCGCGCTTGCGCCGCGTTTTTCCGCCCCGCCCTCGCCCCAGAGCGCGATGTCGGTTCCGGTCATGATAGTGTCGGCGCCGGTTCCGGCGGCAAGCAGCGCCGATGCCATGCGGCGCGAAACCAGCGGCGAAGAGCGCCGCCATTGGCGCACGGACAGAACAGCGGCGCAAGAAAGCCCGGCAATAACGGCAAACGCGGCGAACCAGTGGCGCGCGGAGGCAGGCAGAAGCGGCGGAATTGCAAACAGAAAGATCGCGCCCGCGCATGTTCCGGCTGCGGCTGCCAGCAGTATCGCGGCAAGCGAGCGGCAAGCGAGGTAAAGCCGGGCGCGGTCGATGCGCTTAATGAGTTCTGTTCGGGAATGCACGGAGAATTAGGTTATCAGACGGGCGAGCTTTTGACAAAGCAGGGCTAAAGTTCCGGAGCATTTCGCACGATCAGGTTTCATGGCAATTCATATGGCCGCGCCTTGTTGCATCCGTGACGGCATTCCGCATGATTGCGCCATCTCTTTCGCGCGGCGCGCCCGGCAGCCTGCCTGAGGAGTACACATGTTCAGGTTCAAGTCCCTCACCGTGAAACATGTAATCATCAGTTCATGCTTCGTGGCTTTTGTATGCACGATCCTCTATTCCGGTTATGCCTTCACGCAGCATATGGCAGGCAGCGCGCAGCGGATCAATCTGACCGGCAGGCTTCGTTATCTTTCGCTTGAGATCGCCTGGCACCTGCATCAATTGTCCGAGGCCACGGATGGCGGGATGCGGATGGAGCTTGCGGGAGAGATCGACAGGCATGTCGTCAGGTTCGACAGAACCATGGAAGTGCTCGGAAACGGCAACGACGCGTCCGACATAAAGCCTGTTTCCAGGAATGACGATGCGTTCGGGCGTTTCAACCGGATTTCCGGCGACTGGAACAGCTATTTCAAGCCGGCCATATACACGGTTCCTGCGCTTTCGCAGGAAAAGAGGCGGCCTCTTCTGGATGAATACGACCGAAGGGTGCATGTCCTTGTTTCGGAAATCGATCTGCTTGCGGAAATGCTTACGCGAATGCATGACGCGGACAACAACAGGTTCAGGCATCGCGTTATCCTGTTTTCCGTCATTTTCCTTGTTGCCGCCGCCTCCGTCATCGTATACATGCGGTTGAGCGTGGTTCTGCCCATCCGGCGGCTGAATGAAGCCGCTCGCGCCATCGAGCGCGGCGAGTTTTCGGTGAGCGTCGAGGTGACGACAGAAGACGATGTCGGCAAGCTGGGCAGGACTTTCAATTCCATGGCGTGGAATCTCGACAATCTTTTCGAGGAAAACCGCCGCCATTTGAGGGAGCAGGAGGTTCTGAATATCGTCTCCGCCGCTGCCGGCAGTTCGCTCAAGCTCGATGAGCTGTTGGAAACAGTGCTCGACACGCTGCTTGGCATCGAGCCTCTGTCCCTCGGCAAGAAGGGGGCGATATTTCTTGCCGCCGATGAAGATAAAACGCTCAGGCTGGCGGTGTCGCGCGGCTTCGGCAAGGATCAATCCACAGGATGCGCCACCGTGCCGTACGGCGAGTGCCTCTGCGGAATCTGCGCCGGCACAGGCGTGAATGTCTTTTCAGAAAACAACACCACCGACGAGCGCCACACCAAACGCTATCCCGACGCGAAGGATCACGGACACATAATACTGCCGCTCATGTTCAGGGGCAGGATGCTCGGAGTGCTCTGCCTCTATCTGCCAAGCGATGCGATACTGACCAAACGCGATCTTGCGCTCTACAAGTCGATTGCGGACATACTTTCGGTGTCGCTGCAGAATGCCGTGAACCACCGTCAGGTTGCCATGCTGGCGCAGTCGCTCGAAAGCAGCATAGACGTGATTGTCATCACCGACATCGAAGGCAGGATAACCCATGCCAATCCTGAAGCACGCAGGCAGCTTGGATACAGCGCGGACGAGCTCATCGGCCACCCTGTATGGTTAATGCAGTCTCCGGCCAATCCGGCAGGACTCGGAGAGGAGATCTACCGGAAAACTTTCGAAGGCGGATGGTTCGGAGAGGTTATCAACATCCGCAAGGACGGCAGCGAGTATCCGGTATATCTTACTACGTCCCCTGTGCGCGACGACGGCGGAAACATAATCGCGATGATCGGCGTTGCGCGGGATATAACCGAGCGAAAAAAAATGGAGGAAACGCTCAGGGAATACGCAAACACGCTGGAGGAAAAGGTGCGGATCAGAACCGCCGAACTGGAGGAGGCCCGCAGGCTTGCGGAGGCGGCAAGCAGGGCGAAATCTGACTTCCTGTCCAACGTTTCGCATGAGCTTCGCACGCCGCTGAACTCGGTGATCGGATTTTCCGAGGTGCTCCGCGACGGGCTGGCCGGAGATGTGACAACGGAGCAGAGGGAATACCTCCAGGACATATGGGAAAGCGGCAGGCATTTGCTGCGCATTATCAACGACATTCTCAACCTTTCAAAGATAGAGGCCGGAAAGATGACGCTCGATCTCGGCCAATGCGAGCCGCGCGAATTGGTCGCTTCGTGCCTGATCCTCTTCAGGGAAAAAGCGCTGAAACACAGGATCTCCCTGCAATCCGACGTATCTCCCGAAATTAGGGCAATGATGGCGGACGAGACAAAAATCAAGCAGGTCATCCTGAACCTGCTTGCAAACGCCTTCAAATTCACCGCCGACGGGGGTAGAATCGGAGTACGGGCAAACGGTATGGATGGCGAGAATCTGTTCGAGGTGTGGGACACGGGCATCGGCATAGCTCCGGACGACATGGCCAGGCTTTTCCGTCCTTTCGAGCAGTTGGAGCGTACCCTTACGAAACGGTACGAAGGAACCGGGCTTGGGCTTAGCATATGCAAGCAGCTTGTAGAACTTCACGGCGGAAGGATATGGCTGGAAAGCGAAGTCGGAAAGGGAAGCAGGTTCTTCTTCACGATTCCAGAGAGGAAGCATGAATCATGAAAATACTCGATGAACAGAATGCAAGAGGCCCGAACCCGGCAACAGGAAACGCGCGCAATGCTCACAAGATACTCATCGCCGACGATGAGCCCAAGAACATCCGGCTGATAACCGCGTTGCTCAAAACGCAGGGCTACATCTTCGAGACGGCAGGAAACGGCATCGAGGCTCTTGAAAAGGCTCAGGCTTTCAATCCCGATCTGATCCTGCTCGACATCATGATGCCGGAAATGGACGGCTATGAAGCGTGTAAAAGGCTGAAGGGAAACCCCGCGACGCGGCGCATTCCGGTTGTCATGGTCACATCCCTTGCCGACAGGGAATCGAAACTGCGGGGGCTTGAGGCCGGAGCCGATGATTTCCTTTCAAAACCGGTGGATTCCAGCGAACTTGTTGCACGGTGCGGGAACCTGCTCAAGATGAAGGAGTTCATGGATGCGGTTGTAGAGAAAAACAGGGCGCTTGAACAGCTTCAGGAATTGAAGAAGAACCTGACCGACATGATCGTCCACGACCTGAAATCGCCGCTCACCGGCATCATGGGAAACATCGGGCTTGCCGCGATGCTGCATGAGGCCGGCGAGCACGAGGATTTGGGAAAGTATCTGGCGCTGGCGGAGGAGGGCTGCAATTCACTGCGCGACATGCTGAAAACCATGCTGGACATCGGCAGTCTGGAAGAGGGCAGAATGCCGCTTGAGCGGCGGACGATCGGCGTTGGCGATCTGTTCCGGAAGGTTACGGCGACCTACTCCGCCGCCGCCCGGCGCGAAGGCAAGCAAATTCTGATCGATCCCCATCCGCCGGTTGAAATTCATGCCGATCCCGATCTCATCGAGCGCGTCATTCAAAATCTCGTGTCAAACGCACTGAGGCATGTGGGAAGGGATTTAGGGGAAGTGAGGCTGTCGGTTCTCGCGGCGGACACTGCAAAAAACATGACCGTCATCTCGGTTTCCGACAACGGCGAGGGCATTCCTGCCGAGCATCACGAAAGGATCTTCGACAAATTCACCCGTGTCAGCAAGGATCTTCAGAGCGCAAGCATGAACAAGGGGCTTGGCCTCACGTTCTGCAAGCTGGCGGTGGAGGCGCACGGAGGCGAGATATGGGTGGAGAGCGAGGAAGGATCGGGCAGCAGATTCAGCTTTACAGTTCCGGTGCGGATCGGGCAAATTAATCCATGACTCACAGCAAAAAGCCAATAGACCTTTAGCCCGAAGCGCATAAGGGGTGGCCGTTTACAGCTTTTTCATCCGCGGCATCATCGGCTGCGTCATATCTTTTTGCGTGATCATCCCGGCTGTGTCGTCAGGGGAAACGGATGACGCGGCCATTGCTCGTCCGCACAGGTTTTACCATGGGCTTGATTACGGCTCCGAATCGCAATTCAATCCGGTCTCATCGTTCATCAACTACACGTTCGACACTCTCCAGATTCCACGGAGTTTCAGCACGCGCAATTTCGACGATCACCTTGGCACGGTCACATACGACCTGCTTAATCCGATAACCGTAATCAACAAGACCGGCGGATTCAAGGATTTCATGAATCACCAGATATTTCCGGTGGATACGAGCGATCTTGAAGCCTCGCGCGAAATTCTGCCCAATTACACGCTGCACCTGCTTGGCGGCGGCATGGTTTACAGGAAAAATGTCGAGTGGTTCGAATCGCGCGGTTACAGCCATCCGCGGGCTTGCTCGATTGCGCTTGGCATGACCGCCGAGTTCATTCAGGAGGTGATCGAGAAAAAATCCACCCCGCGCGACGACGAGGTGGCCGACTTCTGGATATTCCGCCCCGCCGGAATGCTCCTGTTCGAATGGGAGCCGTTCGCGCGATACGCCCACGAAAAGCTGAACCTCATGGAATGGCCATATCAGCCGGTTTACAACACAAGCGGACGCGGGCTGTCGAACGTGGGCGAGAGCTTCGCGGTGAGGCCGCGCATTTTCGGCATGAGCGACAACAGGCCGTTCATATTCTTCGGCATGAACACGCTGTTTGGAATGTCGCACAGGGTAAGATCAACCGACAGCGTTTCATGGGGCATGGGACAGGCGGTATACAAGGCGTCGCGCCACGACGTGCGGATGAGGCAGTCGTGGGGCGTTTTCTACGACAGAAACGATTCGCTTCTGGTGTCGGCAATATTCAGGGGAACCGAGAATCTGGCCGCGCGCGTAAACGTCTATCCGGGAGTGCTGTCCGTGGGCGCATGGAAACCGGGGGCGTTTGTTGGCATCGGAGATGATGGCGGATACACCATTGGCCTTGCGGTCAGCGCTTCGCCGGTTGGAATGGCGTTTGATCCGTAGTCATGGGATGCGAATGGAAAAACAACCGCCTCCGTATTCCCCGCCGTTTTCCACCACAATCATTCCGGTCTTGCCGTTGTTCTTGTGCAATTCCGCCACAAGCGACGAGAAATAGAGCCCAAGCCCGGTGCTGCCGCTTGTGAAACTTACTTTATCGACAGGCTTTTCCACCTTTGCAAGCATCGATTCAGGATAGCCCATGCCGTCGTCCTCCACGCTCAAAACAAGAAAACCGTCGTCTGGCGCGCCGCGCAGAAGGATTTTGGAATTGGCATATCTGAATGCGTTGTTCAATATGTTGTTGAGCACTCCTGAGATCATCTCGCGGTCGAAGAACCCGAAGAGGTCGTCCGGACAACTGATTCCGATCTCGATGCCCTTCAGCGCCAGAAGCTCCTGATTTACCAGCATTATCTCCTCAAGCATCTCATACACGGAATGGTAGGAAACCGAAAGCGAATGCATGCCCTTGCCGACCTTGTAAATGGTCAGAAGCTGAATGAGGTTGTGGTTGACCCTTTTCGCCTCATACTGAATCTGCGACAGACGCTTGTATGATGAGTTTTCCTGCTCGCGAAGCTCCGCCACGACGTCGTTCAGGGTGTCGAGCAACATGCTCAGCGAGTTCTTCATGTCGTGAACCGCAGGCGCCAGCACGTCGGAGAATGTGACTATTTCATTATTCCGTTCCATTTTGCCCCCGATTTGTCAGCTTTGAACTTGATTCGGCGTATTTGACCAGAAGTTTCTGATAACGCGCGTCCGTGGGCGCAAGCGCCTTGAGACGCTCCAGATGCTTTCTGGCACGGAAAAGAAGCCGGTCGTCCCTGCCGGTCTTTTCCATCTTGATGATGATGGCCCGCGCCGCGTTTGCATTCACCGTTACATTATCGGGAAGACGTTCCGAGGCCTTGGTGAAAAACTCTATCGCCTCGTCAAGCCTGCCCTGCTCAACCAGGGCAACGCCCTGATTGTTCAGCTTGACGGTTTCCTGCCGCGCCGCCGCGATGATCTTTTCTCCCTCGTCGGTTGTTCCGGTTTCCTCAAGAACATGTCTTACCTTGCGCAACATTTTCTCGTCTTCATAATGGTTCTTTGCCAGGCCCTCAAGGATACTCATGCCCTTTTCCTTGTTTCCGGAGGCAATGAAACCCTTGGCCAGATCAAGGGCAATGTCGTTGGACACCTTTCCCGACATCGCATCGTAATGACGCGCCGCGTCATTTATGGACTTGGCCGCCTCTGGCTCGTTGCTCATGGCCGTGTGGATGAAGCTGTCCATCACCGACGCAAGAAGGTCGGCCTCCCGCGCGCCGCCGAATTCCTTCCTGATGTCGCGTGTTATTTCGAGGGCCTTCGTAAGCAAACCCTTTACAATCGATACCTTGGCAAGCCCGGCATGATCGGTCGGGCTGCGGAAACAGGAGTGCTTGCCCAGCCTCACAGCCTTTTTGTAAGCCTTCTCGGCTGTGTCGTAGTCGCCGTTTCTGTATGAAATATCGGCAAGAGCCTTTTGACGCAGGATAGCCTTCGGAGATATCTGGATAGCGTCCGAGAGAATGTCCTGAGCCTTCTGCACCTCATCGAGTTCCTCCATGGTTTTTGCCAGCCAGTCGTATGCCTCCATGAAGGTTCCGCTTTCCTTTATCGTCTCCTCGAATGTGTCCCGCGCTTCAATGAACTGCTTGCGGTAGAAATAGACTTTCCCAAGTCCCAGCCGCGCCCACGGGATGTTTCTCAGTGTCAGAACGCGCTCGTACACGGCCTGGGCATCGTCGTAATTGCCGATCATAAGGCAAATATTGGCCTTCATCTGGAGGAAATCGAGAATGTTCGCCGGTTTCTTCTTCGACAGCTCGTCGCATATGGCGATTGCGCGCAGGTGCTCCATCTTCTGAATCGCCGATTCGATCTCCTCTATATCCTTCTTCCTGTCTATCAGCGTCTCAAGCCTGCGGCGAAGCACCTCAGGCACAAACGGTTTTATCAGGTAGCCATCCGGAACATACTCCAGCGTGCTCATGACCATCGTCATGGTGTTTTCGGCAGTGATCATGATGTAGGCGGTTGATGGCCTGATGATACTGCGGAACTTGGCTTCCTCAAGAATCTGCTGCCCGTCCCTGCGGTCTTCTCCCAGGTTGTAATCGCACAGTATCACATCGTAATTCTTCTTTGACAGCATCCGGATGGCTTCCTCAGGGTCTCCGGAGTCGTCCATGTCCTTTGCGCCGAACGACTGGAGCATCTTCTTGACGGAATGCCTGAACGCCGAAAAATCGTCTATTATCAGATACTTCTTTGCACCCCAGTCGGTAGGCATATCAGTTGGCCTTCACACCTCGAAGTTTGATACCCCGCCACGGTAATCGGCGGAGATGGGTTAACTATCGGCAGGTTCTGTTTTTTTATAAAGGGGCTGCCGGTCAATAATGCTCACAAAAGGAAACGACAACTGTCAGCCTGCAAGACGGCGCATCAAACTGCCATGGCCTGAAAAAGCAACTTCAACGAGTATAGTATCCATGTGATATTATCAATCCATTTCAGGAAACCTTGGCGATGATGCGAAACCTTATCAGCAAAAAGAAGCTATGAAGGCGATCAAGGAGGCCCGCGAAAATGAAGGCAAGCGATAAATACATCAAGATTGTTGAATGGTCGAATGAAGATAACTGCTACGTCGGCTCCATTCCGGGTTTCCTTGGCTCATGTTGTCATGGCGATGACGAGCAGGAAGTTTACAGGCAATTGGGCGTAATTCTTGAAGAATGGATCGAGATACATGAAAGCGACGGCACAGTTCTGCCAAGCTCCACCGCCGACAAGGAGTATTCCGGCAAATTCGTTCTGCGAATAGACAGGGATATGCACAAATTATTAGCAATCAAGGCCATGCAGGTCGATATGAGTTTGAACCAGTTCTGCGAAAAGATTATCAAGAACTCGGGTTTGGACAAGAAGGCAGCCTGACAGCCGGTTACAACAGAGACGCCCCAAGCCGGGGCGTCTCAGCACAGACCACTCTACCCCATCATCTCCCTGAGCACCGTCTGCAAAATGCCGCCGTGCTGAACGCCTCGCCCCTCACCTCATGCTTCCCGGTAATTCCCCCGCCTTGCCAAGGCGGGGGCTAGGGGGCGGTTGTCAAATCATCAAATTACCGACTCATTATCCGCCGCGAACGCACCGGACGTAGTTGCTACCGGTCTTATCGTCGTTGCCGACGTCACCATGGCTGAAGTCCACGAGCCACGCGTTCGACGAATTGTACGCGCTCGACGTGGACGACCAGTAGCCCGACCCATGCGTCACAGGAAACGCAGTTATATCGATAGACGGGAAACGTTTCGTGTAATCTACAATCGATTTCAACTCCTTAACGTTCGGCAGCCGCCAATCGATATTTCCGTCAAGCGACAACTCCCCGCAGTATCTTATCGCACCCTCCCATGTTCGCGGCGTTCCATCATCCTGTTGCTGCCACACAAGACTGGCAGCGTGATCGGAAACCGTCCCGTTGCCGTTGGCGGTAAGTTGTTGGGTGCTTGCCTCGCCGCGAACGCAACGGACATATCCGTTAATGGCCAACATATCACTGCGGGCTGCAGAGCCATGGTAGAAGTCCATGCCCCACGCGCCCAACGAATTGTCTGAATCCAAAGTGGATGACCAGTATGAAGATTTAGTTTCCATAAACCGGCTGTCGATTGCCGGGGCATACGTCCCGTAGTTCACGATGTCGATCAACTCCTTCACCGTCGGCAACCGCCAGTCTGTGTATCCTTGCAGCATCAGGTTGTCGCAGTAACTTCCGGCATTAGCCCATGTTCTCGCCATTCCGTCGTCCAACCACTGCCACATAAGCCCGGTTATTATGTCCATAACACTTCCTTCGTCGCCATAAAATGAGTACCATGGAAGATTGATGGAATAGTCGCTATCTTCCCCGTAAGAAGGGGTAAACTGCTTGACTTGGCCAGTGTCGGGGACTACACCATTCGCCCTCACAAGCACCGTTGTTGTGGTGGAGGAGGACGTCGTCGCAGATGTTGTTGTCGTTGCAACGGTTGTCGTTATTGATGCTGATTTAGTCGTTGTAGTAGTAGTAGATTCGCCGTCTCCGCCGCCACAACCCAGATACGCGGTGCAAATCAAAACCGCTACTACCGCAATCAAAATCCTGCCAAATCTTTTTTTCATGCTGTTTTCCTCCATGGATGAATGATCATTTGCCATAAGCCCCAAACGCAAAAAAGCCGGAAAAGGCGCATTAAAAACTCAGGGAAATACTTGCTGTAGAGTTGGGGAAATGAAATGATAATGAATCGCAGAAAACGTGCCAAGACACACGGCGTTCAGCCACGCCAGCACCAACAGATTTTAACTTCCCGAATCCCCCCACGATATTCCCCCCAAAAAAGAATCAACAGAGGGCTTCAGCCCTCTGTTTGAAGCAAATCCGGCCTTCGCGGTTTGTTTCAGAAGTAAAACATATCGAGGATGAACGGGGCAAGAAAAAATTGCGCGACAGAATAGCTTCGTGCCGGAAATGGTATTATTACGCATGAAAACACTGCATGACATCCGAAGCCAGTTGTCGGCAGGTGAGTTTGATTTCAGCCGCCATGCTTTCCACCGTAGCGGAGGTAACCATGTTCAAGTGTCATGTATGCGGCTGCGATGCCGCCCGTCCAGAATATGTGAGCGAGGTTTTCAGCATCGAAAGCCATCGCGTGCTGGTTGAACAGATTCCGGCGCAAGTTTGCGTGCGTTGCGGAGAGGCGGCCTTTTCACGCGAGACAACCGAGGAAATCCGCCGTCTTGTTCACGGAGATGGCCGCCCGGTTCGGACTGAATGCATGGATGTATTCGCGTTGTCATAAACTCAGCATTTAACCTCGCCGCCTCTACCCCATCATCTCCCTGAGCACCGTCTGCAAAATGCCGCCGTTTGTCACAGGTTCAGGAAATCATCCATCGCGATTCGCGCCTGTTTCAGAATGGCTCGCAACGTTCCTTCCGGAATATCGCCTGAATGATTAGGGATTGTCGTTCTTGCGCGTGTAACCGGATTCCACCAGATTTCGTGGCTACCCTTTGCGTTACGATCAAACTCAAAACCGGCATGGTCTGAGTCGCCGGGTGATTTCCTTGTACCTGAATCCGGCAAGCGGCCCCATCAGCCGATTCCGACGGCAATATCCATATCCATTTCCCTGCCTGGGCGTTTGATTCCGTCCGGCAGCGGGTCGCCGTGCTCTTCATATGATTCGATGAGTTTCCTTGCGACATCATGCGCTATTTCTATCGTTTCGGCTACGGTTCTGCCTTGCGCCACCAAGCCCGGCAGGTCTGAACTCGTTGCCAGATATAACCCGCCATCGAGAGCTTCCAAATGCAGTCTCATGCAAACTTCAGGCATATTTCACCTCTGTCACGCGTAATCAACAGACAGATTATAGCAAATTCTGGCGCTTCCGCCGCTGCACGCAACCCAAAGCGTTGACAGACAGCAGGTGTAGTTGTAGCAACAACTACTGAGTGAGTCGGGCGGCAGGAATTGTGCCAGTTTGCGGCGTTCCGCTACGATATTTCCTCGCCTCTACCCCATCATCTCCCTGAGCACCGTCTGCAAAATGCCGCCGTTCCGGTAGTAGCTCACGTCCACCGGGCTGTCGAGGCGCGAAACCGCGTCGAACTCCTTACGGCTGCCATCAGGCGAAACGGCGGTTACGCGCACCATTTGGCCCGGTTCCGGGTTTTCTGGAAGCGCGATGGAGAATGTTTCGTTTCCGGCAAGTCCAAGCGTCTCGCGGTTCTGCCCGTCGGCAAACTGAAGCGGCAGAACGCCCATGCCAACCAGGTTTGCGCGGTGAATGCGCTCGTAGCTTTCGGCGATGACCGCCTTCACGCCAAGCAGCATCGTTCCCTTTGCCGCCCAGTCGCGGCTCGATCCGGCGCCGTATTCCTTGCCCGCAAGTATCACAAGCGGCACGCCGTCTGCGGCGTAGCGCGTGGATGCGTCGAAAACCGACATCACCTCGCCTGCCGCCGGGCCGCTTGTCGGGCCGGTTGGTGAAAAGTATGTTGTGACTCCGCCCTCGGTTCCTGGCGCAAGCAGGTTGCGAAGCCGAATATTGGCAAACGTGCCGCGCATCATCACTTCGTGGTTTCCACGCCGTGCTCCGTACGAGTTGAAATCGGCCTGTGCGATGCCCTTCGACGTGAGATAGACGGCGGCAGCCGATGTTTTGGCGATTGATCCGGCTGGCGAGATATGGTCTGTCGTCACCGAATCGCCAAGCATCAATAGCGCGCGAGCGCCGTTTATCGGCGCAATCGGCGCTACATCGCCCTGAAGGTTCCCGAAAAACGACGGCTCGCGGATGTATGTCGATTCCGCGTCCCACTCGTAGAGCATTCCGCCGGAGGTGGAAATCGCCTTCCACTCGTCGCCGCCCGAAAAGACGCGCTCCGATTCCGCCTGAAACAGTTCCGGCGTGACCGATGAAAGCGCCGCGTTAACCTCAGCGTTCGACGGCCAGATGTCGCGCAGATACACCGGCGCTCCGTTTGGATCGTGGCACAGCGGCTCGTTCATGATGTCGATGTTCATGGTTCCGGCAATCGCGTAAGCCACGACTAATGGCGGACTTGCCAGATAGTTCGCCTTCACGAGCGGATTTACGCGGCCCTCGAAGTTCCGGTTGCCGGAAAGCACGGCGGCGGCGGTGATGTCGTTTGCGCGAATCGCCTCCGAAACCGCGTCGGAAAGCGTTCCGCTGTTGCCGATGCAGGTTGTGCAGCCGAAACCAATGATATGAAAGCGCAGAGCCTCAAGATACGGCATGAGCCCGGCGGCGTTAAGATAGCCCGACACCACGCGCGAACCCGCGCCGATGCTGGTTTTCACCCATGGCTTCACCGTCACGCCTCGCTCGACAGCCTTTTTCGCCAGCAAACCGGCGGCCAGAAGCACGGACGGGTTTGATGTGTTCGTGCATGAGGTTATCGCAGCGATAACCACCGAGCCGTGATCGAGGCGGCTTTCCGCGCCGTCTATCGAAACCGTAGCACCCGCGCCGGCCTGTTTGCCGTAAACACTGGAAAGCGATTCATTGAAAGATGCGCGGGCGTTTTTGAGCGGTATGCGCTCCTGCGGCCTGCGCGGCCCGGCGATGGACGGCTCGATGCCGGACATGTCGAGCTTAACGGTTTCGCTATAAACCGGAGTGGACAAACCACGGAAAAGCCCTTGTTCTTTAAGGTAAGTTTCTATCAGCGACACAAGCTCCGCCGGGCGGTTGGTTGTGCGCAAGTAGCGAAGCGCCTCGTCGTCAACCGGGAAAAAGCCGCTTGTAGCGCCGTATTCCGGAGCCATGTTCGCCACGGTTGCCCTGTCCGGCAGGCTCAGGCTGTCGAGGCCGTCGCCGTAAAATTCAACGAGTTTTCCGACAACGCCGTGCTTGCGAAGCATCTGCGTGACGGTAAGCACCAGATCGGTTGCGGTTGCGCCTTCGGGCAGCGCGCCGGAAAGCTCCACGCCAACAACCTCAGGCATCGTCATGTAGAGCGGCTGCCCAAGCATGACGGCCTCGGCCTCGATGCCGCCCACGCCCCAGCCGAGCACTCCAAGGCCGTTTATCATGGTGGTATGCGAGTCTGTTCCCACAAGCGAATCGGGGAATGCCACCTTCATGCCGTTGATTTCCGCAGTCTGAACCACGTTGGCCAGCACCTCAAGATTCACCTGATGAACGATTCCGCCGCCCGGAGGCACAACGCGGAAGTTTTTAAAAGCGCTCTGGCCCCAGCGAAGGAAGCGGTAGCGCTCGCCGTTTCGCTCGAACTCGCGCTTCGTGTTTTTCGCAGCGGAATCGGACGTTCCAAAATAATCCACCTGAATGGAATGGTCGATGACCAGATCGGCTGGAATTACCGGATTGATTCTGGCCGGATCGTGCCCTGCCCTGCTCATGGCCGAGCGCATCGCCGCCATGTCCACAAGCGCCGGAACGCCAGTGAAATCTTGCAAGAGCACACGGGCCGGAAGGAACGGCACTTCATTGCCCGCTCCGCCGCAGCCCGGCTTCCAGCCAGCGAGGGCGCGGATGTGATCCTCGGTCACGGCGAATCCGTCGAATTTTCTTAGCGCGGCCTCAAGCAATATTCTGATGGTGTAGGGCAGGCTTGAGATATTGCCCAGACCTGCGCGTTCGAGCGCGGCAAGGCTGAAATATTTGACGCCGCCTGTCGGCAGGGAGGTTATTGCGTTAAAAATATCTTTTCCGGTCATGGGTTTGGCTCCTGAATTATTAATAACGGCGAAGCGGTATTTTAGCCGCAACATGGTGAATTCGTCCAGATGAGGCGGGCGATTTCCGTAATGCAACTCGTTCAGTAATAGAAATAAGTAGCCGATAAGGGGTAACATTGTCACAATCGTCATCAAGACCGATGGCGGCAGCAACATTAATGGAGCACCAGCAGCAATGGATATTCATCACCTACGTATTTTTACGGCGGTTTTCCGCAACAGAAGCTTCTCCGGAGCTTCCCGCGAAATGGGCCTTAGCCAGCCAACCGTCACGGAGCATATCAAGAACATCGAGACCGAACTCGGCCTTCGCCTCTTCGACAGGCTTGGGCGATCCATCATTCCGACAACGGAGGCAGAAACCCTATACGCGCACTCGCTGAAGATAATCGACGACATGAGGCTTATGGAGGACGCGGTCAGAAACGTCGGCGGCAATATCAGGGGCGAGATAAGCATCGGGGCCAGCACCATTCCCGGCACCTACATCCTGCCCGCTCTGGCCGCTGAATTCGGCAAGGCGCATCCGGACATATCCTTTAATATCGTTATCGACGATTCGCGCCGGATAACCGACATGGTCATCGCCCACGACCTTATGATCGGGGTTGTGGGAGCGGTGCTTGAGCCGGACAAGCTGATGTACGAGCCGTTCGCGCAGGACAGTCTGGTGCTTGTGGCGCGGCCCGGACTTGTCGCTTCAAATTTCGTGGGCTTCGACGAACTCGGCAACCTGCCGTTTATTCTGCGAGAGGAGGGGTCGGGAACACGGAACGCAACCGAGAAGTTTCTTGAGGCGCACGGAATAGACATCGCGTCTTTGCGCGTGGTTGCCAAACTCGGCTCTACGGCAGCCGTCAAGGAGGCTGTGAAGGCCGGGCTGGGCGTATCCATAATCTCGAACCTTGCGGTAAAAAACAGCCTCGCGCACGGCGATCTGGTCGAAATCCCGATACGAGGCGCAACCATCAGCCGCGCGTTTCACCTCATCACGCACAGGAAAAGAACGATGCCCGCCCATTACAACGTGTTCCTGAGGTTTCTTGCAAACAGGGCATCCGTGGCGCTTCCCGACTGAATTCTGCTTCCAGCATCATCGTAATTGACAGCGCGCGGCTCTGCTGATATACAGGTGGTACGCGGGCGTTCTCCGCGCAAAAGCCTGAAGGAGGATTCTGTCATGGCAAAGCTTCTTTACATATGCGCAAGTCCGATGGGCGAAAGGTCGTACTCCACTCGCGCGGCAGACGCGTTTGTCGCGGCCTACCGCAAGGCGCACACGGGCGACACTGTCGAGACGCTCAATCTCTGGAAGGCCGATCTGCCTGAATTCGATCTGACCACGGCGTCCGGCAAATACGCCATATTGCACGGCAAATCACATTCTGCCGAAGAAGCGGCGGCATGGCAGGGAGTGGTAAAAGCGATAGATCATTTCAAATCGTTCGACAAATACCTGATTTCAAGCCCTATGTGGAATTTCGGACTGCCGTACCGTCTGAAGCATTACCTCGACATTATCATCCAGCCGGGCCTCACGTTTTCATTCGATCCGGCCACGGGATACACAGGGCTTGTAACCGGCAAGCCTGTCATGCTCGTGCTTGCGAGAGGCGGCGAATATCCTGCCGGAACCCCGGCTGCCGCTTACGATCATCAGCGCCCGTACCTTGAACTCCTCATGGGCTTCATCGGATTTACCGACATCCGCGCAGCCGTAATCGAGCCAACGCTTGCCGGGCCGGACAAGGCGGAGGCGTCGCTTGCCGCGGCGGTTGCCTCGCTGGCCAAAGCGGCTGAGGGGTTTTAACCCCGCCAGTTGAGCGAACTACCCCCACTCATACTTGTCACCAACGACGACGGCGTTCACGCGCCCGGTCTTTTCGCGCTTGCCAAGGCTATGAAGACCCTGCGCGGCGGCGATGTGGAGGTTGTCGTCATCGCGCCCGACCGCGAGCGTTCGGCTGTGGGCCATGCGCTCACCATGCACCGCCCGCTCTTCTGCGAGGAACTGCGCGAGGGCGTTTACGCCATAAACGGCACTCCGACAGACTGCGTGGCTATCGGGGTGAAAAAAATACTCCGGCGGCGGCCTGTTCTTCTTGCCTCCGGCATCAACCGGGGCGGCAATCTGGGCGATGACATCACCTATTCCGGCACGGTGTCGGCGGCTGTGGAGGGAACGCTGATAGGCATTCCGTCGATAGCGGTTTCGATAGACGGCTCATCGCATCTGCACTATGCCGACACAGGCCGCGTGGCCGCCATCGTTGCCGCGCATGTTCTGGAGCGCGGGCTTCCGCCCGACACGCTGTTGAACGTGAACGCCCCCAATATCCCGTGGGACGAGTTCAAGGGAATCCGCTTCACCGGTCAGGGCAAGCGCACATACGACGACGCCATTCAAGAGGTTGCAGATCCGCGAGGGCGAGCGCACTACTGGCTTGGCGGCGGAACGCCGATATTCCAGGGCGGCGAGGAGACCGACATTCACGCTGTTGCGCAGGGTTTTGTGTCGGTCACGCCGCTTCATCTGGATTTAACCAACTACGACGCGCTCCGGATGATCGAAACGGATTGGGCCGAGATGACGCAACTCAAGCCATGAGCGCCGAACGTTTCGACGTAATAATTGTGGGAGCCGGGCCTGCCGGAATCTTCACCGCGCTTGAGCTGACGCAAAAACATCCCGCGCTCAGGATTCTGATGATCGAAAAGGGCAGAAGCATAGAGGAGCGCGTCTGCCCGCTGAAGACAAAAGCAGTGTCGTGCCTTGCCTGTCCGGAATGCGCGCTTCTTAGCGGCTGGGGCGGCGCGGGCGCGTACAGCGATGGCAAGCTTTCGCTCTCGCGCTTCGTGGGCGGCAATCTGGCGCGGTATGTTGGAGACGCGGCGCTCGACAGCCTCATCCACGAGGCCGACGAAACATATATAAAATTCGGTGCGCCGGGCGTGGTTCACGGCGAGCCGGACGATCGCCTTCGCGCGCTTCAGGACATGGCGGCCAGAAACGAGCTCACGCTTGTCGCCTCGCCTGTCCGGCATATAGGAACCGACGTGTGTTTCGACGTGCTCACCCGCATGAAGGAGCACTTGAGCGGGCGGGTGGAGATGCTTTTCAGGTGCGGCGCTGCGTCCATTATCGTGAAGGATGGCCGGACGCAGGGCGTTGAAACGTGCGACGGACGCCGGTTTATCGCCGATTACGTTGTGCTTGCTCCGGGGCGCGAAGGCTCGCGCTGGCTGGACGACGAGGCCGCGAGGCTTGGGCTTACGCGCCTTACAAACCCGGTTGACATCGGCGTGCGCGTGGAGCTTCCGGCGGCGGTGATGGAACATCTGACCAGCGTAACCTACGAGCCGAAGCTGATATACAGAACGCGCAGGTTTGACGATCAGGTGCGAACGTTCTGCGTGAATCCTTACGGCGAGGTGGTGAAGGAGCATCTGAAAGACGTCTGGACGGTTAACGGCCACAGCTACGCCGGGCGCACGAGCGACAACACGAACTTCGCGCTGCTGGTAAGCACCACCTTCACCGAGCCGTTCGACGAGCCGATTCAGTATGGCCGCCATATCGCCCAGCTTGCGAATTTTCTTGGGCGCGGCGTGATCGTTCAGCGGCTTGGCGACCTTCAGCACGGGCGGCGCTCCACTCAGGAGCGAATCGACCGGGGGCTGGTTCGCCCTACCCTGCTCGACGCAACGCCCGGCGACCTCAGCTTCGTGCTTCCGTACCGGCATCTGGCCGACATAATGGAGATGCTGGAAGCGCTCGACCGCATCGCTCCGGGCGTAAACAGCCGCCACACGCTTCTGTACGGCGTGGAGGTGAAGTTCTACAGCCGCCAGTTCAGGCTGTCGGAATCGCTCGAAACCGAAGTGGCCGGGCTTTTCGCCGCGGGCGACGGCGCGGGCGTGAGCCGGGGGCTGATTCAGGCGTCGGCGTCTGGCCTGGTTGCGGCGCGGGAGATTATGGGGAGGGTTGTGGATGGCGATTGACCGCCGCGCCATAGCGAGTCATAATGAGTCTTGCCGATTCGCGGCAAGGAGGTGAGTTAATGCGTCAGATAACTTTGCGCGGCATACCCGAAGAGATTGAAAGCATCGCCCGGAAAGAGGCTGATGGCATGGGCGTCAGTCTGAACAAGGCATTGCTCATGCTCCTTCGGAAAGGGGCTGCCCGGCAAGCTTCTGCCGACGTAAAAATATCCGCGCCAAAGGGCCGGTTTAAAGCGTTTTCCGGGCTTTGGAGCGAGGATGAGGCTGCTGATTTCGATGCCTCCCTGCGCGAGCAACGCAGCGTTGATGCCGAAATCTGGAAATGAGGAAGGTTTTGCTCGACACATCCGCGTATTCCATGCTGATGCGTGGAAGCAACAAGGTTGCCGATTTGCTTGATGCCGCCGAGGATGTATATCTGCCTGTTGTTGTCATAGGCGAACTGTTGGCCGGATTCAAAAAGGGAAGCGCAGAGCAGCGCAACATTGCGATTCTGGGCCGTTTTTTTGAAACACCATCTGTGAATGCGCTTTTGCTGGACGAGGATACGGCCAGCTTTTATGCAACTATCGCGGATTATCTCCGGCGGCAGGGAACGCCGATTCCAACCAATGACCTCTGGATTGCGGCATGTGCCATGCAACACGGCCTTGCGCTGATAACAACAGACCGGCATTTCCTCCATATTCCGCAAGTTGTCACCACCTTTATTGAGGTTGCTCGTTCCCCTAACTGATTGCCACGGCTATTTCGGCGCAGTCAGTCAACGCTCCTGCCCAGGAAAATCCATGATGATTTCATCTCCCGCAATATTGCGGAACTTTACCCTGAAACGGTCAGTCGGCAACAGGTAGCGTCCACGTATTTTCGACTTGGGGCTTGCCTTGTCTTCAAGCGCGGAATTACTCACCCACACGCCATCTTCACGAATCGTCGTGTCGAATTGAACAGCCTCGATCAGTTCGAGTCCGGCTTCGCTGATGGTCACGGGCCTGAACGTGGCTGGCGGCTTGGCGGCTTCCACGCCGTTGCCGTTTTCCCCGCCGTCGTCATCCAGCAAGCTGCCGCCGTTCTTTTTGCCGCGTTTTGCGTTGAATTCGTCAACTTTGGCTTTGAGGTATGGGCTGAAGAACTGTTTCACGGTTACAGCCCATCGCCTGCCATCCGGCGAAACCTCCACCACCGCGCTGTCAGGCGTAAAGAGGCTGGCGGCTTTCTTGTCCAGCAGTTGATTGAGGCTGACCAACTCCACCTTGAGCTGCGTCTTGCCGCTTGCGCGAAGGCGTTTATTGACGTAATCCTGATCCACTTCAAGGTCGCAGCAAATGGCGGGAACTGACAGCGGCCATCAATTGCGCCAGACGCAATGCTTGAAGTATTGCCACAATGCTGGCTATCATTGTCTTGCAAATATACTCGTGCGGTTATTGACCGGAGACGATCCGGCACAGGCGGCGAAAGCGAGGGAGTGATTCTGGCGCAACAAAAGATGAAGTGAATATCGGGGATTATGAGCAGCGGCTACTTTAATCGCATTTACAGGGAGATCGAGAAGTTCTTCACAACCGGAATCTGGCGCGTGAACATCGCGGCCATGAACCGTCCGCGCTCGTTTCTGTTCCGGATGACCCGGATAGTTGTGATGGTTGTTCGCGGTTTTCGCGATGGCCGTTTCTCGGAACTGGCCATGAGCCTCGTCTATATCACGCTTCTTTCGCTCATCCCGCTTCTGGCCGTGATGTTTTCCGTGTTGAAGGCGTTCGGCGTTCATAACAGGCTTGAGCCGCTTGTTCTGGACATTGTTTCGCCGCTTGGCGAGCATGGCGTTACTCTTGCCACAAAACTGCTGGCGGTGGTGGACGGAGCCCGCGCCGGAGTTATCGGCGCGGCTGGAGTGCTCACGCTGTTTCTTTCGATAATGTCGCTGATGGAGAAGATAGAGTCGTCGTTCAACCGGATATGGCATGTCCGCCGCGCCAGAAACATCGTTCGCCGGTTCAGCGATTATTTAAGCGTGATGCTTCTTGGGCCGGTGCTCGTGTTCATATCGCTGGGGCTGCTTGCCTCGCTGAAAAGTCATGCCCTGATAAAATGGCTGATAACCGTCGAGCCGTTCGGCTATCTGTATCTGATGTTCGCGTCGTGGATCTCTTACGTGACCATTTCGCTTGCGTTCGCTTTCATGTATATGTTTCTGCCGAACACAACCGTCAGGTTCAGGTCGGCGCTTGTGGGCGGCATCACAAGCGGCGTTTTGTGGCTCTGGAGCGGTCGCATTTTCGCGGCGTTTCTTGCCACATCGTCCAGCTACGACATGATCTATTCCGGATTTGCCGCGCTAATACTGTTTCTGCTCTGGCTGCATCTGGGCTGGACGGTTATCCTGATCGGAGCCGAGGTCGCTTATTTTCACCAGAATCCGCCGGTCTGCCCGCCGCGATCGGGAACCGATTTCGTTTCTCCGGTTGCGCGGGAATACCTCTGCATCGCCTCCATGCGCCTGATCGGCGGCAACTTTCTTGGCGGCGGCAAGCCGTTGTCATCGGGGAATATCGGCGCGGCGCTTTCGTTTCCGGAGATCGAGGTGCGCGCGGCGCTTGGCGAACAGGCGCGCGCCGGAATTCTGCACGAGACATCCGACGATCCGCCCCGGTATGTTCCGGCTCGGCCTCTGGAAGAAATTGCGCTTGTAGACATTCTTGACGCGATCCGTTCGGGAGCCGGACACGCCCGTTTCTGCCGCGCCGACAAGATAGACGAAAAGGCTTCGGTTGATGTCGTTGCCTGCCGAATTGAAAGCGGCATTGAAGATTCACTTCGCGGGATTACGCTGAAGGATCTTGCGTCGGACGACCTGAAGAAGCTTGCATGAAAAGCCGAACCTTTAAGTAACTGGTAAGTAACTGGCCGGAAATACCCATTGTCTTCATTTATTCGAAACCGATTCATGCTGGTTCTGCTCGCGGCGCAGTTTCTGGCCGCCGTCGGACTGGCATCTTATGTCTATTACGGGCGCTCAAGCAGCGGCTGCATCAATTGCCATGCCGACAAGTCCCGGATGGCGCAGCTTGGTTTTCCACAGCTTGCGGTCACTCAGGAACAGGTTGAGAAAGAATCGAAACATCGCGGCGTGAAATGCCACGAATGCCACGGCGGAGACGGCAGGACAGATTCCTCCGACGCCGCCCACAAGGGCATGTTGAAGGCGATCTATCTCGATCATGAATCCGCCGTGATCGACAGAAAGACCGCCGCTAAAGAGCCGCTTAAGCCGACCGGCAGCGACAAAATGCGACTGTTGCTTCCTAAGGATGACGATTTCACCGAGGGCAGCGACAGCGCGCGTGTTCGCAATATTCTGTATCACGACAGAAACCCCGAAACGCTTGGCTACGATCCGGCGCTGGGCAAGCGCGGATGCGGCGCGGCGGCCTGCCATCCGACGGAGGTTGAGCAGTATGGCCATTCGATAATGGGCGCGAATTTCCGCCAGCGCACAATGGAGACGTGGACAAAACCCTACGGCCCGCACAACTGCGGCCCGTCGTTTGCCGACACCCCGCCGGTTGAAGCGGCTGTTGGCGACAGGTTTTCGTTTGCGAACTACGACGAGATCGTGAAAAACCTGAACACGCCGTTTTCGAAGGGACAGGCGGTGGACAAGCAGCGCATCTGCAACGTTTGCCACGCCGGTTGCCTCGACTGCCATTTCACGCCATACAAGGGCGAGGGCGCGCACAGCTTCACGCGCAAGCCGCCGTCGGAGAGCTGTTCGGGCGGAGGGCGCGGCTCCAGCATCTGTCACCCCGGCACGATGGAGCGACGGCGCGGCGACAGCTATCTTGGCGGCGATTTCAGCGAGCCGCGAGGCATGGCCCCGGATGTTCATGTGAAAAAGGATATTGTCTGCGTAGACTGCCACCTGACCGGGCCGCGCGGCATGGGCGACATCCAGCGGAAAGCGTCCTGCGGCGATTGCCATCTCGAAATCGAAAACGCGCTTGCGCAGTCGGAGCATAAAAACGTGTCGTGCGCCGCATGTCATGTGGGCATGGTTGGCGGCTATCAGCTTACGCACTGGGGGCCGGGGCAGATTGCTGGCAAGCCGAACCCGTTCAGGAAATATTCATTATATTACGGCACGTTCACGCCGCCAATCGTGATGAAAGACCAGGCCGGATTATGGATTCCGGTCAAGGCTTGGCCGCATTCGGTGGGCAACATCAAGGATGACGTCAAGCCGTTCAAGGGCATCCGCTACCGCTGGCCAAACGGCGACACCCGCGACTCCTACGCGCTTCTCGGCACGTTCGACGGCCTGCCCGGAAACAACCGGCATCTTGCGTGGATCGAGATCGAGCAGGTTTCGCACCCATACGGCAAATCGCGCGACTGCGATAGCTGTCACGCGCCGGACGGGCAGAAGGCGCGGTCTGTCTGGACGTTTTCGGATGAGGGCGCGGATGATTTCAGCGGATCATACAATGTGACAGCCGGCGCGGACGGGCTGCATATTCGCGACATCAATAGCGGCGAAATTACGCTTGAGCCCGGAGCAAGGCTTACAGACTTCGCGCCGTGGCTGTTTTTGGGCGATATATGGAAAATCGAACACGATTTCTCGATTCTAGGACGAGGATTCGAGGATTTAAAGCGGCTGTACGGAGAAACGCTTGCCCGGCTTGATGCGGCGAAAAGCGCGATGCCGGAAAAACGCTACAAAATGCTTCGCGGCGTGGCCGCGCATAACGCGAGGATGGGGATTGAGGCTGGGGTGCGAGGGGGGAAGTAGAGGGATTAATCCTTCATCGGTAGTTGCCCTGTTTTGCCGTTTGTCCACAGCTCATATTCACTCAGATCAATATCGTCACTCCACGAAATACCATAACCTCCCGGATCAACCCGAACAGCATTGAAAAAAGCCGAACTCGCAAGCAAGTGAAACTGCGGCTTGGAAAGAAGAGAACTGCAATTATATATTTTTTCAATTCCGCTCTCAAACGTGACAAGCAAGCGCACTTCCCCAAGGGTTTGCACGGCTTTAATTTTTGGTATCTTTTCCATGTCCAGTTTACTCCAATCCCGGCTACTCCAATCCCGGCAATTGCCTGAATTCCTGACGATTCCACATTTCCAGCAGTTCCTTTTGGTAAAAGCCGGCCCATTCGTTGATAAGACGTTCAGCTCTACCCGGCAACTCCCCTTCAACGTCCCGCACACGTTATGCCGGAATTTGTAGCCGCTCGTACAGAAATTCCGGGGCAATATCTGCGCCGTTTGGCCACGAAATAGTGCGGAATTCCGGATGCACGAAAAACTGCCGGAATAATTCAGGATCATTAAGCGGTTCGAACATTTCCCCATACAGTTCATCAACCAGATCGACATCGCCATCCGTGCCATCCGAAAACCGAATATGGATAATGAAATCCTTGACGTAATGCGCTTTTTCGACTCTTGGTATCATTTTCTATTACTCAAGCTTTTCATTCCATCAATCGCGAATCATCTCAGCCACTGCCGTTTCGCTTGTAAATAAGCACATTCCACTTGGATCGAACGCTGTAATTCCGCGCCTCGTCATTCCATTTGTAAACCGTGGGCTCCGGAGCGACAATGTCGGCAACGCCAACAACTGTATAGTTTCGTTGAAGTTCGCCTTGAAGCCAGCGAAGAATATGCATTTCAGCGTCTTTCCATGCCAGCCACGACGCGTCTATGGGTACGAAAACGATGTATTTTGGCCGCGCCGATTCGATCTGGCCGATCATCTCCTTCTGCATCGCAAGGCTGTACTCGTGCTTTTCCATCAGGCTGTAAACGTAGATGTAGCCGGTGGCGGAGCGTCTGTGCGAATAGAACAATATCTGCGGCTCGGAGCCGAGTATGGCGATCTTGTCGTCTTTCGCGCTGTTTGCCTCGATGAATTTGGCTATCTCGACTGACTCCGGAAACGGATTCAGGCCGTAGGCTCTTCTGGAAATGGCGGCGGGCGGTTCGCTGAACAGGTATTCACGCTCTGCAAACACTCCGGCGGCAATAGCCACGATTAATACCAGCAGGCCGGAATATCTTGCAGCAACAGATGTCACGACAGATGAGGATGACTCAACAGAGGGCTTCAGCCCCCTGCTGGTAAACCAACAAGCATAATCCACGAACACACCGGCCAAAATGGCAACGGCAGGCAGAAACGTCACAAAGTAGTGCTGGCGGAAATAGAAGCCGGGCGCAATGGTGAGAAACGAAAACAGGGCAAGCAGAAGCAGGAAAGGCCTGTCGGCCTTTAACTTGCGGTTAAACAGCGTTACGATGAAACCTGCCGCCGCAATCAGCCAGAGCAACAGAAAGCCGGATGTAACGGCTGCAAGATTGCGGCTGAACACGTTGAACACCTCGGACGCCGGAACCTGACTTGCGTATTTCGTGGCGTAGTCGATTGTCCAGAACCAGAACCTGCCGAACGCGCCGTTTAGTTGAAGCCAGACCATGACCGCCGCAAGCGGCGCGATAACTCCGGCGACAAACAGGCCGATACGCATGGAAATGTTCCTTGCCGTCTCCCACCCGGAGAAATAACGATAAATCAGGTGCGCGACGCAGAAGACCGCAAACAATGCTCCCGGCTGCTTCATGAGCGTTGCCAGTCCGCAGAGAACACCTGAAAGCAAATACAGACGCGGACGATTGCCCTCCACCGCGCCAAGCAGAACAATGATTCCGCCAAGCGCAAACGGCACAACAAAATGCGTTGCGTGCGCCGCGAAACCAAGCACCGACGGGCTTAATGAAAGCACCGCGTAGGACGCGCTTGCGGCAAGCGCGGCTGTCTCGCTCAGGAGTTTCCGTGCAAGAAAAAATATCAGCGCAATCGAGACGCAGTTGGCGAACATGAAGCCGAGATGAATTCCTTGAGCGGTCTGGCCGAAAACCGACATTACGAGCGCATACATGAGATATGTTCCGGGGAACTTCATGTTGTATGCCTCGACATATGGCGGAACGCCCTGAAGAATGAGCTGCCCCATGTAGGCGTATTCGCCCTCGTCGCGCTCAAGCGGAACGTCTAAAAGCCTTGCGCGGACTGCGATTACGAAAAGCAGGACAAGGCAGAGCAGAAGAGGCGTTTTCCAGCGTGCAAAGGTGGAAGCGGCTGTGGAAGCGCGTGCGTTATCGGACGGCATCCGACAAGCCCATTCAGACTTCCAGAAGATTACTCAGCGCTTCAACCTTGTCGCGCAGAACCTTGTTCACCTGATCGCAGCTCTTTTCGCACTGCGTAAGCTGATCCGCAAGGTTAAGCGCGGTCATGATGGCAGCCTTGATCGGCGTCATCGAAGGATTTTTTTTGAACAGCTCGCGCATTCTGCCGTCAACAAGACCGGCAAGCCGGCGAATATACTCTTCATCGGCGTCGCCCTTTACCGAATAGGGCTGCCCCATGATGGTTACTTCAACAGATTTGGGAGGCATATGATCGTGTCTCCCCGGTCAGGGAAGTTCTATGCCTTCCAGTTCTTTCAGCAGGTCTTCCACCTGTAGTCTCACGGCGCTGCGCTCCTCGTTCATGCGGGCAAGCTCGCCGCGCACACGCTCCGACTCCGCTACATCGGCGCGAAGCTTCTCCAGTTCCTCGTCCTTGGCCAGAATCTCGTCCTCAAGCGCGGTAACCTTCACGGCAAGCGCGCGGGTTTCCTCGCGCTGCTGCTTCAACGCCTCAACGGCGCGAATGATTTTATCTTCAAGAAGTTTCAAATTATCCATAGTATTTTCTTCCATAAGTTTATCTCCAGATTCTGTAGCCGTGGCGGATTGGCCCTGTTTGACGTCGTCATCCCACTTAAACAACGGCTGATTCATAGCTGTTTACGATACCAGAGAGAAGGGATTCAGTCAAATGGAGGGAATGCAAAATATCATTAATCGAGCAGGTTAATGAGCGTGAGCAAGCGGCGTCATCCTGTAAATTCTGACGGGTATTTCCTTGCCCTTTACCTTGACCAGATCCGCCTCGATCATCTCGACATGGCCGATCTGCCGGTTCTCGATCAAATCCGCTATTTTCGACTGCGTGAACTCGGTTATCAGTATGCGCGCCTCGTATTTTCGCGTCAGAGCCTCGACCCTTGCGCCAAGGTTAACGTTGTCGCCGATTGCGGTATAGTCCATCTTTTTATCGACCGCGCCGATGTTTCCGATCAGAACCGTGCCGGTGTTTATGCCGATGCCGCAATCCAGCACATACTTTCCCTCGTCGCGCCAGCGGTTCTGGAGCCTGTCGAGCCTGTCCGACATTTCAAGCGCGCACCTTACGGCAAGCTCGGCGTGATTGGGCTGAATGGCCGGAGCGCCCCAGAACGCCATGATTTCATCGCCCACAAACTTGTCAAGCGTGCCGTCCCACCTGAAAATGATGTCGGTCATCTCCTTGAAATACTCGTTCAGCATAGAGACAACCTCCTCCGGATCGCGGTTTTCGGAGAATGTGGTAAACCCGCGCAGATCCGAAAACAGGATGCTGACTTCGCGCCTGTAGCCGCCAAGCTTAGCCATCTCAGGGTTGCTCATCAATTCGGCCACGATCTTGGGCGAAACGTAGCTTGAAAACATGCGCTTGAGTTCCTTCGAGCGTCTCTCCTCGGCGAAATACTTGTACGAACCGAAGACAACCGAAATAACCGCCATGTTAAGAAAGGGATAGATAAAGTTCAGGTAGATGCCGCGCTTTGCGAAAAGCAGGAAATTGGCCGCGCCAAATAGCGCCAGCATGAAAAAAGCCAGAGATATTCCAAGCGCCGCCCGGATGCGCGGCAGAACGAAAGACAGCAGAAGCCCGCTTGCGGCAACAAGCACCGATGCGATCGTAAGCGGCGCGGCATGTATGAACCGCGAATGAACGATGTTTTCGGTGACTGTCGCGTTCTTTTCCACTGCCGGAGTTCGGGCGGAGAATGGCGTGACCATGAAATCGTAGGTCGAAATGGCCGATGTCCCCATGAACACGATCTTCCCCGCAAGCGCTTCCGGTGGAACCTTGCCGTCAAGAATGTCGGAGGCTGAAACCTTCGCGAATGTCCCCTCGCCGCCAAGGTAATTCACACGCATTCTGCCTGCCGGATCGGTAGGAATAAACGTGTCGCCCACCGCAACACCGGCATCGCCCTGAATTGTTATGTCGGAAATGTCTTTTCCCATGGCCAGCGCCGCAGCCACAAGCGCGAACGACGGATAGAAATCATCGCCGAACTTGACGTAAAGATGCTCCCGTCGAAGCTTTCCGTCCATGTCCGGCGGGCTTACCACGTGTCCGAGAACCGCACCGGAGTATATCGGCTCAACCTTCAGCTTGGTTCGCGTAACCTCATGCGCGAATGCAAGCTTCGAGCGGTTGCGGACTTTTGTTATGGCGCTGTCCAGCAGATACTCAGGCGGCTCCGCAAGCCCGGCCTCGTTGTCGAAACCGGCGGCAAGAACCAGCCGTCCGGACGCCTTTGCGATAACTTCGCCAAGCATCCGGTCTGTCTCTTCCGTTTCCGGTTCGGAGTAAAAAACATCGGCGGCAAGAACCTTGGGCCCGCCGGAAAGAATTGCAGAAAGCAGCCGCGCCTGAAGATCGCGCCGCCAGGGCCAGCGTCCGTGGCGATCCAGACTGGCCTCGTCTATCGCAACAATTACTATGTCGGCGGGCTTGGGGGCGGGTTCAATGATGTTCCTGGCCAGAAACCGGTAATCGAGCAGAAGCGATTCCACGGTTTCGTCGATTATGGCCGGAGATTTAAGACTGAGAGCAAGAAATGCGACTGTTATAAGAATTCCGGCTATGGTTATCGGAGAAAGATGTGACGGCCTTTCCATCAGCCCATTGCCGTATGAACTGCCTTCTCCCGCGCCAGCGACCGACGCCTGTCGTTGATTATCACGCCATAACTGCCTTCCGGCGTGCGGCGCAGTATCTCGACCTTGCCGTCTCCGCGCTCGAAGTAGGAAATATTCGGATCGTATAATTTCGGGAAATACCGTCCGCCGATATCCTGATAAAGATCAACGCGGAACATCGGCGCGCCGCCTGATCCGCCGCCGTCGTCGGAGAGCCGCAACAATCCGTTGTCGTTATAAACGGTATAACGTCCGTGTGCGCTTTTGTAGCCGACGAAGAATTTGCCGCCTTCCTTATGGTAAATGTCGGCATTGAAGTTGAACAGGTCTCCGTGGACGTCCTCCATGATGGTTGAACCGACAATGCGGTAGCGCTTGCCCGATTCACAGAGCACCCACTCCGACGTCATGGTGTCCGGCCCGTGAGTAAGAAGCGTGCGGGTTCTGTCGAGCGCCGAAGTCTCCAACCTTGCGTAATCGGTATGCACAACGCTGTTCCTGCCGGATATGTCGTGGATGGTGAAGCAGTCGCGAAATGTCGCAAGCGCGTCGTTGAATCGCTCGCGGCTCCATGCCCGCTCGATGAAATCGTTTATGTCGCCGTAGATAACGGATGCGGTCTCGAATTCGTCCCTTGAAACAGATGAAAAAACCTGAGGCAAACGCTCGCTGCACAAGGAAGCCCACAAATTCGTATCGTGAACAGTATCGGAACTGAACACCAGTGTCTCGTTCCCGGTTCTTATTCGGAGCCCCATGGCTGGAATGCCGTGCCAAACCGGCGATTTGATCGCTTCCAGGGTAAATCCTTCGTCATCAGTGTAGACATTCCGATCCTGATAGAAAATGTCCGACGAAAACGGATAAAAACTCTGCGGCTCCACCCACTCTCCATGTTCCGGATCGCGAAAGAGCATCCTTGGCCTGCCTGGAACCGTTGGGTTAATGACAATTTTTGCCAAGGCCGCGGGAACCGGATTGTCGCTTCGGTCAACAATGACAAACCGGCTTACCCCTTCCCCCTCGTTTCGCGAAACAATGCGGTAGCGAGCCTGAGGGCCAAGACGCGTGAAATCGACAAACGCATCGTAGGGAATATCCATGATCCGGCGGGAATCGAGCGAAAGACTTCGGTCGAGGGCCGGGCCGGATGCCCGAATTATTTCCTGATGCACCTCATCGGTGGTTAAAAGCGACAGCTTGTAGCGGAAATCGGCGGCGTACTGGTGAAAAAGAGCCAGATCACTGAACCACCTTTTGTGGTCGTCGTGGCAATGCGTTATCAGCAGACCTTTCAGCCCCTTGAGCCCATGTCCGCCGATCTGCTGAAAAAGCGGCGCGCCGCAATCGAGCAGGAAGGATGTGCCTCCAACCGTAATGCGATAGCCTATGCTCTTGCCGATGCTTGAAAAAGGGCCGTAATCGCCCAATATGTCAACAGTTATGCCTTCGGTCATCCGGCGCTTCCACGGAGGGGATTGACGATGCACAAGGTATCGTTACCGTTCATATCGGCAAAAACAGATGTAACTTTACCTGGAATCCGGGAAATTCACTTTTACATTGGTCTGTGGTTCATGAAAATTCAGGTTAATCGTAACCGGCGTTTTGCCTATGACACCCGGAGTTTCATTGATGGGCGGCGTCTTCGGAACGAATGGAAGCCGCTCGACAACCAGCCCGGAAGGTTTGAACGATTCCATCTTGAAGTCCGGCAGGGTGAGAACCGGCGTGCCTTCCACGCGCACCTCCTGAATGATGCGTATCGTCTCGGATTCGGCAAGCGCGCCGCCGTCCTTGCTGTCCGCATCCGCCTTCTTGATCTCGCCAGGTGTTCCGGCAAACGGCCTTGGCTCGACAGGCGAACCGTCCTTCGCTACCGTTGAAACCTGTCCCGGCCCAAGCCGCACCTCTCCGCCGATGGCCGCGTTGATATTCTTCACCACAACCTCGCCCTCGATAACCGCGATGCCGGTTGAATTCGTGGCACTGTCGAACCATATAAGGAATATTGTTCCGCGAGCCGCGGCGAACGCCGTCGGGGTTTTCACCGTGAAACCGGGGCTTCCCACAACAGCGCGAAGCTTGCCGTCCAGAAGCTCATACACCGATTCCGCCCGCTTGTTTTCGGGACTGTAAAGATATTGTTTCACGACAAGCCTGCTCTTTGGGCCGAGCGTAAGGATGCTGTCGTCCCTGAACAACAGTTTAGCCCTCGACTGCTCCTCGGTTGCCACGCTGTCAGCTTCGCGCAGGCCAAGCTTCGGCTCCGCCTTGATGATGTCCCTCGCCCGTTCCACAAACACATTGCCGCGCACCGAAACTATGTCGCCGGCGCGTTCATCGGCGAACGCCGGGGAAACGGATAGAGTGAGCATCAAAGCCGTCAGGATCGCGTTAAAATAATTGCGGTTCATAGCTTCACCCCCAGGAAAAGTCCGGTAATGCTTCTTTTATAGTCGAACTTGCCGATGTTGGAATTGTTGATTGTGTACACCTCGGAGAGCGTGAGGCTGACGCTCTCAGTGGGACTCCAGACCATGTCCGCCGAATAGTCCTGCGTTGTGTCCCTGCGTATGGAATCGCTGTCGCTTTCCCTTAGATATTCCTTATATGCCAGAGTAGCGCCCAGCATGACCCGGATGGTTCCGGTTCCGGCACTGAAATTCAGATTGCCTGTGTGGCCGTTATAATCCCAAGTCTCCTTGTCCGCCGATTCGCGCTCGTACTTGTAGCCGAAACCCCATCCGGAGTTCTCGCCAAGTTTTCTCGTCTGGGCCATGCCGAATGCCGCGTTGGTTCCAGTGCGATCTGAGTTGGTTTCGAAATCAGCGCCGTTGATGAAGTTCCTGAATTCCTGCGCGAAGTAGAATTCGGTGATCGCGCCGCTTGTGTGAGCGACGGCTATCGAGGGGCGGAACGTATGCGTCACGCTGTATTCGTCGCCGCCGACAGTGGCGTATGCCAGAGCGTAACCAAGCTCGGTTCGCATGTCCCGCGCGGGTGAATATCGGCCAGACAGGGAGACGCTGTGCTGCTGCACGTCGAAATTCGTGACGTCCTTATGCTTGCTCTGATAGAAGTTGTAATCGACATCCGCGGCGAATCTTCCTGTGTCAAACAGGGTGACTCCGGCGTTGGCCGAAACAATGGCACGCCAGTCGGCCTTTTTGCCGGAAGACGGCGAAACCGGATTGTCCGGCTCAAGAATCACGTTCGAGTCGTACTGTCCGCCGAGAGCGACGCCCAGCCGCAAAGCCTTCCCGCCCTGCCCTGCCGCTGACTTCAGCGTCTCCAGATATTTGCGCGCGGCGGCTTTGGTGTTTTCGTCGGCTTTGCTGCCAACGACTTCGGTGAACTGATCCCGTGCCTCGTCGATTTCGCCTGCCTGCATCATGACAAGGCCAAGTTCGTAATTTATGCGCGGATTGTCCGGCTCGCTGCGAAGGGCGTCCATCAGGGCGGGCTTCGCAGCGGCAAACCGTCCGCTTCTGGAATACGCGATTCCCAGAAGAAGCGCTGCCTCCGGATCGGATGGTTTCATCTCCCTGGCCAGCTTGAGATGCGTAACAGCCTCATCGTAATTGGCGTTGTCGATGAGATAGCCACCCTTGGTGACTGCGATTTCAAACTCTTTTTCGGTGTAGGCATGAACGTTTGAGAGAAACGGCTGCGCAAACACCAGACTTATGAACATGATGAAAACAACTGCTAACGCTGATTTATTCAGGGTCATGACATCCCCTCCCGTCAGGATGACAAAATTCTAGCAGTCCCTGAACCGTATTGCAAGGAAATGACAAAGAAAAAGGCTCCGTTTCCGGAGCCTTTGCCAAACTGGTTTAAGTAATCAGTTACTTGCCGAGCGCGGCCTTGATCGCGTTCACAACAACGTCGCTCGATGTGCCGACAACCTTCTTGAGCATTCCCTCTTTCTCATAGAAACCGATAAGCGGCGCAGTCTTCTCGTTGTAGACGTCGAGACGCTTGCTGATCGCCTCTTCAGTCTCGTCGGCGCGCTGAATCGTCGGCGAGCCGCATTTCTTGCACTTGCCGCCCTCCGCCGGCGGGTTCGACTTCACATTGTAGATTTCCTGACAGGCAGAGTTGGAGCATGTGCGCCTTGTGGTAAGGCGGTCGAGAATGACCTCGCGCGGAACCTCTATGCTCACGACGAAATCCATCTTTATTCCAAGCCTGGCCATGAGGGTCTTCAGCTCCTCCGCCTGCGGAATGGTGCGGGGGAAGCCGTCGAGCAAGAAACCGTTGGCACAGTCCGGCTCCTGAAGACGCTGTTCCATTATTCCCATGATGAGAGAATCCGGCACAAGCTCGCCCCTGTCCATAAAACCCTGGGCTTCCTTGCCGAGCGCTGTGCCGGCCTTTACGGCGGCGCGAAGTATGTCGCCGGTTGAAATCTGAACCGATCCGTCGAACGCGGTAAGAAGCTTTGCCACGGTTCCCTTGCCCGCTCCGGGCGCGCCAAGAAGCATGATCTTCATATTATTGTTCCTCCATTAATTGCTGAATTGTTTCAGCATGACATCAAGTCTTGCCGAAGCCGCATATTATCCGGCAAAGCGGCGTTGAAAATCAAACGAGCAGGCCAGTTGCCGAATAAAGCCTGAAAATTTCATGGACAACCACGCCTGATCTTTCGCATAATACCGGTTATTCCAACGGCTTGATAAAATTCTATTTCGGGAGATACAGGTGGCGAAAGATACCATTAACGTAGGTCTTGTCGGATTCGGAACCGTGGGAAGCGGGCTTGCGTCCATAATGCTCGATCCGTCGAGTGAACTGGACAAGAAACTCGGCTTCAGCATGAAGCTTGCCAAGATTGTCGATAAAGACATAACGACGGATCGCGGAGTCAAGATTCCTGACGGCATTCTGACGAACGACCTTTCGGAGGTTCTTGACGATCCGGCTATCGACATCGTTGTGGAGCTTGTGGGCGGAACCGGTTTCGCGGGCGATCTGATAATGCGGGCGATAAACGCCGGAAAGCATGTGGTCTCCGCAAACAAGGCGCTTCTTGCCCACAAGGGCGGCGAAATCTTCGCCGCCGCATCGGCGCGCGGCGTGGAGGTGGGCTTCGAGGCGTCTGTCGCGGGCGGCATTCCGATCATCAAGGTGATGAAGGAAGGGCTTGTAGCAAACCGCATTCTGTCGGTCTACGGAATCATAAACGGCACGGCCAACTACATTCTTTCGCGCATGACAACCGAATGCGCGCCGTTTGGCGATGTTCTTGCCGACGCGCAGAAGCTTGGCTATGCCGAGGCCGACCCAACTTTCGACATCGAGGGCATCGACGCGGCGCACAAGCTCACTATTCTTGGAAGCCTGGCGTTCGGCATTCCGCTTGCCTTCGACAAGGTTTACACCGAGGGAATAACGAAGATCACTCCGGTTGATATTGCGTTCGCCTCGGAATTCGGCTACAGGATCAAGCTGTTGGGCATCGCCAAGTCGGACGGCAGCGAGGTGGAGCTTCGCGTCCACCCCACGATGATTCCGGAGGGCCAGATGCTTGCGAAGGTTGACGGCGTCTTCAACGCGCTCTATGTTGACGGTGACGCCGTCGGCGCGACGATGTACTACGGACGCGGCGCGGGTTCGCGCCCAACCGGCAGCGCGGTGCTTGCCGACATCGTTGACATCGCGCGAAACATTCGCGGCGGCGCTGTCGGCAGGGTTCCGGCTTTTGGCCGCCCCATCGACGAGCCGCTTCCGGTCAAGGACATGCAGCGCGTGAAGTCAAGCTACTACTTCAGGTTTTCGGTGCAGGACAGGCCGGGCGTGCTGTCGAAGATCGCCGGGATTCTGGGAAACAACAGCATTAGCATAGAGTCTGTCATCCAGAAGGGCCGAAAAGAGGGCGGCTCAGTGCCGCTTGTGATTCTCACGCATGAGGCGGTGGAGGAGAACGTGACCCGAGCCCTTGCCGAAATCAACGCGCTTGAGTCGGTTGATCCGGGCGCGGTGATGATTCGCGTGGAAGGCGCGGAGGGATAGCAACGCAATGAGCGACGCCATTGACAAGCATATTGACATCCGGGGGCTGGTCTGCCCGTACACCTTCGTCAAGGCGAAACTTGCCATTGAGTCCATCGAGGTTGGCCAGGCGCTCGAAATACTGCTCGATTACGAAGATGCGTCGCGCAGCATCCCCAATTCGATGCGCGATCATGGCCACACGGTGTTGGCTGTCGAGAAAACCGGCGACGCCGAATGGATCATCCGCGTGCGCAAGGAGAAAGACTGATGGATTTCAGCGAAGACCAGCTTCTCCGGTATAGCCGGCATATCATACTGCCCGAAATCGGCGGCAAGGGGCAGGCCAAAATCAACGCCGCGAAGGTTTTTCTGGTTGGCGCTGGCGGGCTCGGCTGTCCGGTTGGCTACTACCTTGCGGCGGCGGGCGTCGGCACTTTGGGCATCGCCGACAACGACAAGGTCGAGATGAGCAATCTTCAGCGCCAGATTGCCCACAGCACCAACACGCTCGGCCACTTCAAGGCCGATTCTGCAAAGGCGACGTTCGAGGCGCTGAACCCCGACACAACCGTTATTCCGATCAAGGAACGGCTGAACAAGGACAATATCCTTGATCTGATTAAGGATTACGACATCGTGGTTGACGGAAGCGACAATTTCCCCACGCGCTATCTGGTGAACGACGCCTGCGTGATGACCGGCAAGCCGCTTGTAAGCGGAGCAATTTTACGTTTCGAGGGGCAGGTGACCACGATCATTCCGGGCAAGGGCCACTGCTACCGATGCCTGTTCGAGGAGCCGCCTCCGCCCGGTCTTGTGCCGTCGTGCCAGGAGGCTGGCGTGCTCGGCGCGCTTCCGGGCGTTGTGGGCGGGTTGCAGGCGCTTGAGGTAATCAAGCTGATAATCGGCAAGGGCGAGCCTATCTCCAACCGGATGCTGATAATCGACTCTTTGAAGATGCATTTCAGAATGGTGAAGGTTCCCAAAAACCCGGACTGCGCGGCCTGCGGCCCGAATCCAACAATCACGGAATTGCAGGATTACGCCCAGAACGTGTGCGCGCTGTAGAAATTCGTTCACCCGGTTACGGACGGTGACAGGTTCTGACGGTGAATATTGACGACATCGCAAAAAGTTGCCATTCAAGCTTGCCTTGTCCGTCATTCCGGCTTGTATTGAAGATGCTTGAATCATGATGTAAGATGTAACGAATGGAGGCGCGCTAATGGTAATCGTCAAGCATCGCACACAAATTTCTCTCGATGACTGGCAGTATCAGATGTTGCTCGATGCATCACGAACCACGAGGAAAAGCATTTCCGCAATCATCCGCGAGCTTGTTTCCGAGAAGTATGCCGGGCAGTCTGCGTGCGGATCGTCAAGTTCTGCGCTTGATATAGTCGGAATTGGCGCGGGCGACGGCTGCGCCGTGGCCGAGGAGCACGACGAATATCTTTACGGCGACAGGCGGTGAAGCGCATCTTTGTGGATACCGGCGCGTGGTATGCGCTGGTGGACAGAAACGACCCGGTTCACGGCTTGGCGGCTGAGTTCCTGCGCGCCAACACCATTCCGCTTATAACCACGAATTTCATACTGGATGAGGCTGTCACGCTTATCAACAAACGGCTCGGATGGAAGATCGCCTCGGATGTCGGTGGCAGGCTGAGGGACGGTCTTGCGGCAAGCCTGACCGCTGTAGGCGACAAGGACGAGGATGCTGCGTGGGCCATATTCCTGAAGTACCGGGAGGCCGGTTTCAGTTATACCGACTGCACCAGCTTTGCTGTCATGAAGCGTTTCGGACTGGATACCGCGTTCACGTTTGACGCCCATTTCGCCGCAATGAATTTCAATGTTGTTCCGAAGCGGTGATTGTTCACCTGCCCCTACACACATCAATGCCGGTTCGTGTAATATAATCAGCTTTCCATATGATATTGTCTGTTGATAGAAAGGAGTACGAAATAGATGAGTTATGTCAGGGGGCTTAAGTGCAGGGAGTGCGGCAGGGAATACCCTATTGAACCCATCTATGTTTGCGAATTCTGTTTCGGCCCGCTGGAAGTGGTCTACGACTACGACCGGATCAAGGCCGATCTGACGATAGATAAAATCCGGTCACGGCCAACCAATCTTTGGCGCTATCGCGAACTGCTGCCGATTGACGGCGATCCGTATGTTGGCCTGCACGCAGGTTTCACGCCGCTCATAAAGGCCGACAGGCTGGCGAAGGAAATTGGCGTTGACGAGCTGTATATAAAGGACGACACGGTTACCCACCCGACGCTTTCATTCAAAGACAGGGTGGTTTCGGTTGCACTTTCTAAGGCGAAGGAGTTCGGGTTCGACACCGTTGCCTGCGCCTCCACCGGCAATCTGGCGCATTCGGTTTCGGCTCAGGGCGCGGCGGGCGGTTTTCGCCGGTTCGTCTTCATACCGGCGTCGCTTGAGCACAGCAAAATCGTGGCCTCGCTTGCATACGAGCCAAACGTTGTGGCTGTCGAAGGCAACTACGACGAGGTGAACCGGCTATGCAGCGAAATTGCAAACAAGTATAAATGGGCGTTTGTGAACATCAACATCAGGCCGTTCTACGCCGAGGGCTCCAAAACCCAGGGCTACGAGATCATTGAGCAGCTTGGCTGGAAAGCTCCGGATCATGTTGTCGTTCCGTGCGCAAGCGGCTCGCTGCTTACAAAAATATGGAAAAGCTTCGAGGAGATGCATAAAATCGGCATCCTGAAGGAGCTTCACACCAAGGTTTTCGCTGCTCAGGCCACCGGATGCAACCCGATTGCCACGGCGATCAAGTCGGCAACCGACGTTATCAAGCCGGTGAAGCCCGACACCATCGCCAAATCGCTTGCCATCGGCAACCCGGCGGACGGATTCTACGCAAAGCAGGTGGTTTACAACACCGGCGGGTGGGGCGAGGATGTTTCGGATCAGGAGATAATTGACGCCATGAAGCTTCTTGCCCGCACCGAGGGCGTGTTTGCAGAGACTGCGGGCGGCGTGACTCTGGCGTCGGCGATCAAGCTTGTGAAGACCGGCAAGATCAAGCGCGAGGGAACAACGGTTATCTGCGTTACCGGAAACGGACTGAAAACTAAAGAGGCGCTTGAAGGCCATGTGGCCGAGCCTTTCAGAATCAAGCCGAAGATGGCGTTCTTCGAGGAGATTCTGGCTAAAATCGGAAACTGACGCCATTGAGCGTTAAAAAATATCAAACTGGCGGAGGACTAGAACATGGCTGTGACAGTTAGAATCCCGACGCCGCTTCAGCGGCTCACAGGCGGAAGCGAAACGGTTGAGGGAGTGCCCGGAACGATCATATCGATGGTTCAGGAGCTTGACACCCGTTATCCGGGGTTGGGCGAACGCATATCCGAGGGCGGCAAGATCCGCCGTTTCGTGAACATGTACCTGAACGAGGAAGACATTCGTTTTCTGAGCGCGGAGGAGACGGCGGTGAAGGACGGGGATGAAGTTTCGATCGTTCCCGCTATCGCCGGAGGCCGGGCGTAAGCCCGCCAGTTCATTCCAATTAATTACATATTAGGAGGCCGAACATGAAACGCAGGGTGAAACTGATGTTTCCCCAGGTTCTCATAAAGGAACCTGTCATATTCACGATGGCCAAGAAGTTCGACATCATGCCCAACATTCGCCGGGCCCGCATCACCGACACAGTGGGCGAAATGGTTCTGGAGCTTGAGGGCGAGGCCGCCAATCTTGACGAGGCGGTGAAAAGCCTCAGCGAGCAGGGCATAGACGTCGAACCGGTGGAAGGAGACGTTCTGGAATAATTTATGGAACCGTGGCAAGGTCTCATTCACCGCTACCGGGCGTATCTTCCGGTAAGCGACAGCACCCCGGTCGTATCGTTGTGCGAAGGCAACACCCCGCTTGTAAGGGCAGACAATCTCAAGGCCCATATTCCCCAGGACATTGACATATATCTGAAATTCGACGGCGCGAACCCCACCGGCTCATTCAAGGACAGGGGCATGACCATGGCGATCACGAAGGCGAAGGAAGCAGGCTCCCGCGCCGTGATCTGCGCCTCCACCGGCAACACGTCGGCGTCAGCCGCCGCATACGCCGCACGCGCCGGAATGGCCGCCATCGTGCTTATTCCCGAAGGCAAGATTGCGCTTGGCAAACTCGCTCAGGCAATGATTCACGGCGCGAAGGTGTTTCAGATAGAGGGCAACTTCGACGACGCGCTGAACATCGTGAAGAGTGTTGTGGAAAAGATGCCGATTACGCTTGTGAACTCGATCAATCCATATCGCATAGACGGCCAGAAAACGGCGGCGTTCGAGATATGCGACGCGCTTGGCGGCACGCCGGAATACCACGCGCTGCCGGTTGGAAACGCCGGAAACATCACCGCGTACTGGAAGGGATACAACGAGTATATGGCCGGCAGCATTACGTCGTCCCGTCCGGTAATGCTGGGGTTTCAGGCCGCCGGAGCCGCGCCGATTGTGCTTGGACACAGGGTTGACAAGCCCGAAACCGTTGCCACCGCCATACGCATCGGAAACCCGGCAAGCTGGAAGCAGGCTGTTGCCGCGCGAGATGAATCCGGCGGCATAATCGACTCCGTGACCGACGAGGAGATTCTGGCTGCTTACGCCAAAATCGCCGCGAGCGAGGGGATATTCTGCGAGCCCGCGTCCGCCGCGTCCGTTGCCGGCGTAATCAAGCTTGCCAGCAAAGGATATTTCAAGCCGGGCAGCCGCGTTGTCTGCACGCTCACCGGCCACGGCCTGAAAGACCCCGACAACGCCATCAAGAACTCGCCGCCGCCGGTGAAGGTTAAGGCATCCGCCGATGTTGTGATGGGAATGCTGGAGGATGTGGTAAGAGGGTAGTGTGATCTTGTGAGCAAGATCGGCGGCATTAAGGAGCTTGTTCGAAACGGGCTTTATTATCTTACGGAACATGCCGACGATGAAGCCGCAACAGATGATTTCGACGTGTATGACGTTGAGCACGGAATCCTGTCCGGGCGAATTCGCCGCACTTGGCACAGAGACGGGAAATATGAGGTCGTCGGCGCTGCTCTGGACGGACGCCCGATAGGCATAGTATGCAGGATAACCCAGACCGGCAAAGTTCGTATAATAACAGTGTACGAAGACAAACCCAGAGGATAAGCAACGGAGCGCGGAACATGGAATTCTGGAAAGGTGAAACTTGCGAGTATTGCAACGGCTGTATCGTCGAAAAGAAGGTCGGCCTGTCGCGAAAGTACAAGGGGAAATACGTGCTCATCGAGAATGTCCCGGCTGGCGTATGTTCCGAATGCGGCACTCGTTACTTTGCTGCGAATGTATTGAAGACGGTTGCTGAAACTGTGCGCGGACGGGTGAAGGCAACGCGCGAGGTGCTTGTTCCTGTTTATTCCATGTGATTTATCGGGGCCGGTTCACCGATTAATCGCCTCAAATCGTATGCCCAGCCCCTGTCTTGCCGTTTTGGCGTTTCCCTGAGATAATCACGCAATGCTCCACGGCAACCTGACCGGACTAAAATCCGCCGATCTTCGCGAACTTGAGCGCCTTTACAAGCGCAAGATCTCATCCGCTGTCGTAATCACGCCGGAGGCCGCGCGGGCGGTCACCGAAATATCGGCCCGCCTGAACCGCCAGATCGGCCTTCTGATCGAGCGCAGCGGCATCATCACGCACATCATCGTGGGCGACGCCAAGGGAATATTCCTGCCCGATCTATCGCGCGACTGGCCGCTCGGCAACAAGATGCTGCGCGGACTTCGCCTTGTTCACACGCATCTGGCCGGAGAACCGCTTTCGCGGGATGATCTCACCGACCTTGCGCTTCTTCGCTTCGACATGATCGCGGCCATCGGCGTTGGCGAAAGCGGGCTGCCCGGCAATATGCGGACTGCATGGCTGAACCCCAACGTTTCATCAGGCGGCGAGCCATACGAAATCGCGGAGGAGAAGGATTTTCATCGCTACACGCTCGACTTCCGGGCGTTCGTTGACTCGCTTGAAGAGGAGATGCGACGGGCGGCGGGTATTTCGCGACGGCTTGAATCGGGCGCGGAGCGGGCGATTCTGGTTTCCGTAAGCGCAAGCCCGAAATGGATGCAGGAAGATTCGATGAACGAACTCGACGAACTTGCGCGTTCCAGCGACCTTGCCGTGCTCGACCACGTTGTCCAGCGGATGCCGCGAACCGATCCCAGATATCTGATGGGCCGGGGCAAGCTCGACGAGGTAATTATTAGGGCGATGCAGCTTGGCGCGACGATCATCGTTTTCGACCAGAACCTCACGCCATCGCAGGGCCGAAGCATCGCCGACGCAACAGAACTGAAGGTTATCGACCGAAGCCAGCTCATCCTCGACATCTTTGCCCGACGCGCCCACAGCCGGGAAGGCAAGGTGCAGGTGGAGCTTGCACAGCTCAAATACCGTCTGCCGCGCCTCATGGGCAAGGGAACCGAGATGTCGCGGCTTACCGGCGGAATCGGCGGGCGCGGCCCCGGTGAAATGAAGCTGGAGATCGACCGGCGGCGCGTCCGCGACAGGATTTCGCTGCTCGAAAAAGACCTGAAGACCATCGCCCTTGCCCGCGCTCAAAGAAAGTCGAAGAGAGCCGGGGCCGGAATTCCCATTGTTTCGATAGCCGGTTACACCAACGCGGGGAAATCCACGCTCTTGAACGCGCTCACAAAAAGCGATACGTATGTGGAATCTAAAATGTTCGCCACGCTCGACACCGCAAGCCGCAGGCTGCGCTTCCCGCGTGAGCGCGACGTGATCATCACCGACACTGTTGGCTTCATACGCGACCTTCCGCCCGATCTGTTCAACGCCTTCCGCGCCACGCTGGAGGAGATGGAGGACGCCTGTCTCATCATGCATGTGGTTGACGTAGGCAACCCGCGGTTCGAGCAGCATATCGCATCGGTCAACACGATCATGGGCGAACTCGGCTTTGGCGACAAACCGGTGCTATTGGTTTTCAACAAGATAGATCAGCTCGATCCGGATACGGCTGCAAGCCTATGCGAGCGTTACGACGCGGTTGGCGTGTCCGCCATACACCCCGAAACATTGCCCGCGCTTCTTGCGGCTATGGAGGGGAAAATATGGAGTAACGGTTAAGCGATAGTGGAAATTCACGAATGCTTCTGACCACTTAACAAGGCAATCAAGACTTGGTATTCAGTTCTGTAATATTTCTTTTTTTCTTTCTTCCCGTAGTGTTGACCGGGTATTTCCTTATGAAACAGGAGTGGAGAAATCCGTTCCTTCTTGCAGCCAGCCTGTTTTTCTACTATTGGGGTGAAGGCAAATACGCTATTGTCATGGCCGCCTACATGGTGTTTAACTATTATTTCGGCCTCCGGATCGAGAAATGCAGGGAGATGAGTTCTCCAGATGGCGACACGAGGGCAAAGTCAATATTGCTTCTATCGCTCGGCTTCAATCTGGGAATGTTCATCTTGTTCAAGTACACCGACTTCATCATCGAGAACCTGGGTTATCCATTGCGGTTTGCGGGATTTTCGATCAGCGCGCCGCAAGTCCATCTGCCTATCGGAATATCCTTTTTCACCTTTCAGGCGCTTTCGTATGTGATAGATGTTTACCGGCGCGATGTGAAAGCGCAAAAAAGCCTGATCAACTTCTCGATGTACAAGGCGCTGTTTCCGCAGTTGATCGCGGGGCCGATTGTTCGTTACCGCGACGTTGCCGGTCAGGTCGAAAACAGAACTGTGACGGTTGGCGGCTTTTACAGCGGAGCGGAGAGGTTTATTACCGGGCTTGGCAAGAAAGTGATTATTGCCAATTCGGTGGCTTCAGTTGCGGATATGGCTTTCAATGCCGCGCCGAACGGCCTTTCAGCCGGGGCGGCGTGGCTTGGAGCCGTCTGTTATGCGATCCAGATTTATTTCGATTTTTCGGGGTATTCCGACATGGCGATAGGGTTGGGCCGGATGTTCGGATTCGATTTTCTGGAGAACTTCAACTACCCGTATATTTCTTCATCCATAAGGGAATTTTGGCGAAGATGGCATATTTCACTGTCCACATGGTTCAGGGACTATCTTTATATCCCGCTTGGCGGCGGCAGGGCAACACCGCGGCGGGTTTACCTGAATCTCATCATTGTATTTCTTTTGTGCGGCCTGTGGCATGGCGCAAACTGGACATTCGTGATCTGGGGACTGTGGCACGGCGTCTTTCTGGTGCTGGAACGGACGAAATTCGGCGCATTCATCGAACGGTTGCCCAAGCCCATGGCGCATATTTATGCAAGCATGGTTGTTCTGGCCGGATGGGTATTCTTCCGGGCTGAGACGCCTGCCGCCTCGGCCCATTACCTTGCGGCCATGTGCGGCTTTTCCGGTGGCGACATTACAGCCGCAGAGTTGTTGAATCCAAAGGCTGCCGCCGCCATCATGGCCGGAATTGCCGGTTGCATGCCGGTTGGCCGGGTGCTTCAAAGCATTGGCAGCCACCAGGCTTATGCGTATGCGCGAACGGCAATGCTGTTTTCGGTGTTCATGATCAGCGTTATATTGCTTTCCGGCGACACTTATAATCCGTTCATCTATTTCAGGTTCTGAAACGCAGACAATGAAAATGCTGTTCAATTCGCGTGAAGCCTTGGCCGTGGCTCTGTTCATGGCCCTTCTCTGGTTGCCAATGATACGAATGGCTGTTTCCAGTCAGCCCGCAACCGCCGGAGCTGAAAACAGAACCCTTGCCGACAAGCCTGAACTTTTGAGACGTCCGGGCATTGGCGCTGTTCTCAAGTTTCGCAGGGAGTTTGAGAAGTATTTCAACGACAACTTCGGATTCCGGAATGAGCTTGTTCGGCTTAACGGAGCGGCGCATATACGTCTGGCCGGTATCTCGCCAACACAGAGAGTGATTGTTGGTAAAGACGACTGGCTGTTCTACGATGACCCAAACGATGGGGTCAGCCTGAAGGATTTCCGGGGGGAGGCGAGCTTCACAAAAGAGGAACTGCGCCGGATCGGTGACAAATTCGCGGCCATCAATGACAGGCTTAACGCAGGAAACATCAGCTTCATGGTGGTTATCGCGCCGAACAAGCATACTGTTTATCCTGAAAAACTGCCGTCGTCGTCTTTAACCCGCAGGGGCAGGATTACGCGGGCCGATCAGGTGCGTGAAGCGCTCATCGCAGCCGGAATCGATGTCGTTGACCTTCGGGATAAACTATTATCCGGTAAGGGCCGTTATCCGTTCCCTCTATACCTGCTTACAGACACGCACTGGAACAGCCTTGGCGCATTTCTTGGCTATGAGGAGATAATGACGCGCATCGGGAACCGACACCCGGTTGTTGCTCCAATGCAACTGGACGATTTTGCCATGAACTCTCATGCCAACGGCGGGACGGGAGACTTGGCCGGTTTCATTAACGTTAAAGGGCTGATGCGTGATACAGTGATGAGTCTTAAGCCGCAAACGGCTTTGCGGGCCAAATCCGTGAAAGTTGATTACGAATCAATGACTGGGCGCAAGTCCGTTGCCTCGGAGGTTGACGATCCGCGCTTGCCCAGGCTGATTATGTTCAGGGATTCATTTGCCGACGCACTTATCCCATATCTTTCCGAGAACTTTTCACGGAGCGTATATATCTGGAAGCCGGTAATCGATTTCAGCGTTATCGGGCGCGAACAGCCGGACATAGTTATTTATGAGGTCGTCGAGCGCTACCTTGGGTCGCTCCTGTAAACATTAGGGATGCCATGAACCACCATTTCGACACCGTAATCATCGGCTCCGGCTTGGCCGGTCTTCGCGCCGCGATTGAGGCCGTGCGCCATGGCCCGGTTGCCGTGCTCACCAAGCTTTATCCCACCCGTTCGCACTCAACGGCGGCGCAAGGCGGAATCGGCGCGGCGCTCGGCAACGAGGAGCCGGATTCGCCTGACTGGCATTTCTACGATACGGTAAAGGGCAGCGACTACCTCGGCGACCAGGACGCCATCGAGATTATGTGCAACGACGCCATCCGGACGGTTATCGAGCTGGAGCACATGGGCGTGCCGTTTTCGCGCACGCCCGACGGACGAATCGCACAGCGCCGCTTCGGAGGCCACACGCGCGATTTCGGCAAGGCCCCGGTTCGTCGGGCATGTTACAGCGCCGACCGCACCGGCCACGCCATACTTTTCGCGCTCTTCGAGCAGGCCAGGCATCTGGGCGTGAAATTCTTCGCCGAATTCCATGTGCTGGATATTCCGGTTGCGGACGGCGCTTGCCGTGGCGTTGTTGCCGTTGAGATGCGATCCGGCGTTGTTCATGCCTTTTCGGCAAAGGCTGTGCTTGTGGCTTCCGGCGGATATGGCCGCGTGTTCAAAACCACGTCAAACGCGGCGGCAAGCACCGGAGACTGTCTCGGCATTCTTTTCCGCGCCAGAATTCCCTTGCAGGACATGGAGTTTTTCCAGTTCCATCCGACCGGGCTTCACGGCCTCGGCATATTGCTTACCGAGGGCGCGCGCGGCGAAGGGGGCATCCTTGTTAACGGCGAAGACGAGCGGTTCATGGAGCGATACGCGCCAACGATCAAGGATCTGGCTCCACGCGACATGGTTGCCCGCAGCATCCTTACCGAGATCATGCAGGGCAGGGGAATAGGCGGCGGCGACTACGTGCATCTGGATATGCGGTCAATCGGGCGTGACGTGATCGAGAAACGCCTGCCCGACATTGCGTCATTCTGCCGAGTGTACATGGGTGTTGATCCGTCGGATGCGCCGGTTCCGGTCTGCCCGACCGCGCACTATGCCATGGGCGGCGTGCCTACCGACATCGACGGACGCGTGCTTGCCGATGAAACCGGGCGCGTGATTCACGGCCTTTACGCCGCCGGGGAATGCGCGTGCGTTTCGGTGCATGGGGCAAACCGGCTGGGGTGCAATTCCCTGCTGGATACGGTTGTTTTCGGGCGGCGGGCCGGAATCGCCATAGGCGAGTTCATCGGGAATATCGATCTTCACGATCTGCCTGCCGACGCGATTCAAGCGGCTGAAGCGGATATCGAAACCATTCTTGCATCAAGAGGCGATGAATCGTCCGAAACGGTTCGGCTGGATCTTGCCCGCCTTATGATGGAGCACTGTTCGGTATTCCGGACTGATGCCGGTTTGCGCTGTCTCATCGCCAAACTTCCCGAAATCCGTGAGCGCGCGGGAAACCTGGCTGTCGTAAACAGCGGGCGGCGGTTCAACACGGAACTTTACGACGCCGTCGAACTTCGGCATCTTGTCGATCTGGCGGAGGTTATTGCGGCTTCAGCGCTCCAGCGCGCCGAGAGCCGTGGCGCGCATTACCGCGAGGATTTTTCACATCGGGATGACGCCAACTGGCTGAAACATACATTGGCGTTCAGAAGCGGCGACGGACTGGAATTCCGGCACAAGCCGGTTGTTGTCACGAGGTTCGAGCCGAAGGAAAGGACTTATTAGCAGTTTGCCGCAAACGTGATATTCTTTCTCAAAGCCATTAATAAATCGTTGGAGGAGAATATGATAATCAAACGTTCCTTGCACCATGCCGCTTTCCTGATAGCCATATTCGTGGCGCTGTACGGCTGTTCCACAACAACAAGCAGTCTGATGGATATTCCGTTTCTTACCGTAACCGTGAAGGTTGTTGACGAAAAAGACCAGCCGATAAGCGGAGCAATGGTTGAGGTGTCAAACGGGCAGAAAGCGGTCACCGACTTTAACGGCATTGCCGAGGTAAAGTTCGGCGGCCTTGGCGCTCATAATGTCACCGTGCTTGCCCAGAACCGGGTTCCGTCCACATTCAGCGTGACGATGCCGCTGGATCGCGGAAAGACGATGACCGCGAGGTTGGCGCAACCGATTGAAATGTCGGCGAATATCAATATTTCGGCAAATGTTGGAGGCGGCGGCAGGGGAATTGGCGGCGGTTTGGGCGGCAATTTCCTTGGCGGCATGATCATGGCCCAGCTCTATCCTATGATGTTTCAGTCGATGTTCGTATCTTACGGATACAACATGGAACTGCTTCAGTACAAGCCGGGCGAGTGGACGGAGTGGAACTTGCGAAACGAGGGCGACGAGAATGCGATGGTGCTGAAGAAGGCGTTCCTCGCCGGCCTCGACAACGGACAGGAATGGTGGCAGATCGTTCTTCCGGGTGAGAAGAAGGACGAGGGCATGGTGATGGAGGTGCTGTTTGCCAAAAAGATGGAGTCGATCCGCAGGATGCGGCAGAGGACCGGCAAGGCCGAGCCGCAGGAAGTGCCGGTGACCGAGGGCTGGTATTCGGCGCCCATGAGCCTCACGCCGGAATCGCTCGAAGGATCGGTGAAGAAGCGCGGCGTCAAGGTGGATGTTCCGGCTGGTTCGTTCACAGCCGATCTTCTTGAGTTCGGCGTGACGGCGATGGGACAGGGAACGCTTCGCTTCTGGAGAAGCAAGGCCGTGCCGGGCGGACTTGTGAAGGCTGAAGTTGTGGATGATGACGGCAAGATATTGTGGACGAGCAGCTTGAGCGGACATGGTTCCAACGCCAAAACGCTTATCGGCTCCTATTAATTTGGTTGAAAACCGCCGCACCGGCCCGCCTGTTTATACGCAGGCGGGCCGTTGTGCTATAGTACTGCCGGCATTTTGAGGGAACTGCCGATTAAAATGCGCATTTTTCAAGTTTTAGGACGGTTTGGCCGATTAGTCAGGCATAAACCTCCTTGTCCTGTGGGGGTGTGGTTCGGTTACATGAACCACTTCAATAGACTCGGTCGGAGAAAATCACCGACCGAAGGGGATATGCATGTACACCGATTTTTTCGGACTTGAGACGAAGCCGTTTGAGCTGGTGCCGAATCCGGATTTCCTGTTTCAAAGCAGAACGCATCGAAGGGCGCTCCTGTATCTTGATTACGGAATCAGGGAAAAAAGCGGATTTATCCTGCTCACCGGCGAAATAGGGACAGGAAAAACCACACTTGTCAGAAACCTGATAAGAAATGTCGGCAGAAATATTACGCTCGCCAAGGTGTTCAATACACGAGTCACGTCAGACCAGCTCATTGCAATGATAAACGATGACTACGGGCTGGATATTTCAGGCCGCGACAAAACCGCCATGCTGCGCGATCTGTACAATTTCCTCATCGCGCAGTACGCCGCCGGATACCAGACTGCATTGATAATCGACGAGGCGCAGAATCTTGACGGAAACCTGCTTGAGGAGATCAGGCTTCTGTCTAACCTCGAAACCGACAACGCCAAGCTGATCCAGATCATTTTGGTCGGGCAGCCTGAACTGCGCAGAACCCTGGCGCATCCCAGACTTCGACAACTAAGGCAACGCATAAGCATAAGCGCCAATATCATGCCGCTTTCCCGGCAGGAAGAGGAGAAGTACATTTTTCACAGGCTGGAGATTGCCGGAAACCGGAACGCCGTCACATTCGCTCCGGGCGTGCTCGATTACATCCACAGAAGTTCACGTGGAACCCCGCGCATAACCAACAGAATATGCGATTTTCTCCTGCTGACAGCCTTCACGGAAAGAACGAAGGACATTACCATCGACATTGCCGAGGAGGTTATCGGAGAACTCGACATCGAAACCGTCTGCTGGAGGGACGAAACCCCGTGGCAGACATCATCGGAATCGACGGTTGACAAGGATTTCCTTATCAAGCAGCTTTACGACCGCACGTCGAAGCTGGAGGACGAAATAGGCGCGATAAACAGGGGCCGTGGCGCAAGCCGGGGAAACGCATCCGATGTTTCAAGAATACCGGAGGAAACGAGAAACGATAATCACAGCGTCGTGGATTCGGATCGTGACGTTTCCAGCAGATATTCGGAGCCCGTTACCGCCGGAAAGTCGCCTGTCGAAGATAAAATGCGCAGGTTCGAAGAGGAAATGGCCGAACTGCGCTCAACCACTGCAACCATTGCCGAAAACGTCGGAGGAATCAAATCCTCAAGCAAGGGCATTCTGAAGCGTCTCTTCCAGCGCTGAATTTGGCGTTATCTTTCCTGTAACCGCGCAGCCGGAGCATTACGATTGTTTGAATAACCCGCCAAACCGGTTACAGGCCGTGTCCTTCGCTTAATCCGCGGTCTACCCCTTACAATTTGTTACAATAAATTACGTTTCCGAAAAGCATTCCTCCCCTGTCGGGCGGTACTCTGATTGCATGAAGGCCGGTCTGAGCCGGTTGAATCACCGCCCAAATGGAGGTTTTATCATGATTGGAAGATGGACATTCGCGGTAACAGCGGTCGTTATGGCCGCCGGATTGCTTCTTGCCGGAGGATGCCGCAAACCCGATCCGGAGAAGCGCGTTCAATGGATGCTGGATCAGGCGCAGGAGGAACTCAACCTGAGCGCGGCGCAGCGTTCAAATCTCGACGGAATTGCCAAGGAGATCATGGGGCAGGTACGCGACATGCATGAAGACCGCGCCGCAATTCATGACGAGGTGAAGGCGCAACTCAAGTCCAACGCTGTCGATGCGGCACGAATCAAGGAGGTTGTATCCCGGCATCGCGGCAAGATGGATGAGGTCATCGACCTCGGCATCACGCGACTTGTTGAGTTTCAGGCAACGCTGACCCCGCAACAGAGGGAGCGGCTGTCGGCAATGATCGATGAGTTCGACAACGATCACTGTTTCATGGGCGGCGGCCCGCATGGCAGATGCGACGGGAAATACGGCAAAAAGTGCCGTAGCGAAAACTGACAACAATGACGGGCCTCGGCAAATGGTTCAATCTGGCCGAGGCCCGCAATCCTTTTGATGGAAGACACTGTTCTGATCATCGATGACGACGCGAGGCTGAACGAGCTTCTCACACGGTATCTGGCCGACTTCGGCTTCCGTGTGCTTTCGGCCACGCATCCGGAGCGCGGGCTTGAGATTTTCCACGAAGCCGCGCCGAAGCTTGTCATCCTCGACATCATGCTTCCCGGTATGGACGGCTTCGAGGTCTGCAAGACCATTCGGCGCGGCTCCAGAACTCCTGTCATCATGCTTACGGCGCGTGGCGAGCTGACAGACCGCGTGGTCGGCCTCGAACTTGGCGCGGACGATTACATGCCGAAGCCGTTTGAGCCGCGAGAGCTTGCGGCGAGGATGCAGTCCGTGCTCCGTCGAACCCGCGCCGCCCAGCCAGAGGCCGATCCGAAACAGGAAAAAGTTCGCCGTTTCGGACGGCTTGTAATAGACGTGCCGCGCATGAAGGCCACGGTTGACGGCAAACCCGTAGAGCTTACAGCAAACGAATTTGCAGCGCTTGCGCTTCTTGCGTCGCATCCTGGCGAGCCGCTTCACCGCGACCGGCTGCTTGAGGAGCTTCGCGGCATGGAATCCGACGCCTACAACCGGGCGGTTGACATCACGATGAGCCGCCTCAGGCAGAAGCTGGGCGACAACCCGAAATCACCTGAGTTCATAAAAACAGTATGGGGAACCGGCTATGTTTTCATCGGCTCGCAATACGCCGATGCCGCCGACTGACTCCATGCACGGAAATACCTGCATACGGCGCGGCGGCTCGCTTTTCACCAAGCTTTTCATGGTATTGCTGCTTACCGGCATCTGCATCAACATTGTTGTTGCCGGTTTCATCGCCAACATGTTCAGGAATCCGGAGCGCCATCCGTTTTTCCGGCTCTTTCCGCAGTTCGTATCGTACATAGCCGACGACCTGGGTTCGCCTCCGGATCGCGGGAAGGCGGCGCGGATCGCAAGCCAGACCGGCCTTTCGATCCGGTACGAAAGCCCTGACGGCGGCTGGACAACCGATGCTCCGCCCGATCATATGCCGCCGGCACAACACCTGAAACTGCGCCGTTGGGTTGAAGACCCGCGTTTTCAGCTTGGATGGCGGCACGGAATCCGTGTGATTGCGATTGACATGCCGCGCGGACGCCTGATCGTCGAGCACCGGATGCACCGCGCGGACGAGATGTTCGAAACCGGATTCATCGTGATGCTGATAGCCCTTCTCAGCATCATCGTGGCGTCGTCGTTTCTTGTGCTTAGATGGATACTGAAACCTGTCCGCCAACTCACAACAGGCGTCCACGAGGTCGGATCGGGAAACCTCGATTACACGGTTCCTGTCAAATCCGGCGATGAATTTGGAGAACTTACCGACGCCTTCAACGCCATGACAGGCCGGATTCGCGACATGCTGGCATCGAGGGAACGGCTCATTCTGGATGTAAGCCACGAGCTTCGCTCACCGCTGACGCGCATGAAGGTTGCACTTGAGTTCCTGCCGGACGACAGGACAAGGGAAAGCCTGCGTCAGGACGTTTCGGAAATGGAAAGCATGGTTACCGAGGTTCTGGAGGCGGCGCGGCTAAAAAGCGGGAGCGGACAGCCCAAAATACGGGCTGTAAACCTCGCCGACATCGCAACGCGTGTTACGAGCGAGTTCGATGGTGAGAAACATGAAGCCGCGATTGTGAATGCTGAAGGCGCCGCAACCGTTCAGGCCGACCCCGATCTGATTGCCCGAGTGCTTCGCAATCTTGTTCGAAACGCTCTCGCACATTCCGGACAATGCGGAGAACCGGTCAAAATCACCTTCGCCGATCTGCCCGATTACGCACTGCTTCGCGTAACCGACAGCGGTTCCGGCATACCGGCGGCTGATCTGCCGCACATATTCGAGCCGTTTTACCGGGCCGACAGATCGCGCTCCCGCCACACCGGCGGCTACGGACTGGGCCTGAGCCTCTGCCGGACAATCATGGAGGCGCACGGCGGACGGATAGAGGCCGTGAGCGAACCTGGGAAGACTACGACATTCGCGCTCTACTTCCGGAAATAGCGACAAAGTGATTCTGCTTTTCACCTCTCCACTCCCCGCCTGACGTTTCTTCATTTGAGCAATTGGGACAACCTGTATTTGACCATCTCAATGACAAGCTCCTTGGGGATAGGTTTGTCCAATGGAAATTGGATTGATCCTTTGGCGAATTTGTACTCCGCAAGCCGATCAGAGAAAGCTTCAATTACTGACGGAGAGGGATAGAAGCCGATATGTTTTGAGAAGCCGGCAATCATGATTTGTTGGTCGCGCTTCCCGCCCTTTACCAAGGCAAAGGCCGGTATCTTGTAATTCATGAGTTCTGAAACATTTGGCGCGGCATGCCAAATACAGAGCCGTAGCTCTTCAAGCGCCTTCCGGGTTCCAGGAGGTAGATTTGAGATGTACTCATCTACCTCCTTTGATTTCTTCCCTTGCTCACTCATCTAAGCCTCCTGGTGCGCGGTTCGAGTCACATAACGCCAAGGGTAACCTGACGCCGCATATGAACTTGCAGAAACAAATCGGACGCTCCCGGCGTTCAGGTTGACCCGCTTGTTGTGCTTGCAGTTTTATGAATTAAGTCTTTCAAATATCCTAAATACGGAAAACATATTTTGATAATCAAAAAAGAAAAGAATACGGTTGAGTCGTAATGCTAATGCTTCTCTCTTTTCAATTATTTCATCTCCTGATTTATATAGATTATTATGATTAAACCAAGAAGATGGGCACTCGTCGTTTATCTGTTTCTCATAGTTATCCCAAGCAGCTTGCAAGCGTAGTCTTTGACGCCTTGGCAGGTTGGGAGTAATGGCCTGAATATTTCTTCTTTGGTCGCTATACAGTTGGATGAAGACCTCTCTTGGGGTGCAACTTTCATGAAGTCCTCTAATGTTAATGTCGAGGATGGACTTGGCTTCAATAAATGGTTTTCTGAATCCTTCAGAAAGGCGAAGGAAATTGTTCTTTTCGTCCCGTATTTTTGCGAATACGTGATAAACGATTCCAAGAAGAGCTGTGAGGATAAGAATGACAATTGCTGGGATTGGAATTTCTGGCATTATCTATTAGCAGTGGTGGTAATCAATTTTGTATTTATGGTTTGGTATGAAGCCCAACAATATGATTAACTAGTTTTCTCGTTATCTTGCAGTCAGTTACAAGTATTTTCAACGAATTTGCCATTCTCAGGTTGCTTTGCCTTTAATTCTAACTCGTTATTCACGCAAACGGGTAAGATAACGAGTTTTTCGTTACTCACGCTTGAAAACCCTAGAACTGGAAGATCATCCCCCAATGCAACCCCCACGGCGTAATAAACGGATGCCGTTACGATAGCCGCCGGTTATGGGCACAGTCAAGCCGAAAATACGACCGTTGATTTCGAATAGTTCGAAGCCGGATAGCGCATCTACTTCTCCACACCCCGCCTTGCCGCGACACCGGCCTTGTAGTAGTGCTTTATCTCACGCATCTCGGTCGCGAGGTCGGCGGCTTCGATAATGCGCTGGTCGGCGTTTCTGCCGGTTATTATCAGCTCGACGCCATCGGGCCGCGTCCGTATCATCTCAAGCAGGTCTTCAACCGCAATGATGCCGTAATTGGCCGCCACGTTCGCCTCGTCCATGAAGACCATCTGGTAATCGCCAGACAGCATCGCCTCTTTCGCATCGGCCAGGCCCTTTGCGCCAAGCTCGCGGTCTTCGTCTGAAGGAGCGCCGCGCACGAACCTGCCGCTTCCATACTGCCGCGCCGTCACGAGATCGGCAAACCTTTCCAGCGCCGTCATCTCGCTTGTGTCGCCGTTTTTAAGGAACTGGCCAAAAAACACCTTCATTCCAGCGCCGCAGGCCCGGATTGCAAGCCCAAGCGCGGCGGTGGTTTTGCCCTTGCCCGGCCCTGTGTAGACGTGAACGCAGCCCTTTCCTATCACGTAAGGATTCCCATCTTCCGGATAATTTCCCGGCGTGCCTCGCCCACGGTGAGCGGCAGCCTGTCGAACGGTATATTGTCCTTGTGCTTGAGTTCGTGGATAAGTTCGGCGATCTGCGGCAGGCGGAGCTTCACACCCGCCATCTCTTCCGGCGCGGTGAAAACGTCTTCCGGCGAGCCATGACGATGAACCTGCCCACGGCTTAAGATAATAAGTTCGTCCAGAAACAGCGGCACCAGATCGACACTGTGCGTGGCCATGAGAATGGTCGTGCCGTTTTCGCGGTTCAGCTTGGCAAGAAGCCGCATCATTCGATACTCGCCCATCGGATCGAGCCCGGCGGTCGGCTCGTCAAGAAGCAGAATGCCGTGGCCCATCGCAAGAAGCCCGGCGATGCAGGCCCGTTTTTTCTGGCCGAAGCTCAAATGCTGAATCGATTTTCCGGCAAGACCGTCAAGCTCAACATCGGCAAGCGCCGCCTTCACCCGCCTGTCGATCTCGTTGCTTGCAAACCCCATGTTTGTCGGGCCAAACGCCACGTCTTCCCAAAGGGTTCCGGCGAAAAGCTGGTCGTCCGGGTTCTGGAACACAAGCCCCATGCGGCTGTATATCTCACGCGGCGAGAGTTTTTTCACGTCGCGGCCCTCGATCAGAACCGTACCACCGAAATTCCTTATAAGGCCGTCAACACACCGCAGCATTGTGGTCTTGCCGGAGCCGTTAGAGCCGAGAATGCCGGTGAAACCGCCCTTTTTCACTGCGATATTTATATCCGCAAGCGCGGCTGTGCGGTCGGGGTAGTTGTACGAAAGGCCGCGTGTTTCGATGGCGATTTGCGTTAAACCAGACAACTAAAGCCCTGCTCGCTAAAATGGACATCAAAGGAAAAAACCGTCTGAATCCCCAACTTGCGCATCATGTCAAAAGCGGAACGCTTCAACCAGATAACTGTCATGCCGCGTCGAGATGTCGCTTTTCCCGGACGAATATCGTCCGACTACCTCAACTGCCGCCTTGCGTTGTTCTTCCGCGTCAACAATGTTGCTTGCCTTCAGGACGGCGTTGACCGACTGCCGGATCACTTCCGCAACCGACAGATGCCTTGCCGCCGCAATTTTCTTCAACCCATCCGCCTGTGTCTCTGTCAGTTGAATCTGCGTTCGCACCATATCGCCTCCACTGATTACACAATTGCCTTAATGATAACAGATTCGGCGTCGAATCATGACCTCAAAGCCTTATCGCCTCGAACGCGGCAAAGCACGATGCCGCCGCAATCACTACCATCAATGCCGCCACGGATTCGCCCAATCGGAATGCACCTTCGGCCCGCAACTCCGGAAAACTGCCTGTGTAACCTCGCTGCATCATCGCGGTTGCCGTGGCCGCGCTTTGGTCTATCGCGCGAATCATCACCGATCCGGTGAGCGTGCCGAAGGATTTCAGCCCGCGCCTCATTCCGGCGTATCCCATGCGGTTTTTTTGCGATTGATAGACCACCTGCGCGTCGTCCATGAGCACGAAGATATAACGATGCGCGAGCATCAGAATTTCTATGAAAGTTTTGGGTATGCGAAGCCATGAAAGCGCGCCAAGCAGAGATGTGAACGGAGTTGTGAAGGCAAGAAGCAGAAGCAGCGACACCGCGCCGAAAATGCGCGCGGCAATAAAGAGACCGAAGATCAGACCGTCGCGGCCAAGCGAAACAGCCATGCCCTCGCCAATCGAGACAGACTTGACCAGAACCAGCACAAGCGCCATGAATGCGGGTTCGGCGAACCGGCGGACATACTCGCGCATCGCCACTCCGCTTGCCGTTGCCGCAGCGAAACAGGCCGCAGCAACCATGAGCGGAAACACCGCGCCGCGCGACATGAGCACGAGCGAGGTAAGGCAGAACCACGCCACAAGCTTGGTGCGGGCGTTCACCCGGCCAAGCGCGCCGCTACTTCCAGGCTCGCCTGTATTGTGAAACCCAATATGGTGAAAGTCGTGCATCAAGCCGTTGTTTCCGGTTTCCTCTCCGTCAGCATCCGCCAGTAGTAGCCACCTGCAAATCCTGCCGTAGCGCCGCCAAGCAGAAACACAAACAACAACAAGTCGCCCTTGTCGGTGTTTATCAGCGGCTCCGAAGCCTCCCGGCCATGCTCGGCTGAGATTTTTTCCACAACCGCCTCATCGACGCCGGCCCATTTACCCTCGGCGAAAACCGGAGATACGCCAAACAGCACAATAGTTGCCGAGAGAACAGCCAGTAAACGCACTACCATTTCATTCCTTTCCTGTGCAGGTATGCCTGCGCCGGGCCGAAGCCCAGCCGGGCAGCCCGCTGAAAATACTGGATTGAAGCCGAAGGCTCCCCGTTATATTCGTGCGCGATTCCAAGATTGGCCAGGATACTGCCGTCTTGCGGCTCTATTTCGAGCGCCTTGCCGAACGCCTGTATCGCCATGACATATTGGCCTGACGCGAGATATGCCTGCCCCATCGAATTCAACGACGGAACATGCCGATTATCAAGCGAAACCGCCCTGGAGAAATCGGCTAACGCCTCGTTGAAGCGCTTCACCTCCAGCAGCAGGTTTCCCCTTTCCCATAGAAAATCGGGATCGTCCTGGCGCAGTTCAATGGCGTGGCTCATGTCGCGATACGCTTCGTCATACCGCTTAAGCTTCAGGAGTATCTTGCCCCGCTGGATCACATAGCGGTCTGTCTTGCTTGGGCCGATTTTCTCGGAAGCGGCAATGTCCACTGCCTTGTCCAGATTCGCCAGAGCCTCGCCATGCAGCCCCTTTTCGTAAAGCGAGTAGCCGAGGCTGGAATATCCGATGGAGCTTTGCGGGTGATTTTCCACAACGCGCTGCCAAAGCGCTGTTGAACTTCGCCATATGCCGGTCTGACCGAGCGTGGCAACGGACAGAAGCGTCACTGCGGCAATGTTTGCGGCAAGCCACCACTTCATTCCGACACGATCATGAAACCAAACACCGACCGCGCCGAGTAGAAACAGCGGGCCAAGAAGCGGCAGATACATATACCTGTCTGCCGCGGCCTGAGCGCCAACCTGCACAAGGCCAAGCACCGGAACAAGCGACACGAACATATAGCCCCAGGCCGCAGCCAGCGCCGGTTGGCGGCGGCGAAGCAGAATTGAAGCAACAGTAAGGGCGGTAAACAACGCGGCTGCGAAAATCGTAACCGGATCGAGCATCGAGATGCTCTTTGGAAGCGGATAGAACGGCGAAAGGCTGACCGGCAGAAACGCCTTGCCCAGATAGAGGAACAGGCCTTCAATCGCTATGAGCGCCCGATCAATAAAAGAAAGCTGGTTTACATGAACTATGCCCTGCCGCTGGGCAATCAGCGTCATCACGGAGCCGATCAGGCTCAAGGCGACAAACGGCAGTTTATCCCGTAACGCCCGCATGTTTATTGCGCCGGATGCTGTCTTCAGGCGGCCAAGCGGGTAGTAGTCGATAATGAGGAGAATAACCGGCAGGGTTACCGCCATCGGCTTGCTCATCACAGAAAGCGAAAACGCGGCGACCGCAAGCAGGTAATAGCGCCGTCGAGGCTTCGCCGCATGGCTGATGTAAAACCAGAGCGAGGACAGGAAGAAAAAGGCGTAGAGAACGTCTTTTCTCTCGGACACCCACGCGACAGACTCCACGTGCAGCGGATGAACCGCAAACAGCAGCGCCACGGTTACCGCGGCGATGACGGCTTTGCCTTCAGCCAGAACGAATCCAAACAGGCGATGCGCGACAAGCGCCGTCATGAAAGTGTTAGCCGCGTGAAGGACAATGTTTGTCAGGTGATAGCCGGTTGGATTCAGCCCCCAAATCAGATGGTCGAGTCGAAGCGACAGCCATGTGACCGGATGCCAGTTTGAGCACCAATATGAACTGAAAGCCCACTTGATGAAATCGCCGAACGGCAGGCCAAGATATGGATTTTTCGTTACATAATCGTAGTCGTCGAAGTTGACGAACTCGTGCCGCAGCGCAGGCAGATAGAGCGCGAAAGCAAGCGCAGATGCCGCAAGAGCAAGCAGCCACGGCGCTGAACCGTATTTCGCGCGGCCTGAGCTCATTATTCTGCTTCCGCGAGCTTCATGATCGCATTTACTGTCGCCGCCGCCACCGGGCTTCCGCCCTTGCGCCCAAGCGACGTGATAAACGGATAATCCTGCTTCGACAGCCGCTCTTTCGACTCCGCCGCGTTCACGAAACCAACCGGCACGCCAACTACAAGCTCCGGCGCAAACGCTCCAAACTCGATCAGATCCATGGCGCGCATAAGCGCGGTCGGCGCGTTTCCCACGGCAACGATGCCGATGTTGTCGCGAGTGTGTCGCTCGATTGCAACCTCGGCGCGCGTCTGCCCGGTTGCAATCGCCTCTTTCGCTATATCCGCATCTGAAATGCCGCATAGCACCCTGCCGCCGAATCTGGCGAGCAACGCCTTGTTTATTCCGGCCTCAACCATATGCACGTCGGCAAGGATGTTTTTCCCGGCGCGAATCGCCTCGACTCCCGCCTCAACCGCCCGCGCATGAAAACGCATGTTGTCGGCAAAGGTAAAATCGCCGGTTGCGTGAATAACCCGCCGGATGATCGAATGCATTTTTGCGTCGTGCAGCAGGCGGCCAAGCTCGGTGTCGATTACATGAAAGCTGGCAGCCTCGATCATGCCCGGAGACATTTTAGCGCCGGTTCCTGCCACCGATTCGCCCACAGCCTCGGCCACGCGCTCCGCCACAACTCCGGCCAGATTGTCGTGTATGCCAAGCGGCTTGGTCATAACGAACTTCACGCCCGGATGTTTTTCCGACATATCGGCCATCATGCCGGGAATGTCTTTGGTCACATGATCGCCAGCAGCCAGAAAGTACGGATGCACGATCACCCGCGTCGCGCCCGCTTCAATGCAAGCCTTCGCGCCTTCAAAGAAATCCGGCTTGCCAAACTGCATGAACGCCGGATGAACCGCCTTGCCCGGCAGTCTGTTTCTTACAAGTTCGGCCACGCGCATAAGCATCGCGTTTGCCTGTTCCCTCATGCTTCCGTGCCCTAACAGCAGAATTGCGTCCATATTTTTGCCTCTAGTTTTTTCTGGTGGCGAACGAACGTTCGCCACGACCAATGCAATTGCAAGCCGCGACGAAGTTTTTCGCCGCCTCCGGGTTCGATCCGAAATGGATGTGAACGTAGCTTCCGATTGTATTTTTCACGCGAAACCCGTCCGCGCCGATGTAGACGCGCTCCACGCTCTCCGGCATGAAACCGGTCTCCGAGTAATGAAACTCGTGGCCGCGCAGCCGCGTTCCCGCCGGGCCGAAAAAGGTGTCGGCAACGGTTTCGATCTCCCGGTAGCCAAGCGCGGCAAGCTTCGGCTTCATCACCGGGCGAACCGGAAACGCGCCCGCAAGCGGGCGAAACATACCGTTTGCGTCGTCCATGCCCTCGCACAGATACATGAAACCGCCGCATTCGGCATAGCAAACGCCGCCAGCCATCACCCATTCGTTAATGGATTTCAGCATCAGTCTATTGTCCGAAAGTTTTTCTATCCGCAACTCCGGATAGCCGCCCGGCAGATAGACGCCGTCGATGCCGCTTGGCAGGCAGTCGTCGGCCAGCGGGCTAAACGGCACGATTTCGGCGCCGAAAGCTTCCAGCATGTCGAGATTGTCCGGATAGTGGAAACAGAAGGCGTCGTCCATCGCCACGGCTATTCGGGCGGCTGTTTGCCGTGATTGTCCAGCTTGTCCAGCTTGCAGGGAAGTCCCTGCGTGAACGCCCAACTTCTGATTCCAATTTCGAATAGACAGTTCCATAACTCCCCCCAAGCCCCCCTCAATGAGGGGGGTGGCGAAGCCGGGGGGAGCCGAAAACATGGCCGAACACACAGACACAGGTTGTCCGAATGATTTAAAAATGGAATGACAGGCGTTCAGCAACGCATCAATATCTATCCCGCTTTCCGCCGCCTCCGCCATCTTGGCATCGTCAAACAAATTCTCGTGTCCCATGTGAAGCCCAAGATGGCGCTCCGGAATGGCAAGCTTCGCGTTTTTCGGAAATTTTCCAAGCACTTGTGTCTTGCAATGCGCGGCCACGGCGTCACGCACCAGCTTCATATGCCGCTCGCTTCCAATTCTGTTCATCACAACGCCCGCAAGCCGGATTTCCGGTTCCAGCGATTCAAAACCCTTCACCACCGCTGCCGCGCTCTCGGCCATCTTTCCGGCGTCAAGCACCAGAACCACCGGAATATCAAGCAGCTTTGCAAGCGCGGCGGTGCTCGATGCGCCGCCGTCGAACATGCCCATCACGCCCTCGATAACCGACACATCGGCGTCGGCGCCATTACGCGCGAAGCATTCCCGCGCAAACGCCTCGCCGCACATGCGGATGTCGAGATTGCGGGAAACGCGTCCGGTAACTGCGCGGTGAAGCGTGGGATCGATAAAATCCGGCCCGCACTTAAACGGCTGAACCGCAAGCCCGCGAGCCCGAAGCGCAGCCATCAGAGCCAGTGTAACCGTCGTCTTGCCGCTTCCGCTGGACGGTGCGGCAATGATGAAGGCGCCTTTAATCACGCGCCGCGATTCTCCCAAACCACCACTTCATCTCCTTCAACAGCCGCGCGTTTTCCCTGCGGCCTCTTATGGCGATGCGCAGAAACGAGATGTCCAGCCCGTCGAAGTTCGAGCAGTCGCGAAGCAGTATGCCGCGCCTGTAAAGATGCTCCCGCAGGGCTTGCGCCAGTTCGTGTTTCACCAGAAAGAAATTCGCTTCAGACGGATATATCTTGAAGCCAAGCGCCGCAAGCCCTTTGCCCATATACTTTTTCTCGGCTGAAAGCCACGCAGCCGTGTCTTTGGCAAACGCCCTGTCCGAAAGCGCGGTGATTGCGGCAACTTCGGCAAGCGCGTTGACCGACCACGGGTCTTTAATCTCGGCAATGGCGGCCTTGATTTCCGGCGGAAACAGGCCAAAGCCGATCCGCAGCCCGGCAAGCGAGTGATATTTCGTAAGCGACCGGAGAACTATCACGCCTGAACTCCCGGCTGCATCGCGAATAACCGATTCATCGCGGCAGAAATCCATAAACGCCTCGTCAATAATCAGCAGGCAATTGGCGGTGTTAGCGGCGGCGGCAATTGCAAGCACGTCGGCGCGAGACATTAGCGTTCCGGCTGGATTGCCCGGATTGCAGAGAAACGCGGCGTCGCAGCTCTTCATCGCCTCGGCAAAGGCTTGCGCGCTTACGCCAAACCCGTCGCTTTCGGCAAGCGGCAATTTTACAATTTCGGCCCCAACCAGCCGGGCCGCCCGCTCGTATTCGGCAAATGCCGGAGCGGTCACAAGCACGCGCTTCGGCTTTGTTACGGCCATCGCCAGATGAATCAGCTCGTTCGATCCGTTTCCGCAAACAATATGCGTCGGATCAATCCCGTACACTCGCGCGATCTTTTTCACAAGCCGACGGCAATGGCTGTCCGGATAGCGGCCAAGCTCCTTGAGCGCGGAACGCATGGCAGCCTTCACCTTTTTGGACGGCCCAAGCGGATTCACCGACGCGCTGAAGTCGATGACGTTGCGAACCGGTATTTTCAGCGCATCAGCCGCCGAATAGACATCGCCGCCGTGCATGGTCATAGATGAATCTCCAGCGCGGCAAGCAAAAGCGTGATTATAAACCCGATCAGCGAGGTTACGGCGGTGAGAATTACGGCGGTTTTAGCTTTATTCACAGTTACTTCGCTGTCATCGTCTCCGATGTACGGCTTAATCACAACCTTGCCGCCGTAAGACGACGGGCCGCCAAGCCGCACGCCGAGCGCCCCGGCCATCGCAGCCTCAGGCACTCCGCTGTTCGGGCTTGTGTGGTTGCGTCCGTCGCGCCGCATTATGGCAAATGCCTTGCGCGCATCGGCGCGTTTTATGAGCAATGCCGCAGCCGCAATCAGCAGCCCTGTGACGCGGGCCGGAATGAAGTTTGCCGCGTCGTCGATCCGGGCAGCCGCCCAGCCGAAATGCCTGTATTTCTCGTTTCTGTACCCCAGCATCGAGTCCATCGTGTTTATCGCCTTGTACGCCATCGCAAGCGGCAGCCCGCCTAGCGCGAAGTAGAACAACGGCGCGATTATGCCGTCTGACGCGTTTTCGGCCATTGTTTCTATTGACGCGGCAAGTATTTTCTCCCCGGAAAGCGACGCAGTATCTCGTCCAACGATCATCGCAAGTTTTTCACGCGCAACATCAATATTCCCGCGCTTCACCTCGCGAATCACCCGCCGCCCGGCGCAGACAAGACCGCGCGTTGCAAGCGTGGTGGAAGTGAGCCAGATTATGGCGGCGGTGCTCAGAATGGAGTCGAGCGATGTTTCCGACTTCGGCATATAGCGGGTCACCAGCGTGGCGAGCGTGAATGTTGCCCATAAAACAAGCAGAACAAGCCCCGCGCCTGCCGCCTTCTGCCACTTCGCGCCATGCGGTTTCGAAGCCCGCCGAAGCGCCTTGTCGCCCACATGCACAGCGCCGCCGATAATCCGCACCGGATGCGGAATGAAACGCGGATCGCCAACGATAATGTCGGTTGCGTAAGCGGCTGCAATTATTAAGGCTTCGCCGATCATGTAGCAATCCCCATCATCCGAAAAACATATCCCATATTAATATGATCCCTCAGCGCATCGGCCCAGCGGTTTATCGCCGCGTCTTTCATTTCGGCGTAACACACGCCGGATTCCAATGGCTCCATCCCGCGCCGCGCCCTCAAAGAGTTTATCAGTTCGCGCCTGAAGCTGTCGTTGTCGAATATGCCGTGCAGGTACGTTCCCCATGCGCTTCCGCAAGCCGAGCCGTCCGGCACGGCTGCGCCGTCTGGCATGATGATTCTAAACAGCGGATTAGCCGCTTCGGTTGCGCCAAGATGAATCTCGTAGCCGGCCAACTCGGCAGGCAAAAAATTCATGCCTGGCGGCGGCGCGACGACATCCGCCCTCGCCTGCCGCGTGGTCTTTTCGCGTCCAAGCGTGGTTTCGGTATCGAGCAGGCCAAGCCCCGCAACTTCCGCGTGGTCGCTTTCCATGCCGTGCGGATCGAAAATCGCGCGTCCAAGCATCTGGTAGCCGCCGCAGATTCCGGCAACCGGCTCGCCGCGTTTCGCGCGTTCGATAATCACCCTGTCGAGCCCGGTTTCACGAAGCTTCAGCAGATCCTTCACGGTGTTCTTCGAGCCAGGCAGGATCGTCAGATCGGCGTTTCCGATGTCCGATTCGCGAGTTGTGTAGATAATCTCGACGTCGGGCTCGTATAAAAACGGGTCGAAATCGGTGAAGTTCGATATCGAGCGAAGCCGCACAACCGCAATTTTCACCGGACGCTCGCCGTTTGACCTCATGCGGTCAGCCGGTATGCCGTCCTCCTCGTGCATCCCAAGCTCGCCCAGATGCGGAATCACGCCGATAACCGGGCGGCCTGTTTTGGCGCGGATGGCATCCAGTCCCGGATCGAGAATGGTCTTGTCGCCACGGAACTTGTTGATAACGAACGCCTTTATCATGTCGGCGTCGCCGCTTAGAAGCGCAACAGTGCCGTAGAGCGAGGCGAAAACGCCGCCCTTGTCGATGTCGCCAACCAGTAACACCGGCGAGCCGGCGTGGCGGGCCATGTTCATGTTCACGATCTCTTCACGCGCCAGATTGATCTCAGCCGGACTGCCAGCGCCTTCAAGCACGATCACGTCGAAATCGGACGCAAGCCTGTCATACGCCTTGGTTACGGCAGCCCACGCCGTTTCACGGAAGGCGTAGTATTCGCGCGCGGTCATCGATGAATGAACTTTGCCGTTTAAAATCACCTGACAGCCCGATTCCGACTGCGTTTTCAGCAGCACCGGATTCATGTCGTTTCGCGGCGCAACGCGGGCCGCCTCGGCCTGAAACGCCTGCGCCCGGCCAATCTCGCCGCCTTCGGCTGTCACGAAGGAATTAAGCGCCATGTTCTGCGACTTGAACGGCGCAACACTTAAACCCATATCTGAAATAATTCGGCATAACCCTGCGGATAAAAAGCTTTTTCCAACGCCGGAGCCGGTTCCCTGAATCATTATGGAACGAGCTTTCATCAAAGTGCGTTCTCCGCTATTCCGTTTAAAAGCTTCACCACCGGCAGCCCGTCCCACAATTCAATGATGTTCACCGCGCCGAAGTTCTGCTCCACGCGGAATATGTTTTCGAGCGGCATCCCAAGCATTTCGCACAGGATTATCCTGTTCACGCCGCCGTGCGCAACAACCGCGATGTTGCCGCCGCCATTATGCCGACTGAGGATTTCCGCCAGCGCCGGAGAAACCCTTGCGCGGACGTCTAGCGTGCTTTCGCCGCCAACCGGCGAGGATGTGAGCGGATTTTTGAACCATGCCTCGAACTGATCCGGATATTGATCGCGGCATTCATCGAAGGAAAGCCCTTCCCATTGGCCGAAGTTGCGCTCGCGAAGCGGCTCGCAAATCGTAGGCGCGATGCCGTGCGGCGCGGCCACAAGCTCCGCGCTTTTCAATGCGCGGGAAAGCGGCGAGGCGTAGATGGCGTCAAACTTCACGCTGGCAAGCCGCATTCCGACAGCCGCCATGCGGCGTTCGCCGTCCGCCGACAGCGGAACGTCGAGGCTGCCCTTGTAGCGGCGCTCCTCCGCGCCCTCGGTTTCGCCGTGGCGGATCAGGTATAGAGTTGTAGTCATGATGAAAAAATCACTGTGAACGCTCCAAAAAATAAAAAACGGCTTTTCCGCAAGACGGAAAGCCGTGCCAGCTTTCCCGTAAAAAGGAAAGCCGTGGATGAAAAGTCTAAAAAACGAATGGCTTCGTTCCATAGCGCCTCTATCCTCGAAGGCTCTCCGGGTTTAACGTGTCAGGCAGGTCTTCTGGCTTCCGGCATCATCCTAATCTCAGCGCCTTCCCATCCGCACTTCATGAATAGTGGCAATAGCTGATTTCGTTCCGGCTACAGCGGCGGGTCCGCTCCCGATTTCAACGGGATTCCCAACGCCTGACTGGCCATAGGTTAGCATTTCGGCCCAATTTACTGCAACGCAACAACCATCATCGCACCAACCATCATCGTAACCTCATCCGGACATGGAAGCGAGGTTGTGCAGGCACAAAAATGACTGCTAATCCAGACTCCGAACCCGTATCAGACAGCGTGCCTTAGCCATGCGCCCGCCAGCAGAAGGTAACCGGTCTGCGCCAGTTCGTTCAACGCGCCGAACATGTCGCCGGTCATGCCGCCGAATCGCGCGTTGCAGCAGCGGCGGAATCCGGCGGCAAGCACATACATCACGGCTGGAAGAAGCAGCATCCATGGCGACAGGCTCTTTGGAGCCGCAATCGCGCCAACGACCGTAAACGCTACGGCTATCCCAAGCGCGGTGAACAATTCGCGCCGCCCGGCATGTTCGATCACAAGCTTCCCCAAGCCGTCCGGACGTGCCGATTTCGCGCCCGCAATCGCCGCGGCCATAGACCATTTGGCGAGAATCGGCATTATCAACAGCGCGACAACGAGATGCTGAATATTTCCGGCAAAGCCCCCGATAATGGCGTGAATGCCGAGATATTGCAGAAGCAGCGCCATGGTGATTCCAGCCGCGCCCATCGGGCCTGCCGGGCCTTTTTTCATGACGGCAAGCCTGCGCCCGATGTCGGCCTCCCGGTCGCCGGACGATTTCACGGCCATGCCGTCGAGCGTGTCGGAAAGCCCGTCAAGGTGGAATCCGGCATTTGTTGCTGTCAACAAAAGCAGAAGCAGCGCCGCTGCCATGTCATCGGGAAATGCGTAAACCAGAGGAAACGCGGCCAGCGCAATAATCGCCCCCTGAACCGCGCCAACCAGCGGATACATGCCGACGCTCCGGGCGATATGAACCGCCGTTACATCGCCATGAACCCTTACAGGAATTACCGTCAGAAACTGCAATGCAAGAAAAAATGATCTCATCTGATTTCGACTCGAAGATTAGCACGCCATAATTTAAGCGGTCAATTTACCGGCAGACCGCAACCATTGTGCTAATGTATCTGCAAATGACTACCAACCAGACACTTACAATTGAAGTTCCTGTCGTTACCGGAAAACGTGTGGATTTAGGCGCCGAGGTCTGCCGCGCGCTCGATCTCGCTCCGGATCGTGTGCCAGAATTTAAAATCCTGCGCCGGTCGGTCGATGCCCGCAAGAAGGATCGCGTAAAGATCGTGTTTTCCATTCAGATTGAGCATGGACGCGAGGAAACCGACCATGTTTCGGAAGATGCGCCTGTTTCCACCGGAACCCGTCGAATCGGCGAATATCCGGTTGTGGTGGGAACCGGCCCCGCCGGGGAATTCAACCAATCCGGCGGGCTATCCGCAGATGTTACGCAGTTGTCCGGAACCCGTCGAATCGGCGAATATCCGGTTGTGGTGGGAACCGGCCCCGCCGGACTGTTTGCCGCGTATGCCCTTGCGCTCAAAGGCTACAAGCCGATTGTGCTTGAGCGCGGCGGCGCCATGCCCCGGCGCATCGAGGCGGTTCATCGCCTCTGGCGCGACGGCGTTCTGGATGAATCGTCGAACGTGCAGTTTGGCGAAGGCGGCGCCGGAACATTTTCCGACGGCAAGCTCACATGCCGGTCGAAGGATCCGCTTGTGGGCCGGGTTTTCGATGTTTTCACGGCTTGCGGCGTAAATCCGGAGATCCATTACGAACAAAAACCGCATGTAGGAACCGAGAGGGTTCGTGCCGTTGTCTGCCGTCTGCGAAACAGAATACGTGAGCTTGGCGGCGCGTTTCATTACGACAAGCCTGTTACCGGCCTGATTATCAAAAACGGCGCGGTTGCCGGAGTTGAGGCAGGAGGCGAGATAATCGGCGCCGACGCCGTGTTTCTGGCCACAGGACACAGCGCGCGCGACACATACGAAATGCTGCACCTCGCCGGCGTGGCGCTTGAGCCGAAGGCGTTTGCCGTTGGGCTTAGAATCGAGCATTCGCAGGCGCTTATAGACCGGGCGCAATATGGCCGTTTCGCTGGGCATCCGGAGCTTGGCGCGGCGGATTACCGCGTGGCGTGGCAAGACTTGAAGGCCGGGCGCGGCGTCTATTCGTTCTGCAACTGCCCCGGAGGCGTGGTTGTGGCTGCGGCGAGCGAGCCGGGCGGCGTGGTTACAAACGGGATGAGCCGTTACGGGCGGGATTCGGGGTTGTCTAATTCCGCGATTGTGGTTTCGGTGAATCCATCCGACTTCCGTGCCAATGGCGTTCTGGCCGGAATAGAATTCCAGCGGAGGATAGAGCGGGCCGCGTTCGAGATGGCGGGCGGCGGATTCCTTGCTCCGGCGCAGAAAACAGCCGATTTCATGCGCGGCAGGGCGTCGAGGGGAAAAATAGAGACAAGCTACACGCCCGGCGTTGTCGCGTCGGACGTTGCGCGAATGCTTCCGGGCGCGCTTGCGACTTCGCTTCGGCGCGGAATAGATGAGTTTGCAAACAAAATCAAGGGTTTTAAAGATTCGGTGCTGATCGGCCCGGAAACGCGCACGTCATCGCCTGTTCGGGTTCTGCGCCAGGCAGGATCGCTGGAGTCGGTGAACGTGGCCGGGCTGTTTCCGGTTGGCGAAGGCGCGGGATACGCAGGCGGAATCGTAAGCTCGGCGGTGGACGGCCTGAAGGCGGTAGAGGGTTTGGCGGCGCATGAGGGCTGAATGCGGTTTTGGATAACGATCTTCGCATCATGCGAACACGCTCCAAACTCACCGGAATATCAACACTGCCCCCTGCGTTTCCGTCTTGAAACGTCCCGCCAAACCGCTTAGAATATGTTAAATGATTAACAGATACATCGATTACCTCACGGTTGAAAAAGGACTTTCCGAAAACACGCTTGAATCGTACCGGGGCGATCTTGCGCGTTTTTCGGGCTTTCTTGCTGAAAACGGCGAGAGCGCGACGGCATTCACGCGAAACGCGGTGCTTTCCTTCTGCCTGAAGCAGATGGACGAAAAGAAGTCGCCCGCGACAGTGGCTCGCGCGCTTTCATCCATTCGCGGATATGCCCGCTTTCTCATCCTTGAAAAAGTGGCGGATGACGACCCTACCGAAAACATGCGCAACATGAAGGGCTGGCGAAGGCTTCCAAAGGCGCTGAGCGCGTCGGACATCCGCGCCCTGCTCGACGCTCCTGGCGATGGGCATTTCGGCCTTCGCGACCGGGCTATGATGGAACTAATGTACTCGTCGGGCCTTCGGGTGAGCGAACTGATAACCATGAAGCTGGACGACATCAACTTCGACGCCGGGTTTCTTCAGGTGACCGGCAAGGGAGAAAAGGCGCGAATTGTCCCGGCAAACAGCCGTGCCATCGATTCGGTGAAGGATTACATCCTGCGCGGAAGGCCTCTGCTTCTGAAAGGCGCGCGCTCGTCATACCTGTTCATCTCGCAGGGCGGCAGGCGCATCACCCGCCAGCGTTTTTGGCAATGCATCAAGGAATACGGCAAGAAGCTGGACATCAACATCTCGCCTCACGTCATGCGCCATTCGTTCGCCACGCACCTGCTGGACGGCGGAGCAGACCTTCGTTCCGTCCAGAAGATGCTTGGGCATTCCGACATAGCGACAACCCAGATTTACACGAAGGTGACAACCAGCCGGCTGCGCCGCGCGCACAAGGAATTTCATCCGCGAGGATAGGCAAGCCACTTTGGGAATCGCCTTGATTTTGCGAAAAATATGGGCGATAGTTAGATCATCGATTGCAATACGGCAAGGAGTTCAAAACCATGCGAACAACATACAGGCTCAACATCAACGAGCTTGACAACGGCTTTATCGACAGCCTGAAAGCTATCTTCAGGAACAAGGAGATCGAGATAACGGTTCATGATCTTGACGAGACCGATTATCTCATGCGATCCGGGGCGAACAGAAAAAGGTTACTGGATGCAGTGGAGAACGTCGGCATCGGTAAAAATCTGATCGAAGCGGTTGTCGAGTAGCGTGAGGCGTATCGTTTTCGAGGCCGGGGCGTTTGAAGATTTCAACTATTGGGCCGGGTCAGACAGCCGCATCCATCGTAAAATAGTTCAACTAATCAAGGACGCAGGCAGAAACCCGTATTCAGGAATCGGCAAGCCCGAACCGCTAAAGCATGAACTCGCCGGATATTGGTCAAGACGTATCGATGATGAGCACAGGCTTGTTTACACCGCAACCGACGACGCTCTGGTAATAATCTCATGCAGGTATCATTACTGATGTTCGTAAATGTAATCCGCGAGGATAGGGGGGCGTAATGCCTAAGAAACTCACATCCGCAGAGCTTAAACGTTGCTGTGATCCGTCAATGTTTCCGTTCGAGACGACGAAGGACATCCCGGTTATCGAGGGAACCATAGGGCAGGACAGAGCGCTTCGGGCGCTGGAGTTCGGCCTTGAGATAACCAATAACCAGGGCTACAACGCCTACATTCTTGGCGAGCAGGGAACCGGAAAGATGACCACCATCCGCACCCTGCTGCAGAAAAAGGCGGCGTCCGAGACGGTTCCAAACGACCAGTGCTACGTTCACAACTTTACAAAGCCGGACAATCCGCGCCTTATCGAGTTTCTGCCCGGCTTGGGAAGCGTGTTTCAGAAGGACATGGAGGAGCTTGTAAAAATACTCCAGACCGAGATTCCGAAAGTGTTCGACTCGAAGGAGTACGACCGCCAGAAGAGCGCCATATTCGAGGCGTTCCAGAAGAGCCAGCGCGAGAAGTTCTCGGCGCTCGACGAGGAGGCGCGCCAGAAGAACTTCGGCATAAGGAAAACCGTGAGCGGGCTTGTGATGGTTCCGCTCAAGAAAAACGGCGAGCCGTTGACCGACGACGAATTCTCAGCGCTCGACGACGAGATGAAACAGGCTATCGAGGCGCAGGGCAAAGAATATCAGGAACGGCTTGACGATGTTGTGCGCCATGTGCGGCAGGAGGAGAAAGCGGCGAAGGACGCCATCCGCGCGCTTGAGCGCACCGCAGCGCTTGCCGCGGTCAGCATCTGGATTTCGGAGCTTCAGAGCAAGTACCGCAAGACCGAGGGCGCTGTCGATTATCTGGAGCAGGTGAAGGAAGACGTGCTCGACAACATAGCCGACTTCCGCCCATCAGACGAAAACCCGCAGCAGCAGGCGCTTGCCATGATGATGCGCGGCGGAAAACCCGAAACCGACCTGACACGCTATAGGGTGAACGTTCTGGTGGACAACAAGGACACGAAGGGCGCGCCGTTCGTCGTCGAGTCGAACCCCACCTACCTGAACCTGTTTGGCCGCGTGGAACACCGCGTTCAGTACGGCATGGCGTTCACCGATTTCACGATGATCAAGGCCGGAAGCGTTCACAGGGCAAACGGCGGCTATCTGGTAATCGACGCGCTCGACCTTCTTCGTAACATGTTTTCCTACGAAGGCCTGAAGCGCGTGATAAAGAACCGGCAGATCGGCATGGACGACATCTGGGAGCAATACCGCCTTGTCAGCACCACGACAATGCGCCCGGAACCGATGCCGCTGAATATCAAGGTGATACTTGTCGGCAATCCGATGTACTACTACCTGCTCTACTACTACGACGAAGAGTTCAGAAACCTCTTCAAGGTTAAGGCGGACTTCGACGGCAGGATGAAACGCACCGACGACAATCTCTATAAATACGCGCTGTTTGTGGCCAACCGCTGCGCCGCCGGAAACCTCCGCCCGTTCGACCGCGAGGGCGTGGGCAAGATAGTGGAATACGGCGCGAGGCTTGCCGAGCATCAGGAAAAACTCTCGGCCCGGTTCGGCCTGATCTCGGACATCATGAAGGAGGCCGATTTCTGGGCCGGAAAGGCCGGAAGCGATGTGGTTCGGGCCGAACATGTTGAACAGGCGCGAAGAGAGGCGATCTACAGAAACAGCAGAATCGAAGACCTGCTGAAGGAAGCCACGCTCGAAGACACGTTCATAATCGAGACATCCGGCGCGAAGGCCGGGCAGATAAACGGCCTTGCGGTGCTTGGAACCGGCGATTACATGTTCGGCAAGCCGTCGCGCATAACATGCCGCGTTTACGCGGGCAAGGCCGGGGTGGTGAACATCGAGCGCGAAACCAAGATGAGCGGCAAGATTCACGAGAAGGCGATCATGATCCTTTCGTCTTATCTGGGCGGCACATACGCGGGGAAAAAGCCGATCAGCCTTTCGGCATCGATCGGTTTCGAGCAGCTCTACGAAGGCATCGAGGGCGACAGCGCAACCTGCGCCGAGCTTTATGTTCTGCTTAGCGCCATCTCCGGCATTCCGCTGAAGCAGAACATCGCGGTCACCGGATCGATGGATCAGCACGGCGAGGTGCAGCCGATAGGCGGCGTGAACGAGAAGATCGAGGGCTTCTTCGACATCTGCGCGGCGCGCGGCCTAGACGGCAGCCATGCCGTGCTTGTTCCGTCGCGCAATGTTCGAAACCTGATGCTCAAGCAGGAGGTTCTGGACGCGGTGGAAAGCGGCAATTTTCATATATACTCGTTCGACCGCGTTGAGGAAGGCCTTGAGATATTCACCGGCATGACCGCCGGCGCGCGCGGCGAAGACGGGGAATTCCCGGAAGGAACCGTGAACCGCGCGGTTGACGACAGACTGCGGGAGCTTACAGCGTCGCACAAGGACAAGAAGAAGGATGACAACGGAAACGGCGAAACACGCCGCAAGGACGATTCGGATGAGGCGGCTAACGTTTAAGCGCTGGTTCCCACCAACATGAAGCGACTGATCGAGGCCGCGGAATTCGCCGCGGCCTTTCTTGTGATGGCCCTTGCCGCAGTTCTGCCGCGCTGGCTTATTCGCCCGTTTGGCCGCGCTGTTGGCCGCGTTTTCCTGATTGTGTCCGGGCGCAGACGCCGCATCGCGCTCTGGAACACGCGGCTTGTGTACGGCGAAGAGCGCCCCGGTCTCGTGCGCGAATGTTTTGCAAACTACGGCATATCGATGATCGAGGTCGCGCGAATCTGGCTTGGCCGCGAGGATATTTTCAGCGGCATAGAAATCGACGGACTTGAGAACTATCTTGGCGCGAAGGCTGCGGGTTATCCGGTGGTTTTCATAACGGCGCACCTCGGCAACTGGGAGCTTCTGGGCAACGCGCTTTCGAGGGCGGCGGGCGGTTTTTCGGTTGTGGTGAGGCCGCTCGACAATCCGTTTCTGAACAGGCTGATCGACAGCGTGCGGGTGCGAAACGGAAACAGAACCATCCCGAAAGACGGCGCTCTTCGGGCGGCGCTTCGGGTAATGAAGGGCGGCGGAACAATCACTGTTCTTATTGACCAGAGCGTGAATCCGTCGGAGGGCGTTGTTACGGAATTCATCGGGCGCAGGGCGTACACAGCCAAGATGCCCGCGGTGCTTGCGCTTAAAACCGGCGCGGCGGTAATCCCGATGTACATTTGCCGCGCGCCCAAGGGCCACCGGATTGTTCTGGAAGCGCCGATGCCTGTTATCAGAACCGGAAACACCGACGCCGACATCGAGCTAAACACGATGAGCCATGCGCGGAAGATCGCGGAATTCGTCTCCGCGCACCCGGACGAATGGCTATGGATTCACCGGCGCTGGAAGCGTTTCCCGGAGAACGAGCCGCCCGGATGAGCAAAGCTCCGCGCAAGATTCTTATACGCGCCGTCAACTGGATCGGCGACGCGGTGATGACGCTTCCGGCGCTGGAAGCGGTGAAGCGGCTTTATCCGCAAGCGTCAATAACCGTGCTTGCCCGTCCGTGGGCCGCCGAGGTTTACCGGAACCATCCGGCGGTTGACGAGATTTTGATCTACGATAACGTCGGGCGGCACAGGGGTTTTGCGGGAAAACTCCGGCTGGCTCGCGAACTTCGCGCAAAAAAAATCGACACCGCCCTGCTCTTTCAGAACGCGTTCGACGCGGCGCTGATCGCGTTTCTGGCGCGGATACCCGTGCGCGTTGGCTACAACCGTGACGCAAGGCGAATATTGCTGACGCGCGCAATTGCGCTTCGGGAGGGCCACAAGTTAAAAGACGGAGCGAGGTTGCGCCATCATGTCGATTATTACCTGGACTTGATCGAAGGCTGGAGCGAAATCGATCCGCGCATGGGGCATGAAACCGCAATGCGGATGCATCCGGCAGACGCCGAACGCGCATGGGCCGAATCGTTCATTACAAGTAACGGGCTTGACGGGGCAAAGATTATCGGCATAAATCCGGGTGCTACGTTCGGCTCGTCGAAGCGGTGGTTTCCGGAGAGATTCGCCGGGGCGGCTGACAGTCTGGCCGAGCGCCTGGGCGCTGGCGTGATCATCTTCGGCGGCCCGGCTGAGGTTTCGATCGCCGGTGAAATTGCCGGGCGCATGAGAAATAAACCGGTTGTGGCAACCGGAAAGACTACTCTCAGGGAACTGGCCGCGCTTGTCGAACGCTGCGACTTGTTCATAACGAACGATTCCGGGCCGATGCACATGGCGGCGGCGCTCGACAGGCCGGTGGTTGCGCTTTTTGGCTCCACATCGCCTGAGGCAACCGGCCCGTTCTGCCGGAATTGCCGAGTTGTCAGGCCCGCCGGTCTTGAGTGCGCGCCATGTTTCAAGCGCAAGTGCGACAAGGCCGCTCTGCCGGTCTGCATGGAGAGGATAAGCGTGGAGATGGTTACTGATGCGGCGATGGAACTTCTGGCAAAAGGGAACACTGTAAGGGCGAACGGCCGTTCGCCCCTACCAGCCGTCTTCGTAGACCGCGACGGAACCGTGATCGAAGAAGTGAATTACCTTTCGGACATCCGCGACCTGAGGCCTTTTGACGGCGCGGGCGATGCCCTTCAAATGCTTCGCGACGCCGGGTTTCTGGTGGTGCTGATAACAAACCAGTCGGGCGTTGCGCGCGGCTACTTCACCGAGGATTTCGTGCGGCTCACTCACGAGCGTCTTCAGGAGATGATAGGGTTCCGGTTCGACGGAATATTCTACTGCCCGCACGGCCCGGATGACGGCTGTTCCTGCCGCAAGCCTGAGCCGGGGATGGTCGAACAGGCGGCGCGCGAGCTTGGAATCGACATTTCCGCGTCGTACATGATCGGCGACAAACCCGCCGACATCGAGCTGGCCGCGCGCGCGGGCATGAAGGGCGTGCTCGTAACAACCGGCTACGGCGCGGAAACCGCCGAAGGCACACGCGCCGACATTACAGCGGAAGGCATCGCCCAGGCCGCGCGACTTATCACATTCGATATCAACAGCGGGCTTCAGCCCGCTGATCACCACGCATGACCGCCCCGCCCAAACGCATCCTCTTTATCAAGCCAAGCTCGCTTGGCGACGTGATCCATGCGCTTCCGGTGCTTTCGGCCATCAGGCGCTCGTGGCCGCAAGCCGAGGTGGATTGGGTAATTGCGCGCGGGCTTGAGCAGATCATCTCCGACACCGCGGGCATAAACAGGCTTGTCGTCATGGACAAAGACAGGTGGAAGCGGGACGGCATTCGCGCCCTGCCCTCGATTTTGAGCTTCCGCGATGAGATAAGGCGCGGACGGTACGATCTGGCCATCGATCTTCAGGGGCTGTTCAGAAGCGCAATGGTTGCATTCTGGAGCGGAGCTCCGGTGCGGATCGGCTTCAAAAAAGCCCGCGAGGGCGCGCCTTTTTTCTACAACCGCAAGGTCGGCTACGGCGACGCGGTTCACGCGGTTGACCGGAACATGAAGATCGCGGAGGCGCTTGGACTTGAAACCCGTCCGGTTGAGTTCAATCTGGGCGTAAATGCCGATGCTGCGGAGCGGGTGAAGGCCTTGCTTGCCGTATGCGGCATAAACGGCGATTATATCGTCGTCAATCCGGGCGCGCGATGGGAATCGAAGCTCTGGCCGGCGGAAAGATTCGGCATGGTCGCCAAACAGCTTGCGTCAGACACCGGCCTGCCGGTTGTGGTGACAGGCGCGGCGTCGGAAGCCGGAATTGCCGATGCGGTTTGCCGGGCATCGGGAGGCGCGGCAACAAGCCTTGCCGGTAAAACCGGATTGAAGGAGCTGGTGGCTGTGCTGGCCGGGGCGCGGATTGTGATCACCAACGATTCCGGGCCGATGCATATAGCGGCTGCGGCGGGAACTCCTGTGGTCGCCGTATTCGGGCCGACGGATTTTACCAAAACCGGCCCGTATGGGACGATGTCAGCCAAAACCGGCCCATACGGGCCGATGTCAGCCAAAACCGGCCCATACGGGACGGTGTCGGCCAATAACTCCGGCCCGTATGGACTAGGGCATGTTGTTGTAAGGGCTAACGCCAAATGCGCCCCCTGCCGGAGGCGAAGCTGCGCCGACTGGCGCTGCATGACCGGCATATCGGCGCGGGACGTGCTGGCGGCGGCAACACGAATATTATCGGGGGGGGGGAAATGAACGATGTTCCATAAACGGAAATTGAGTTATCCTGAATCCATGAAGCGATATGCGTCGATTACCGTTTTTCTTGCGCTGTACGGGTTGACCTTTTTCAATCCATGCCCCGCCATTGCCGATGGAACTTCACTGATTTCCGGTGGAATCAAGTCGGCAACGGAACGTCTTGATTTCGAAATATCATGGATCGGCATATCGGTGGGGGTTGCATATATCGAGCGAACCGGCGTCGAGAAGCCGATAATACGCACCGGCGTCGATTCCACCGGATGGATCTCGCGGGTTTACAAGGTTGAAGACCGGGCATACAGCGTTCTGGGCAGAGATGGCGTGCCGGAGCATTTCGAGATTCACCAGCATAACGGACGCAAAACCGCCCACAAGGAAGCTTTTTTCGGCAACGGAACAATTCGCTATGTCGATCATAAACGGGGTGAGACAAGGGAAGTGAAGGCGGAGGCGGTTTACTACGACGTGCTTTCCGGATTCCAGCAGCTTCGCGGCATGAAGATTCAGCCGGGTTCCTCGGTCTTCCTGAACATCTTCGACAGCGGCAAAATCGGCAAGATGGAGGTAAAGGCGCTTCGCAGGGAATCCGTCGAGACGCCTGGCGGCAACATCCCGGCGCTGGTTGTAAAGCCGGAACTAATAACCGAAGGCCTGTTCCGCCACGAGGGTTCCATACTCATATGGCTGTCTGACGACGAACGGCGGCTGCCGCTTCGTGTTGAGACAAAGATGGCGGTAGGCACAGTCGTGGCCAGACTTGTCACACCGGGAAGATGAAAATAATGAATCATTTGTCTGACGGTTCAATTTACCGTCACGTAAGGAACGATTTCATGACGCAGTTTTACCGCAGAGAATCAATAAGTTATCTATCCACTTCATATAACGTCGAATTATTGACTTTATTAGTGGGGCATATGGCGCGAATTAATGTTCCGGGACGCCAATATTGCCCGTTTTGTAGGCAATTAGCTGAAGGGGGCTTGGTTACTTGATCGAGCGGTTTCAATGAGCCGGTTTTACACAGCGGCTGTGGATAAGTGTGAATAACATCGCTTGTCGCTGACAGGAGGCATGAACAATGGGTAATATCCGAAGGCTGGACGATAACCGTTGGGAAGTTCCTATAGGTTCCATAAGCGGAATGCGGGTGCATGGAATAATCTATGCAAGCGCCAGGCTGATAAGCCATCTGGAGCAGCAGGCGATAGCGCAGGTTGCAAACACAGCCACGCTGCCCGGCATTGTAAAGGCATCGATGGCAATGCCCGACATCCATACCGGATACGGCTTCCCAATCGGCGGCGTGGCCGCTTTCGACATGCACGAGGGCGTTGTGTCGCCCGGCGGCGTGGGCTACGACATTAACTGCGGCGTGCGTCTGTTAAAGACAAACCTGATGAAGCATGACGCTGTGCCCCGCATGAAAGACCTCGTAAGCCTGCTCTACTCGGAAATACCAAGCGGCGTCGGCAGCAAGGGGCGCTTGAAGCTGTCCCTGCAGGACGAGCGCAAGCTCCTGCTGGAGGGCGCGCGGTGGAGCGTGGCAAACGGATATGGCGACGCGGCAGATCTGGAGCATACGGAGTCGGGCGGCGCGCTGGACGGAGCCGATCCGGACGAGGTGAGCGAGAAGGCGTATGAGCGCGGACGCGCGCAACAGGGAACACTAGGCGCCGGCAATCATTTTCTGGAGGTTCAGTACGTCGATGAGATTTTCGACCAGGAGACGGCCAACACGTTTGGCCTCTTCGAGGGGCAGGTTACGGTGATGATTCATTCCGGATCGCGCGGATTCGGGCATCAGGTATGCACCGATTTTCTTGGCGTGATGGACAGGGCGGCGAAAAAGTACGACATCGCCCTGCCCGACCGCGAACTTGCCTGCGCGCCGGTTGACAGCGAGGAAGCACGGCGTTACCTGGCCGCGATGAGGGCAGCCGCGAACTATGCGTGGGCCAATCGCCAGCTCATGATGCACTGGACGCGCGAGGTCTTCATGGCATTTTTCAAAATGCCGCGCCGCGCCCTCGGCCTCGATCTTCTCTACGATGTGGCGCACAACATCGCAAAAACGGAGTTTCACATGGTCGATGGCGAAAAACGCGAGCTGATGGTTCACCGCAAGGGCGCAACGCGCGCCTTCGCGCCCGGACATCCGGAGCTTCCGGAAGTGTTCCGGAAGACCGGCCAGCCGGTGCTTATTCCCGGCGACATGGGCCGCGCATCGTATGTTATGGCCGGAACAGAGCGCGCGATGGCCGAAACCTTCGGCTCGACATGCCACGGCGCGGGCAGAATAATGTCGCGCCATCAGGCGATGCGTCAGGCAAAGGGCCGCGCCATATGGCGCGAGCTTGAGGACAGGGGGATTTACGTGCGCTCCGCCGGACGACATACGCTTGCCGAAGAAATGAGCGAGGCGTACAAGGATGTCTCGGATGTGGTGGATGTGGTGCATGACGCCGGAATATCGCGCAAGGTCGCCCGCCTTTGCCCGATGGGTGTGGTCAAGGGATGATGCTTAAAATTGGCGAAATCAAGTACGCCAACCTCTACCCGCTTTACGAAACGCTCAGACGTCATTTCGACTGTTCAAGGTACGAGTTCGTGCAGGGGATTCCATCCGACCTGAACAGAATGCTTCGGGCCGCCGAGATTGACATAAGCGCGTCATCATCTGTCGAGTATCTCCTCCACAAGGATATTTACGACTATATTCCGGGGCATTCCATCAGCTCCAGAGGCGCGGTTCACAGCATCATTCTTTTTTCGAAGCATCCGCTTGGCGCGCTCGACCGGAAAAAGATCGCGGTCACGTCGGACTCCGATACCTCGTTTCTTCTGCTTCGCGTGCTGCTTGAGCATTTCGAGCGGAAAACGCCTGCCTACGTTCGCACGGCAGCGCCGCTTGCCGACGTCATGACCACGTTCGACGCGTGCCTGTTGATCGGCGACGCCGCGCTCAGGGAATCGGCTGCAAATCACGGATTTCGCATGTACGATCTTGGCGCCCTCTGGACGGACAGAACCGCCCTGCCCTTTGTATTCGCGCTCTGGACTGTGCGAGAGGATCTGTCGCCCGAAAAGAATCGTCTGGTCTCGGCCTTTGCCGACAATATCCGCCGGGCAGGTTATCTGATGAAGTTCGATTTCCAGTCGCTGGCAAGAACCGCGCCGCAGGCCTCATGGATGGGCCCGGATCGGCTGATCGAATACTGGCAGCGGCTTTCTTACGATCTCACGCCTGAACACCTGAAGGGGATGGAGCGTTTTCACTCGCTTATCGACACGCTTGCGAATGTAATTTGACACCAAGGTCAGATTTTCTTACATCTATATCAGCGAGTTTCGTTGCCTGGCTTGAAACCTGAATCCTGCCGGAAAATTATTATCCTTAATAAACATACCGTTCCATACCAGCACCCTCTATTTGTCCTTACCTGCACCCTGTAATTTTCCGTGTCGGTTATCTTGACAGTTCAGACTTTGCCATATCATTTAACATAAACACGTCCCCAATTATCAGCATTCAGAGCGTTGGCATTAGTATTGCTTAAATGAAACTCAGTTACGATTGGCTGAAATACTTTCACGGAGGGGGCAGTAAGGAGGTTTTCCGTGAGAGGAATAACTGGTTTATCAACTTCCATTCTTGCGCTCATTCTTGCAGCAACAAGCGCAACAGCCGTTCCAACACTCCAGCTCAACATCGAGGGCGCAACCTACTACGACAGCTACGTCATCGACGACGGCGCGGGCAACACATTCACCGTGAACGAGTCATGGTTCACCATGGACAATCCGTTCGTGCTTGACGTTGTGGGCGCGGATCAACCCGATGCGATTACGAACATTCAGGACGTCAAGCTGATACTTTCCGTTCAGCAGCAGTTCTGGAACCCGGCAGGCTCCGTGACCATAAACGGCCTTGGGGATGTCTCCGGCACAAGCGCAACCATCAGCGCAGCCGATTTCACCCTTGGGATGCCGGAGCCGTTTGACGACAAGACGTTTCCGTCGCACGGAGTTTTTCCGGCGTATTACTATGTGCTGGGCCTCAGCCCCCTGCTGGTTGACGATCCGGCCCAAAGGGAGCCGGTTTACGACTACAACGCAGGGTATGTTCCCGGCGTCTCGACTCCGTCCGGGTTCGGCGACATCCAGCAGTATCAGGTTGCCTATGACGGATTCTTCCATGTCCATTTCGATCTGACCGGAGTGGCGTATGGAACCGGAAAGTGGGCGGATGGAGTAAGCAAATTCTCTCCATTTTCGCATGATGCCGACGGCCCGCCAGGCCCGCCGATACCGGAGCCATCGGCTGCATTGCTGTTCGTTACCGGGCTGACTGTTCTGCTTGTCGCAATTACCCGCGGAAAGAGACATCGGGCAATCCGGACAGGCAACAGGGAAACATAAACGATCGGAAACAAATGATGGCGGGGCGTCCGGAACCGGACGCCCTGTTTCCGTTAATCCCGTCTCGTGTTAACATCATTATTAATATATTATCGAGGGTGGGTGAAATGGAAAAAAATTTGCAGAATGCCGCACATGGCAGTAAAGCGCATCCGGATGGCGCATCGACGGACGGACTTGCTGGAGACATTCTGATTCTTGAGATTGCGCTTCACAGGGAACAGTATTCCATCCAGCTATACAGGGCGATGCGCGATTTCGTTCAGCGTGAGGATTCAAAGAAACTTCTCGATTATCTCATTCTGGACGAGGAGCATCACTACCAGATACTGAACAAGGCTCGCCTGACACGCGATTACCGAAATATCGGCGGGCCGGTCGTGGAGCGAAGCCTCGAAATTCCGGACTACATCGTAAAGCAGGACATCCGCAGCAACTCCGGCCCGGAAGAAATCGTGAAGATGGCCATACGAAGGGAGGATGAAGCCGAGGAGTTCTATCTTGGCCGGATCGGCTTCATAAGCAATTCGGAATTAAAGACGCTCTACCGCAAGCTGGCAGAGGAAGAGGCCGCGCACCGGCAGAAGCTGCTGGCAATGTATGATGACCTGATAATCATGAACCTGTCGCAGATGCATAGCTGATGGCATCGTAAAAAGTTGAACAACGACTTTTTACAAGGGCGTCGAGGCTATTTTTTAACAGATGTTTTGCTAACGAGAATTACGGCAGGGATTGCGTCAAGTTTTTTCGCATTGGTTCATGGCCAATAAATCGGTCGCCAGCACCGCTTGGTCATGATCGTCCTTAACCAGATAGCGCACCAGGATGTTCGTATCGACTGTAATCATTGGTGATGCGCGGCTTCAACCTGCACAGCCCGTTCCATCTCCTCCAATGAAAGTGGTTTGCCTCGGTAGATGGAGGGGGTATCGGGAGACTCCAGTTCACTCGGCGGAAAAACCCTTGTCGGCTTGATAACCAGTTATGCCCCCCGATCAATGATGACGAATTCCGTGCCAGCGCCCCATCGGTGCAAGTCGCGGATGGATTTCGGGAGAATAAATTGACCTTTGCCTGATAGTTTCATTGTTTCCATAATAATACCTTCAGTAAGAATGATACCACGGAATCAACAGCTTGTCCGGTATGCTTCCGAATCAATGCGTTCAATGGATTCAGGCACTTCCGGGGTCGCGGAATCCGGGTTGTAAATATAGTAATAGAGCACGGTTTCATCTTCGTCCGTATCCTGCAAAAGGGCATGAAGCCTGCCGTCCGAAGTAACTACATCGGCAACAACTCTAAGGTTATGAGCTTCCCCCGGTTTTTCGTCTTCCAAGGTCTTTCGATCATGCTACCATTTTTTCCTGATTTTGCGTCCTGAGCCAGTTTTCCATGAACTGGGCTGGCGACTTGTAGCCAAGTGTGGAATGGAGTCGTTTGCGGTTGTA
>JACRHH010000033.1 GCA_016212095.1 Nitrospirota bacterium
CACGCCACACACGAAGTTCAAGGCCGAGATATACGTGCTTTCGAAGGAAGAGGGTGGGCGTCACACGCCGTTTTTCAGCGGTTATCGTCCGCAGTTCTACTTCCGCACAACAGATGTGACGGGCTCGCTCAATCTGCCCGATGGCGTTGAGATGGTTATGCCCGGCGATAACATAACGATTAGCGCCGAGCTTATCGGCCCGATAGCGATGGAGAAGGAACTTCGGTTTGCCATCCGCGAGGGCGGTCGCACGGTCGGCGCTGGCGTCGTAACCGAGATAATTCAATAAAGGCAATCAGGTTCTGTCGGAATTTACTGGAGAAGGTAGGCTATGAGAGACATAATTTTGCTCCGCTGCGATGAGTGCAAGGAGCGCAACTATTCGACGATGAAGAACAAGAAGAACACTACCGAGAAGCTGAACCTTAAAAAGTATTGCAACCGGTGCAGGAAGCATACCGCGCACAAGGAAACAAAGGCCTAGGCGCATCGGAGTGTTGGTGGTGCTTGTTTTTAGCGCGCAGGCCAGTAGCTCTAACGGTAGAGCATCGGACTCCAAATCCGAGGGCTGGGGGTTCAAATCCCTCCTGGCCTGCCATTTGCCGGTTGCCGGCATTGCTTCCGGCAAGATTTCGGAAATTCTTGTTCATTAAGGACTGACAGTTATGCTCGAAAAGCTGAAGGCCTTTTTCCGTGAGGTTAAGGTTGAATTGACGAAGGTGGTCTTCCCGTCGAGGGAGGAAGTTATCGGTTCCACCTGGGTTGTGATTATTGCTTCCGTGGTGGTTGCCGGGTTGCTCGGCACGGTCGATATAGTGCTTTCGAAGCTTGTCGGCTTCGCCCTGAAGTAGGTGAATTAGTGGACTGGTACGTTGTTCATGCATATTCGGGGTTCGAGGAGAAGGTCAGGCAATCCATCATAAAGGAGGCCGAACGGCTTGGTCTCCAGTCGAAGATAGCCCAGATACTTGTTCCTACCGAGCGGGTCATAGAGGTTCGCGCCGGAAAGAAGCGGGAAACAGACCGCCAGTTTTATCCCGGATATGTGCTGGTTCAGATGGAGCTTAGCGACGATACCTGGCATCTGATAAAAAGCGTTCCGCGTGTAACCGGGTTTGTCGGGGGCGCAAAGCCTGCCGCGTTGCCTGCCGAAGAGGTGGAGCTTATCGTGCGCCAGATGGAGACCGGCCCCAAGCCGCGAATCCGCGCGCAGTATCAGCGTGGCGAGAGCGTGCGCATCACCGACGGGCCGTTTGGAAGCTTCATGGGGCTTGTCGAGGAAGTCGATACCGAGCATGGCAAACTCAGGGTGATGGTTAGCATATTTGGCCGCCAGACGCCTGTCGAACTGGAATTTTTCCAGGTCGAGAAAGAATAGCCGGAATTTTTTCGGTGCAATGGGACATGGCTGATTTCAGATTCCGGGGTGACGCCGGAATGATGGTTTGTGAAGCGTAAAATATCGGAATAGTTTCCGTTTGGAGGTTTTTACTTAGACATGGCGACAAAAGAGGTTAAGGCTTTGGTGAAGCTCCAGATCGTGGCGGGCAAGGCGAATCCGGCTCCGCCCATCGGCCCGGCGCTTGGCCCGCACGGCGTGAACATCATGGAGTTCTGCAAGCAGTTCAACGCCAAGACGCAGGGTTTGGGCGATACGATTGTGCCGGTGGTGTTGACGATTTTCAAGGATCGCACATTCACCTTCATCACCAAGACGCCTCCGGCGTCGCAGCTTGTCAAGAAGGCTGCTGGAGTGATCAAGGGCTCGGCTGTTCCGAACAGGGACAAGGTCGGAAAGATCACGATGGAGCAGGTTCGCCAGATTGCGGAGACGAAGCTTCCCGATCTGAACGCGTATGATTTGAAGGCGGCGGAGGCGATTATCGCCGGAACGGCCCGAAGCATGGGCGTGGACGTCATTGACTAAGACTGCTGATTGATTCATTAGGGAGAAGGCGATGGGTAAGAAATTTGATGCCGCAGTAAAGAAGGTTGACGATACCAGGCAGTACGCTCTTGGCGATGCGCTTGCGCTTGTGAAAGATTGCGCCTGGGCGAAATTCGACGAGACTGTCGATATATCGATGAATCTTGGAGTCGATCCCCGCAAGGCCGACCAGATGGTTCGCGGCACGGTCTCGCTTCCGCATGGAACCGGCAAGGTGGCGCGCGTGCTTGTTTTCGCGAAGGGCGACAAGGAAAAAGAGGCGCTTGAGGCCGGAGCCGATTTTGTTGGCGCCGAGGACATGGTTGAGAAGATTCAGAAGGGCTGGCTCGATTTCGACAGCACTGTTGCAACGCCCGACATGATGGGCGTTGTCGGCAAGCTCGGCAAAGTGCTCGGCCCGCGCGGCCTCATGCCGAACCCGAAGCTCGGAACTGTCACGTTCGATATTGCCAAGGCTGTCAAGGAGATCAAGTCGGGCAAGGTCGAGTATCGCGTTGAAAAGGCTGGAATCGTGCATGTTCCGGTAGGCAAGCTGTCGTTCGAGACCACGCAGTTGCAGGAAAATGCCGTAACCGTTATCCGGGCGATTCTCAAGGCCAAGCCGACAACGTCAAAGGGCAAGTATCTGAAGAAGGCAAACCTGTCATCCACAATGGGGCCGGGTATCCCTCTCGATACTAACGCTCTATCCGTAGAGTACGGGAAGTAACCGAATTATTTGCTTTTCAAGCCGGTATTGCCGGTTGTTATACACTGGTCAGAGACAATGGGTGAACGATGCAGCTACTGTGTCGTTCTCAATCTGGATTGCATCAGGCCCATCGAGACCGGGATTATGAGTTCTAAACTGTATTGGATAGCGTATCAATTGCACGGTTTATGGCTCAGTCCATTGTCGTCTCTGCCTCTAGAAAGGGGGGAGAACACTGAAAAACAGGGAAGATAAGGCCAAGATCATCGGCGACCTGAGCGACCGCTTCGCGCGTGCGAAGGGAGCCGTGGTGGCAGAGTACAAGGGCCTGACTGTTGAGGACATCACCAATCTCAGGGTTAGTCTGAAGAAGACCAACCTCGATTTCAAGGTGGTGAAGAACACCCTTGCGAAGCGGGCGGCTGAAGGAACAGCGCTTGCAAAGCTTGGGGACAGCCTCAGCGGACAGGTCGGCATTGCCATCGGATATGATGATCCCGTTGCGCTCACCAAGGCAGTCCTGGATTACGCCAAGACAAAACCCGACAAGTTCAATATCCGCGCGGGCATTATCGAAGGCGGATTGTGCGGCGTCGAGGATTTGAAGTCTGTCGCATCGTTGCCGGGCAGGGAAGTGCTGCTTGGACAGATTGCCGGCGCTCTGCAGGCTCCGACACAGAAGATGGCCGGACTGCTTGCAAATACCGTCACCAGATTCGCATTCGCTCTCGAAGCCCTGCGCGCTCAAAAAGAAGCGCAGGCTTGACGGGAATTGTTATTTTCAGGCATTGAACAGTTAGATTGATTATTCAACAAGTATAGATTCAAGGAGGCCTTAAATGGCGATATCGAAGGAAGATGTATTTCAGTTCATAGACAGCATGACAATTCTCGACATGTCCAAGTTTATCAAGGAGTTCGAGGAGCGTTATGGCGTCACGGCCGCCGCGCCGGTTGCGGTTGCAGCGGCAGCGGCCCCGGCGGCTGCTCCGGTCGAGGAGGAGAAGACCAGCTTCACGGTTGTCCTCAAGGCTGCCGGCGACAAGAAGATTCAGGTAATCAAGGTTGTGCGCGAGCTGACCGGTCTTGGCCTCAAGGAGGCGAAGGATCTGGTTGACGGCGCGCCGAAGGATGTGAAGGCTGATGTCTCCAAGGAGGAGGCCGAGTCGATCAAGGCCAAGCTTGAGGAACAGGGAGCTGCTGTCGAGATTAAGTAAGTTCCGTGGTCAATGAGACAGGCATGGAATCCGGCGATTCCGTGCCTGTCTCATAAATTTTTCTTGAGGAGACATATGGCACAGGTTATCAGAGAGCGAAAGAACTTCGGAAAGATACGCACGATTCTGGATGTTCCCAATCTCATCGAGATTCAATGCAGGTCGTTCGAGGCATTTCTTCAGACTGGAATAATGCCGGATCGCAGGGATGAAAAGGGGCTTCAGGCCGCGTTTCAGAGCGTTTTCCCGATCACCGACTACAACGAGACGGCTTCCATCGAGTATATAGATTACAACATGGGGCAGCCCAAGTCCGATTTAAGGGAATGCCTCGAAAAGGGGACTACATACGCAGCGCCGCTCAAGATCAGGGTTCGCCTGAATCTCTGGGAGAAATCGGGAGATCAGAGGCGTCTTAAGGATTCGCGCGAGCAGGAGGTCTATATCGGCGAACTTCCGCTGATGACCGAAACCGGCACGTTCGTGATCAACGGCACTGAACGCGTGGTGGTAAGTCAGTTGCACAGGTCGCCTGGCGTGTTTTTCGGCCAGGACAAGACGCGCACACACGCAAGCGGCAGGATGCTGTATACGGCGCGCGTGATACCTGCCCGCGGATCATGGCTCGATCTCGAATTCGACGCGAAGGACATTCTTAACGCCAGGATAGACCGCAAGAGGAAACTGCCGGTAACGACGCTTCTCAAGGCTCTCGGATACACCAACTCCGATCTGCTCAGGATGTTCTACAACATCGAAAAGGTGCGCAGGACGGGCGGCGGGAATTTCGTCCGTTCGCTTAGCGAAGTGCTTGTCGGCGTGAAATCTCCGGTTGCCATAGGTCATGGCAGCGACGTGTTTGTGAAGGAAGGCGGAAGAATCACGCGGGGCGCTCTCCGCAAGATGAAGGAAGCCGGCATCACTGAAATCCCGTGCGATCATGCAAGCATCATTGGCCGGGTAACGTATCTGGACATAGTCGATCCGTCAACGGGCGAGATTATTATCGAAAGCAACGAGGAGATCAGCGAGGAGGTTTTCGCCCGCATCATTTCCGGCGGCGTCACCGATCTGGAGCTTCTATACATCGACCAGACACGCTATCTGCCGTCGCTTCGCGATACCCTTCTTTCTGACAAGACGCTGAACAAGGACGAGGCGATGATCGACATCTATCGCAAGCTCCGTCCGGGCGAGCCCCCGACACTGGATGCCGCGCGCCAGCTTTTCGACGGTCTTTTCTTCGATTCGAAGCGGTACGATCTATCGCCGGTTGGCAGGCTGAAGCTCAACAAGCGCATGGGCCTGAACGTTCCGCTCGAAACCCGCGTGCTCACATCCGAGGATATAATCTCGATCGTGCGATACATTCTGGAACTGCGCGTGGGCAGGGGCGAGGTGGACGACATCGATCATCTGGGCAACAGGCGCATACGCGCCGTTGGCGAGCTTCTTGAAAACCAGTTCCGCATCGGGCTTGTCCGCATGGAGCGGGCGATCAAGGAGAAGATGAGCCTGAGCGACCTGGAAATCGCGATGCCGCACGACCTGATTAACGCCAAGCCGGTGATGGCAGCCGTGAAGGAATTCTTCGGCTCCAGCCAGCTTTCGCAGTTCATGGATCAGACGAATCCGCTTTCGGAAATCACGCACAAGCGTCGTCTGTCGGCGCTCGGCCCCGGCGGACTGACACGTGAGCGGGCCGGTTTCGAGGTGCGCGACGTTCACACCACTCACTACGGCAGAATATGCCCGATCGAAACGCCGGAAGGTCCGAACATCGGCCTGATCACATCGCTTGCAACCTATGCGCGCGTGAACGATTACGGCTTCATCGAATCGCCATACCGCGTGGTTCGCGATGGACGGGCCACAAGCGACATTGTTTACCTGTCGGCCATCGAGGGCGAAGTATCTGTTATCGCGCAGGCAAACACCATTCTCGCCGACGACGGAAAGATAGTCGGCCCGATTGTTTCGGTTCGTTCAGGCGGCGATTTCCATCTGACCACGCCCGACAAGGTGGCGTACATGGACATATCGCCGAAGCAGATCGTCAGCGTATCGACCGCGCTCATTCCGTTTCTCGAAAACGACGACGCCAACCGCGCGCTCATGGGATCGAACATGCAGCGGCAGGCTGTTCCGCTTCTGCGCTCCGACGCGCCCGTGGTTGGAACCGGCATGGAGTTCAACGCAGCCCGCGATTCGGGCGTTGTTGTGTGCGCCAGACGCTCCGGCATCGTGGAATCGGTTGACGCCACGCGCATAGTTGTTCATGCCGACGGCTCGGACGGCGGCGTGGATATTTACAAGCTGGTGAAGTTCCGCAGGTCGAACCAGAGCACATGCATCACCCAGAAGCCGATCGTGTCCGTGGGACAGCGCGTGGACAAGGGCGATGTGCTTGCGGACGGGCCATGCACCGACATGGGCGAGCTTGCCCTCGGCAAAAACGTGCTTGTTGCGTTCATGCCGTGGAACGGCTACAACTTCGAGGACGCGATACTCCTTAGCGAGCGGCTTGTCAAGGACGATGTCTACACATCGATTCATATCGAGGAGTTCGAGATCGAGGCCCGCGAAACCAAGCTTGGCAGGGAAGAGATCACCCGCGACATTCCGAACGTCTCGGAGGAAGCGCTTCGCAATCTCGACGAAAGCGGAATCATTCGCATCGGCGCCGAGGTTAAGGCGGGCGATATTCTTGTGGGCAAGGTCACGCCGAAGGGCGAGACGCCGCTCACGCCTGAAGAGCGCCTGCTTCGCGCGATATTCGGCGAAAAGGCCGAGGAGGTGCGCGAAAACTGCCTGTATGTGCCGCCCGGCATCGAGGGCACGATTGTTGACGTCCGGGTTTTCTACCGCAAGGGCGTTGAGAAGGACGATCGCACCAAGCGAATCGAGAACGAGGAGATACAGCGTCTGCACCGCGACCTTGAGGAAGAGTCCTCGATCATCCGGATTGCGAAGTTCCGCAGAATGCGCGACGCGCTTGAAGGCCGGACGGTGGATTACGATGTCATCCATCCGGAAACCGGCGCCGTTGTATGCGCAGCCGGAAAGCCGCTTCTCCGGAAGGCGATCGACATGCTGCCCGACTCGATGCTTGGCCGCATACGACTTGAGGATGAAGACGCGCAGATCCGTGTAAGGGCCATAAGCGAAGACACGGACGAGACCATTCAGCAGCTTGAATCGCGCTATATCGCGAAGATCAACCGCCTGAGGAAGGGCGATGAACTGCCGCCCGGAGTCTTCAAGGTGGTGAAAACCTATATCGCCATGAAGCGCAAGATTCAGGTGGGCGACAAGATGGCCGGACGCCACGGAAACAAGGGCGTTGTCTCGATGGTCATGCCGGTGGAAGACATGCCGATTCTGCCTGACGGCAGACCGGTGGATGTTGTTCTTAACCCGCTCGGCGTTCCATCCCGAATGAACGTGGGCCAGATACTTGAGACTCATCTTGGGTGGGCGGCCAAAACCCTCGGCATTCATGTGGCGACACCTGTGTTCGAGGGAGCCACCGAGGCTGACATCAAGGGGTTTCTGGAGGAGGCCGGACTTCCCGCAAGCGGACAGATCACGCTTCGCGACGGACGCACCGGAGTGCCGTTCGACCGTCCCTCGACTGTGGGATACACGTATATTCTGAAACTGCATCATCTTGTGGACGACAAGCTACATGCCAGATCGATCGGGCCGTACTCGCTTGTGACCCAGCAGCCGCTTGGCGGCAAGGCGCAGTTCGGCGGCCAGCGTCTGGGAGAGATGGAAGTCTGGGCGCTTGAGGCCTACGGCGCTGCGAATACCCTGCAGGAATTCCTTACCGTCAAGAGCGACGACATAACCGGCCGCTCCAGGATGTATGAGGCGATAGTGAAGGGCAATGTTAACCTCGAACCGGGAATACCCGAATCGTTCCACGTGCTTGTGAAAGAACTCCAGAGCTTGTGTCTGGATGTGGAACTCCTTGAATCCAGGACTGATGGAGGAGCGTAACCTTGGCAGGCGATATATATTCACTTTTTGAAAAGCCGAAGAACCCGACCGATTTCGAGGCCATCCGCATAAACCTGTGCTCGCCGGAGAAGATCCGCGCGATGAGCCACGGGGAGGTCAAGAAGCCGGAAACCATAAACTACCGCACCTTCAAGCCGGAGCGCGACGGACTTTTCTGCGCGAAGATATTCGGCCCGATAAAGGACTGGGAATGCCTTTGCGGCAAGTACAAGCGCATGAAGCACCGCGGCGTTGTCTGCGACAAATGCGGCGTCGAGGTTATCCGCTCGAACGTGCGGCGCGAGCGTCTTGGACATATCGAGCTTGCGTCGCCGGTGGCGCACATCTGGTTTCTGAAGGGCGTTCCAAGCCGCATCGGAACCCTTCTTGACATGACGATGCGCCAGCTTGAGAAGGTTCTCTATTTCGAAAGCTATGTGGTTGTCGATCCGGGCGATACGCCGCTTAAGCAGTATGACCTGCTGGGCGAGGAGGAATACCGCAGAAAGCTCCAGGAGTACGGCGACAAGTTTACCGCCGGAATGGGAGCCGACGCGGTTCGCGAGCTTCTCCGCAAGATAGACTGCGGCAAGCTCTCGGATGAACTTCGCGCCAAGGTGTTCGAATCGACGTCGGTTGGCGTTAAGCGGAAGCTTGCCAAGCGCCTGAAGGTTGTCGAGGCGTTCAAGAAGTCGGGCAACAAGCCCGAATGGATGATTCTCGATGTGGTTCCGGTTCTGCCGCCCGATCTGAGGCCGCTTGTGCCTCTTGAGGGCGGGCGGTTCGCGACATCCGACCTGAACGATCTTTACCGCCGCGTCATCAACCGCAACAACCGGTTGAAGCGGCTGATGGAGTTGAAGGCTCCGAGCGTTATCATTCGCAACGAAAAGCGGATGCTTCAGGAGGCGGTTGACAGCCTCTTCGACAACGGCAGGCGGAGCAAGGTATTGAAGGCCGCGACAAAGCGTCCGCTCAAGTCGCTGTCGGACATGATCAAGGGCAAGCAGGGCCGGTTCCGCCAGAACCTGCTCGGCAAGCGCGTCGATTATTCCGGACGTTCGGTTATCGTGGTTGGGCCGGAATTGAAGCTTCACCAGTGCGGGCTGCCAAAGAAGATGGCGCTGGAGTTGTTCAAGCCGTTTGTGTTCCATGTGCTTGAGGAAAAGGGGTTTGCCACCACGATCAAGGCTGCAAAGCGATTGGTCGAAAAGGAGCTCCCGGAGGTTTGGGACGCGCTCGACGAGGTGATAGCCGAGCATCCGGTTCTGCTGAACCGCGCTCCGACGCTTCACCGCCTGGGCATACAGGCTTTCGATCCGGTGCTTGTGGAGGGCAAGGCAATCCGCCTGCATCCGATGGTCTGCACGGCGTTCAACGCAGACTTCGACGGCGACCAGATGGCTGTTCACGTTCCGCTTTCCATAGAGGCGCAGGTTGAGGCCCGCGTTCTAATGATGTCGGTGAACAACATCCTTTCTCCTGCGAACGGACGTCCGATCGACGTGCCGACACAGGACATGGTGCTTGGCATCTACTACCTCACGAAGCAGCGCAAGGGCGCGAAGGGCGAGGGCATGATCTTCTCCAGCCCGAAGGAGCTTCGCATTGCCTACGACTCCGAGGCTGTGGACATTCACGCGGCTATTCAGGTGCGGCTGGAAGACGGACGGCGCGTTCAGACCACGGTTGGGCGCGTGTTGTTTGCCGAGGTGCTGCCGCCGACGATTCCGTTCGAAACGGTAAACAAGCTGATGACGAAGAAGGAGCTTGCGCGGCTAGTCGATCTCTGTTACCGGAGGGCAGGGCAGAGGGCCACTGTTGAACTGCTGGACAACATCGAGAAGGCCGGCTTCAGGTTCGCATCGCGTTCCGGCATATCGATCTGCATCGACGACATGCATGTGCCGAAGAACAAGGCGAAGTTCATCGAGGCAGCCGAGGTTGAGGTTCAGGAAGTCACCAACCAGTACGTTGACGGTCTTATCACGAACGGCGAACGCTACAACAAGGTTGTGGACATCTGGGCGAAGGTCACGGAGGGCGTTGCCGAGGAGATGATGAAGGAGTTGGGCGGCGTTTCCGATCCGAATGTCCAGTTCACCGAGGAGGAGTTGAAGGAACGCCGCGAGTTCAACAGCATCTTCATGATGGCCGACTCCGGAGCCAGAGGTTCCGCCGCGCAGATAAGGCAGCTTGCCGGTATGCGAGGCCTGATGGCCAAGCCGTCGGGCGAGATCATCGAAACCCCGATCACCGCGAACTTCCGCGAGGGGCTTTCCACTCTCCAGTACTTCATTTCAACGCACGGCGCACGAAAGGGTCTGGCCGATACGGCTCTTAAAACGGCGAACTCCGGCTACCTTACGCGTCGTCTTGTGGATGTCGCGCAGGACATGATCATCTCGGAGGAGGACTGCGGCTCGCCCGACGGCATCGAGGTGATCTCGCTGATCGAGGCGGGCGAAGTTGTCGAGCCGCTTGAGGAGCGTCTATACGGACGCGTTCCTGTGGAAGACGTAACCGATCCGGTTTCGGGCGAGGTTCTTGCGCACAAGAATACGATCATCGACGATGCTACATCCGCCAGGATTCAGGAGGCGGGCATCGACAGGGTGAAGATTCGCTCTGTGCTGACCTGCCAGTCGAAGCGCGGCACATGCATCAAATGTTATGGCCGCGACCTTGCTCGCGGCGGGCCGGTTGAAATCGGCGAAGCGGTCGGCATCATTGCCGCCCAGTCGATCGGCGAGCCTGGAACGCAGCTTACGATGAGAACCTTCCATATCGGAGGCACTGCGTCGAAGGTTATCGCCCAGACGGTGCTCGATGCCAAACACGCCGGAGCCGTGCAGTTTGTCGATCTGCACACGGTGACAGACCGCGACGGCGTGCTGGTTGTCATGAACCGCCACGGTCGCATCGCCGTTCTCGATTCGAAGGGCCGTGAAAAGGAGAAGTACGCCGTCGTTTACGGCGCGCGTCTCAAGGTGAAGGAAGGCGACGAGGTGAAGGCGGGCCAGAGGCTCGTCGAGTGGGATCCGTACTCGATCCCGATCATCACCGAGGTTGCCGGACGCATTGCGCTTGGCGACATAGCCGAAGGCATTACGGTGAAGGAAGAGGCCGACGAACGCACCGGACTTGTCCGCAAGGTGGTTATCGATTATCCGCCCGACAGGCAGCCGCGTATCTCCATCAAGGACGAGCACGGCAAGGCCACGCTCAGGCTTCCGGGCACGAACCAGCCGGCGCGGTACATTCTGCCGTCCGGAGCGAACCTTCAGGTGGACAAGGGCGCGCATGTGCTTCCGGGCGATATTCTTGCCAGAATACCGCGCGAAACGATGAAGACAAAGGACATCACCGGCGGTCTTCCCCGTGTTGCCGAGCTTTTCGAGGCTCGCAAGCCGAAGGATTCGGCTGTCATCAGCGAGATCGACGGCGTTGTGGAAGTGGGCGGTTTCGTGAAGGGAATGCGCAAGGTGAGCGTGCGCGGCGGAAACGACGTGCGCGAATATCTCATTCCCAAGGGCAAGCACCTTGCCATTCAGCATGGCGACTGGGTGCGCGCGGGCGAGCCGCTAATGGACGGCGCCGTGAATCCTCACAGCATCCTGGATATCCTTGGGCCGAAGGAGCTTCAGAGCTACCTTGTTGATGAGGTTCAGAAGGTTTATCGCCTGCAGGGCGTGTCGATCAACGACAAGCATATCGAGGTGATCGTGCGTCAGATGATGCGCAAGATCAGGGTGGAAGATCCCGGAACCACGCTCATGCTTGCCGGAGAGCATGTTGACAGGACGGTCTTCGAGGAGGAGAACGCCAAGGTGATAGACGAAGGCGGAAAACCGGCGTTCGGCAAGCCGATTCTGCTTGGAATAACCAAGGCTTCGCTCACCACCGACAGCTTCATCTCCGCCGCATCGTTCCAGGAAACCACGCGGGTGCTCACCGAGGCGGCTATCAACGGCATGGTCGATCAGTTGTTCGGCCTCAAGGAGAACGTGATCATGGGACGCCTCATTCCAAGCGGCAGCGGCATGGCGAAGTACCGCGACACTTATGTGCGGCCAAGCCTGGCTGATGCCCGCGCCGAGGCCATAGAGCCTGTTTCGATAGCGGACGAGGTTCGCGAGGCGATTCAGGACGCTGTGCGCGATGAAGGAAACATGTCGTAGGGGCAAAGTGGCCCCGGACTGTCATTGCGAAAAATACTGTAAGGGCGAACCTTGTGTTCGCCCTTACGTCGTTTGTTGAGGGATCATAACTGGTGGAAGCCGACAGGAAACTGCAATATTCGGTTCTGGTTCTCTTTCTTGTGCTTGCAACCGGAACCATCGGTTATCAACTGGTTGAGGGGTGGAACTTCCTCGATTCCCTCTACATGACGGTTATAACACTGGCGACAATAGGCTACCGGGAGGTTCACGAGCTTTCGACCGCCGGTAAAATATTCACGATGTCGCTTGTCTTCTTCGGCGTCGGCGCGATGGCCTACGCTCTGAGGAACGCAACGCACGTGATGCTTGAGGGCGAACTGCGGCATGTGCTTGGGAGGCGCAAATTGAAAAGGACGCTGCGCGGGCTGAAAAATCATTACATCATATGCGGATTTGGCCGGATGGGCCGGATTATCGCCTCGGAGTTCAGGGAGGACGGCGTTCAGTTTGTCGTCATAGAGAACAAGCCGAGCGTGGTGGCGGGCATTGCCGACTCGAACATGCTGGTGATTCAGGGCGACGCCACCATGGATGCGGTGCTTCATGAGGCATCCGTCGGGGAGGCCAAAGGGCTGGTTTCGGTGCTGTCGTCAGACGCCGACAACCTTCTTGTCGTGCTTTCTGCCAGAAGCCTGAATCCGGCCCTTCGAATTGTTGCGCGGGCAAGCGCCGACGACATCGATGCCAAGCTCAAGCGTGCCGGGGCCGACAAGGTTATCTCGCCGTATCACATGGGCGGCATCCGCATGGCGCACGCCATGCTGAAGCCGACCGTCACCGATTTTCTTGAGATTACGGTGCAGGACAAGACCGTCGATCTCGATCTGGAGGAACTCTGCGTTGCCGAGGGATCGAAACTTGCCGGACGGGCGCTCAACGACAGCAACATCAGGCGCGATTACGGCGCGATTCTGGTTGCGCTCAAGCGGCGAAGCGGCGAGATGATATTTGCCCCCACAGGCGAAACGCGCATCGAGGCCGGTGATACGATGATAGTGCTTGGGCAGGTGAAACAGCTTGAAAAGATGGAGGATTTGACGAAGGGATGATGCGGCGATTTTCAGCAGCGACATCAACAGCGGTATCGGAAGCGATATCGACAGAGGGCTTCAGCCCTCTGTTTTTCAGGGAGAAATAGCGTGAAACCATACGAAAAAAACATAAGCGAATGCCGCGACATGCTTCGAAGCGGCGAGGTCTCGTCGGTTGAGATCACGAAATCGGTGCTTGAACGCATCGCGGAGGTTGACGGCAGGCTGAACGCCTTTATCACCGTCAACGGCGAAGCCGCGCTTGCCCAGGCCGAGGCAGCCGACCGGCGGCGAGCCGGCGGCGAATCCGCGCCGCTTCTTGGCATTCCGCTTGCCATAAAAGACAATCTCTGCACCCAGGGCGTTCGAACCACATGCGCCTCAAAAATCCTCGATAATTTCATTCCGCCATACGAAAGCACCGCCACAGCGCTCCTTGCGAAGCAGGGCTACGTGCTTGTCGGCAAGACAAACATGGATGAGTTCGCGATGGGCTCTTCAACCGAGAATTCGGCGTTCGGTCCGTCGAAGAACCCTTGGAACACCGAATGCGCGCCCGGCGGAAGCTCCGGCGGATCGGCTTTTGCCGTGGCGGCGGATGAATGCATCGCGGCGCTCGGCTCCGACACCGGCGGCTCGATCCGCCAGCCTGCGGCATTTTGCGGCGTTGTGGGGATGAAGCCGACATACGGACGGGTTTCGCGCTACGGCCTTGTTGCGTTTGCCTCGTCGCTCGACCAGATCGGCCCGATAACCAAGACCGTGAAGGACGCGGCGATTCTGCTTAGCGCCATTGCCGGGCCGGACAGCCACGATTCCACATGCGCCGCCAACCCCGTTGCCGATTACGAAGCGGCGATCGGGCGCGAGATAAAGGGACTGAAGATAGGCATCCCCAGGCAGTATTTCATCGAGGGAATGGACGCGGAAGTTGAGGGATCGGTTAAATCAGCCATCGCCCAACTTGAATCCCTCGGCGCAGTGCCGGTTGAGATCGAGATGCCGCATACCGATTACGCGGTTGCGACGTACTATCTCATCGCAACATCCGAGGCCTCGTCGAACCTCGCCCGCTTTGACGGCGTGCGCTACGGCGCGCGGGTGAAGGGCGACGATCTGATCGACATGTACCGCAAAACGCGCTCGGCAGGGTTCGGCGCGGAGGTTAAGCGGCGCATAATGCTCGGAACATACGCGCTGTCGTCGGGCTACTACGACGCCTACTACCTGAAGGCGCAGAAGGTTCGCACGCTGATAAAACAGGATTTCGACATGGCGTTTAAGCAGGTTGACGTAGTCGTCTGCCCCACTTCTCCCATGCCGCCGTTCCGGATCGGCGACAAGATTGACGATCCGTTGCAGATGTATCTTGCCGATATTTTCACCATCGCGCTCAACTTGGCTGGCGGGCCGGGAATTTCGGTTCCGTGCGGCTTCACGTCGTCGGGCCTGCCTGTTGGCTTGCAGCTTATGGGCCGTCCGTTCGACGAAGAAACGCTGTTTTCGGCGGCTCACGCATACGAACAGTCCGCCGGATGGACTTCGCGCAAGCCGGAGGTGGCGGCATGAAATACGAAGCGGTAATAGGGCTTGAAGTCCACGCGCAACTGGCCACAAACACGAAGATATTCTGCGGATGCTCCACGCGTTTCGGCGCTGAACCGAACACCCAGACATGCCCCGTCTGCTCCGGAATGCCCGGCGCGCTGCCGGTGATGAACCGAAAAGTGCTTGAATACACGGTGAAAAGCGGACTGGCGATGAACTGCCGCATCTCGCCGCTTAGCGTCTTCGCGCGTAAAAACTACTTCTACCCCGATCTTCCGAAGGGCTATCAGATAAGCCAGTTCGACAAGCCGATCTGCGAGCACGGCCACGTCGAGATTGTGCTGGACGGAGAAATCCGCCGGATCGGCATCACGCGCATCCACATGGAGGAAGACGCCGGGAAAAACCTCCACGAGGCCGCGCCGGGTTACAGCCTTGTTGACCTGAACCGCGCCTGCGTGCCGCTCATGGAGATCGTGTCGGAGCCGGACATCCGCACGCCGCGCGAAGCAGCGGTCTACATGAAAAAAGTGCGCACGATTCTGCGCTATCTGGGCGTCTGCGACGGCAACATGGAGCAGGGATCACTGAGATGCGACGCGAACGTTTCGGTGCGGCCCGTCGGCCAGAAGGAATTCGGCACGCGAAGCGAGCTTAAGAACATCAACTCGTTCCGGTTTGTCGAAAAAGCGATCGAATACGAGATAGACCGCCAGATCAAGCTGATCGAAAGCGGCGGCAAAGTTGTTCAGGAGACGAGGCTTTGGGACGCCGCCGCAGGGCGCACGTACTCGATGCGCGGCAAGGAGGAGGCGCACGATTACCGCTACTTCCCCGATCCCGATCTTGTGCCGATTGAGGTTGACGTGGCGTGGGTTGACGGCATTCGCGCTTCGATGGTGGAGCTGCCGGACGCGATGCGCGAGCGTTTCGTTTCGGAATTCGGCCTGCCGGAATACGACGCCGAAGTTCTTACCGCAGAGCGCAATCTTGCCGAATGGTTCGAAAACGTGGTTAAGGCTGGCGGCGCGCCGAAGGCGGCCAGCAACTGGATAATGGGCGACCTGATGAAGCTCCTGAACGAGGAGAACCGTTCGATAGACGACTGCCCGCTGAAACCGGCGCAGCTTGCGGCCATGCTGAAACTCATCGACGAGGGCGTGATAAGCGGCAAAATCGCCAAGACGGTCTTCGATGAACTCTACCGAACCGGCAAGGAACCTGCTGAAATCGTGAAGGAAAAAGGGCTGGTGCAGATAAGCGACGAATCGGCCATCGAGGATGAAATCAGGCGGATTGTGGACGCAAGCCCGAAGGAGCTTGAGCGCTACCGCGCCGGCGACGTGAAGCTGATGGGCTTCTTCGTGGGGCAGGTGATGAAGGCCACGAAGGGCAAGGCGAACCCGAAGGTGGTGAACGAGCTGCTCAGGAAGGTGCTGGAGGGGTAGGGGAATCTTAAAATAAGTAAAAGACGACAGATATTTCTGTCTATTTTGAAAACATACTCATAGGGGGATTATGTATGAAATTAATGAAACTGATTCTGGTCGTGTTTGTCGTTGTATCGCTTGCTTCATGTGCAACAGGCGTTCGGCTTTATCCAAAGTCACCCGACAGCAATTCTGTTGCTGAAGGTGTATATGACGTGATCCTGTACGGCATGGATGGGCCTAATGATGTTGAGACAGTAGCAATCCTTGACAGGACGGATGACTCGTACCGCCTAGTGTCGAAGTTCGGTTCGGAGCATTACAAAGTCTATTATGGTTTAAAGGCAGATCAAGCGGTTGAAAAGGCTTCTAATTTTCTCAAAGGCTTAACGATAGTGACTGCTATGGAAAGACGCATGATAACCGGGCCTAATGGGGAGCGTATTGGTTATGAGATCAGGCCAATATTTGATTCCTCTACCGTAATTAACAGCTATTTCGGTTGCTCATACAATCTTCAACCCAATAGCGATGTGGTTTTTAGTGTGATGTGGCAGGAGTTTTATAAGCCATTTTCGAGCCTGAATAAGCGCTGATAAAATCTGTTCAACATTGGTTGCGGTCTCTCAGTTCTTGTGTATGGAGATTTCTTAACTTGCCGCTACCGCCTCTCCGCCTCGCCCAGCGCCTTTGCCGCTTCCCTGTGCTCCGGATTTAACCGCAATTCCTCGCGGAAATGCCTGACAGCCTCGCCGGGGTTGCCCATCCAGAGAAGCGCCCGGCCAAGCTGGTAGTGCGCGTCGGGAAATTGCGGGGCAATTCGCAGGGCTTCCGCAAACAGCGCGGCTGCGTCCGCGTCCCTCGACATCCGCAGCATTGACATCCCAAGGTGATAGCGAACATCCGGATCATCCGGGCGGCTTTGCCGCGCCGCGTCGAAATGACGTTGAGCCCCTGCGATATCGCCCTTGTCCAGCATCTTGTTTCCAAGCGCGATATGCGCGAAGCCGTTTGCCGGATCGGTCTCGATCTCGCGCTCAAGAAGCGATGTTGCATCGCGCCAGTGCCGCATCTGCGCCGATGTGACCGCCGACATCGCCAATATCGCAATCATCGCCAATGCGGGAAGCGCAAACCGATGCAGGCGTATTTGGGCCGCAATCTCTTTTGCGCCCCATGCGGCTATGATGAAGATGCCGATTAGCGGAATGTATGTGTAGCGGTCGGCCCGCGCCTGAACGCCCGCCTGAAGAAAACCGATCACAGGAACCAGCGTGACGATGTACCAGAACCAGCCGAACGTAACCAGCGGCGCGTGATGCCGCAACCGGAATGCCGCAACCGAAGCCGCGATGATCGCAACCGTGGATGGGATGCCTTCAAGCGCGGAAACCGGCTTGTAAAGATAGAGCGGCGAAAGTCCGGACGGCCAGAAGGTTTTTCCGATATACACGGCGTATGACCGGAATGCGTTCAAAACCCGATCGGCAACCGGCAGGGCGTCGAGCGTGGCGACGGCTCCGCCCTTTGCCTGCGCCGCAAGCGTGATGATGCCGACTGCAAGCGCCATCAGCAATAGCGGCGCTTTCTCAACAAAAGCCTTGCGCGTTTCCCCTTTCGCGAACCGGTTCAGCGGCCACCAGTCCAGAATAAGAAGCAGAAACGGCCATGTGACAAGCATAGGCTTCGACATCAGCCCAAGCGCAAGCAGAACAAGCACTGTCAGATAACGGCCTGCGGATTGCTGTTTTGCGTATCGGACGTATGCCGCAAGCGCAAGGAAGCCGAAGAAGGCGGACAGAACATCCTTCCTTTCCGACACCCACGCAACCGATTCCACATGCTGGGGATGCAGCAGAAACGCCGCCGCCACGAACGCGGCGGTTCCTGAACAGTTCAGCAGGCCAAGCAGCAGCAAGTAGAGAACAACGCCGTTTGCGGCATGAATCGCCACGTTTACAAGATGGTGGCCAGCCGGATTCATGCCGAACATCTCCGCGTCGGCCATGTGCGAAAGCCATGTGACCGGATGCCAGTTGCCGAAATGCGGCGCGGAAATGGCCCGCGATGCCGATTGCCACGAGAGGCCGCCCTGCACCAGTTCGTTTTTGGTCACATAGTCCGGATCGTCGTAATCGACGAAACCGAATTTCGCAACCGGAGCGTAAACGGCAAGCGTCAGCAGAACAAGCGCGGCGCAGACGACCGCAGGATGAAAACGCTGCATTGCGCGGGCGCTATTCAATCCACTTCACGATATTGGCTGTTTCGTCCCTGTCGGAGCGGAACTTGTTGATTGGCGCGTTCATGTCCGGATAGCCGATGGAGATGCCGAGCACCAACCGCTTCGATTCCGGTATGTCCAGAAACGCCTTGGTTTCCCTTGCGTAATCGGTGAGAAACGCCTGCGGCACGGTTCCCAAGCCGTGAGCGCGTGCGGCCAGCATCAGGGTTTGGGCGAACAGACCCATGTCGAAAAGCGACCACATCGAGAGCGAACTGTCCTGATATAGAAAAATCGCGTGCGGCGCGCGGTAGAACGAAAAGTTCGCCTTTTTCGCCTTTATGACAATTTCCGGATCGTTCAGATCGATTCCGGTTGCCGCCCCGCGCAGCTTGAAAAGCCGCTCGATGCGCCCGGCCTCGGCATCCGGCCAACCCGACGGATGCGTGATGTCCGGCGTGAGCGGCGCGCGTTTTTCGAGAAGCCCGATCAGCAGTTCGGAAAGCTCGGCCTTCCTCCTGCCGGAAATAACCGCCGCTTCCCACGGCTGGCTGTTCTTGTACGACGGACTCCACTGCGCCGCCGCAATCACGGCATTTAGTATCTCCGCCGGAACCGGATCGGGTCTGAAAGCCCTGATGCTCTGTCGTGTTTTGATGCATTCGATTGCGTCCATGATGGCCTCCAAACCGGCAATGCAAGTCTATTATCTGAACGGATTTACGATGGCAAGTTTGTCGTTGACCCAATGTCCATCACGCAGGTCTTCCGTGTAAAGGATTGAACAGCCATTTTCGATGGCGGCGGCAATGATCTGGCTGTCCCAGAACGAATAGCCCGTTTCATTCTTTATCCGGACGGCTTCGCAGATTGTGTTTCCCGTAACCGGCGAAAAGCTGAATGCGTCCATTAAGTGGTTTATGAGCGGCAGAATTTCGTCGGCAGCAATGAGTTTCTTTGAATAACAGACGCTTACGAACTCGCTGACAACTTGGGAACTGACATGGACATTGTCGCTGGAAAATATGATGTCGCGAGCGAGTGACTTTTTGGCTTTGTCATCGCTGATGAAATATATAAGGATATTTGTATCTACGAAAATCCTATCTGGCATGAATCTCTTCCCTGTCAAACCTGTAATCAGTGGGAAGCGTTGCGTTGTATTTGTTGAAAACTTCCTCCAAAATTCCTTTTCTGTCTTTCGCTGCGCGGATTACCGTAATGGCTTCACCTTTAAAAGCCTGTCTGATTTTCTCGATCTCGCTGTCGTTTTCTATTTCGATAATAACCTTCATTGTCAACCTCCAGAACGATTATATCACCTAGGGCGTTACAGTAGAGCGCTTCACCCCTCCACCCTCAGCCGTTTGGCCGCCCGGAGCCTGTCGCGTATCGCCGCCGCGTCTTCGAAACGCAGTTCCGCCGCCGCCTTTCGCATTTCGGCATCCAGCTTGATGATCGCCGCATCGTCAACGCCGTATTCCACCACGTCCTCGGAAATTACCGGCGGGGCGTAATAATCGCGCTCAGAAACGTCGTACCCCACAATCGGCGCTCCAACGGCGTGGATTATCGTGCGCGGCGTGATTCCGTGCTCGATGTTGTAATCCCCCTGGATTTTCCGCCGCCGCTCTGTCTCGCGCATCGCCGCCCGCATCGATCCGGTAATGGTGTCGGCATAGAAAATAACCTCGCCGTTCACGTTCCGGGCGGCGCGTCCGGCGGTCTGGATGAGAGACCGCTCCGAGCGCAGAAAACCCTCCTTGTCGGCGTCCAGCACCGCCACAAGCGACACCTCCGGCAGATCTAGCCCCTCGCGCAGAAGGTTCACGCCGATCAGCACGTCGAAGACGCCCTTGCGCAGATCGCGTATGATTTCAACGCGTTCCAGCGTGTCAACGTCGGAGTGAAGATACCTTGCCTTCACGCCAAGCTCCTCGTAAAACGTTGTCAAATCCTCGGCCATGCGCTTGGTGAGCGTTGTCACCAGCACGCGCTCGCCGCGTTCGGAGCGCGCGCGAATCTCGGCGTAGAGGTCGTCAACCTGCCCTGTAACCGGCTTCATCACGATTTTGGGATCCATCAATCCGGTCGGCCTGATAACCTGCTGAACGGTTTCGCCGCCGCATTTCTCCATCTCGTAAGGGCCGGGCGTGGCCGAAACGTATATCGCCTGATTGACGCGCTCCTCGAACTCACCAAACCGGAGCGGCCTGTTGTCGAGCGCCGAAGGCAGGCGGAAGCCGTATTCCACCAAGGTTCCCTTGCGCGATTTGTCGCCCGCGAACATGCCGCCGATCTGCGGAATCGTCGCGTGAGATTCGTCGATAACCACAAGCAGATCCTTAGGGAAATAGTCGATCAGGGTGAACGGAGGATCGCCCGCCGCGCGGCCCGAAAGATGGCGCGAGTAGTTTTCGATGCCGTGGCAATAGCCGAATTCCTGCAAGGATTCCAAGTCGAACATCGTGCGCTGCTCAATCCGTTCGGCTTCAAGCGGCCTGCTTTCGCGCTTGAAATGTGTAATTCTTTCGCGCAGTTCCTCGCGAATCGTCTCGAACGCGGAGCGCAGCTTGGCGCTGGATGTCACCCAGTGGCTGTTTGGAAAGATGGCCGCGCGCTCAAGCCGCCGGAAGGTTTTCATTGTGACCAGATCAAACTCGGTTATCGCGTCGATGTCGTCTCCGAAAAACTCGATGCGAATGGCGGTGTCCACCGAAAACGACGGCACGATCTCGACCACATCGCCCCGCGCCCGGAACGATCCGCGCTTCAGCTCGATGTCGTTGCGGGAGTATTGAATATCGATCAGCTTGCGCAGGAACGAATCGCGCTTGATGTGTTGGCCGACTTCCGCTACCAGATGCATGTCGAGGTATTCCTCCGGCGAGCCTATGCCGTAGATGCACGACACCGACGCCACCACGATCACGTCGCGCCGTTCAAGCACGGCGCGTGTGGCCGAATGGCGCAGGCGGTCTATCTCGTCGTTTATGGCCGAGTCCTTGTCGATGTATGTGTCGCTGGACGGAATGTATGCTTCGGGCTGGTAGTAGTCGTAGTAGCTCACGAAGTATTCGACAGCGTTTTCGGGGAAAAAATCCCGGAACTCGGTGTAGAGCTGGGCGGCGAGCGTCTTGTTGTGGGCGATCACCAGCGTGGGGCGCTGTATGCGCTCGATCACGTTTGCGATGGTGAAGGTCTTGCCGGAGCCGGTTACGCCGAGAAGCGTCTGGTGTGTTTTACCCGCGGCGATGCCGGATGTCAGCGCCTCGATTGCGGCTGGCTGGTCTCCGGCTGGCTGAAAGCCGGAGACAAGGCGGAATATCGAAGAACCGGACATGTCATATCACGCAGCCATTTTTAGCGGAACCACTTCCTGTCGCAGTTTCAGGCCTATTCGGTCATCTGCGATGTCCATGTCGTAGCGGTTCTGCAGATTAATCCAGTATTGCGGACTCTGCCCGAAATACAGGCCGAGGCGAATAGCCATCTCGGCTGTAATGGGGCGGTTTCCCTTGATAATGTGGCTTATTCTCATCGCGGACACATGGATGTCCCTGGCCAGCCGGTACTGGCTCAAACTCAATTCGTCAATTATTTCCCCAAGATACACTCCCGGATGAACCGGTGCTATACGATTATCTGACATAATCAGGCCTCCTTGCTAATGGTAATCCACTATCTCGACATCCAGAGCTTTTCCGTCTTGCCAAGCGAAGCAAATCCGCCACTGGTTATTGATGCGTATGCTGTATCGGCCTTCCCGATCTCCTGACAGCGCTTCCAGCCGGTTCGAGGGAGGGAAGTTTAAATCCTCAAGCCGCGTGGCCGAGTCAATGGCGTTCAGTTTCCGGAATGCTCGATCCTGTATCTCGTTCGGAAAACGGCGTGAATGGTCTCGGTGGAAAATGATTTCAGTTTCGCGACATCTGAAAGATTGAATCATAACTCATATTAAACAAAATGTTTACTGTCCTGTCAAGCTGGCTAATTCTCGCTAAAGTCCGTTCCCAAGCTGCCGAAAACAGTTAGTACGTGACAAAACTTGTCACCTTGCCGCCTGCAAAATGCGGCTGGATTATCGAAAAATACCTGCTATGATGTTGTTACTTCGCGGAATTGTCGTTTCGTTGCGCATTGGGCATGGCGGTTGCAATACATCTGGCCATCAACGGTTTTGAAGGGAGGTGGAGATGAGACGGCTGACGAATATGAAACTTTTGGAGGAAAACCGGGTTTAACGGTTGGACGGGCTAACGGCTCGCACCATATTTCAAGGAGGATAAGATTATGTTTAGCATCATTAATGGCATGAAGACGAGGGACGAAAGAGGTTTCACGCTTATCGAGCTTCTGATCGTGGTTGCGATCATCGGCATCTTGGCCGCCGTTGCGGTTCCGGCGCTGCTTGGCACAAGGGAAAAGGCGAAGGTGAGCGCGCTCAAGGGCAGCGCAGAGACGGCGCAGAAGGAGCTTCAGGAGTGGATTAATTCTATGGCCAGCCAAGATCCTATAGTTTATATCTCTGCTGCCGCCGGCACAAGAACATGCGTTCCACATGCAAGCAGATTGAGGGTTGATACTACTGGCGATGGTGCGGTAACTGGGGCTGATGCAGAAATTTGTCAAACCAGATTCGGTATTGACAACACCGGTACATATACTACTGCTGATGCGGCCGCTATGACGACGGTTCTCGGCTATTATGTTGCACAGGCGGTCGCAACCGGTAAGAACCTCAATTCATGGAACAGTTCCCTGCCCATGTTTGTGGCGACAACAACCAATGCTGCAGCGGCTTGTCGGGTTAATCTTGTAGCGATCAATGGTCGCACTGCAAGGGTTATTGCCGCAACACCAAGCGCGGGCGAGGCGAGCAACTGCGCGACAGCCGCCGCCGACAATGCAGGTACAACGGGCGAAATCACGACATCAATTACACTAAGCGCACTCTAGCCCAACCCGTATTCAAGCAAAACAGGGAGGCAGCCGCCTCCCTGTTTTGCGTTTGGGGGGGCGGGTGAGGTGTTCGATTGACACTTGCAGTGAATGTGCCTTATTGTGCTGTATGCCGACAATATTGAACTATGGGCCGTATCGTTTCTATTTTTACGCCGGAGACGGCGATGAGCCGCCCCATGTGCATGTTGAACGGGATGCGAATATTGCAAAGTTCTGGCTCGATCCCGTCAGGCTAGAAAACAGCGGGCGCTTTAGTCGCAAGGAAATCAACGATATTCTGGCGATAATCCACAAACGTCGAGACGAAATGCAGAGGAGTTGGGATGAGTTCTTTAGCCATTGAAGTGAATGTTGCCAAGGTTCAGCAGGTTGTCGTCACGGAAGACACGTTGTCGGTTGATCTGGACGACGGGCGCACAATATCGGTTCCTCTGGCATGGTACCCACGGCTGGTTAACGGCACACCCGCAGAGCGCAATAACTGGCGTCTGATCGGCTGCGGAGAAGGCATTCACTGGCCGGAACTTGACGAAGACATCAGTGTGGAAAACATGATATTCGGCAAGGCATCGGGCGAGAGCGGCCAATCGCTGAAGCGGTGGCTGGATAGGAGGGCGTTATGAGTCGGAAGCGCAAGGGTTTGCGAAAGCTGCATAGCTGAATTGCGCCGAAAACCGGCGTGATATAATGTGACATTTCAGCTTGGAGGCGTAATTTATGCACAACGAATTTACCGCAATTATAGAAAAAGACGAGGATTGGTACATTGCCTACTGCGCCGAGGTTCCGGGCGCGAACGGACAGGGGAAAACAAAGGAAGAATGCCTTCAAAATCTGGGCGAGGCTGTGGATTTAATTCTGGCAGACAATGAGAGGACGTTATGACACTATCCGGTCACAGCAACAACAAAGGCTTCACCCTGACCGAACTCATGATCACGGTCGCCATTATCGGCATTCTTGCGGGAATTGCCGTGCCGCTTTTTCTTGGCCAGCGCACCAAGGCCGCCCAGACCGAGGCGATAACCAACCTTGAATCGATCCGCCTGCTTGAAGAACAGTATTTCTCGGAGAATGGAAGCTACCGTCAGGTTGGCGGAGTAGCGACCGACGGAACCCTCAACTATACGACATCTGGCGGCGCGGTTACGGATGGCGGCATTCAAACATTGCTGCCGAATTTCAGGCCGGGCGTAAACCTGCTGTTCAATTACCAACTCTTTGTCGAGACAAGAACCACGGCGGCTGACAGCTTCCGCGCCAGCGCCACCGGCAAGGCAGGCACCATTGTGGAAGGCAACATTTTCTGGATCAACTACCGCAACGAGAAGAGCTGGTAGGCGATAACTGCAATTCCACATCTGTCGGGTTTATAATGTCTCATGGATAGAGCGCGCAGGAAAGTGATAAGCCTCATCTTTGCCGATGCCGCCAAGTACACGCTCACGGCTGGAGCAGTCGGAGGCACGATGACAGGCAAGATGTCCACTGCAATGGGGCTGCTTCTTTCTTTTGTATTTGTCGTCTTCATTCTGCTTGCCTACTTTATTACGCCGAAAGAAACGGAGGAATGAGATGGAAGGGCTTTATATAATGTTCGGCATTGCTATTCTTGCTGGAATAGTGTTTTTGTTGGCGTTCAAAATTCAGGATCGACACAAGCACGGCCATTAATACGGGCATTAACGATAAGGTCAGTGACGACAAATCTGCGTGTTTATCCCCTTCAGTTCCAATCCGGCCTGCCGAAAAGAATCATAGTAAAATCCATGAGGAGAGCCGGATGGAAAGCCAATACATAGGATTCATGCTGGGCGGACGCGAGTTTGCCGTCGAAATAATATCGGTGCAGGAAATTATCCGGAACGTGACGCTCACGTCGGTTCCGAAGGCCGAGGAGTATGTCTGCGGTGTCATCAACCTGCGCGGACGCATACTGCCGGTAGTCGATCTCAAGCGCCGCTTCAACATGCCGGGCGAAGGCGCGACAGACGGCAGCATCATGGTTGTCAACGTAAACGGGGCCACCGCCGGAATTCAGGTTGACAGCATCACTGGAGTGATACCGATTCCGTCAGACCGCATCGAGCCGATTACCGAACTTGGCGACAACATGGCATCCACCGACATGTGGGGCGTGGCGCGGCTGGACGACAGAATCATTCTGATGCCGGATCTTGCGGCGATTCTGCCTAAGAAGACCCGCAATCAGCATGAAGCGAGCCTGACCGGCGAGTATCTGCGAAGCGAGATGGATGTTGTCGGCAGGGAGTTGGTTGCAAGGGCCGGCGATGAGCATGGAGCGGAGGACAACCGGAAGCTTATCGCCGAATTCCAGTCGCTTCTGGCATGTCTTGCCGGAGGCGATCTGCATGGCGCCGAGAAGTCGATCGAGCGGATCACGAGGCTCAGCGACAAGAAGGTTTACGACGAGGTCGGCACTGTCACGCGTCGTTTGCACGAGTCTTTGAAGGAGTTCCGCAGCGCGCTCGATCCGAGAATAAAGATGATGGCCACTCAGGACATGCCGGAGGCCGCCGACAGCCTTGAGCATGTCATAGACCTCACTGAGCAGGCCGCTGACAAAACAATGAGCATTGTTGAGGAGGCGATGGCCGACAACGAACGCCTTGGCGGATTGGCCGACGACACGTTCGCCGTGATCGATGCGCTTGCGGATTATGGCGTGCCGCCGGACGCGATCGAGAGGCTGAAGTCGTTCAGGGGCAAACTGAACGCGCATATCGCAAAATCCACGCATGGCTGTAACGAAATACTGCTCTCCCAAGGCTTCCAGGATCTGACCGGCCAGATTATCAAACGAATAATAAAGCTGGTGCGTGAGCTTGAGGATCAGTTGATACATATAATCAGGAATTTTGGCGTCGAAGTGCAGGAAGAGGAAGCGAAGTCGCCAACTGAGGCGGTCATGGATCTCAAGGGGCCGGCAAGCTCAACACGCGTTGATCAGGGCGAAATCGACGACTTGCTCTCATCGTTCGGGTTTTAGCCGCCTGGCGTTGCCGTTAATATGACCGCACTTGCGGTGTATTATTCGGTTGAATAATTTGACAATGCCGAGCGTTTTCGTTAGCATTACGGGAACTATCTTCGGGTTTCCCGCAGGTTTTCAGCATCGCATTTAATACGGTTCAGCGCCGTCAAGGACGAAAGGGGAAAGACATCGTTAAGCAGCCAGTCAAGGGTCCGCCTTCCCGGACAGTCGATTCCACACGCATTAATCATCAGATCCGCTCGAAAGTAATAAGGGTTGTAGCCGATGAGGGCCAGGTCGGGATCATGGATCTTGACACCGCCATCAGGCTTGCCAATGAGCGCGATATGGATCTGGTCGAAATAAGCCCTGACGCCAGCCCGCCCGTATGCAAGATCATGGACTACGGGAAGTTCAAGTTTGAAAAGGGCAAAAAGCTTCGCGAATCGAAGAAAAAGCAGGCCACCGTCAACATCAAGGAAATCAAGATGCGTCCGATGATTGACGACCACGATTACGAATTCAAGGTTCGTAACATCAGAAAGTTCATCGCGGACGGCGACAAGGTGAAGATCACGATTCGCTTCCGTGGCCGTGAGATGGCCAAGCCCGATCTCGGAATGAAGGTTCTGAACAGGCTGTCCGAGGAATTGAACGATGTCGCCAAGATAGAGTCCCAGCCGAAGCTGGAAGGCAAGCAGATGATAATGGTTCTGGCCGCCGTGTAAATAGCAGGCCGGATTATTTATATAAATTGTTGTAGAGACGCAAAATCTTGCGTCTCTACAAAATCTTGCGTCTCTAATTTCCGCCCATTGTCTCCACGAAATTCCACGCCTTGTTCTTCGTCTGATACAGCGTTATCGCGCCGCCCTTGAGGTCGCCCTTGTCGTCGAACCTGATCTGCGCCGTCACGCCGTTATAGTCGGTTGCGGCGAGCGCGGGCATGTATTTTGCCGGTTCGGCTGAATTCGCGCGCGCCATGGCCGAGATCATCACGTTCACCGCATCGTAGCAAAACGGCGCGTAAAGCTGAATCTGGCCGTATTTGGCGGTGAACTTCTGCGCAAACGCCTTGCCGCCCGGCATCTGCTCAACCGGAATTCCCGGAAGCGAGCAGTAAGCGCCTTCCGAGGCGTCGCCCGCAAGCTTGATGAACTCCGGCGTGCATCCGCCGTCGCCGGTCAGGAACTTCGCCTTCAGGCCGATTGTGCGAATCTGCTTCATCATGGGGCCGCCCTGCGCGTCCATGCCGCCGTAAAAAAGAAGATCGGGCTGCTTGCCCTTGATGGATGTGAGAATCGCCATGAAATCGGTCGATTTATCTGTTGTGAACTCACGCGCCACAATCGCCGCGCCAGCCGCCTTTGCCGCCTTTGCGAACTCGTCGGCCAAGCCCTGCCCGTATGCCGTGCGGTCGTCGATTATCGCGATCTTTTTTGCCCCGGCCTTTTCCACCGCGAACCGGCCAAGCGCGCCGCCCTGCTGAACATCGTTGGCCATCACGCGAAACGCCGTCTTGTAGCCCTGCTGCGTGTACTTCGGATTGGTGGCAGACGGCGAAATCTGCGGCATTCCGGCGTCGTTGTAAATGCGCGACGCGGGAATGGTCGTGCCGGAATTAAGGTGTCCGATCACGCCGTGTACCTTCATGTCAACCAGTTTCTGCGCAACGATTGTTCCGTTGCGCGGGTCGGCCTGATCGTCTTCGCTCAGAAGCTCGAAGCGGGCCTTTTTGCCGCCGATCATGATTCCGGCGGCGTTCGCCTCGTCAACAGCCATGCGCACGCCGTTATCGTTATCCTTGCCCAGATGTGCCTGAGGCCCGGTGAGCGGGGCAACATGGCCGATCTTCACCACAATCTCCTCCATGGTTTTGCCGCCGGTTTTAACCGCCGGAGCCTCTTTGCCCTTCGAACACGCGGCGATGCCTGCGACAGCCAGAACCGCAAGACAGAATCCCATATGCTTGAACATCCCCATGACAATCCCTCGCTTTCAGAAATAAAGGTTTTCTATCGTGTTTTTCGAGTTTATAATATCTGGAACCACGCAGCACCAAAGGTTATCGCAGGGGCTTGCGGGATGTCAATCAACCATCAAAATCCGCTTGAAGGGAATTACTTAACCATGACCGACAGTGTTTATTGTGACGCCGCATCCTGCTGGAAGGCGATTTTGGCCGACCATGCCTCAAACCGCCATCTGCTTGCCGACATCGAGCGTTTCACGCGCGAAAACCAGTCGCCGGCCACTGTGGTCTTCGGCACGTCCGGCTGGCGCGGCGAGACCGGAACCGACTTCACGTTCCGCAACCTCCGCGTGGTCACCGCGGCGATAATCGAGATGTTCAGGACTGCCGCGCCCGAAACCCGCGCCGCGCTCGGCGCGTCCGGTTTCGATGAGATTAAACAGCGCGGGGTGATTGTGGGCCACGACAACCGCTTTCTTGGGCCGGAGTTCGCGCGCGAGGTGATGAGCATGATGCGCGAGGCCGGAATTCGCGTGTTCTACGCGGGCGAGGCAACCACGCCGGAGCTTTCAGCCGCGATAGACCGCCTTGGCGCGGCCTGTTCCATTAACCTCACGCCGTCGCACAATCCGGCAAACTGGTCAGGTTTCAAGTTCAACCCGGCGGACGGCGGCCCGGCAGGCTCGGAGATAACCGGCGTGATCGAGTCGATAGCCAACCGCATGATGCCGGACGGCGCTCCGGCTATCGAGCCAGATTCATTGGAATCGTTCGAAACAATCGATCCGATGGCGCTGTACGAGGATTTTTTGAACAAGCGCGGCACGATTGACCTCGACGGCATTCGGGATTTCATCGCCGGAAACGATTGCGTCATCGTTGTCGATCACGTTCACGGCGCAAGCAGAAATCGGCCCGAACGGCTTCTTGGGGCATCGCCGAAGCTTCGCGCGCTTCGCACCGGAGACGACGTCCTGTTTGGCGGAATCGCGCCGGAGCCGTCGGCCAAAAACATGGCGGCGCTTGTTGACATGCTGCGCGGCGAAAAAAACCGTTTCAGGCTTGCCGTATTGATCGACCCGGACGGCGACCGGGTGCGTTTCACCGACGGCGCGCGCGACATATCGATGAACCACTTCGGCGCCATGGCCCTTCATTATCTGTACAAGCACAAAAACATCGGCGGCGTGCTGGTGAAATCGGTGGCGACATCGAACTTCGGCAACGCCATTGCCGAACGCCTCGGCATTCCGGTGCGGGAGCGCCCGGTCGGATTTAAAAACTTCCGCCCGTTCATGCTGCCCGATGCGCCGCAGCGCGCCATTGTGAGCTACGAGGAGAGCGACGGAATTACCGGATTTAATAACACGCTTGAGAAAGACGCGACGTTCGGACTGCTTCTTGCCATCGAGATGATGGCGGCAACCGGCAAGAACCTGAGCGAGTATCTGGCCGATATCGAGGCCGAATTCGGCGCGTTCTATCCGGAGCGGGCGGCGATTGTGGTTGACAAGGCCATGGCCGGCCCGGTTCTGCTTGAAAAACTCGCTTCAATCCGCTCGGAATACACGGTTGGCGCAAGCGTGATAATTGGCGATTCGGCAAAAACAATAACCGACGTGATAACGATGGACGGCACGAAGATTGTGTTTGATGACGGCTCATGGCTGCTGATCCGCCCGTCGGGAACAGAGCCGAAGGTGCGGTTTTATATCGAAACCCGTTCGCCCGACGAACAGGCTGCGATGATAGAGACGGCGCGGCGGATGACTCTGGATGCGCTTGGGTGATTTAAAAAATACTCTCCTAAAACCCGCTGAACGGCGCGGGCGTAAAGGTGAGCGCGAAGACGGCAAGCGATGCCCATCCGACATTGCGCCGCATAGGATCGAGCATGATCCACGGCAGTTCAACCGGCGGATGCTTGCGGCCAAGGATCATGAGCAGCGCACCCCATACAGCCCATCCTGGCCAGAAGAAAAATCCGAGCACCAGCAGAACCGGAATCATCAGCTTCGAAATCTTCCCGTGCCGCTCAGGCCCGAAGAGCGCGTAGCATATGTGGCCGCCGTCGAGCTGGCCCACCGGCAGAAGATTGAGCGTCGTTATAAAAAAGCCTATCCAGCCTGCAAACGCAACCGGATGCAGCATCACATCGTGCGTTGCCGGATCCACGCCAAGCACAAGCCATGTGAGAAGCTTGAAAATGAGCGAGTCGCCAAGATAGAACGAATCGGGCGGCGGCGCGCCGAAAGACAGCGATACCGGCGAATAGTTTAAACCGATAATCGTGGCGGCAATCGACACAACAAAACCGGCCAGCGGCCCGGCTGCGCCGATGTCCATAAGCGCCCGGCTGTGAATTATCGGCGGGCGCATTCGTATGACCGCGCCGAAGGTTCCAACCAGCGACGGCGCGGGGATGAAGTATGGCAGACTGGCGGGCGTTCCGTGGCGGCGCGACATGAGGTAATGCCCCATCTCGTGGGTGAGAAGTATCGTCATCAGCGAAACCGAAAACGGAATGCCCTTCACAAGCATACGCGGCGTTTGCCATGGAACCACTCCCTGCATCATAGCCCCGGCAACCAGCGTGGACAGGCAGGTTGCGATGAAAAGAACAACATGAAGCGGCGTAAGGCGTCCTTCAGGCATGATGTTCAGCCCTTTCAGTTGTTAATCGACATCGTTGCCGAATCCGATCTTCCGCTTCTTCTGTTCAGGAGGCGACATGATCTGTCGTATGGCATCAAACACAACCTTGAACTGTGAATCGTATTTCTTATCCATTTCTGCCAGCTTTTGCGCCAGTTCCTTGTTGGAGGCTATCATTAGACGCAGTCTGACAAAAGCTCTCATGATGGCAATGTTGACATCTATCGCCCTGTCGCTGTTGAGTATGCCGGACAGCATGGCAACCCCTTGTTCAGTAAAAGCAAATGGCGCTGTGCGTCGACCGCCATGCCCGGAACTTGAGGTCACAATTTGTGACTTCAAGTTGCCGCCATCCAGAAATGCCATAGACGCATGTTGCAACCTGAAAGCTGCAACCTCCGCAGCTTCCTGTTCATTCAACTGAAACATGAAATCGTCCGGAAACCGCCTGGCGTTGCGCTTAACAGCCTGATTTAAAACCTTGGTGAGCACTCCGTACATCGCTGCCAGGTCTTCGTCAAGCATTACCCTGCACCCACGGAGCAGGTAAATCCTTCGCTCAATCATCTCCGCCGGAAAAAGATTCATCGCCCCTCCTTCGTGATAACTCCTGCAATATCGTAATCCTGCGCCTCGGTTATCCGCACCCGCGCGAAATCGCCAGCGCGGGCATTGCCCGCGCCATGCACAATCACGCCGCAGTCGATCTCCGGCGCGTCGGCGCATGTGCGGCCAATGGCGGTGTCGCCTTCGCGCTCGTCGATCAGCACATTGAGCGTTCTGCCGATCAATCCCGAATTGCGCTCGAAGGAAATCGCGGCCTGCGCGGCCATGAGGCGCTCAAGCCTGTCCTTCCTGCGCTTGGCTCCAATCTGCCCCTTCATGCGTGCGGCGGGCGTGCCTTCCTCCCTCGAATAGGCAAACGCGCCCACGCGGTCTAGCCGCGCCTCGCGCAGAAACGCCAGAAGCCCGTCGAATTCGGCATCGGTTTCGCCCGGAAAGCCGACGATAAACGTGCTTCTTATCGCAATATCAGGAAGTTTGCTCCTGATTTTCTCTATCAGCCGAAGCTGGCCGCCTTCAACAGGCCGCCTGCCCATGCGTTTAAGCACGCCAGCGTCCGAATGCTGAAGCGGCATGTCCAAGTAGGCGCATATGTTTCCCGCGCCGCGCATCACGTCGAGCAGCTCATCGGTAACCGCCTCCGGATATGCGTACATCAGGCGAATCCACGGGATGTCGAGCGCCGAGAGTTTTTCAAGCAAACCGGCAATGTTTTCGCCGATGTCACGCCCGTATGCGGTTGTATCCTGCGCCACGACGATCAGCTCCTTAACGCCGCTTTGCGCCAGAGCGCGCGCTTCCTGAAAAATTTCGGCGGACGGGCGGCTGATGTACGGCCCGCGTATGGACGGAATCACGCAGTAGGTGCAGCGGTTGTCGCAGCCCTCGGCTATCTTCAGATAGGCGAAATGCGGGGCGTTTAGAAGCGGGCGGGATGACAATGTTTCGACTGCCGCCCCGGCGCGTCCCAACTGCTTGATTATGCGCTGGTTTTCGCCCACGCCGAAGAACGCCTCGATCTCCGGCATCTCGCGCGCAAGCTCGTCGCGGTATCGGGCCGGAAGGCAGCCGAACGCGATCACGCGCTTTCCGGTTGCGGCGGCCTCCAGAATGGTTTCAACAGACTCGGTCTTGGCCGATTCGATGAACGAGCATGTGTTAATCAAAATCACGTCGGCGTCTTCCGGAGCGGTGCGGGAATGTCCGGAAATGCCGAGTTGAAGGATGAGGTTTTCGGAATCGACCTGATTTTTCGGGCAGCCGAGGCTGACTATTGCATATTTCATGGCGCGTATCTCATGTTGCGTCCGGCTTTCTGTATCGAATGACTGCCTGTTTGAGCATAACGTATCCGGCCACTGCCGAAACGATTCCAACAACCGTTGTTCCGACCACGAACGGCAGAATAAGGTGGGCGCAGTCGTTCATGAGCGATTTAAGTGACAGGTTTCCCCAGTCGATAGCCGGAACTTTCGCGTCTCCGCCGGTGAACAGCAGGCCAATCCAGACGCAGAACGTGAAAATCGGCACCATCGTCCACGGATTGTTCACGTATACGCCCACAAGCATAACGCGCTTGCTCAGGCGCATAAGGTGCGCTATCGCCAGACCAAGAATGGTATGCAGGCCAAGCAGCGCCGACATGGCGATGAAGACGCCTATCGCAAACGCAAGCGCAATGCGGTGCGGGGTGTCGTCAACAGCCAGCACCTGCCGGAGGCTTTCACGGAAACGGCGTTTCATGCTTCCGGGAATCGACTCCGGATTTGATTACGAATATTGATTTTGTAATGCCTTCGTTGCGCTGGATATCTTTCTGAACGGCTGTGGTTTCTTTATTTGGTAACGAAGAAAGCCTGTTGTACATGTCGGAATATTACCAGAAAACATTGGCGTCGGTCATGCTGTCCGGTGCATGCGCCGCCGAGCTCCTCGCGTTCAGGTTGCCCCGATTGTTATGCGCTATATTTTTGATTTAATTCTCGAACAATGACTTCCTGAGTGCCTATTAAAGAACTTGCCACGAAAGTTACAAAAGGATGGATGTCACCCTTATCCGCCATGCCTAAAGATACAAGATATTGCCTACGGTCTTCTTTCTTGATAATGGCCGGAGGATAGCCCTTTTTTATTAGAATCATATTCATTAGGATCCTTGCCCCACGCCCATTCCCGTCATCAAACGGATGGATTCTCACCATATTATAATGTGCAATTGCAGCCGCCACGACAGGATGGACACTATCAATATTATTTGCAATCCACTTGCATAATATTTCCATTTCATCCGGGACTTGAATTGGTTCTGTATGAAAATGTATCGTCCCATCTGGTTGCAGCACGTGATTAGGCAAGGATTTATATTTTCCTGGATGTGCAGCCTTCTTTATCTTTTTGCCATATTCATTAACCGCATCCGTGCAGTTTACACCTGACAAAAGCAGCGCATTGATTTCTTTAATAGTACCCTCTGAGATGGGCCTGTTGTCTTGTATTATTTCATAAAGATAATCAAGCGCTTCGGCATGGTTTCTGGCATCGAGAAAATCTTTGAAAGGCTTCCCTTCAACCGTCAGCCCTTCCTTTAGAAAAAATAAGGTTTCGCCCCTTGTTAGAGCGCTTCCTTCAATTGCATTAGAGCTATAAGTCCACTCGACACGCAATTTTTCCTGGATTGCAATCCAGCGTTCTTTTTGCAAAGGTTTATTCGTATCGATTTGTATTTTTAATTCATCAATAGTCGCCAATAACGTTTCGAGATCGGGCGTTTTAATAATTTCGTAATACGTTTTCATTTTTCAATTCCTTTTGCGCATAACGCTGCGAATCGCGAGGAGGCTTCCTGCCGATCCCGTGAATGATTTTGTGTACGCCCGGCATGGGCGTGAACTTATGGGGTGGAAGTCCCCTGTACGAGAACCGAAAGGTATTCATTTAATTGATGGATGCTATCAAAAGTACGAGCCGGAGGCAAGGGCGTCTCTGCGAGGAGGTGTCTGAAGGAAGCCTGAGCGCAAAAGTGCGAGGCGACGAACAGAAACCGCATACAAGGCTTAGTCTCCGGGCGAGTTGGCACAACACAACGAAGCCCGCAGGTTCGGGAGACAGG
>JACRHH010000034.1 GCA_016212095.1 Nitrospirota bacterium
CACGCCACACACGAAGTTCAAGGCCGAGATATACGTGCTTTCGAAGGAAGAGGGTGGGCGTCACACGCCGTTTTTCAGCGGTTATCGTCCGCAGTTCTACTTCCGCACAACAGATGTGACGGGCTCGCTCAATCTGCCCGACGGCGTTGAGATGGTTATGCCCGGCGATAACATAACGATTAGCGCTGAGCTTATCGGCCCGATAGCGATGGAGAAGGAACTTCGGTTTGCCATCCGCGAGGGCGGCCGCACGGTCGGCGCTGGCGTCGTAACCGAGATACTGCAGTAGGGGTGATATTGTGAGCCAGAAGATTCGGATAAAACTTCGCTCGTACGACAATCGAGTGTTGGATCAGTCTGTGCAGGAGATTGTCGATGCGGCGAAGCGCACAGGCGCGCGCATCTCAGGGCCGATTCCGCTTCCCACCCGTATTAATAAATTTACGGTGCAGCGCTCGGTGCATTGCGACAAAAAGTCGAGGGAACAGTTCGAGGTGCGAACACACAAGCGTCTTGTAGATATTCTGGAACCAACGCCACAGACGGTCGATGCTCTCATGAAGCTGGATATAGCCGCTGGCGTTGACGTTGAAATCAAGCTATAGCCGGGCGGAGGAGACTCATGCGTGAAGGTATATTAGGCAGGAAGATCGGGATGACCCAGATCTTCATGGAAGACGGCAGAATGGTGCCGGTAACTGTTGTGGAGGCTGGGCCATGCTCGGTGGTGCAGGTGAAGAACCGTGAACGAGACGGATATGTTGCCGCACAGATTGCGTTTGGAGCCTATAAAAACGATAACAAGGTCAACAAGCCGATGGCCGGACATTTCAAGAGTGCCGGAGTGAAGCCGGGCAAGCATCTTGTTGAAATACCTGCGGGCGAATTCAAGGTTGGCGATGAGATCAATGCCACGATTTTTGAAGCGGGAAAGCTTGTGGCGGTAACCGGCAAGTCTATCGGCAAGGGATTTCAGGGTGTCATGAAGCGTCATAACTTCAGCGGCGGCCCCGATACTCATGGATCCATGTTCAACAGGGCTCCCGGTTCAATAGGACAGTGTTCGCAGCCTTCCCGTGTGTTTAAAAATCTGGGAATGCCGGGCAGGATGGGCGGCGAACGCGTGACTGTAAGGAAGGTTGAAGTTGTTGGTGTCAAGGCTGAGCAGAACCTGATACTTCTTAAGGGTGGCGTGCCGGGGCCCAAGGGCGGAATTCTCTTTATAGGGAAGGATGACAAGTGATGCATCGGATCGATGTGGTTGATAAAACCAATAAGGTGGTTTCGCAGGTCGATATGCCTGATGGTGTGTTTGCCGTCAAGTCGAACAGGGGACTGGTGCATGAGGCCGTGATAGGCCATCTGGCCAATTCCCGTCAGGGCACGGCATCAACCAAGACCCGCGGTTTTGTAAGCGGTGGAGGCCGGAAGCCGTTCAAGCAGAAGGGAACCGGTCAGGCTAGGGCTGGAAGTACGCGATCACCTCTTTGGAGGGGTGGGGCAATACTTTTTGGGCCTACGCCTCGCTCGTATGAAACCTTCATGCCCAAGAAGATGAGGCGTGCGGCACTACTTTCAGCTTTGAGCGCTAAATATGCCGACGGTGAAGTTCTGGTGGTCGATAGTGTAAGCGTGAGCGAGCCGAAGACGAAACGTGTTGTAGAGTTTTTGAAGGGCCTTCAACTGAGCGGCAAGCTTACATTCATCATTCCTGAGAAGAATGAGGTGTTCGAGAGGGCTGCGCGCAATCTGCAGGGTGTTGCAGTGAGGCGGCTTGGTCAGTTTGGAGCATATGATATTGCCAATGGCGGCAAGCTTGTCATAGATTCGGGTGCCCTTGCCAAGATGGAGGAGGTTTACCTGAAATGAACGTGCATGACGTAATACGGAAACCAATATTCACGGAGAAAGGCTCCATGCTGAATGAGGCTCTCAATAAGGTGCTTCTTGAGGTTGCTCAGGATTCCAATAAAATTGAGATCAAACGCGCTGTTGAGGAGCTGTTCAAGGTCGAAGTAAAGAGTGTGCATACTGTTAATGTTCGCGGAAAGCTGAAACGGGTTGGGCGACATGTCGGGACAACACGAAGCTGGAAAAAGGCGCTTGTAACTCTAAAGCCCGGCCAGAAGCTCGATTTTCTTGAAGGAGTGAAATAGGACGATGGCCATCAGGAATCTAAAGCCCACGTCAGCCGGAACCAGGCATCAGAGTGTTCAGGACTTTAGCGAGGTTACCAAGTCGAGTCCTGAAAGACGACTTACTGAATCTTTGCGTAAGAATGGCGGGCGCAACAATACCGGACGTATAACGTCATGGCAGAGGGGCGGCGGGCATAAGCGGAAGTATCGTGTTATTGATTTCAAGCGTGACAAGTTTGGAATTGCGGGAGTTGTCGAGGCGATAGAGTATGATCCCAACCGTTCATCCAGAATTGCGCTGATTAAATATATCGACGGAGACAGACGTTATATTATTGCTCCCAAGAACGTTAATGTTGGTGATGCGATAATGTCTGGTGAGAACGCGGAAATCAAGCCGGGAAACGCGCTCAGGCTTAAGGATATGCCGGTTGGCTCAATAATCCATAATGTTGAATTGAGGCCCGGTCAGGGAGCAAAATTCGCGCGTAGCGCTGGATGTTATGCCCAGCTTATAGCCAAGGATGTCAAGTATTGCCAGGTCAAGCACGCATCTGGCGAGGTTCGGCTGGTGCCTTCCGAATGCATTGCCACAGTCGGCGAGGTCGGCAATTCCGAACGCGAGAACGCAACAAAGGGCAAGGCCGGAAGAAATCGCTGGCTTGGTAAAAGGCCCAGTGTGCGCGGCGTGGCCATGAACCCTGTTGACCATCCGCTTGGCGGCGGCGAGGGCAGGTCAAGTGGCGGGCGTCCTCCCTGCTCTCCATGGGGAAAGCCTGAGGGTGTCAAAACGCGTACCAACAAGCGTACTAGCAGGTTCATTGTCAGAAGGAGGAAGGCCGGTGCCTAGATCGTTAAAAAAAGGGCCATTTGTAGACGGACACCTTGCCGAAAAGGTTGAGGCAATGAATTCAGCGGGTGGTAAGAAGTTGATCAAAACGTGGTCGCGTCGTTCCACTGTGATGCCGGAGTTCATTGGGCATACCATAGCTGTGCATAATGGTCATAAATTCGTTCCGGTCTATGTTACTGAGAACATGGTTGGACACAAGCTTGGCGAGTTTTCGCCGACACGCACCTTCAAGGGTCATGCCGGTGCTGCCAAGACAACCGGGAAATAGGTGAATCGGATGGAATCGAAGGCAATCTTGAAATTCGCCCACGTATCGCCCCGCAAGGCAAGGCGAATTGTGGATACTGTGCGAGGCAAGCAGGTGGAGCAGGCTATTGTAGTGCTCAAGTCGTATCCTCATGCGGCAGCCCGTACAATAGAAAAAGTGCTGAAATCCGCAGTGGCTAATGCGGAGCATGAAAATGTGCGCAACCCTGAGGAGATGTTCATAAAACTGGCGCTTATAGATCCGGGGCCGGTTATGAAGAGGATTATGCCAAGGGCGCAGGGTAGAATGAACCGCATTTTGAAGAGAACCAGCCATATTACACTGGTTCTTTCCGAAGACTAACGGAGGTAGATTTTTGGGACAGAAAACTCACCCGATCGGTAATCGGCTTGGAATAATCAAGGGATGGGAGTCCCGCTGGTTCGCCACCAAGCGTGTCTATGTCGATCAGCTTCATGAGGATGTAACCATCAAGAAGCTGGTGAAGAATCGTCTTTATCATGCCGGAGTATCGCGGATAGAGATCGAGCGCAGAGGGCAGGACATGCGCGTGATAATTTTCACGGCGCGACCGGGTATTATAATCGGCAAGAAGGGCGCCGAGGTGGACAAGTTGCGGAAGGCTCTTGAAATGATGAGCAACCGAAAGGTCAGCATCGATATCAAGGAAATCCGCAAACCGGAGCTTGATGCTCAACTGGTTGCCGAGAACGTTGCCATGCAGATTGAAAAGCGTGTCGCATTCCGCAGGGCAATGAAGAAGGCGATTTCATCGGCCATGCGTTTTGGAGCGTTGGGTGTAAGGATTACAAGTTCAGGAAGGCTGGCCGGGGCTGAAATCGCCCGGACTGAATGGTACAGGGAGGGACGGGTTCCCCTTCATACGTTCAGGGCGGATATTGAGTTCGGTTTTGCCGAGGCTCATACAACTTACGGCGTGATCGGAATAAAGGTCTGGATTTACAAGGGCGATATACTGCCTGAGCATCGTGTCCGCAAGGAAGCTGCGGCATAGATAGCCTGACGGGAGATTGAATAACAATGTTGCTGCCTGCGAAGGTTAAACACAGGAAAGTACAAAAGGGCCGAATGAATGGTACGGCCTATCGTGGTGGTGAGGTGAGCTTCGGTGAATTCGGGCTAAAAGCGCTTGAGCCAGGATGGATCACATCACGGCAGATCGAGGCCGCCAGAATTGCCATCACTAGGCATGCGAAACGTGGCGTGAAAGTCTGGATACGAATATTCCCGGACAAGCCCATAACGAAGAAACCTGCCGAAACCCGTATGGGTAAAGGTAAGGGTGCGCCGGAATATTGGGCTGCGGTTGTTACGCCTGGCAGGCTCATGTATGAGATATCCGGGGTGACTGAGGCTGTTGCGCGTGAGGCGTTAAGGCTGGCTGCGCATAAGCTGCCGATAATCACGAAGTTTGTAAAACGTGACGGGGAGGTAATCTGACATGAAGATTGCCGAAACAAGGGGAATGTCATTGGAAGAGCTTGCGCAGCGCGAGGGCGAATTGCGCAAGGAACTGTTCAATCTCAGGTTCCAGAAGGCAACTGGCGAGATACTCAATCCGCGAAGGATAAGCGGTGTGAAAAGGGATATCGCTAGGATTCATACTGTACGTACGGAGAAGGCGGGCTGAAATGGCGAGAAAACGCTATAGCGGAGTTGTCGTTAGCGACAAGATGAACAAGACGGTGGTGGTGGCGATCACGAGGCTCTATCAGCATCCGCGATATATGCGGACGGTAAAGCAGGTGACGAAATTCAAGGCCCACGATGAGGGCAATGTGTGCCGCATTGGTGACAATGTCACAATAGTTGAGTCGAGGCCGCTAAGCCGTGAGAAGCGGTGGGCAGTCCTTAGCGTTAACGGACGCGATATTAACGAGATGGTTGGTGAACAGAAATGATTCAGCCGCAGACCAAGCTGGTTGTTGCCGATAATTCCGGCGCCAAGCAAGTGATGTGCTTCAAGGTGTTGCGCGCGGGGAGAACCGCCGGACTTGGCGATATAATCGTTGCCAGTGTCAAGGAGGCCGATCCGGGTGGCACCGTTAAAAAAGGATCAGTCGTGAAAGCTGTCATTGTGCGCGCCAAAAAGGAGTGCAGACGGCCCGACGGATCATATATCAAATTCGATGAGAACGCCGCTGTAATTATAAACGCAGCCGGTGAACCGGTTGGAACACGTATTTTTGGTCCAGTAGCCAGGGAATTGAGGTGGAAGAACTTCATGAAGATCGTCTCCTTGGCGCCTGAAGTGCTTTAGGAGAATATCATGTCTCTTGGAATAAGGAAAAACGATACCGTAGTAGTGCTTGCCGGCAAGGACAAGGGCAAGACAGGACGCATATTGGCGATAAATACCGGTAAGGGCAGGGTGATTGTCGAGAAGGTCAACATGATCAAGAAGCATATGAAGCCGAGCAAGGCGTATGCTCAGGGCGGCATTATTGACAAGGAAGCATCTCTTGACAAGTCCAATGTAATGATTGTTTGTCCGAAATGTGATAAGCCGACCAGAATTGCCGCCGGTGTTGTTGAGGGCAGCAAGAGCAGGGTATGCAAGAAATGCAAGGAGGTCATAGATAAATAGTATGGCCAGATTGCTGGAAAAATATAGAAGCGAGATTGTACCTGCCTTACGTGCTGAGTTTGGGTACAAGAATCCGATGCAGGTTCCCAAGATAACCAAGGTGGTTGTAAACGTTGGTCTTGGTGAAGCGATTCAGAACCCAAAATTGCTTGACAAGGCAGTAGCAGAGCTGACCGCTGTGACCGGACAGAAACCAGTCATAACGAAGGCCAAAAAATCAATCGCGACGTTTAAGCTACGGCAAGGTCAGTCAATAGGGTGCATGGTGACTCTTAGAGGGCGCACCATGTATGAATTCCTCGACAGGCTTGTCAGCTTGGCGCTTCCGAAGATAAGGGATTTTCGTGGTGTATCGGCCAAGGCTTTCGATGGTCGCGGCAATTATTCGCTGGGACTTACAGAACAGATAATTTTCCCCGAAATAGATTATGACAAGGTAGAGCATTTGCATGGCATGAATATTGTCGTATGCACTAATGCAGCTAACGATGACGAGGCAAGATCACTCTTGAGGAAAATTGGAATGCCCTTCAGGGGCATGAAGGAGAATTAGGCATGGCCAAAAAGTCTCTGATAGCCAAGCAGAAGCGTGCGCCGAAGTTTGAGGTGCGAGCCTATAACAGGTGCAAGATATGCGGGAGACCGCGCGGATATTTGAGGAAGTTCGGCATGTGTCGTATATGTTTCAGGAACAACGCACTCAAGGGACATGTCCCCGGCGTTACGAAATCAAGCTGGTAATGAGGAGCGTGGGCGTTTAGTTATGCTGACAGATCCGATAGCAGATATGCTTACAAGACTCCGGAATGCCAACGGCGTTCGACAGGAGAAGGTTGACATCCCGGCATCAAGGCTGAAACTTGAGATTGCCAAGATCCTCAAGGAAGAGGGCTATATTAAGGGATATAAGGTTCTCAAGGACAAGAAGCAGGGAGTTCTGAGAATATCACTTAAATACGGCCCGACTAATGAGCGTGTGATCACCGGTCTCAAAAGGGTTAGTACTCCAGGGCGCAGGATGTATGTCGGCAAGGAAAAGCTGCCGCGTGTAATGGGTGGTTTGGGTACAAGCATAATATCCACGTCAAAGGGCGTAAAAAGCGACAAGATATGTCGTCTTGAGGGCGTGGGCGGCGAAGTTATCTGCTACGTCTGGTAGAAGGGGTTAGTTCATGTCACGGATTGGAAAGAAACCGATCACGCTTCCCAAAGGCGTGAATGTGGATGTCAAGGGCCGGAGCATATCGGTCAAGGGGCCCAAGGGGAATCTCGGATGGGCATGCCCTGACGGTGTGGATGTAATCATGGAAGATGGCAACCTGCTGGTGAAGCGTGTTGACGACACGAGAAAGACGCGTGCTCTGCATGGTTTGAGCCGCAGTCTGATCAATAACATGGTTACTGGTGTATCCGAGGGTTTCAAGCAGGAGATGCAGATAGTTGGCGTAGGTCTTAGAGCCGAGTCAAAAGGGGCATCGATAGTGCTTTCGCTTGGATTCTCCCACCCGGTGGAATTTCCTTTGCCAGCGGGTATTGCTGCCGAGGTTGATAAAAAACAGACAGGAATAGTCCTGTCCGGTATTGACAAGCAGTTATTGGGTCAGACCGCTGCCAATTTGAGGTCATTGCGCTCACCGGATGCCTACAAGGGCAAGGGTATCAGATACTTGAATGAGACAATCACGCTCAAAGCCGGAAAAACCGGCAAGAAATAAGGTCGGAGGGCTAAGGTGAACGATAAGACAGTATCAAGGCTCAGAAGGCACGAGCGTATTCGCAAGAAGGTAACCGGTACGCCCGAACGCCCAAGGATCAGCGTTTTCAAGAGCGCCCGACACATATATGCTCAGTTGATTGATGACGCAACTGGCAATACTGTTGCAGCCGCATCAACACTCGACAATGAGGTTGGTTGTAAGTCTGGCAATGGCGGGAACATCAGCGCGGCAAAAATGGTTGGAGTTTTACTGGCTAGGCGAGCTGTTGAAAAAGGATTGAAATTGGCAGTTTTTGATCGCGGCGGGTATCCTTACCATGGCAGGATAAAGGCGCTTGCGGATTCGGCTCGCGAGGGCGGACTGGAGTTTTAGGCGCAAGATGAAAAAGATGGAGGATAAAATGGAGCCAGCGGAAGGTTTTGCCTTCAAGGAAAAGCTGATATTTATAAATCGTGTCGCCAAGGTTGTCAAGGGCGGCAGGAGATTTTCATTTACCGCCTTGGTTGCTGTCGGAGATGGTGAAGGCGGTGTTGGTGTTGGCAAGGGCAAGGCTAACGAAGTTCCTGAAGCCATTAGAAAAGCTGTTGAACAGGCCAAGAAGTCAATGCTTCATATCCCAATTATCAATGGAACAATACCACATCCGATTGAGGGTAATTTTGGTGCCGGGAAGGTAATGATGAAGCCTGCTCCTCCGGGAACCGGAGTTATTGCTGGTGGTGTGATGCGTGCGGTGCTTGATGCTGCTGGTGTGCATAATATTGTTGCAAAATCACTTGGAAGCCGTAATCCGTTCAATACGGTTAATGCAACGATGGATGGTTTGTCGCGTGTTAGAAAGCCGGAGTACGTGCTCAGGCTTCGCGGGAAGCTTGGAGACACAGGCAAAGCAGCATAAATTTCATGCGCCCGTGCGCTTGAGCTATTGTAAATGGTAGTGATTTCGGAGGAAAAATGAATATATCAGATATTACGCCGACACCCGGCAGTAAAAAATCACCACGCAGAGTCGGGCGCGGGGTCGGATCCGGTCTGGGCAAGACCTGTGGAAAAGGACATAAGGGGCAGAAGGCACGCTCCGGCGGAAATGTGCATCCCATGTTTGAGGGTGGACAGATGCCGATGCATAGGCGGTTGCCGAAGCGCGGATTTAAAAATCCATTTCGACGGGAATTTGCGATTATTAATATTCGTGATTTGGCGTTACTGGCTGACAATGCTGAAATTACGCCTGAGGTTTTGATCAATCGTGGCTTGGTCAACAGTCCTGAGCTGCCGATAAAATTGCTAGCCGTTGGTGATATCGCCAGACCGGTTAGTCTGAAGGTTCATGCCGTCAGCGAGGCGGCCAGGAATAAAATTACCGCTGCAGGCGGAAGTGTAGAGGTTATCTAAGTTGGCCCTGCTTTCGTCGGTTCAAAATATATTCAAGATAGAGGAACTTAAAAGACGAATCGGATTCACAGTCATGATGCTTGTTGTATACCGGATTGGTGCGCATATTCCAACGCCCGGGATCAACGGCGAGGAACTGAGTAAATTTCTTCTCGATCAGGGTGGAGCCCTTATGGGCTTCTTCGATATGTTTTCAGGCGGCGCGCTTTCGAGGCTAACAATTTTTGCTCTTGGAATCATGCCGTATATCAGCGCATCAATTATACTTCAACTGATGACTGTTGTATTCCCGGCTCTCGGCAAGCTTGCCAAGGAGGGTGACTCCGGAAGAAAGAAAATCACGCAGTATACGCGATATGGCACAGTTGTGATCGCTGCGATTCAATCTATAGGTATCGCTGCCGGTATTGAGGGAATGCAGCAGGGCGCTTTCGTCCAGAACCCCGGATGGAGTTTTCGTTTGATGACGATGATAACTCTGACTTCCGGAACTGCATTTATTATGTGGCTTGGTGAGCAGATAACGGAACGCGGCATCGGCAACGGAATTTCGCTCATAATATTTGCTGGCATTGTTGCCAGATTTCCGGCCGGAGTGATTAACTCTATTCGCCTGGTTCGCGATGAGCAGATTCCCTTGCTGTTGATGATAGTTATTGTAGCCATGATGATAGCTGTGATTGCGCTGATAATATACGTGGAGCGCGGCCAGCGAAGGATACCTGTGCAGTATGCCAAGCGCGTTGTGGGGCGCAAGGTTTACGGTGGTCAAAGCACTCACCTTCCTCTCAAGGTAAACACATCCGGAGTTATTCCTCCGATATTTGCATCGTCCATAATCATGTTTCCCGCAACGGTAGCCGGATTCATAGCGATACCATGGGTGCAGTCGATAGCAAAGCAGCTGTCGCCGGGCAATGCCCTGCATACGATTCTCTATGTCACGATGATCATATTCTTTTCTTTTTTCTACACCGCGATAGTTTTCAATCCGGTTGATATTGCAGAAAACTTAAAAAAGTATGGCGGTTTTATCCCTGGTGTTCGCCCGGGTAAATTCACCTCCGATTATATATACAAGGTGCTGTCCAGAATTACTTTTGGCGGCGCCGTGTATTTGGCTGCGGTCTGTGTATTGCCTGAGGTTCTTATAACCAGATTTAATGTGCCGTTTTATTTTGGCGGAACTTCATTGCTCATTGTGGTTGGTGTTGCGCTTGACACGGTGTCTCAGATCGAATCACATCTTATAACTCGTTCATATGACGGCTTTCTCAAGAAGGGACGACTGCGAGGCAGGCGTGGATAATATAGTCCACACAGTATCGAGGTCGATTGTTCCGGGGTTTACCCCTTGATTTCAAGTTGTTCCGGTTGAATGAATTGTTATGATAGTTGTGAAGTCGCCTCGCGAGATCGAGTTGATGGCAATTGCCTGCAGAATTGCTGCTGAGACTCTTGAAAAAGTTTCCGTAATGGCATCCGCAGGAGTCAAGACAAGGGATTTGGATAGTGTAGCGTATGATTTTATCAGGGGGGCGGGAGCAAAACCTGCTTTCAAGGGGTATCGTGGTTATCCCGCAACACTGTGTGTTTCTGTTAATGATGAGGTAATACACGGCATCCCATCGCTTAGATCATTGAAAAATGGTGATTTGATCAGTCTGGATGTAGGCGTGTTGACTGATGGATATTATGGTGATTCTGCCCGTACTGTAACCATCGGAGCCGTTACACCAGATGCGGAGAAGCTTGTATCGGTAACGAGGGAAGCTCTTTATGCCGGGATTGCTGCTGCGAAGGTTGGCAATCGCGTATCGGATATCTCTAATGCCGTGCAGACATTGGTTGAGAAAAATGGCTTCTCTGTGGTTAGAGAGTTTGTAGGGCATGGGATAGGAAGGAAACTTCACGAAGATCCACAGATTCCGAATTATGGAGAGCCGGGGCGCGGTGCTTTGCTGAAGCCCGGTATGACGCTGGCTATTGAGCCGATGGTAAATGCAGGCAGACCCGACGTTCGTGTGCTTGCAGACAAATGGACTGCTGTAACGCTGGATGGCAGCCTGTCTGCTCACTTTGAGCATACGGTTGCCGTAACGGAAAATGGCCCACGTATCTTGACTTATTGCTAGTGAGCCATTATAATATCCAGCTATCGTTGCTGGACGGAGGATTGTTTGTCTAAGGAAGACGCAATAGAGGTTGAGGGAGAGATTATTGAAACTCTTCCGAACGCCACGTTTAGGGTTAAGCTGGAGCAGGGGCAGGAGATAATGGCCTATGTTTCCGGCAAGATGCGGATGCATTTTATAAAAATACTGCCTGGTGACCGTGTGACGGTAGAGCTTTCTCCGTATGATTTGACACGTGGCAGAATTACTTATCGGTACAAGTAGGAGTTTATGGATATGAAAGTCAGATCGTCTGTAAAGGCAATATGCGACAGGTGCAAGGTTGTCCGCCGTAAGGGAGTAGTAAGAGTGATCTGCGACAAAAATCCCCGCCACAAGCAGAGGCAGGGTTAATAACTTTATAGGCAGGGAGAACCGATGGCGCGAATTGCTGGAGTGGATTTGCCCAAGAAGGAGAGGGTGGAGATTGGGCTGACCCGAATATTCGGGATCGGCAGAACCGTTTCGGGCCGGATTTTGAGCGAGACGGGTATCGATCCAAACAAGAGAGTCCACGCCCTCACCGACGATGAGGTGATAAGGATACGTACAATTATCGATCGTGATCTGAAGGTTGAGGGTGACCTTAGGCGTGAGATAACGATGAATGTTAAGCGGTTGTCTGAAATCGGCTGTTACAGGGGATTGCGTCACCGTGCAAATTTGCCGGTGCATGGCCAGAGGACTAAGACCAATGCCCGCACGCGACGCGGGCCGAGAAAGGCTATTGCCGGCAAGAAGAAGGCAGGTAAGTAACGGATGGCTCAGAAGAAGCGGACGGTAAGGATTAAGCGAGAGAAGAAGGTTATTCCGGTTGGCGTGGCACATGTCAGTGCCAGCTTTAATAATACAATCGTGACTATTACTGACACTGCCGGAAATGTTGTCTCATGGGCTACGGCCGGTGGCGCGGGTTTTCGGGGCTCCCGCAAGGGAACGCCATATGCTGCTCAGGTTGCAGCCGAGACGGCTGCAAAGAAAGCGATGGATTCCGGTATGCGTCAGGTGTCGGTGTTTGTGAAGGGGCCCGGCTCTGGGCGCGAGTCGTCTATAAGGGCGCTTCAGAGTGTTGGGCTTGATGTGACCATGATTAAGGATGTAACTCCAGTGCCGCACAACGGATGCCGTCCGCCAAAGCGCAGGAGGGTTTGATATGGCACGTTATACTGAAGCGGTATGCCGCCTTTGCAGGCGAGAAGGTGTGAAGATGTTTCTTAAGGGCGTGAGATGCTACACTGACAAGTGTAGTGTCGAGCGGCGTAAGTATGCGCCTGGCCAGCATGGTCAGTCTGCTAGAGGAAAGCTTTCCGACTACGGGGTTCAGCTTCGTGAGAAGCAGAAGGTGCGACGTATGTATGGTCTTCTTGAGGGGCAGTTCAGGAAGAGCTATCATCAGGCTGTTGCGATGAAGGGCGTTACTGGCGCAAATCTTCTGCAGCTTCTAGAGCTTCGCCTTGACAATGTTGTTTATCGACTAGGTTTTGCACCAAGCAGGCCTTTGGCCAGGCAGCTTGTAACGCATAGCCATTTCCTTGTGAATGGGCGCAAGGCCAGCATTCCGTCGATGATACTCAAGCAGGGGAGTGTTGTCGAGGTGCGTGAGTCAGCGCGTAAAATATTGGCCATAGCGGACGGCATGGCCAATGCGCAACACAAGGGTGTGCCGTCTTGGCTCGCGCTTGATCCTGCTAATTTTCGTGGCACCGTTCAGCATCCGCCGATGCGTGAAGAGATTGATCTGTCGGTGCAGGAACAGTTTATCGTCGAGCTTTACTCGAAGTAGGCATGTTTAATAGCGCACGGCGGTATGTAAGTCATGCCGCCGTGCGCGTGTTTGTGATTGGATGAGATCGGAAATCGCCGCATCTCGGCGGCGTTGCCGCTTGAAAAGGAATGAAGGAGGCCTTCATGGATCTTAGGAAGAAAGGCTTTCAGCTACCCAAAAGAATACAATTCGATGAGGAAAGCCTTACCGGACGATATGGCAGACTGGTTGCGGAACCCTTTGAGCGTGGTTTCGGTATAACAATCGGTAATTCGCTTCGACGGGTAATCCTGTCCTCAATTGAGGGTGCTGCTGTTACCAGTATTCGCATACCGGGTGTTTTGCACGAGTTTGCAAGCGTCGTCGGTGTTCGTGAGGACGTTACCGACATTATATTGAACGTCAAGAAGCTCAGACTTCTGATGCACGGCTCCGGAGAGCGGAAAATATATGTAAAGGCAAAGGGGCCGAAATCGGTGACTGCGGCAGACATTGAAGCCGATAGCGCTATTGAGGTTCTGAATCCGGAACTGTTGCTTGCCACACTCGACAAGGACGCCGACTTCGAAATGGAGATGACGGTCAGGAAGGGTAGGGGGTTCGTTGCGGCGGAGCAGAACAAGGAAGAGGAGCAACCGCTTGATGTGATTCCGATTGACGCCATTTTTACGCCGATAGAGCTTTGCAACTATGAGGTTGAGAGCGCTCGCGTCGGACGTTCAACGAATTACGACAGGCTTTACATGGATATTCGGACTGACGGTAGCCTGACGCCTGAAGATGCGCTGACTCAGGCTGCCATGATACTCAGCGAGCATCTGGACTACTTCATCATGTCCGAGGAGCCGGAATGTGACGAGTCCGATCCTAACGTTAACTGCGATGAACGTGATTTTGATGACGAGCCGGCCGTATACAATGATCATCTGCTGAAGAGCGTTGAGGAGCTTGAGCTTTCAGTCCGGGCGTATAATTGCCTGAAGAACGCCGGCATTAAATCGATAGCCGATCTGGTTCAACGATCTGAGCCGGAGATGCTCAAGACAAAGAACTTTGGACGCAAGTCTCTTAATGAGATTAAAATGATTCTTAAATCGATGGGCCTTAGGTTCGGTATGCGTATCGACAAGGAGGCTTTTGATAAAGCAATGGCTTCCGGGCTTGTAACCGGAGGAGGTACTGAAAATGAGGCATAGTGTAGCTGGAAGGAATTTTGGCCGTAATTGTGGACACCGAAAGGCTCTTTTGAGGAATCTGGTGACATCCCTTTTTGAGCATCAGCGCATCGAAACAACCGTATCGAAAGCGAAGGAAATTCGTTCCATAGCAGAGAAGATGGTTACGCTTGGCGTTCGTGGAGATCAGCACGCGCGGCGCAAGGTGATGGAGTATGTTTACACCAAGCAGGCAGTTGGCATACTTTTCAATGATGTGGCGCCAAGGATGAAAGGTCGTCCGGGCGGTTATCTGAGGATGATGAAGACCGGTTACAGGCCCGGAGACTGTTCTGAAATGGCGATACTTGAGTTTGTGGATTATGTCAGGAAGGAGCCGGTTGCAGCGCCGGCGACTGAAGAAGAGAAAAAGGCTTGATATTGAGCTGATTTCAGGAGCATGTAATGTCTGACTGGTTGACGGCTTTAGTAGTAATAGGCGTATATCTGGTGCTTCAGTTGGTGGTGTTCCCACGGCTTGGAGTGCCTACCTGACGAACCGTTGGAACATCGACGTGTTCGGTGGACAAGAAAACGAATAAATAAAGTGGCGGCGGGTTGATACCCGCCGTTGCTGTTTCCAGCCCTCTTGCGGGGTAAAGTAACTTCCCGAACTGCCGATCTGATGTTATGACCTCGCGCGCTCGTGTACTTCTTCTATTAATTGCGGTGCTTATTGCCGCCTCCAATTCATGGGCGTCGGCTGATGCGTCCGACAATCTGGATGTTGTGCTGGTGATGGACAGCTCCGGCAGCATGAAAAAGACCGATCCGCGCAGCCTTAGAAAGCAGGCCGCCAAGCTTTTTGTTTCGCTGCTTTCCCCGAAAGACAGGGTGGCGGTTGTAAGCTTCAGCGACAAGGTTGAGATTCTGCGAGGCTTTGAGGCCGTCGGAACAGACGTGTCGCGAAAAGCCGTGCTTGGCGCGATCGACAGGATTCATTCTCGCGGAATGTTCACCGACATTCAGGGCGGATTGGGAGCAGCACTTGCGTTGCAGACGAAGGAGCCTCCATCGGGCCAGAGAAAAATAGTCATTCTGATGACCGACGGAAAGGTTGACACCGGCAGCAGGCGCAAGGACGAGGAGAGCATTGCGGCGATAACCGGCAATCAGGTGGAGGAGTACAAGGAGGCTTCCACATCGATCTTTTCAATGGCGTTCACCAAGGGCTCCGATGCGGAGCTTCTTGAACATGTTGCCTTTAAAACCGGCGGCTACATGGAGGTTTCCGAAACCAGCGCCGATCTTCACAGGGTGTTTCTGGATTTCTTCAACAAGCTGAAATCGCCTGTTGAGACCACCATCAGCGGCAACAAGTTCCGCCTGGATGAGTCGGTGTCGGAGGCGACGCTAATTGCCCGCAAGTCTTCGCCCGACGTTAAGGTGGTGCTTGTCGATCCGTCCGGCAATGAGGTGCGTTCCTTCGGACGCGACAGCGGATTCGAGCTTTTTTCGACCGAGGCTTACGACCTGATAACCATCAAGCATCCAAAAAGCGGCGAATGGAGCATAAAATTCAGCCACGGCGACGGCAACAAGGTTGTGCTGATAACCGACCTGAAGCTCGAATGCCCGGTGCATGAATCATTCGTTTCGCGCGGCGCGCGTCTTCCGGTGGAGATGCACTTAAGCAGGGGCGACGAGCTTCAGGACGACCATGAGTTGCTGATGGATACACAATTCGAGCTTGTTATCGAGGGGCCCGGCGAATCGGATCATAAAGCTGTAAGCGTTACCGACGACGGCAACGGCGGCGACCACAGCGCGGGCGACGGAATCTATTCGGCTGTGGTTGCCTTCGATCAGCCCGGATCGTACAAGCTTGTTGCGAAGGCCGATGGCAAGTCGTTTTCACGGGCCAGGGAGGCCGGCATACGCGTTAACGACTGGTGGTACAAGCCGAAGATCGAGTACCGCGATGAGCATGAGCAAGGCAGCCTCCTCGTTACGCTTGAGGCAGTTGAGAAGGGTGTTCCGGAGGTTGTGGCGGTTGAGGGCGAGCTTGCGGGCGAAGGAGAGCACGGCGCGAAACCGTCCTTCACAAAGCACGGCGAGGCGTTTGCCGCGACGCTCGAACACGGCCTGAAAAGCGGATCGTACCACATGAAACTTAAGGTGAAACCTCGAATCGACAAGTCTGAATACTGGATTGAGTTTCCGGATGCAGCATTTTCGGCAGGCGGACATTCCGGTTCGGAAGGGCATGGCATAGGTTATGCCCTTCTTCAGCTTGGCATTGCAAACGCTGTTATCGGCATTGTTGCCGCCAGCTTGATTTACGGCAGACGCTTTCTTGCGGCGAGGAGAAAGAGATGATTGGAATTCCGCACATACTCTTTCTTGGGCTGATAGAGGCTGTAATTGTTTCTTTTGGCGCCGCACTGTTCTTCTGGATAAAAAACCGGAAGCTCAGGCGCGCGCTGGCGCAGAAGCCGAAGCCGGAGTTGAAGCCCGAACCTCAGGCGGAAGCGGTTTCTCAGCCTGAACCGGAACCTGAGCCGGCACTTGCAGAGGCAGACATCCCCTCACTGGTTGAAGATGTCTCGGCTGAGGTTGAAGAGCCGATGCTTGATCTTGACGGCTCACTGCAGACTGAGGCTGCGGCTGACGAACAGTTTGCGCTTCCAGTCTCGGCGCTTGAACTGTTGAGGCAGAGAAATCAGTCAGTCTCGGATGCAATAGGAATGATCGCGGTTGTGATCGAATCGTCTCCGGAGCAGCTTCACGAACTTGATGCGCTGCTTCGGGCCAGTGACGAAATGACGCGCGCAATCGCGCTGATATCCGAATCTCCGGCCAGTCCGGATTATTCGCCGGTTCAGATGCCGGTTCCGGAACCGGTCGAGGAGCCGGTTATCGCGGAATCGCGGGATTATGATTTTGAGGCTCCTCCCGACATAGAGTTGGAGACCGTTGATGACGATGTAGATGCCACGGATCACACGCTGCAGGACATCATCCTGATGAGTTCGCTTCAGGTGCGAATCCTGAAAGAGCAGAGGGAGAAGCTGCTTGCGGCGCTTTCAGGCGATCCGGCGAGCATGGAGACCGATCGGAAAATACATGGAGCGATAACGGCGCTCGAAAGAGAGAACGCGGCGCTTCGGCGCATTGCCGAGGAACTGGAGCAGTCCGGTGGCGCGCCAGGCGGCGGAGAGGAACTGGCGTCTGCGAGAATCGAGATAGCGAACCTGAGGGATGAGCTGAAAAAGGCTCAGAATGAGATCAAGTCTTTAGAGCACGAGTACGATGTTCTTTACAGCAAGTCTGCGTCGATAGCAGGCGACGATAACATCATGTGACTTCCGAAAGGAGAGGATGAATAATGAGCGGACATGCGGCAGCCGAGGGTATTTTTTGCAAAAAGAGCAGACAGAGGCTTGGAACCGGAATCACTTCCAAAACCTGCACGGTAGAGACTTTATGGCTGCCTTACGCATATGGCGAGGATTACGTTGATCTGATGCTTGTGGCGGACAGCCTGGACAATGTTCTGAATCTTAAGGAACGGGTTCCAATTGAACGATTCAACGTGGAATATGAGATAAAGGAAGACAGCGTTGATGCGTTTAGAAGGCTCAGGCAGACAGTGGGCGGCTGATTGCGCTGCCTTCCGGCCGGGAACGCAAGCCCTGCGGTCGTATCAGTATAATGTTAATAACAATATAGTCCGGGATAATGATATATTGTTATGTAACGTTAGACAGGTATCGGAAGGGGTATGTACAGAAAACATTTCGGTCTCAGGGACAAGCCGTTCAATCTCACTCCTGATCCGGAGTATCTTTATGTGAGCAGGTTTCACAAGGAGGCTCTGGAACGTCTGCTTACGGTTTTGGGCGGTCAGAACCGGCTGGTTGTTTTCACCGGCGAGATTGGTTCGGGCAAGACGGTCATGCTCCGGACTTTTGCCAAGTATGTTCCGTCCGAGATCGGTTTTGTCCAGTTAAGCTACGCAGGCGACAATCCGGCCCAGCTTCTTCAGGTTCTGCTCCACGAGCTTGGAGTTTCAGCCACGGTTTCCGGCATTGAGGCCCTGCGCGCCGAAATTCGAAGGGTGGTTGCCGAAAGGGCTAAAGACGGCGGCAAGATACTTTTCCTCATCGATGAGGCCCAGAACATTGGTCGCGCCGCACTTGAGGAAGTGGTTGGCCTGCTTGATATCGAGGTTGCCGTCCGCCGGCCTGTCTTGATGGTTCTTGCCGGTCTTCCAAAGCTGAAGGAGCATTTTTCGCCGCCTGACGGCATCAATCTCAAGACCGATGGCGTCACATGGTATCACCTTGGCCTGCTTTCGCCTGAAGAGGTGTCACGCTACATACGCAGGCGTCTGTCCGTTGCAGGATCCAGAAGCGCATCGATATTCAACGATGACGCAATATTGGAGATAGCCAAGGCCTCCGGCGGCACGCCCCGCCTTATCAACATGATATGCGACACGGCGCTTCTGGACGGCTATTTCATGGAAGAGAAGGTCATTACCCGTGAAATAGTCAGGGAAGTGCTGGATGAGCTCCTGTACAAGACGATGCCTGCCGCCGATGCGGCTCCCCGGAAGGAGGAGGTTAGTCTGGTTCCTGACATGGATCAGGCGGTGCCGGCCGAACCTGCGCCTTCGAAGGATTCCGTGCCTTTGGCGAAGACCGATGCTGCTTCCGCCGGGCGAAAAACCGTTGCTGCGGCAAAGAGCCGGGCGGTTGAATCCGGTCTGCAAACGGTTTCAGTCGTGAACGATCCGGTACGCGGCCTCCGCGACAAGGTTGGCGAGTTTGTGAAATCTTTGTCCGGCGCAGGGCTTCCGGAGGACGCGGTATTCGAGGCCTTGCGCGAGTATCTATGCATGGGCAAGAAGCCGTCCGACAGCGTTGTCAGGCATGTTCACGAGTGCAGGGGCGGCGATGCCATCAAGGACAGTGTTGCCCTGCCCTTGACCGTATTCATACTTGAAAAGAATGCCCGCATGAGCATGCATCTGGAAAACAAGTTCAATGAGATTGACATCGCGGTAAAGGTTTTCCATAACACCGAGGGTTTGTTTGAAGCGTTGGACGAGGCCGATTGCTACGGCGTTCATATTCTGGTGGCCGACGTGGAGTTCTTTTCCGGCTCAGGCAGGGGGGATGTCCAAAGCGGAAAATCAGCGCTCGACCGGCTTCGTGGCGAATTCCCCTACATCCCGATTATCATGACATCAGTTATTCCGCTTACAGCAATGAGGGCGAGGCTGCTTCAGCTCGGCTTGCCGATACTGTTGCACAAGCCTGATCTGGGCAGCATGGATCTTTCACAGGTTCGGGATCACTTCAACCGGTTCTTCGACGAGGTGGCCGGAGTGATGAACGGCATTCATTCTTTAATGAACGGCTTCTTTTACCGTTTTCATGACTCAGCGAGAACCGCTGGTTACAGGTAACATATTCTCCGCCTTCCTTGAAGGCGGCTGCACTTGCCGGGAGGATTTGCCTTGAGAAACAAACAGAAGATAGGCGAATTGCTTATCGATCTCAATATCATCAGCCGCGAGGATCTGGATCGCGCCATTCAGGAGCAGAAGCGCACCGGACAGCGGCTTGGCGCGGTGCTGCTGAAGCTGAATCTGCTTTCCGAGGAGGATCTGGAGTATCTTCTCAGCCGTCAGTTGAACGTTCCGGCAATTAATCTTGAGCATTTCGCGATAACCGGCGAACTGCTGAATATCATTCCCGAAAAAATCATACGGAAGCATCTGGTGCTTCCGGTGCAGCTTGAGGGCAAGACGCTGACCGTTGCCATGGCCAACCCGAAGGATCTGATCCTGCTCGACGATCTGGCGTATGTTACCGGATACAAGATTGCTCCGGTTGTAACAGGCATCAGCGCGCTGCAGAACAAGATAAGCGAGATATTCGAAAAGCCGTCAGCCGGTTGGGAAAAGACGCTCGAAACCGATTCAACCGCCGATCTGGAAATTATCAAGGTCGAGAAGGATGTCAAGGAGGAAGACCTCGAAAAGGTATTCCAGTCCGCCGAGGAAGCGCCGGTTATCAAGCTTGTGAACGCCGTCATTCTTGCCTCGCTGGAGCAGGGCGCGACGCATGTTCACGTGGAACCGAGGGAAGACGGATTCGAGATATATCTGCGGATTGACGGCAAACTGAAACTGCTTGTAAAGCCGCCGCCGGTGCTGCGCCAGAACTTCATCAACCGCATGAAGATTCTAAGCAGCATCGACATCCTCAAGCGATTTGTGCCGGGCGAGGGCTATTTCAGGGCCAAGTCGAAGAACATGTATTTCGACATCGACGTGGCCACTATTCCGTCGCTTCACGGCGAGCGCATGGTGATGACGTTCCAGCAGCCTTTTTCGAAGGAACGCCTTCGCCTGGACAACCTCGGTTTTGCTCCGGACACGCTTGAGCGGTTCAAGGCGCTTATAGGCCAGCAGAGAGGTTTCTTGCTTGTAACTGGCCCGCCCGACAGCGGAAAAAGTTCAACGCTATACGCGGCGCTCAACCACATCAAAAGCCCTGACAAGGCCATATTCACCTATGAGCGCACCGTAAAGAATCGCCTTGCCGGAATCAACCAGGGCCAGCCGAACGAGAAGGCCGGTTACACCTACGAAATGGGCTTGCAGTCGCTCATCAAGCAGGACATGGATGTTTTGATGGTTGGCGAACTGATGACGCGCGATGCGATAATGTCAACGCTCAACGCCTCGCTTTCGAACTCCAAGACGCTTGTGATGGGGCGGATACTCTCGAACGATACCATAGCCAGCATCCTGCTTATGGTTGACATGGATGTTCCGCCGTTCATGCTCTATTCGGCGCTAACCGCAATGTTGGGGCAGCGGCTTGTCCGCAGGCTTTGCCAGAAGTGCATTGAGGATTTCGATCCGCCTGTCGAAATCGCGGCTGAAATAAGAAAACTTACAGGCACGGCGCGCCCAAGGCTGTTTCGGAGCAGGGGATGCCCGGCATGCGGCCTGACCGGCTACAAGGATCGCATCGGTCTTTTCGAACTGATTGAGCCGAATGATGAACTTCGTGACGCCATCCTCACCCGCGCCGAGCCGGCGGTTCTGAAAAGGGTTGCCGAGAGCATCGAATACAGGTCGTTCCGCGAGGACGGGCTTATCAAGGCGGCGGAAGGCCTGACCAGCTACGACGAGGTTTTGAGGCTGATATAGCAGGTTAGCATCTCCGAATGAGACGGGCGCACACACCAGTGCGCCCCTTGTAATTTAAGGCCCGATACAAACCATATGGGCTGTGTCCGACGGGGCAGATACAGGGGGGAACAATGCCGCGCATCTTCGACAACATCGAACTCGATCTTCTTCCGGCGCTGCGGGAAACTCTGGAGCTTGCCGAACGCTCCGATTTCTGCGTCGGCTACTTCAACCTGCGCGGCTGGAAATCTATTGACGATCTTGTTGAGCAATGGGCGGGCGGGCCGGACAAGCAATGCCGATTGCTTGTCGGCATGCAGCGGCTGCCGCAGGATGATCTGCGTGAGGCCTACAGCCTCCTGCCAAACGAGGATCAAATGAGCAACCAGACGGTAATTCGTCTGAAACGCCGTTTGGCGGAGGAGTTCCGAGCCCAACTCACGATCGGCGCTCCCACAGATGGCGACGAAGCAGGCTTGCGGCGACTGTCCGGGCAGCTCAAAACAGGCAAGGTGGTCGTGAAGCTTTTTCTCCGGCACACGCTCCACGCAAAGCTCTACCTCTGCTTCCGTACAGACCCGAACAATCCTGTCACAGGTTTTCTAGGTTCCAGCAATCTCACTCTGTCCGGCCTTTCAAGACAGGGCGAACTGAATGTCGATGTGCTCGACCACGACGCCACGCGGAAGCTTGCCAAATGGTTTGAAGACCGCTGGGGCGACAGGTGGTGCGTGGACATCACGAAGGAACTGATTCAAGTCATCGACGAAAGCTGGGCGCGCGAGCTGCCGATTCCGCCATATCACATTTATGTGAAGATGGCCTACCATCTGGCCGAGGAAGCGCGGGCCGGCCTGTCGGAGTTCAGTATTCCGGCTGATATGCGCGGAATTCTCCTTGAATTTCAGTCCGCGGCTGTTCGCATTGCGGCAAGGCATCTGGAAAAGCGCGGCGGCGTCATCCTCGGCGATGTCGTCGGGCTTGGCAAAACCCTGATGGCGACCGCGCTGGCGCGCATGTTTCAAGACCCGCCGCGCTCACTTGAAACGCTCATTCTTTGCCCGAAGAATCTCGTCGGCATGTGGGAGGACTACGGCTATCGCTATCGACTTTTCCCAAAAGTGGTCTCAATAACGCAAGCGCAAAACGTTCTGCCGGATCTTCCTCGTTACCGCCTGGTTATTATTGACGAGAGCCACAATCTGCGAAACCGGGAAGGCAGGCGATGGTCTGTCATCCGGGATTACATTGTCCGAAACGACAGCCGCTGCATCCTGCTTTCGGCCACGCCGTACAACAAGGCCTATCTCGATCTGGCCAACCAGCTTCGCCTTTTTCTGAGTCCCGATGACGTTGTCGGCATTAGGCCCGAAGAATACCTTCGTCGTGATTGCGACGGACGCGCCGACGAATTCACGCGCCGTCATCAATGCCCGCTCAACTGTCTTGCCGCTTTTGAAAAGAGCGAGCACCCAGACGACTGGCGGGAGTTGATGCGCCTGTTCATGGTTCGCCGCACCCGCAGTTTTGTGGAGAGGAATTATGCGCTCACCCAGTGTCCGTCATGCTCCGCCAATTTGATGGCCACTCAGTCACGGTGTCCTCAATGTGGCCGGTGCAGGGAAGCCACTGATCGTCGTTTTCTGGCGCTTGAAGGCGGAACACGGTTTCATTTTCCGAAGCGGCAGCCCATGGCGCTTACCTTCAGCATTCGTGACAACGATCCGGACGACCCATACGCCAGACTTTACTCGGACGCGGTTGTGGATCATATACGTCATCTCCATCTGCCGCGCTACGGTCTGGGCAATTACCTGAAACCTGCATTCAACGCGCCGCCACATTCTTCGCAACTTTATCTGCCTGCACGCGCTGGAAAACGGCCTGCCGCTTCCAGTGGGCACGCAGGATTCCGTGCTGTTCGACACGCGCGCCGACGACGCCGATCACGATGCCCAGACCACCGGCGCGCTCTTTGGAGGGGATGACAACGGCAGCGACGACCCGGATAATGAGGCATCCGGACTTGATGCGTTTGCCGCTGAGGCCGCCAACGCCTATCGGCTTCTCCGCGAGGAACGCCGGAAACTCTTCGACTGGCTCCGGTCTGACCTGTTCATCGAAAACCTTGCGAAGCATCTTCGCGAGGATGCGGAAAGACTGTATTCACTTCTGCAACTTGCCGGCGACTGGGAACCGGGCAAAGACAGGAAGCTCGCCAAGCTGGCGGAACTTCTCACGGAAACGCATTCCGGCGAAAAAGTGCTCGTTTTCTCCCAGTTTGCCGACACCGTCTGTTATCTGACCGGCCAGTTGCGAAGCCAGGGAATCCGGAATCTTGCCGGAGTCACCGGCGACGCCGAGAATCCGACGGAGGCGGCCCGGCGTTTCAGCCCTGAAAGCAACAATGCGAGAGAACACGTTCCGCCTGCCGACGAACTGCGGGTTCTTGTTGCCACGGATGTGCTTAGCGAGGGGCAGAACCTTCAGGATGCTTCGATCATAGTCAACTACGATCTTCCGTGGGCCATCATCCGCCTCATCCAGAGAGAGCGGGCCGCGTGGATCGCATCGGGCAGCGGGCAGAGCGGATTCACTGCTACTCGTTTCTTCCAGCCGATGGCGTTGAGCGGCTTATCCGCCTGCGGGCGCGCGTTCGCCAGCGTCTTCAGGAGAATGCCGAGGTTGTGGGAACCGACGAGGCTTTCTTTGAAGACGAACGCCACGACGGCCTGCTTCACGACCTGTTCACCGAAAAGTCCGGCATTCTCGACGACCCGGAGGACAACGAGGTGGATCTTTCGTCACTGGCCTACCAGATATGGAAGAACGCAACCGACGCTGATTCGTCGCTAAAAAAAATCATTCCCGAACTGCCGGATGTGGTCTTTTCCACAAAAGCCATCGCCTCCGTTTCCACGAAACCCGAAAAGCCGGCGGGCGTCATGGTGTATGTCCGCACAGCCGACGACAACGACGCGCTGGCCTGGGTGGACGAGGAAGGCCGAACTGTTACCGAAAGCCAGCATGAAATCCTTCGCGCCGCCGCCTGCGATCCGGTAACGCTGCCGCTCCAGCGGCTGCCAAACCACCACCCGCTTGTGCGGAAAGCGGTTGAGGGTATCCAGAGCGAGAATTTCAACACCGGCGGCCAGCTCGGCAAGCCCGCCGCAGCCCGCCGACGGGTATATGACCGCCTCAAGGACTACGCGGCGGGCGTGAAAGGCACGCTCTTTGACGTCAGGCAGTTGCATCAGGCCATCGCCGCCATCTACGATAATCCGCTGACAGAGGCCAGCCGGGATATTCTTAACCGCGAGATGCGCGCCGGGATTGCCGACGAAAAACTTGTGGAGCTTGTTCTGTCCCTGCACGAGGAGGATCGCTTGTGTGTTCCGAAAGATGACGCCAAGGCAAGAGAGCCACGGATTATATGCTCGCTCGGAATCGCCAGGGAAAGGCCAACCACATGAAACTTGCACCGCCGCTTGATACGCTAATTCTCACATTACGCAAGCAGAGGGTTATTCTGGACGCTGATCTGGCTGAACTTTATGGCGCGACGACCAAGCGTCTCAATGAACAGGTCAAGCGCAATGCCGACCGGTTCCCGGAAGATTTTATGTTTCAATTGACCGCCGAGGAGTGGAGCAGCTTGAACCCTCTAAGGTCGCAAATTGCGACCTTAGAGGGAGGACGTGGGCGGCATCGCAAATATCTGCCTTTTGCTTTCACCGAGCACGGCGCACTGATGGCGGCGAATGTGCTCAACAGCCCGGAAGCCGTGAGCATGAGCGTCTATGTTGTGCGCGCCTTCATTAAACAGCGCGAAATCTTACTGGCCCAGACCGACGTGCTCAAGCGATTAGCCCAGATGGATGCCAAGCTCCTCAAGCATGACGACGCCCTGCGTATCATCTGGCGCGAGCTTCAGCCCCTTCTAACCCCGCCCGAAAAACCCAAACGGCGAATCGGATTTCACCGAAGCGAGGACTGACCGATGCCGATAAACGTTTCCAGTGTCCGCAATCGACTTCAGGACTTCGATTTCACCAGGTTGTTCATTGAAGAACTTGGCTGGTCGCCTCCTTCCTCCAGCCGGCCGGTCTCGGCGCGGGCCGGAAGCATTTCTTACAACCGCACACCTATTGCCCAACTATCCGGCATAGGCGTGTTCGAGATCACCACGCCGGAGGACGAAATCCCGGACGCCAAGGCCCGCGTCGCCATTCACAAGCACGTGTCTGAGAATTGTTACGAAAATCTTCTTATCTTCCTCGACGACCGGCGAACGCAGAGCCTGTGGTTTTGGGGCAAGCGCGAAGGCTCGAAGATCCACCCCCGCGATCACCTGTATGTGAAGGGTCAGCCCGGTGATCTGTTCATCGGCAAGCTGGCCTCGATGGTCGTGGACATCAGCGAGCTGGACGCCGATGGCAATATCACCCTGACTGAAGTCGCCGACCGCCTCAAGAAAGCCCTCGACATTGCGCGCGTCACCAAAAAGTTCTACGCCGAGTTTCAGGAACAACATCTGGCCTTTCTGGAGCTGATTCAGGGCATCCGCGACGAACGCGACCGGCACTGGTATGCCTCCGTGCTCCTGAACCGGCTGATGTTCATCTATTTCCTCCAGCGAAAGCTCTTTCTCGATAATGGCGATGGGCATTATCTCCAGAACAAGCTGGAACAGACCCGCGCCGCCTGCCTGATCTGCACCACGCCAGAGTTCGACGATTTGGCGAAGGAAGCCGGACTGAAGAGCCACAAGAACGGCGCGGTCGATCCGGTCGAGCGGGCGAAACTCCGGGCTGAGCTGGATGGCCTGATCGCCCACCTCTACGGCCTGACCGAAGAGGAATTCGCGTACATCCTTACCACCTTCCCGCTGGTGGCCGATTCGGTGAAGGGAGCCGCTCTCGATGCGTACAGAGCCGTCGCGCGGGAGGGGGACTGAACCATGCCCGCGAAGAAGAAAGCCACAGTTGCAAAACTTTGCCCGCTCATTGTGGCGGTTCGCAGCCTCATTCAGTCGGCCCGCCATGCCGCCGTTCCGCTTCACTTGTCGAACGACGAGAAAGCTGGCCGGTTCAGACACGCTCCAGCACGTTTTTCAGCGTGAATATCAGGCGTCTGCGGAACTGCACCGGGCTTTCCACAATGCATATCGCCTTCAAGTTTTCAAAGCCGGAGACAAACCACGGTTGAGCGAGGGCGGGAACGTCCCATGTCCATGCCGGATTTTCAAGCCCTTGTTCATGGCAGATAAATTCGATGGTTGAGGCCCGGAGAGCGTCCACTTCGGGATTGCCGCCCGGTGTTGGCGCGGCAATCGCCGACATGTCATGCTCTCTGCGGAAATCGTCCACGAACTGCCTGAACGGCACTTCCCAATGGCCGTCTATTTCCCGCAATATCTCGTCTCTGTAATCGCGCAACGCCTTCATGGGTTGAACAACTTCTCAACGGCAAACTGCGTCGCCGGTTTGATCTGTCGCCGGGGGTAATTCCATTTTTAAATCATTCGGACAACCTGTGTCTGTGTGTTCGGCCATGTTTCGGCTCCCCCCGGCTTCGCCACCCCCCTCATTGAGGGGGGCTTGGGGGGGAGTTATGGAACTGTCGATTCGAGATTGGAATGATAACCCTCGACAATCCGAAACACCTCTTCCGCTTCTAAAAAAACAACAATCGTCGTCTTGCCGCACGCGCCTGTAGCCTGCGATCCGGCAACACCGGCTCTCAATCGGCTGCCGAACTGCTACAAGCGCGCGGCAGGTTCCATCCGTAAATTTACGACACACCGGTTGTTGCAAAAAGTATTCACCTTGTGGAATACTGACGACATTCGAGCGAATTCCGGCTTGACATTCCGCGGATAATAAATATAATGGCGGAAAACATAGGCTCGTTCCGATACCGCGAATTAATGTGCGAGTTTTAACAAAATAATGTGGAGGCCTGCCTGGAACATGAAACATATCAGAACCATGAAACATAGTATGCGCCACATGCTTGCAGCTCTGGTCATAGCCGTGCAATGTTCCGGAGTGGCTTTCGCCATGGAAACCGACGGGCGCGCATTTCCGGAAGCGATTGCCGAAGCGTCCTCGCTGGATGAGCGCAGTTGTCTTGAGGTTGCCGAATCGAACATCACGGAAGACCTTGGCTGGGCATCCGTGCCCCAGACATGCTCTAACGACCGCATCACGCCCGATGAGGAGCGCATGGCGCTTGAGCTTGAATTCATTGAAGACATGGCTGCCGAGCGGAATGGCCTGAACGCGAAGGCCAACTTCTCATTCCCGCATAATCCTGAAGTCGAGCGCAGCATCGAGTTTTTCCGGTCGGGGCGCATGCGCGACCGCTTCACAAGCTGGCTTGAGCGATCGGGCCGCTACCGCGATGTGATGTCCGAGGCCCTCAGAAACGAGGGACTTCCCGATGATCTGGTGTATCTGGCGCTGATCGAGAGCGGATTCAACCCCAAGGCGTTTTCACGCGCCAAGGCGTCGGGCCCGTGGCAGTTCATCGAGTCAACCGGCAGGCGGTTTGGGCTTGCCATAAACTGGTGGGTGGATGAACGGCGCGATCCTATAAAATCCGCCAAGTCCGCCGCGCGCTATCTGAAAGACCTCTACGCCCGGTTCGGCGTCTGGGACTTGGCCATGGCCGCCTACAACGCCGGAGAGGGCAGGATAGAGAAGGCGCGAGCCCGCGCCAGAACGGATGATTTCTGGAAGATACGCAAGACCAATAATATACGCACCGAAACCAAGGATTACGTTCCTTTATATATTGCTGCCACAAGGATAGCCAAAAATCCTGTCGAGTACGGATTCGACAGCATCGATTATCAGGAGCCGCTGAACTTCGACGAGGTTGTGTTGACGAGCCCTGTCGATCTTGCAAAAGCTGCCGCTCTTGCCGGTGTGGATGAGCAGGAGATCAAGGATCTGAATCCGGAGTTGAAGCAGGCCTCCACGCCGCCGTATGACAATGAATATGTGCTGAGGCTTCCAACCGGCTCCGCGGATACTTTCCTCGATAATGTGAGCGGCATTCCTCCGGAGGAGCTTGTCAACCTGCGATCCCATACAGTTGCAAGGGGGCAGACACTGGCCGGAATCGCCCGCAAGTACGGGGTGTCGATGAAAATATTGAGGGAAATGAATCCGGGCATGCACAAACGCGCGCTTCAGGAAGGCGAGCTTGTCTATCTGCCGGCCGGATCGGCTGCTTCGAAAGCGGCTGCTTCAAAGAAGTCCGGCGGCGATGGCAAGGCAATGAAGAATATCGAGCCGGAGGCGGTTGCGGAGACCGGAGAGGCGCTGTCGCACCGCATTCGCAAGGGCGATACCCTTGCCACCGTGGCGAACCGGTACAAGATTCCGGTTCAGACTCTCATAAAGCTGAATCCGCACCTGAAGCCGAGCAGGCTCAAGATTGGAGATTCCATCCGGGTTCCGGGAAAATCGGCCTAGAGAACTGATATTATACTGCCGGCAGATGCCGGTATTTTCACGAAACACCGACGCCCGCCATCGTAACACCGGCGGGCGTTTTTTTATATGGAGGTTTGAAACTTGGAAGAGCGTTACAGGCCTGAGGCCGTCGAGGCTAGATGGCGGAACCACTGGGAAGCAAACGAGAGCTTCAGGCTTGGAGATGTTCCCGCCGACGCCAAAAAATATTACTGCCTTGAGATGTTCCCGTATCCCTCCGGACGCATCCATATGGGACATGTGCGGAACTATTCCATTGGCGACGTCATAGCCCGCTACAAGCGCATGCGCGGATACACCGTGCTTCATCCGATGGGTTGGGACGCCTTCGGCCTGCCTGCCGAAAATGCGGCGATAGCCCACGGCGTGCATCCGGCCAAATGGACGATCGACAACACAGACTACATGCGCAGCCAGTTGAAGCGCATGGGCCTTTCATACGACTGGTCGCGCGAGGTGCTCACCTGCTCGCCGGAGTATTACCGCTGGAACCAGTGGTTTTTTGTGCAGATGTACAAAAAGGGGCTTGCCTATCGAAAAACTTCATTTGTGAACTGGTGCGATTCCTGCGGAACAGTGCTGGCAAACGAGCAGGTGCTCGACGGCGATGTCTGCTGGAGATGCGACAGCCCGGTGATGCAGAAGGAGCTTGAGCAGTGGTTTTTCCGGATAACCGCATACTCCGACGAACTGCTTCAGGGCTGCGACACGCTGCCAGGCTGGCCTGAGCGCGTCACCACCATGCAGAGAAACTGGATCGGCAGGAGCGAGGGGCTTGAAGTGGATTTCCGGATCGAAGGCTCGAACGAGAGCATACGCATATTCACCACCCGGCCCGACACGCTTTTCGGCGTGACGTTCATGTCGCTTGCCCCCAACCATCCGATGGCCGAGGCTCTGACGGCGGACAAGGCGGGGCTTGCGCGCGTTCTTTCGCACTATGGCGACCAGACATTAAAAGAAGGCGTGTTCACAGGGCGTTACGCCATCAATCCGCTCACCGGAGACCGAGTGCCGATATGGCTTGCCAATTTCGTTCTGCTTGAGTACGGAACCGGCGCGGTCATGGCTGTTCCGGCGCACGATCAGCGCGACTTCGAGTTTGCCGGAAAATACGGAATCGGCATCAAGGTTGTGATAAATCCGGAAGACAAGCCGGCTGCCGCATCGCTTGCGGAGGCATTCACCGATCCGGGAGTTCTGACCGCGTCCGGCGATTTCAGCGGCATGAAGTCTGTTGAGGCGAAGCGCGCCATATCGGAATTCGTGGAGGCGAAGGGATGGGGCAAGCGAACGGTCAACTATCGCCTGCGCGACTGGGGCGTTTCCCGCCAGCGTTATTGGGGCACGCCGATTCCGATTATCTACTGCCGGGACTGCGGCGCGGTTCCCGTGCCGGAGGATCAACTGCCGGTGCTTCTGCCCGACGATGTCGAACTGACCGGCAAGGGCGCGTCTCCGCTTGCGCGTTCGGAGGCGTTTGTGAATGTCGCCTGCCCGTCATGCGGCAAGCCTGCCCGCCGCGAGACGGACACCATGGACACGTTTGTGGATTCTTCGTGGTATTTCATGCGCTACACAGATCATTCGTCAGACAGCCCGGTTGATCCGGAGCAGGCCAATAGGTGGCTTCCCGTCGATCAGTACATCGGCGGCATAGAGCACGCAGTGCTGCATCTTCTCTACTCGCGCTTCTTTACGCGGGTCATCCGCGATCTGGGATTGACGGCGGTTGACGAGCCGTTCCGGAACCTGCTTACGCAGGGCATGGTCTTGAAGGACGGAGCCAAGATGTCGAAGTCCAAGGGCAATGTCGTCGATCCCGATCATCTTATAGGCCGATACGGGGCGGACACGGCGCGGCTGTTTTCGCTGTTTGCAGCGCCGCCTGAAAACGATCTCGTCTGGTCGGATCAGGGCGTTGATGGCTCTCACAGGTTTCTTCACCGCGTCTGGGCGCTTGTCTTCAAGAATAATGTTCGTGGCGGTTCATTCGATACGGCGCAACTCAATCCTGCTGCGCGGGATGTTTACCGCAAGACGCATCAGACCGTTCGCAAGGTGACGGCGGACATGGAGCGCGATTTCCATTTCAATACAGCCATCGCCGCGCTCATGGAGCTTGTGAACGCTCTTTCCGCGTTCGAGGCGCATGATGACGCGGATCGCGGCGTGATACGTTATTCGCTTGAGCGTCTGATTCTCATGCTCGCGCCGTTTGCCCCGCATATTGCCGAGGAGTTGTGGGATGCGCTTGGAAATACGTCAGGCGGCCTTGTGAACGCTCCATGGCCGCAGTGGGACGAGGAAGCGGCGCGTGATGATGAAATAGAGCTTGTCATCCAGCTCAACGGCAAATTGCGCGCGCGCGCAATGGTTCCGGCAGACAGCGCGGAGGACGATCTGAAAAAAATTGCGCTGTCGCATGAGAAGATAGTTGAGGCGCTTGGCGGCACTGAGCCAAGGCGAGTAATCGTGGCGCGAGGCAGGCTTGTGAATATCGTCTTATGATAAGAATTTTCCCTGCCGCCATGCTCTTTTTTGTTGTTGCGGCGATTCATGGCTGCGGATACCGGCAGATTTCAGGCCGATCCGAATTCTCCTCCATCAGGATAATGCCGGTGGAAAACCGCACGCGCGAGCCCGACATTCCGGATATGCTGCGTCAGGCCGTTGCCGAAGAGTTGCTGATCGACCGCCGCGTGACGGTTGCAAGCTCCAACTCCGACGCGCAACTGGAAAGCATTGTGACGGCATACAGGCTGAATCCCACGGCTGAAGCCGGAGATCGCGCCACGCAGTACGAAATAGTGCTTGCCGCCGATTTTCTGGTCAAGGATTCGGGTGGAAAAATTCTCAGCCGGATCAAGGGGCTTGAGCCGCCGGTTCGCGAGGTTTTCAGCGTTGGAGCCGACGCGGCTGCCGCGAAGATCGGCGAGGAGGCGGCGCGCGGCAAGGCTGTTCGCGCTCTTGCCCGCGAGCTGCGGTTCAGGATGCTGCCGAAATGAGCCTCAAGAAAGTCATCGAGGAGATAGGTAAAGGGCTGCCGTCTCCGCTCTATTTTTTTTACGGCACAGGTTTTCTTGTTGACGAGATGGCCGAAAGCGCTGTGAGGCGGATTTTCCCGTCCGGCCCGGACGACTTCAGCTTCACAGTGTTTCATGCCTCCGGAGCCGCGCCAGCCGAGATCGTGAGCGTGGCCGACACGCTGCCGTTCATGTCGCCGCGCCGCATGGTTATTGTGCGGGAGGCGGAAGCCTTCCGCGCGGCAGACAAGAAGCCGTTCGAGCGTTATCTGGCCAATCCGTCGCCGTCCACCTGTCTCCTGTTCCTGACCGGCGTGTTCGACAAGCGGAGCGCGTTTCTCAAGCTGGTGATGTCATCCGCGTGCAAGTCGTTCGAGATAACGCTGTCGGAGCGCGACATCCCGGCATGGGCTGGCCGCAGGGCGTCTGAACTTGGCGTGAGGTTGACGTCTGACGCGCTTGCCCTTCTGCTTGAGCTGATCGGGCCGGAGCCCGCCATACTGGCGCGTGAGATCGAAAAACTGTCGCTGCTTGGCGTGAAGGAGATCGGCGTCGAGCAGGTGGAGCAGGGAGTTGGCGGAATGCGCGAATATACGCCGTTTGCCATTGTTGCCGAGCTTGGCAAGGGAAATATCGAACGCGCGCTACGCATAACGAAGGCGCTCTTTGAATCTGGGCAGGAGGCTGTGTCCATTCTGGGCGTTATTGCGTGGCATTACCGCCAGATCTACAACCGCGCCCAAAACAAAAAGGGCTTCAGAGAAATCTTTGAAGCCCTTCACGATACCGATGTTCAGTTAAAATCCTCCGGCAAGCCGGAAAATCTGCTGATAGAATCGCTGCTTTTTAAGCTGATGGCGCTGCGGCTTTATTGAACCGCTTTGTGAGGCGCGAAATGCGTCTTGAAGCGGTGTTTCTGTGAAGAACGCCCTTGGAAGCTGCCTGATCGATGGTCTTGATCGCCAGACGCAGCTTTTCCTGAGACTGCGCGGCGTCGCCTGTTGTCATTGATGCGTCGGCGGCCTTGATGGCTGTCTTCATTGTCGATATTTCATGACGGTTCCGAACATTGCGAGCCTCAGACTGGCGCGCTTTCTTCATAGCCGATTTGTTGCGTTTAACCTTACCCTTGACTGCCAAGAAGTTACCTCCCGATTACAATACGATTACCCCCGTGATTTCTCACGGTGAGACAGATTTATACCAGCCGCGAGGGCTAAAAGTCAATAGCAGGGGTTATCTTTCCCTTGCGCTTTCCTTCAGCCCCTGAAGCATTGGGGCGAGGAAGTATTCCATCAGCCGCCTGTTGCCGGTCTTGATCTCAGCCGAAACATTCATGCCCGGAGCCAGGTTTACCGGTTTGCCGTCAGCCGAAATGGTGGTTTTGCCCATTGTTATCCGCGCGGCGTACAGAAAGCCCCTTTTATCGACCGGAACGGCGTCGCGGGAAAGCGAGACAACGCGGCCCGGAACAATACCGTATTTTGTAAACGGAAACGATTCTATCTTGATCTCCGCCTCTTGCCCCTCGCTAACAAAGCCGATGTCCTTGTTTTCGATCAGCGCCTCCACCTCGACTGTCTCGCCATCCGGCGCGATCACCATAAGCTCCTGCGCCGGATTGACCACGCCGCCGATTGTATGCACCGCAAGCTGCTGAACCGTGCCGTCGATTGGTGCGGCTATTGTGAGAATACCCTTGCGGCGATCCGCCTTGACGAGTTCCTCACGAAGTGAAGCCGCCTTTGTTTCGGACTCGGACAGCGCCGCCAACGCATTCCTGCGGAATTCATGCCGCAATGTTTCACAATTTATCCGAGCTTCATCGAGCGCCGCCGTATCCGCCTTTATCTCTTCCACCATGGCGTCGTGCCGCTGCCGCTGGTCAAGATACTCCTTTTCGTGATCGAGATAATCGATCCGCGATGCAAGCCCTTTGTCCATTAACGACCTGAATGCGCTCCTGCGCTCATCGAGAATATTCAGCACTGCCTCAAGACCGGGCAATTGAGACTTGCCGGAATCTACTTTCGCGCTGAATTTATCTATTGACGACTGCGCGGCATCAAGCCGCGACCTGTACCCATCGAGTTCCTGCCGGAGCATCCGCCGCTGAAGTTCCATAAACGAAGATGGCACTCCGTCGGGAGGTGTAAAGTCGTCGTGTTCATCGACAAGCGCCCGCAGTCTGGCGGTCTCAGTTGCTGCGGCCAGATATTCGTTGCTCAACCGCTCGCGCTCGGCTGTGCTTTCAGTGGTGTCGAGTTCCACAAGCACGTCGCCCTCATGAACCTCCATGCCGTTTTGGGCATGAATTGCATTTATCACGCCTGCCGCCGGAGCTTGAACCACCTTGCTGTGGCCTGTCGGAATGATCTTGCCCTGCGCCGTGGCGGTTATGTCGATGCTTGCAAGCGATGCCCACAAAATGCCTGTTGAAAATGCGGCAATTATCACTCCGATCAGAATTCTGCCAAGCGGCGAGGGCGGCGACTCCTGAACTTCGAGCACTGCCGGAAGGAACTCAGTTTCCTCAAGCGGCTTGCCGCTTCCTGTTGATCTTAGTGTAAGCACGCTATGCCGCCACGCAAACGCCGTTTTGTATTGCGTTAAGTCGGGCGTAATAGCCGCCGGTTTCCACAAGTTCGGAATGCGCGCCTTCCTCGACTATCGCCCCTCTGTCGATTACGAAAATCCTGTCAGCCCCTCGCACAGTAGAAAGTCTGTGCGCGATGATGAAAACAGTCCGGTTGCGGCATATTTCCTTCATGTTTCGCTGAATCATGCTTTCAGATTCATAGTCGAGCGCGCTGGTTGCCTCATCGAAAATCAGTATTCGCGGATTTGTGATAAGCGCTCTGGCGATGGCAATGCGCTGCCGTTGGCCGCCGGAAAGGGATGAGCCGTGCTCGCCGACCATGGTGTCGTACCCGCCGGTCAGTTCGGATATGAAATCATGCGCTCCGGCAAGCTTCGCCGCTTGAATGACCCGTTCCATCGGAACTCCCGGATCGGCGAGCGCGATATTGTCACGAACAGAGCTATTGAACAGGAAATTCTCCTGCAAAACCACGCCGGTTTGGCGCCTGAGCCACGCCGGATGCATATGCGAAACATCAAGGCCGTCTATCATAATGCGTCCGCCTTCCGGCACGTAAAGCCGCTGGATGAGTTTCGCCACGGTGCTCTTGCCGGAACCCGACCGCCCCACAATGCCGATCACCTCTCCTGCCTGAATATCGAACGATACGTTGCGCAGAATGGCCGGGCCGTCATGGCGATATCTGAAAGTAACGCCGTCGAAGACCACATTTCCGTTAACGCACGACGGCATCGCCCGTCCGCCTCCAAACGAAGGTTCCGCCGGGGTGTTCAGAACATCGCCCAATCTGTTCACCGAAACGCCTGTCTGCTGGAAATCCTGCCAGAGGCGGACAATTCGAAGCACCGGCCCGCTTACCCTGCCGGAGAGCATATTGAATGCGACAA
>JACRHH010000035.1 GCA_016212095.1 Nitrospirota bacterium
CCGGCGTTTTATCGAAACACACAACAAGACATCAACCAAGCCGTTCAGGTGGACAAAATCGGCGGACTCGATAATCGCATCGGTCAACAGGGCCAAAAACAGGATGGACAATGGTTAACCAATTAACCGCACGGTTCACTAATGGCTTTGCCATGCAGCATAAACCAGTTTAAGGTGGATAAAATACAATGAAAAAATTTATTGCAATCGCCACAGCCGCGCTTATTTGTTGCGCAATTATGCCGGGAATCTCTTTAGCAGGAGACAACAAAGTTGTTGTTAAAAAACCGAATGTGAATACGCATACGCCGCCGCCCGAAATCCCCAAGCCTTTAAGCACCGATCCGTCGTACTGGAGCATTGCGGGCAATACCGGAGCCTCTAATTATCTTGGAACCAATGACGACAACCCGCTCGTAATCGGAACCAATAAGCAGGAGCGAATTCGCATAAAAAACTTCGACAGCGTGAAGATCGGCCTAATCAACTTGAGCAGTGTTTATGGCAACCTCAATAACCGCGAGGCTGTCGTTCACTTTCTTCGAGACAACGAGGACGAGGGCAAATCGAATGTTTTTATTGCCAATTCCGTGTCTGGAGTGCTGTGGATCAGCGGAAAAGCCACGCCGCCAGCCGGCAGGGCAAGACTTGAAGTAAACGGCCTGATCAAAGGCGGCGATGGGTTTATGTTTCCGGACGGCACTGTTCAGAAAACCGCCCAGATAAAAGGAGATAAAGGCGACAAGGGAGATAAGGGCGACGCCGGGCCTCAGGGGCTGAAAGGCTTGAATGGAACAAATGGCGTCAACGGAGCCAAAGGCGACAAGGGCGACAAGGGTGACAAGGGCGACAAGGCAAGCATCTGGTGCGCTGGCGCCAATGGAACCACCTGCAACTGCGGCACGTCAACTTTGGTAGCCATGCAGACTTCAAGGGCGGATATTGTGACGAGCGTCAGCGTTACATTGCCGGATGGACATACCTGCACCGGAAGCACCGTGCAAGACGGCGTGGGCTCAAGCGCCCGTTATTGGACAGGTTCCGCCTGTCTGTGCGAGGTAAAATAGCCGCATAATGCTTATTGGGCAAGGGATGGCGTCTGCCCCGTCCCTTGCCGAAGCAGTCAGTAGTGCGGCATGGTAATTGGCGGCTCTGAAAAGCATACCGGGCAACTACACCTGAACGTTCAAAACCCCGGCGGCCTTCAGTTCCATTTCCGTGTCGAAAGTGATAAGCGCAGCCTTGTATTCCTTCGCCACCTGCACAACCAGAGCGTCCATGCCGCGCAGCCCGGTTTTGGCGGCAAGCCTGCAAGCTTTTGAAGCAGAGCGGCCATCCAGCATCACAAACGAAACGCTGTCTATTCCCTCAAGAAACGTTTGCACCTCCAAAGCCAAGGCTTCAGAGCCGGTTCTTCTCCTGACTGCCGCCACCACTTAAACCAACACCGAAAATGGCATGACAGCGGCATATGCACCGGACAACACCTTGCTCCAGATTTCGTTTGCCTCCTTATTGCGTTTCTCGGATGGCAAAAGCGAAGAAATAATAACGGAACTATCGACCGTTACGGTCTTTACCATGCTTTTTCTCTTTGCGCCGCAATCTCGTCAACAGCCGAAACCGAATCCCATTGCGCCGATATTTTCTCAGCAAGGGCTTGCCATGCGGCCTGACGGCGACCGGATGTCTTCAATCGCCGCATTCTGGCCAGTATGAGTTCCTTCTGGATTTCATGTGCGTCGCTAATGAGCGAATCGAGCCGCTTTTCTATTGTGATGGTCATGTATTCTCCTTATTACGGTTAAAGAGGCCGATGAATCTGTTACAGGTTTAATCTATCAGCTTGCAATTGGCGAATCAAATAACATATTCCGCCACTTGCTCCGGCTGAAGATAATCAGAAACTTTAGTAACTGTAAATTCATGGCGTGGAATCAACGTTCAACTCGACCGTGAAACCGTCGCGCCGGTGAAAATCGGGCTTCTCGCCGCGGTGGGCAAGCGCCCAGTATGTAGTTTCGCCGCTTCGATGCCTGACGACAGCGCTTATTCCAACCGCAAGCGCCTGATCCGCGAGACCGATTGCGGCCAGATTGCATTCGCACTCCAACAATAACCTGCCCGGCTCGCGCCGAACCTGCAACGGCAGCGATGCAACGGCTGTCTCCTGCCGCATCCCCTGCCTGTAATCATCGAAACGGTAAACATTCCAATGGCCGGACGGCGACAGATTGAACTCCAGATAGCCCGAACTGGCCGTATCGGCCAGATTGGCAACAAAAAATTCGAAGCATGTTTCCTGCCATAGCTCGTTTCTGCGTGCCGGTGGTTCCGCAATGTCCGGCAGAACAATTCCGGAAAGGTTTCCGTCCATTTGAAAACTGATTGAAAAAACATTGGATTGCCGGGAGATTACGCCGCTGATGCGAAGATCGCGCGAAGGCTGCGGCGCGGCGAAGGGGATGAGTGACCATGCACACCTCATCTACCCCGCCACCATCCCCAAAAACTCCTTGCATACCGCTCCTGCCGTCTGCCCCTTCTTCACACGCTTGAACGCCAACGCCTTGAACTCAGCCGTGTACTCACGTTTTGGTATCTTCATAGCCTTCCTTTCAATGATGATTTCTATCTTATCAGGTCATCCCTGGAAGACTATCTTTCGGGGAAAGATCAGTGCGTTTCAGCCGGAATGAACCTGCTATAATCAGAAGCCAGGAGCGAGGGCTTGTTGCGGTTCAAGCTCAAAAGCCTTGTTCGGCATTACGCGCAATAACGATGAAGGGAGAAAGATCATGGCCATGCTGGGCATTAAATGTCTTCAGGGCGACGAAGAAACCGTGAGAGAACTCGTAATTGACGGACTTATGGAGGAGAAAAAGAGAATCGAGTATGCGTTGTCCATATCCGAGGCGATTATAAGGCAACAGGAAAGTAACCACGGCATTTCATCGGCGGTGTTTATCGATCAATTCAGAAACAATCAGGTGGATGAGAATGACGATACCTTCCAGTGGTGGGCGGAACTGAAACTGGCCGAGAAGCTGAATTCAAAGCTTGAGAAGCGGCTGAAACATCCAGCCAAACCCCGCCGTTCGGTGTCATGCCCGTAATCATCAGCAACGGAAACCAAAACCGTCTGGCCTCGAAGCGATGCGATGGCCTTGCCAGTTCCAAATGGGTTGGGGCAACCACCTTTGCTTCAATCTGTACCATACGGGATTCTCCTTAATTCCACGAAAAAGAATCTGAAACCGATAATTCTATCAAGAACGGTTTGACACCGTCACTTACACTATGGGATTGTTGTTTCAGAAAAACTTTGCTGTGTAAAAATGTTCGTTGAGTAGCCAAAGAACGCTAAGAATGTTTTCGATTCTGGGGTTGTTATTGTGCCTGTCGTGAAGTTCCCAAATAGTATCGGCAGCAGAGTCGTAGTCTGCGAAGCGATCAATCGATATGACATCTGAAGCTTCGTGCAGGCGGTCGTTTAGGTGATCGACCATTGCTAGCTTAATTTTCTTCACATCGTCAGGATTGAGTACTATCGTGGATTCTTCGATGATGTCGTCTGCTTCGCGGCGTCCCGCACCCCACGCATTGCGCAACTGTTGAAGTGAATATTGCTTTTTCACTTTGTCCATTTGTCGGGTTCTCCTTCGTATACTTTACAATTTTGATTAACAATTACTCGATATACACGCACCTCGAATGATTGTAGTTCAAACGCGGTGCGCTGCACAAAACCAACCCCGTCAACCACAACCGCCCGTTCTACCCCGCCACCATCCCCAAAAACTCCTTCAACCGCCGAAACGCGCCGTCCCAGCCGCTTTCCGTGCGCAGCTCCACGCCGCCTTGCTGCAAAAACCTCATGCCGGTCGATTTCCCAGCAAGCGAAATCAGCCGGTCGGCGGCGGCATCGGACGGGTTAGCTGTGTGGTCAGCCATGAACCGCTTCGGCGTGCAACTTCAATCCAAGCGCGCCGATCACCTTTAAAATTGTGTCAAATCCCGGCGTGCGTTCGCCGGAAAGCGCCTTGTACAGGCTTTCGCGTGAAAGTCCGGCATCGCGCGCAACCTGTGTCATCCCCTTGGCGCGTGCAATATCACCCAGCGCTTTGGCGATAAACACGGCATCGCCGTTTGCTTCTTCAAGGCAAGCCTCAAGGTAAGCCGCCATTTCCTCCGGGGTTCGAAGATGTTCTGCAACATCATAGCGGGTGGTTATTGTTTTGCTCATAATATGCTCCTATAAGTTGTGTGCGAGACGTAAGGCTGTTTTAATATCGGCGGTTTGTGAACTTTTGTCGCCTCCGGCCAGCAGAAAAACGACCTCGCACCCGCGTTTTGTGAAGTAAACCCGATAACCGGGGCCGTAATCGATTCGCAACTCGGAAACGCCTTCGCCTACCGGTTTGGCATCCCCCACATTTCCTGCCGCCAGACGTTCGATCCGTACCTGAATGCGTGCTCGCGCCCGAATGTCTCGCAGTCCGTCGAGCCATTGAACGAAAACATCCGTCTTGCGGATTTCAGTCATACCCCTAATGTAGCCGTCCGGCTACACATTGTCAATGTTACGCCTCGCCTCTCTACCCCGCCACCATCCCCAAAAACTCCTTCAACCGCCGAAACGCGCCGTCCCAGCCGCTTTCCGTGCGCAGCTCCACGCCGCCTTGCTGCAGGAATCTCATGCCGGTTGCCTTTCCGGCAAGCGAAATAAGCCTGTCGGCGGCGGCATCGGCCTGGTTGGTAAACATATTGGTGAACAAGACCGTACAGATGTTTCCGGCTCGCCGTACTTTCGAAACCCCGGCGGCGCGGCAGAGAAGCTTTAACTCCATTGCGTCAAGCAGGTGCGTAACCTGATCCGGCAACGCGCCGAATCGGTCGCGGGTTTCGCGCCGGATGTCGTCGAGCCCGGTCACATCGCGCGCGCCTGAGATGCGGCGGTAGAGCGTGAACCGGAGCGTGGAGTCATCGATCCATGCCTCCGGGATTATTGCGTTAAGCTGGAGGTCGAGCGCCGGATCGACAACCGGGCGAATTTCCTCGCCGCGAAGCTCTGCAACCGCCTGTTCAAGCATTTCCACATATAAATCGTATCCAACGGCGTCGATATGGCCCGACTGCTCGCCGCCAAGCAAGTTTCCAGCGCCGCGGATTTCGAGGTCTTTGAGCGCAAGCCGGAAACCCGCGCCCAGAAACGAAAGCTCCTGCAATGCGGCAAGGCGCTTTTTCGCCTCGCCGGTAAGCTGGTCGTCCGGCGGCACGAGGAAATAGGCGAACGCGCGAACGTCGGATCGGCCAACGCGGCCCTTTAATTGATACAGGTCGGCAAGCCCGAACCGGTCGGCGCGGTCAACTATTATGGTGTTTGCGCGCGGCACGTCGAGGCCGGAGCCGATGATTGACGTGCAGAGAAGGAGATCTGTTTCGCCCTTGAAGAACGAGTGCATGGAGTCTTCCAGCTCGCGCTCGTTCATCCGCCCGTGGGCCACGCCGATGCGCCTGCCCGGTCTGAGGCCGGTCAGCATCTCGCCGGTTTTGTAGATCGTCTCGATGCGGTTATGCAGGAAAAACGCCTGTCCGCCGCGCGAAAACTCGCGGTCGAGCGCCTCGCGGATAACCTCGGTGGTCGAGCGCGTAACGATTGTTTTCACCGCCAGCCGCTCTTCCGGCGGCGTTTCTATTGTGCTGATGCCGCGAATGCCCGAAATCGCCATGTGAAGCGTGCGCGGAATGGGCGTTGCGCTAAGTGTGAGCACGTCGATGTTCTTTTTGAGCGCCTTGATCCGCTCCTTGTGCGCCACGCCGAACTTCTGCTCTTCGTCAACAACCAACAGCCCCAGATCGGCGAAGACCACGGTTTTTGCCAGAAGCGCGTGCGTGCCGATGATGATGTCTATCTCTCCGGCGGCCAGTTTCCGGAGAGTCTCCTTAACGTCCTGACGCGGCTTGAACCGGCTCAGATAGTCGATCCGCACCGGAAACGCCGAGAAGCGCGAGACGAAATTATCGTAATGCTGTTCGGCCAGGATGGTTGTGGGAACGAGCACCGCGGTCTGTCTGCCGTCGAAAGCCGCCTTGAACGCGGCCCGCATGGCAACTTCCGTCTTGCCGTAGCCCACGTCGCCGCACAAAAGCCTGTCCATCGGGCGGTGCGATTCCATGTCGGCGGCGATGTCGTGGATGCTGGCGGCCTGATCCGGAGTTTCCTCAAACGGAAACGCGGCGGCGAATTCGCGGTGGAAATCGGTGTCGGGCGAGAAGGCGAAGCCAACAGCCGCCTCGCGCTCGGCGTATATCTTGATGAGCTTGTCGGCCATCTCGCGCACTTTTTTGCGGACGCGAGCCTTGGTTTTTTCCCATCCCTTGCCGCCAAGGCGGTCGAGAGCGGGGCGGGAATCTTCGGCGGCGTGATATTTGCGGATTTTGCCGATGTTGTCCACCGGCAGATGCAGCTTCGCGCCCTCGGAGTACTCAATGTCGAGGAAATCGCCTTCAAAATCCTCAACCTTGATGCGGCGCATTCCGAGAAACCGTCCAACTCCGTGATCCACATGAATGATGTAATCGCCAGCCGCAAGGTCGTCTATGGATTGAAGCAGATTGGAAACCTTCGACTGGCGGCGCTTGCGGTAGTGCGCGCGCGGGCCGAAAAGCTCCTCGGTGGTAATCAGCAGAAACCGCGACGCCGGTTCGTAGAACCCCGATGAAATGCGCGACTGAGTGACCGCTATTCGCCCGGCGTAACCGGCCACGGCTTCCGGCTCGATCACCGGCGCTATTACGTCGGCCTCGCCCAGAATGTCGCGCACGCGCTCGGCCTCGCCCCGGCTTCCGGCGGCAACCAGCACAAACGCGTCACGCGCCGCTTCGGCAAGCCTCGGCCCGATAACGTCGATTTCGGCCCCGGTCACGCGCCGCTCGATGGCGGTCACGCCGAAGCCGTCAACCGGCAGGATGTCGTAAAACGCGCCCTCGCCGTGCATCCGAAGCGCGGCGGTGGAAAGATCGCATCGCGGCAGATCGGAAGCGTCTGCCAACTCATCAGAAATTACAATGTGATTCGGTAGCGCCTCAAACAGCGTGATTCCGCCGGTCGGCCCGGTTGGCCCGGAAACCGGCATTATTACAAGCTCCGCAATGTCCTTGAACGAACGCTGGGTGTCAACATCGAAGGCACGAATGGATTCAACCTCGTCGCCGAAAAACTCGATCCGGCACGGATGATCTCCGGCAGCCGGATAGACGTCGATTATTCCGCCGCGAACAGCGTATTCGGCGGTTTCCACAACGATGCTCATCTTTCGGTAGCCTGTCTCGGATAGCAGATCGGCCAAGAACTCAAGCCCTATTTCGTCGCCCGCGCGCACAGTGACCGACGCCTTTTTGAACGCCTCGCCCGACCAGACCGGCACTTTCACGGCGTCAGGGTATGTGACAACCATCGCCGCGCCGCGCTCCACTATCGCCTCGACAGCGCGAAGCCGGGCTGCGGAAACTCCAGCGTCGCCGGCGGGAAGAAACACAGGCGCTTGAACGCCGAGAATTCGCGCGAAAAACTCAATATCTGCGTGGAGCTTGGACGCCTCCTCCTCGCTCCGCGAAACAACAATCATCGGGCGGCCAAGCGACGCCAGGAACAGGGCTTTCGACGAGCCATAAAGCCCGGAAACGGCAGGCGAGCCGGGCGGAAGGGGGAAACGGGGTATTTTCACGGCTTTGTGCTGAGTATCTTCTCGATTATGGAAGTTGTCGAAAACCCTTCGGCAAACGGAAGGCTTCGCGTGTCGGCAACGATGTCGCTTCCCACGATGTTTTCGGGCCGCCAGTCGCCGCCCTTCACCAGCACGTCGGGCATAACTGCGCGAATGAGATTGTACGGCGTGTCTTCGTGGAAAACCGTAACGAAATCAACCGACGTGAGCGCCGCAAGCACCTCGGCGCGGTGGCTGGCCGGATTGACCGGGCGGCCCGGTTTAAGGCGCGATACGGATTCATCGGAGTTCAGGCCGACAACCAGAACGTCGCCAAGCGCGGCGGCTTCCCGCAGATAGCGCACATGGCCCGGATGAATCATGTCGAAGCAGCCGTTTGTAAACACGATTTTTTTGCCGGATCGGCGCAGCGTTTCGAGCCGCGCGCAGAGGTTGCTGATGTCGAGTACTTCGCCCACGCGGTATTTTAGCACAGGGATTGGAGGGAGGATTGACTGGTGACAGAATTCAACAGCGGCTATGCAGCCCGAAAAACTACTCCACCTCGAACATCAGCATCAGTCCGCAGTCCGGGCATTCGCGCGCGTTCGGGCCGGTTTTGTATCCGCAGGCCGGGCAGCAGTCGTTGGCGGCAAGTTCCGCCGCTTCGCGCATCTCCGGATGCATCTCGCGGTAGTAGTGATCTATTCCCTGAAGCGCCCTCTCGGCGTCCTTTCGGGCCACCACAAGATGATGCGTTGTGCCGCACGAGCCGGTTCCGCAAGACTGTGGCTGGGCAATTCCGCAAGAAACGCCGTGATCGATCAGAAATTCCGCAAGTTCCCGAATCCAGTCCTTTTCGCCTTCGCGAATGGATACCGGCTCGTCGTCCATATGTCCGATGTTAAGCCCGGAGGCTATTGGAGCCTGAGCCTGCCTGAGCGCATCCGGATCGACAAGCGTCGCGCCGCAGTCGGCGCAGTTGTTCACATGCGCGAAATACTCGACATTGCATTTGGGGCAGATCTTGATTCCGGACATAATCGCTCCTCAGTGAATCGGAGAAGCCTTGCTTGCGGCTGACGCAAGCGCGGTCTGCCTGAACTCTGACGCAAGCTTGCCCGACTGCTTCTTGAAAACGGCAAGCGTCTCTCCGGTAATCGGCTCGGCCTTCATCGCCTTCAGCTTGAGCGGGTTGACGAACCTTCCGCGCTGGCTCACGCGGTAATCGAGATGCGGGCCGGTTGACATGCCGGTTGAGCCGACATAGCCGATGACCTGCCCCTGACTCACCCGCGTGCCGGAGCGTATGCCGTCGGCGAAATGGGCAAGATGGCCGTAATAGGTTTCATAGCCGGACGGGTGCGAAAGAATCACAAGATTGCCGAATCCGCCGCGAACACCGGCGAAATGCACTGTCGCATCGCTTGCCGCGGACACCGGAGTGCCTTCAGGCGCGGCGTAGTCAACGCCAAGGTGCGGGCGCGGAGTTTTCAGAATCGGGTGCATTCGGCTGGCAGAAAATCTGGAGCTTATGTACTTGAAGCGAAGCGGCGAGATGAGAAACCCGCGTTTCAGCGGACGCCCGTTGTCGTCGTAATAACCTGCCGTGCCGTTGCCGTCGTCGAAATGCCAGGCGGTGAAGGTTGTGCCGTTGTTCACAAATTTTGCGGCCAGAATCTTGCCGTAGCGCTTGAATTCGCCGCCGCTCCAGCGCTCTTCCACATACATCTCGTATGTGTCGCCGCGCTTCAGGTCTGTCGTGAAATCGATGTCCCACGCGAAAATCTCTGACAATTCAATTGCGAGCCTGTTCGGCTCCGGAGTGTGCGAGAGGCTGCCGACCAGATGCGATTCGATGGTTCCGCGCACAACCGAACGCTTCACCTCATACGGAATGGGAACCTTTTCGGAGATGAACCTGTCCGGATTTTTCGGATCGCGGTATATGAAGATTTTCTTGAACTCGTCGGCGGTGTACTCGAACTTGTCCAGAAGTCCGTCGCGGGAAAGCACGATCGAGTACGGATTGCCGGCCCTCAGGCTGCGAAGGTTCAGCATTTTGCCTGCCGCTTCGTTTACGGCCTGAACCACGGTTGACGGAATGCCGTGGCGCGAAAGCAGCACTCCGAACGTTTCGCCCTGCCGAAGCACGCCCTCCACGGCGGACGCCGCCTGCGCGGCCATGCCCGGAGCATGGGTTGAAACGAGCAGTCTGGCGGCCACGTCGGACGGTTTTGAAAAACCTCCCTGAAAAACGGCGGCAACCAGTATTGCGATTCCTATGAATATCGATAGATAAGCAGCCTGTTTGTTGTTTGACATAGCGGTTAAAATACCGTTGGCGTAATGCCCGTGTCAACAAAAAAACGCTCCTGTTCCTGTAAAATTGTATCGTCGGCTCATGAAAATCATCGATATTGAAGACCTTTGGACGGGGCGGTTCATCCGCACCCTCGCTATAACATACGAGGGCCGGGACGGCGCGGCGCACCGTTGGGAGGCGTTTCAGCGCCCGAATATCGGCGGCATTGCGGTTTTGGTTCCGGTGAGGGACGACGGGACGCTGATTCTGATCCGGCAGTTCCGCCCGCCGGTTGGGCAGGCGGTGATCGAGCTTCCCGCCGGGCTGGTGGACATCGGCGAGACGCCGCTTGAATGCGCGGCGCGCGAGCTTGTTGAGGAAACCGGGTACCGGGCCGGAAGGATCGAGCATCTCATATCCGGGCCGACGGTTCCGGCAATTTCACGCGAAAGCATCGACGTCTATCTGGCTTCGGATCTGGAGTTCGTGGGCAAAAGCGGCGGCGACGCGAATGAGGACATCGAAACCGTCGAGATTCCGTTTGAGGGCGCGGTGGACTTTCTCATCGGCGAATCGGCGGCGGGAGGGCTTGTCGATCTGAAGGTTTTCGGCCTGCTTGAAGTCGCAAGGCGAAGGCTTGCGAAAAAGTCCTGAATCCGCTCGCGTAACCGCCGACATCGCCTTTACGGTTTCGCCGGGCGAGGGCGGACAGCGGCTTGACCGTTTTCTTACTTTTAAGATGCGTGGGCTTTCGCGTTCACGCGTCGCTTCATTCATTAGAAACGACCTCTGCATGGAAAGCTCGGATGCCGCGCTCAAGCCGTCGCGCATCGTCAAAAGCGACGAAACATATATCCTGCGCTACGAAAAAACCATAAAGACCGAGCCTGATTTTCCTCTCACGATACTCTTCGAGGACGAACACCTGCTGATTATCGACAAGCCGCCGGGCCAGCTCGTTCATCCAACGCGCACATCGGTGAAAAACACGCTTATCGACCGCGTTCGGGAACATTCCGGCGGCGCGCCGTGTCTGGCCCATCGGCTCGACCGCGAAACCAGCGGCGTTCTGGTGATTGCGAAAAACGCCGAAGCAGCGCGTTTGATGGGAAACATGTTCAAGCAGCATTTGGTTCAAAAAACCTACCTTGCGATTGTGTTCGGCAACATGCGCGATGATTCGGGCGTGATCGACATGCCGATTGGCCGCGACACGCAGTCCGCCGTCGCCGTGAAGCAGATGGCCGACAGGGCAAGTTCTGCCGGCGCGATCACTCGGTTTGAGGTCGAATCGCGCTTTGGCCAATTGGGCCAATTGGGCCAATTGGGCCAACTCGGCCAATCTGGCCTATTTGGCCAGTCGGGCCAATCTGGTCAATTCAGTCTCGTTCGCCTCATGCCCGAAACAGGCCGCCTGCACCAGATTCGCGTTCACATGGCGCATATCGGCCATTCGCTGGTTGGCGACAAGATCTACGGCCCGGACGAACAGCTATATCTTGAATTTATTGAAAACGGAATCACGCAGCGCCATCTGGACATTCTGCTTATGGAACGCCACGCCCTCCACGCCGCAGCAATCGAGTTTGCTCACCCTGTCACCGGAGCGCCTGTATCGGTCAATTCACCGCTTCCGCCGGATATGGCCGAATTCATCGCGGATTGTTCAGGCAGTCCGATTTGAAGGATTTTCCAGCATTTGTCCTAAAACGCGAGAAAATCGCCGGTAAATAGCATTTGCAGCCTCAGCATATCCGGTTTCGGCAGCCGGGGGGCTTGCCAAGCGGCGTCAGTTTCCTTAAAATTGTTAGCACTCAACGTCGTAGAGTGCTAACAAGCATCAACAACCATGATTAATACGGAAAGGAGTAAGTACGAATGGAATTCAAGCCATTGAAGGACAGGGTGTTCGTGAAGTATTCGGAGAGCGAGGAGAAGACTGCCGGAGGGCTTATCATTCCGGATGCCGCCAAGGAGAAGCCGCAGCGCGGCACGGTCGAGGCGGTTGGCGGCGACGTCAAGGAGATCAAGAAGGGCGACGTTGTTCTTTTTGACCGCTATTCCGGTTCGAAGATCAAGCTCGACAACGTCGAGTTCCTGATCATCAAGGAAGAAGACATCCTCGGTATCCTGAGCTAATTAATATTTTAAGGAGGAATGATACATGGCAAAACAGCTTAAATTCGATGAAGAGGCAAGAAGGGCGATCCTCGACGGCGTTACGATTCTCACAAACGCCGTGAAGGCAACCCTCGGCCCGAAGGGCCACAATGTGGTTTTGGACAAGAAGTACGGCGCGCCGACGATAACCAAAGACGGCGTTACGGTTGCCAAGGACATCGAGCTTGAAGACCCGTATGAGAACATGGGAGCCCAGCTTGTGCGCGAGGTTGCAAGCAAGACCTCCGATGTTGCCGGCGACGGAACCACCACCGCCACAGTGCTTGCCCACGCGATCTATCGCGAGGGCATGAAGAACGTTGTGGCCGGCTCGAACTCGATGGATCTGAAGCGCGGCATCGAGGCTGGCGTTGAGGCTGTCGTGGCAGAGCTGAAGAACATGAGCAGGCACGTTTCCGACAAGAAGGAAATCGCCCAGGTCGGCTCGATTTCGGCCAACAACGACAAGGCCATCGGCGATCTCATCGCCGACGCGATGGACAAGGTCGGAAAAGACGGCGTCATCACCGTGGAAGAGGCCAAGAGCATGGCCACCACGCTTGATGTCGTCGAGGGAATGCAGTTTGACCGCGGCTACATCTCGCCGTATTTCGTGACCGACGCCGAGCGCATGGAGTGCAACATCGACAACGCGCTCATTCTTATCAACGAAAAGAAGATCTCCAGCATGAAGGACATGCTTCCGATTCTTGAGCAGACCGCCAAGATGGGCCGTCCGCTTCTTATAATCGCCGAAGACATCGAGGGCGAGGCACTTGCCACGCTCGTCGTGAACAAGCTTCGCGGCACGCTTAACGTCTGCGCCGTGAAGGCCCCCGGCTTCGGCGACCGCAGGAAGGCGATGCTTGAAGACATCGCGATCCTCACCGGCGGAACCGTGATTTCGGAAGACCTCGGCGTGAAGCTCGAAAACATCACGCTTAGCGATCTCGGCCATGCCAAGAAGGTCAACATCAGCAAGGAAAACACCACTATCGTCGAGGGCGCGGGCAGCGCCGACAAGATCAAGGGCCGCGTTGCCCAGATCAAGGCGCAGATTCAGGAGACCTCGTCGGACTACGACCGTGAAAAGCTTCAGGAGCGTCTTGCCAAGCTCGTGGGCGGCGTTGCGGTTATCAACGTCGGCGCGGCCACCGAGACCGAGATGAAGGAAAAGAAGGCCCGCGTCGAAGACGCCCTTCACGCCACGCGCGCTGCAGTTGAAGAAGGCATCGTTCCGGGCGGCGGCGTCGCGCTCATTCGCGCGCGCAAGGCTCTGGACACCTTGAGTTTCGACGACGACCGCAAGATCGGCGTGAACATTCTCCGGAAGGCGCTCGAAGAGCCGCTTCGCCAGATTGTGAACAACGCCGGTGTCGAGGGTTCCATCGTGCTCGACAAGATTCTTGCCGAGACCTCCAACGCCAACTACGGTTTCGACGCGCAGAGCGAAACCTACGTTGACATGGTTCAGGCCGGAATCATCGACCCCACGAAGGTCACCAGAAGCGCGCTTCAGAACGCGGCTTCGGTTGCCTCGCTGATGCTCACCACCGCGGTGATGATCACCGACCTGCCGGAGAAGAACGCAGGCCCGGCCATGCCTCCGGGCGGCGGCATGGGCGGCATGGGCGGCGGGATGTACTAATAAGCCGCACCAGATTTGGGCCGCACCAGATTTACACGCCTTACACGAAACGCGGGCCGGAAACGGCCCGCGTTTTTGCAGTTAACGATCATCCGTCCAGAACTTCCCTCACCTTCCGTAGCAGGTTGCCGGATGTCACCGGTTTATGCATGAAAACGGCAGTCTTGTCATGAATGCCCTCCAAAGGAAAAATTTCCTCCGTATAGCCGCTTATGAAAATAGCCTTCATGTCCGGGCAAAGCTGTTGTATTTCGGCATAGGCCTCCTTGCCGTTTTTTTGGGGCATGATCCCGTCAAGTATGACCAATTTAATTTTGTCCCTGTTCTCCGCGAATTTTAGTACGGCTTCTTCTCCATCGGCGGCATCGATTACCGTGTAGCCATACTGACTCAGCACTGTTATCGATAGCGACCTGAGGGAATCGTCATCCTCCGCGATTAAGATGGTCTCTGTTCCACCCCTTATCAGCTCATCGGGTTGGCTGTCCGCGCGATCAACCACATGCTCCGTAAGCGGCAGATAGATTTTAAAAACAGTTCCCCTGCCGGTTTCGCTATATACGTTTATATAGCCGTTATGCTGCTTCACTATTCCGTGTACCACCGCAAGGCCAAGCCCCGTGCCCTTGCCGCATTCCTTTGTGGTGAAGAACGGCTCGAATATCCGTAATCGGGTCTTGTTGTCCATGCCGCTGCCGGTGTCCCAGACCGTTATTACGGCATATTTCCCCGGACTGCCGTAGCCGTGCGTTTTGATGTACTCGCTGTCCATTACAAAAGTCTTTGTTGCGATGCCAAGCCTGCCGCCGCCCGGCATTGCGTCGCGCGCGTTTGTTGCCAGGTTTATCAGTATCTGGTCAATCTGGCTTGCATCGGCATGAACCACCATGTTTTCATCGGCAAGATCGTATTGAATGGAGATGTCTTCCCTTACAAGCCTGCGCAGCATCTTTTCCAGATTCCTGACTATCTCGTTCAGGTTTACAGCCCTCATGTCGAGAACCTGCTTTCTGCTGAATGCCAGAATCTGCTGCGTCATGGCCACGCCGCGCCTGCCTGCCGCGATAATCTCATCGACATAATTGGCCAGGGGGCCGGAACGGTCGATTTTCATCTGAAGCAGCCCTGAAAAGCCGATAACCGCGCCAAGCACATTGTTGAAGTCGTGGGCGATGCCTCCTGCCAACTGTCCGATTCCTTCCAGTTTTTGCGCCTGCCGCAGATCGTCCTCGATCTTCCTGCGCTCCGTGATGTCGCGGAATAGCATGACGGCTCCGCTTGTAACGTCTCCCTCGATTATCGCGGTGCTGGTGAATTCTATAGGGAATCCTGAGCCGTCCGCCTTGTAATATGTTTCTTCTCCTGAACGGGAAATGCCGTCGCTCAGGGTTTTGCAGAGCGGGCAGTCATTCCAGGGGTAATCAACCTCGTCGCTACGGTGGGAATGAAATACTTCATGACTGTTGCGGCCTATCAGCTCAGCCTTGGGAAGTCCCAGCAGCCGGATTGCCGCCTGGTTAATGAAGGTTATCCTGCCTTCGGTGTTTACCCCGAATATGCCTTCCCCGGCGGTCTCAAGAAGCAATTCCAGCCTGCGGCTGTAATCCTCCCTTTCCTGCTCGGCCTTCTTGCGCGAGGTGATGTTTTCGGTCACGATGACTACCTCTCCATGAGCCGGAGAGTAGATGGAGAACGTAAACCACCTGTCCAGGGACGTGAGATAATGCTCCCATCGTGTCGGTTCGCCGGTCAGTGCGACCCGTCCGAACATTTCGAGCGACTCAGGGTTGTCCTGACAATAGCCGGGAATTACCTCGCTTATCCTTCGGCCCACCACGTTTTCCTTTATGCCTGTTACCGCTTCAAAGGCCGGGTTGACGGAGATATATTCCATGTCCACCGGAAGTCCGTCACGGAAAATCATTCGGCAATGAACGACGCTGTTCAGCATGTTCTCAAACAGGGAGCGATAAAGAGCCTCGCTATGTCTCCTTGCCCGGCGTTCGTTCGCCTCCCCCAGCGCCCGCCGGATGGAGGGAAGCAGCCGGATGAGGTTGTCCTTGAGCACGAAGTCGGAAACGCCGAGCTTGAGCAGTTCAACCGCCATTTCCTCGCCGACGCTGCCTGAGACAAGGATTACCGGAACATCCGGAAGTTCGCGCCTGATAAGCTTGAGGGATTCTGAAAAGTTCAGCCGTGGGAGGCTGTAGTCGGACAGGACAATGTCCCAGTTGTTTGCTCGAACCGCTTCAGCCAATTCTTCAATCTTCTCGACCCTGACGCAGTTGGCGGACGTGCCGTGCTGCCTTAACAGCCTTTCCAGCAGCAGGAAATCTGCCTGGGAGTCTTCGATAACCAATATGTTGACCGGTCTGTCCATCGGCAATTTACCCCTGCGGCGGCAGGTTCGTGGCCAGCCAGTAAACCCCAAGACGCGCTACCGTCTCGGCGAATTCGGTAAAGTCCAGCGGCTTGCGCACAAAGCTGTTCGCGCCGTTTTCATAACTTCGAAGCCGATCCCGCTCCTCGTCGGAGGAGGTCAGTATGACCACAGGCAAAAGCCTCGTGCGCGGATCGGCCCTCAGCTGCTCCAGCACTTCAAGCCCTGAAAGGCGTGGCAGGCCTATGTCGAGCAGCACGACGGTGGGCAGATCGGTTCCCTCTCTATCGGCGAATTCCCCTTCCCGAAAGAGGAAATCGAGAGCCTGCTGGCCGTCGCGAACCACATCTATCCGGTTTGCCACGTTGACCTTGCGCAGGGCGCGCAGTGTCAGCATTTCGTCCTGATGGTTGTCCTCCACAAGCAGAAGGCTCCTGATCATGCTTATATTCCCCCTTTTACCCCGAATCTCCCGGTGGCATGGTAAAGCGGAATGTCGCTCCCTGCCCCGGCGTTCCGTCCGCGCTGATCGCCCCTCCGTGCCGATGCACAATGCGCTGCACCGTTGCCAGGCCAATGCCGATGCCCGGAAACTCGTCTTGCCTATGCAGGCGCTGAAACGGCTTGAACAGCCTTTCCGCATATTTCATGTCGAAGCCCGCGCCGTTGTCCTCCACGCAGATGCGCCTTGAATTCACGTCCTGTTCGGAATAAACACGGATAAGCGGCTCCGCTGTCCCCGCGGTGTACTTCCATGCGTTGCCGAGAAGGTTCGTCATCAGTGACTCCATCATGCCGCTGTCGCCGTGAACGGTGATGCCGGGCTCGATTTGCCATGGAACCTTTCGGTCAGGATCTTCACGCGCCAGTTCTTCCAGAATGCGCCCGGCCAAGGCGGATATGTCCACCGATTCCCGGCGCAGCTCTCCGCGAGTGCTTCGGGAGAGGGCCAGCAGTCCGTCTATCAATTGGCCCATGTGGCGGCTTGCGATATCTATCTGGTCGAGATATTCGCGGGCCTCGCCCGTCAGTTGCCCGCCGTAGTCTTCAGTGAGGGCCTTGCTGAAGCCGATCATGGCCCGAAGCGGTGCGCGCAGGTCGTGCGAGACGGCATAGGCAAAGGCGTCCAGCTCCATGTTGGCGGCCGTCAGTTCGCCGGTGCGCTCCAGCACGCGACGTTCAAGATCGGCGTTGAGGCGGAGTATTTCCTCCATGGTCTGCCTGCGCTTGGCAACCAGCCCGGCAATTCTTGCAAGCAATTCCTCGTCTGAAAAGGGCTTGCTGATGTAGTCTTGCGCCCCAGCCCTCAGCATGTTCACCTGCAAGGCGTCGTCGGCCTTCGCGGTAAGCATTACGATCGGCACGTCTGACATTTCAGGGATACGGCGCAGTTCCTCCACCATCCGGTCGCCGCTCATGCTTGGCATCATTACATCGCTCAGGATCAGGTCGGGGCGCAGAACCCTGGCTTTTGAAAGGCCTTCGTGTCCGTCGAAGGCGGCGGCGACACGGTAGTGGCGTTGCAGAAGTTCAACCAGATAGGCGTTCATGTCGGGGTTGTCTTCCACAACCAGTATGAGCGTGGCGTCGCCCACTGTATTGCGCTCCGGGCGGGAGGCCGCTCCGGGCCTCAGGCAGAGTTCATCGAGCGCCTGCCGGTCAAGTATGTAGTCAGGCTCCGCTGGCGCGGACAGTATTTCCACGCCATCAGGAGCGTTCAACGGCAGGCCCACGGTAAACAGCGCGCCGCCGCCGGGCGCTTCCGCCACGTTCACGCTTCCGCCGTGCAGATCCACCAACTCCCTGACGATCGCCAGGCCCAGACCGGTTCCGCCGAAGCGCCTGTTCGAGCTGCCTTCCACCTGCCGAAAGCGCTCAAAGACCGCCTCCCGCATGGGCTCCGGCACTCCGGGGCCGTTATCCGTTACCTGTAGTACGGCGCGTTTGTCCTCGCCGCGCAGGGTCAGGGCGATAGCCCCGCCGCCCGGCGTGAACTTGAAGGCGTTGGACAGTATGTTGAGAATGATGCGCCGGCATTTCTCCACGTCCACCTGCGCTGGGAGCGTTTCAGGAACCTGCACGGAAAAATCAATCTGTTTTTCCGCCGCCGCCATCTCGAAAGTGGAGGCGATGAAGCGGACAACTGTGGCCAGATCGCTTTGGGCATACCGCATTTCCATGCGTCCGGCCTCAAGCTTGGCCACGTCAAGCAGGTCGCTCACGTGCCGGTAGAGCATCCGGGCATTGCGCTCAACCACGTCCAGCTCCTTTTTCACCTCATCCGGAATGCCGGGGGCCGCCAGCAGCTTGCCCACGGGGCCCAGTATCAGGGTGAGCGGGGTGCGCAGTTCGTGGCTGACATTGGCGAAAAGTTCTGTCTTTAGCTTGTCCAGCTCAAGGGTTTTCTCGTAGAGTTGCGTGATTTTTTCATTGGCGCCCATCAGTCGATCGTTCGCGCTGCGCGCTTCATCAAGGGCCTCGGTAGCCTGCCTGTTGGCCTTCCTCAGGCGTTCATGGGAATTGCTGAAAAGAATGCCCATGCCAATAAACACCCCGACCGAAATGAGCGTTTTGGGGTCTCGCGCAGCGGATGTGTTTACCGATGGAATGAAGAACCCTCCGACGATGGTTGTTGATATGGCTGTCGCCACCAGTCCGCCATGCAGTCCGCCGACCCATGAACTGAAAAAAACAGCCGGATAGAACAGAAACCACACATACGGTCTAATGGCAGGCCAGAACAGCCATTGAACGAGGGCCGCAACAATCGGGATCATGGCAGCCGCCATCAGGGAAAAGATGCTTGTCCGGTTTTGAGTTTTCATCTGTCGCCCACCAACGGTTCAAGGCATATCCGGCAGTTGCGGGAGAATACAGCGCTTGCGATCATCCGGCATCATCTGCTAATAGCCCCCTATTGCAATTCAGACTGTATCAGGTTTTGCGGCAGCTCTCAACATTAAAAGCGGCCCATTCACTGATATTCTCCTGCCAAAAGTGGTATAATTGGGCTTCTTTATTAAAATCCAATAACTTCTGGAAAAGACGGAATGCAGGAAGAACAGCCTACAAACGAGATTAAACAGCCTATAAGCATCGACCAGGAGATGCGCACATCGTACCTCGACTATGCCATGAGCGTGATCGTGGGCAGGGCGCTTCCCGACGTGCGCGACGGATTGAAGCCGGTTCAGCGCCGCATCCTCTACGCAATGTTCCGCGAGGGGCTTTTAAGCCACAAAAAATACTCCAAATGCGCCGGTGTCGTGGGCGAGGTGCTGAAGAAATACCATCCGCACGGCGATTCGGCGGTTTACGACGCGCTTGTCCGCATGGCGCAGGACTTCAACATGCGATACCGCCTTGTTGATGGGCAGGGTAACTTCGGATCGATCGACGGCGATCCTCCGGCGGCATACAGATATACCGAGGCGCGGCTTCAGAAGCTGGCCGAGGAGATGCTGGCCGACATAGACAAGGAAACGGTTCCGTTTGGCCCGAACTTCGACGAGCAGACCGAGGAGCCGCTGGTTCTTCCCACGCGAGTGCCGGAGCTTCTGATAAACGGCTCATCCGGAATAGCTGTCGGCATGGCTACGAACATCCCGCCGCACAACCTTGGCGAGGTTGTTGACGGCCTCATCATGATGATCGAAAACCCGGAAGTCACGATTCAGGAATTGATGGGCGTGATCAAGGGCCCGGATTTCCCGACAGCCGGAGTGATCCACGGAACGCGCGGCATAGTTGACGCCTACATGCACGGGCGCGGCCTTGTGCGGGTGCGCGGACGGGCCGACATCGAGACCGCCGAGCATGGCAACCGCGAGACTATCATCATCAACGATCTGCCGTATCAGGTGAACAAGGCGAAGCTGGTGGAAAAAATCGCCGAACTGATGAAGGAAAAGCGCATCGAGGGCATTTCCGATCTGCGCGACGAATCGAACAAGCAGGGCATTCGCATCGTGATAGAACTCAAGCGCGGCGAGATGGGGCAGGTGGTGCTGAACCAGCTCTACCAGCACACGGCGCTTCAATCGACCTTCGGCATAAACATGGTTGCGCTGGTGAACAACCAGCCGCGCGTGCTGAACCTGAAAAAGATCCTCCGCCACTTCCTGAACCATCGCCACGACGTTGTTGTCAACCGCACGCGGTTCGAGCTTCGCAAGGCCGAGGAACGCGCCCATATACTGGAAGGACTGAAGATCGCGCTCGATCATCTCGACGAAGTAATCGCGCTCATCAGGGCGTCCGAGAATCCGGAGGCCGCGCTTTCGGGGTTGATGGATAAATTCGGGCTTTCGAAGCCGCAGGGGCAGGCGATTCTTGAGATGCGGCTCCAGAGGCTCACCGGCCTTGAGCGCGGCAAAATAGTAAACGAGCACGAGGAAATTCTTAAAACAATCGCGGAGCTGAAGGACATTCTTGCAAGCGACGAGCGCATCTACGCAATCATACGCGGTGAACTGGTTGAAATAAGGGCGAAATTCGCCGATCCGCGCAAGACCGAGATCACCGAGTCGGAGGCCGATATTTCGCTTGAAGACCTGATCACCGAGGAGCAGGTTGTTGTCACGATCTCGCAGCACGGCTACATAAAGCGCAATTCCATCTCCGAATTCCGCAGCCAGAGGCGCGGCGGCAAGGGCATGATCGGCATGACCACGAAGGAAGAAGACCTCGTAAAGATGCTGTTTGTCTGCTCCACGCACGATTACATGCTCTTTTTCACCACAAGGGGCCGCCTCTTCTGCGAAAAGGTCTACCAGATTCCGGAAGGCGCGCGCGCAACCAAGGGCAAGGCGGTTGTGAACCTGCTGATGCTGGAAGCCGACGAGCTGGTAAGCACGTTCCTGAACATCAGGGAGTTTGCCGAGGGATCGTACCTCACGCTTATAACCAAAAACGGCGTAATAAAGCGCACGCCGCTTTCCGATTACAAGAACGTGCGGGCGCGCGGCATCTTCGCGATCAACCTCGACGAAGGCGACAGCCTTGTTGCGGCGCGAATCACCGACGGAACGAAGGATATTGTTGTTACCACCAGGGACGGGCTGTCCGCCCGGTTTCCGGAAGCCGAGGCGCGGTCGATCGGGCGCACGGCTCGCGGCGTGAAGGCCATCGAGCTTCTGAACGCCGACGAGGTTGTCTCCGCCGACGCGGTAGATGCCGACGGAACCATACTCACAATCACCGAGCAGGGATACGGCAAGCGCACTCCTGTTTCTGAACACCCGGTTCATCACCGCGGCGGCAAGGGCGTTATCACGATTAAAACGTCCGAGCGAAACGGCAAGGTTGTTCGCGCGCTTCAGGTTGGCGAGGACGACGAGATCATGGTCATCGCCCACAGCGGCAAGATGATACGCACCCGCGCAGCAGACGTATCGGTCATGAGCCGCAACACGCAGGGCGTGCGCATCATGGATCTGGATGACGACGACCGAGTGGTGAGCGTTGACGGTTTTGCCGAGGTTGAATTTGCCGCAACCTCTGACGACACGGTAACTGACGCGGGAGGCGTTGAAGACGATGCTTGATATACGTTTTGTGCGCGAAAACATGCCGATTGTGCGCGAGGCGATGCGCAACAGGCGGGCGGATGAATCGATTCTGGAAGGCATCGAGAAGCTTGAAGCCGAGCGCCGCCGCCTGATTGCGGAGACCGACGAGCTTAGAAACCGCCGCAACACGCTGTCGAAGGAAGTTGGCAAGCGCAAGGCGGCTGGAGAATCGGGCGAGGCGTTGATGGCGGAAGTTCGCGGGTTCGGGGAGAAACTTTCAGCGCTCGAAAGCGAGCTTGCCGATGTCGAGACGAAAGTCCGAGACGTGCTTTTGATGGTTCCGAACATTCCGCACGAGTCCGTTCCGGTTGGAGCCGACGAAAACGACAACGTGGAGATTCGCCGCTGGGGCGCGCCGCGCGACTTTTCGTTCGAGCCGAAAAACCATTGGGACATCGGCGAATCGCTCGGCATTCTGGACTTCGAGCGCGCGGTAAAAATCGCGGGCGCGCGTTTCGCGCTTTACAAGGGCTTGGGCGCGCGGCTTGAGCGCTCGATTCTGAATTTCATGCTCGACGTTCATACCGGCGAGCACGGCTACACCGAGATATTCCCGCCGATCATGGTGAATTCGGCCTCGATGACAGGCACAGGCCAGCTTCCTAAATTCCGCGAAGATCTCTTTAAAATCGAGAACTCAGACTATTTTCTCATTCCAACAGCCGAGGTTCCGGTCACGAACATCCACCGCGACGAGATTCTGGACGAAAAAGACCTGCCGGTCTGTTACACCGCATACACGCCATGCTTCAGGGCCGAGGCCGGTTCGCACGGAAAAGACACGCGCGGGCTTATCCGCCAGCACCAGTTCAACAAGGTGGAGCTGGTAAAGTTCACCACGCCCGAAAGCTCATGCGAAGAGCATGAGAAATTGACCGCCAATGCCGAGGTGATTTTGCAGAGGCTTGGCCTGCCGTATCGGGTGATTGTGCTCTGCACCGGCGACATGGGCTTTTCGTCGGCCAAGACCTACGACATCGAGGTATGGCTGCCGGGGCAGGGCCGCTACCGCGAGATTTCATCGTGCTCGAACTTCGGGGATTATCAGGCGCGCAGGGCCGGAATCCGCTACCGCCCGGAAGGGAAAAAGAAGAACGAGCTTGTTCACACGCTGAACGGTTCGGGGCTTGCGGTTGGCCGCACGCTGGTTGCCATTCTGGAGAACTATCAGCAGGAAGACGGTTCTGTTATAATACCCGACGCGCTTCGTTCCTATATGGGAACTGACAGGATTGCGGCAGGCTGATTGTTTTTTTGCGCGGAGGAGTGGCCGAGCGGCTTAAGGCGGCGGTCTTGAAAACCGTAGTGGGGGCAACTTCACCGTGGGTTCGAATCCTACCTCCTCCGCCATGAGTTTTTACTCGTCGCGTGAGACCCGCATCACATGCCAAGGCATGTGAGATAACAGATACTTGGTAGTTTGTTGTATAATGACGTTCGCCGTTGTTGATTAATAACACGGAGAGGTGGCCGAGTCGGCTGAAGGCAACGGTTTGCTAAACCGTCGTAGGGGTAACACCTTACCCAGGGTTCGAATCCCTGCCTCTCCGCCATTAGAGTTTTTTACCATGCGCCCTTGGCTCAGCTGGATAGAGCAACGGACTACGAATCCGTAGGTCGGGGGTTCGACTCCCTCAGGGCGTACCATTCATAAAAAAGGGCTGCGGAATATCCGCAGCCCTTTTTCCATGATAACTTGATGTCCTCATGATTCCATCCATCCGGCGTATAATTCATCATCATGCGATTATCAACATTCTTCCTGCTCGCGCTTGTCATTTCCTCCGGCTGCGCCGGCGTTCAGCATCGCGGCGGCGTGCCCGCTCCGCTTGTTGCCGGCGTATCCGCAAGGCCGGGCGCTGTTGCGTGGTCGCCGGACGGCGAACGGCTTGCCGTCATCAAGGGCGGCGATCTTGTCGTGCTCGATGCTGCCTCCGGCAGATCGTCCACAATCGGCGATGTTGACCCGGTCTTTGTCGATTGGTCTCCGGGCGACGATCTGCTTGTCGTCGGCAATGACGGCGGAAAGCGCTTGCTGTTTACGATGTCCGCCGATCTTTCACGCCGCGCCACGCTTAAAACCATTGACAGGCCTGACGCCGCAATGTGGATCAGTTCGCCGGAACTGCCGGAATCCATCGGAACATCGGGTTCATATGCCGTTCTGTCGGCTGCCGCCGATGAAAGCAGGATAGGCACATTCGTGACTTACAGGCTTGAGTACGCTGAAGAACCGGGCAATGGACGGATTATTTTAGCGCACCGCGCATATTCTCCGGAACGCAAGGTTCCGGCGGATTATCTTGTCGGCTGGACGCATAACCCGGTGCGCCCTGTTCATGAAACCCTGCTCACGCCCCGCTTTCGCAAGCCGCCGGCATTCCCGCCGGTCACGTTGTTTGCAACTGTCGATCCTGTCACGGGGGAGGAATCGGAGCTTTTCGAACTCTCCGGCAGACGGTTCAGCGTTCCCGCAAGCTGGTCGCCGGATGGAAGCCGCCTGGCCCTCACCGATGACGCGGGCCGCCTGATCGTTTACGCAACCGGAAGCGGCGCGTATCCGGAACCGGCAGCGGGCGAGGCGCTCGGCCTGTATCCGTCGTGGAATCCGGTTGGCAGCCTGATATATCTTGGCGGATTGCTGGTTGATCCAGCCGGAAACACCGTTCGCCGACTGATTTCCGACGATCCGGCGTCGATAGGCGTTTGGTCGCCGGATGGCGCGTCTCTTGCCGTTGTAACGGGAAAAGGACTGTATATTTTCTCCGGAATCGCGCCATCGACGGCTTTCGACAAGACCGCGTTAGCCTTGCGCGGCAAGCTGAGGCTTCTGAGGCGGCTCTACAAAGACAGCCTTGTAACCGGCGATGAGTACCGGGAAAGAAAACGCATGTTGCTTGAAGGCGGCATGACGGAATGAAGACAATCACACTTGTTCTGTCGGTGCTGATGGCGATTTTGTCATATCCGGCAAATGGAGCGGGCGAGACCGGCACGGATTGTCTTTCATGTCACACGCGCGAGACGCCGGGAGTCGTCGGCTACTGGAAACTGTCGGCACATGCCGAAAAGGGCGTTGGCTGCCGCAACTGCCATGCCGAGGCATACGACGAAGCCACGCATCAAGCACCGGCACCAGGCAGGCGCAAGCCGGTGGAGGCCGCGATATGTGTCCGCTGTCATGAAAAGGCTGCGAGGGAGCATTTTGCAGGCAGGCATGGCGTTGGCTTTAGGTCAGGAATTGCCTGCACGCGAAATCATCCGGATGCGGCTGCTGCAACATGCGCGAGCTGCCATCAGGCCGACACGAAAACACCGTTTAGCGAAACCGAATGCGCCATGTTTCTTGCCCAATCGCCACAGGTGAGGGCCGAAGGCTGCATCGCCTGCCACAAGGTCGAAAACCGCTGCGACTCGTGCCACGGCTCGCACGATACAAGCCTTGACGCGGCGCGCTCGCCCGAAACATGCGCAACATGCCACATGGGGCCGGATCATCCGCAGTTCGAGATGTGGCGGACTTCACGCCACGGTGTTCTGTTTACCGGCAAAGGGCGCGATTATGCGCCGGACTGCGCTGCATGCCATATGTCCGGCGGCTCGCACAATGTGAGCGTTGGCGTAACCATTGGGCCGGGCGGACAGCCATATCCGGACAAACGGCGCGATAACGAGCGCATGGCGATGCTTGGCATCTGCGCCGGATGCCATGCGAAAGACTTTGCGGGGAAAAATCTCGGCAATGGCGATGAGATCAGGCGGCAGTCCGACGCGATGCTGAGTGAAGCGGCGCGGATCATCGAATCGCTGAACGTCGACGGCCTGTTGATGCCGTCTGTCGCGGAGCGAAAGCCGCATCCTGTTGTCGGGCGCGCGCTGGAGCTTGGGCCGCAGATGCTCTATGAAAACCTGTCGGGCGTTGAGGCGGAGTTTTTCCGGATGAAAAAATTCCATGCCATAACAGCCTGGAAGGGCGTGTTTCACCAAAGCCCGGACTATGCCCATTGGTACGGAAACGCGCCGCTAAAACTCTCGCTTTCGCAAATAGCAAGCGAAGCCATGCAGCTTCGGAGGATCAAGCGGCTTGAGGATCGGCTGGATAATCTTTCGAAGATGCCGTCAACCGGCAGCGGCGACGATCCGGCGCGCGGGCTGCGTCTTCTGCGGGAACGTTACCTGAAGGGCGAACTTTCAGCCGATGAGTATGAAAACGGGAAAAATGAGCTTTTGAAACGGCTTGGGCTGTGAAGCCGGCAGGTTGCTGAAAATAGCATTTCATGAAATTAAAGTTCTCAAAAATACTTCCGATAAGGTTATTAGAAGTTGACAGACTTAAGACGACCCTGGACAAGGCGTCCGACAGAGGAACGTATCGGGAACAGGGAGCCGGGTCTTGGATGCCGTTGAGCATGCCCCTGCACGGGGAAGCCTGAAGCATCCATCAAGGCGCCCACTTGAAAGGAAACCTTCTGAACGGCACTGAATCCGGGGTCGCACTTTTTCCGGGAGGGAATCGCCCGCCATGGCGCGAATGACAAGGATTGTCGCAACCGTAGGCCCGTCTTCCTCAAGCCATCCCATGCTCCGCAAGCTTGTTGATGCCGGAGTTGACGTATTCCGTCTCAATTTCTCCCACGGACTTCGCGAGGATCATTGCCGCGTGATCGGCGACATAAGGCGCGTCTGCAAGGAGGCGCGGCGCGACGTTGCCGTTCTTCAGGATCTTGGCGGGCCGAAAATCCGCACAGGCATGATGAAGGACGGCGAAATCACGCTCGAAACCGGCGCGGCCACGACAATCACGACGCGCAACTTGGTCGGCACGCCGGAACAATTTTCGACCTCTTACAATAAGCTGCCGCGAGATGTCGGCATCGGCGATCCGGTTTTGCTGAACGACGGAGCGATTGCGCTCGAAGTGGTTTCGATTGCCGGTTCCGAAATCAACTGCCATGTTGTTCGCGGCGGAGCGCTTCGCGACCGGAAGGGCATGAACCTGCCCAAAACATCCATAAGCGCTCCGTCGGTCACGCCGAAAGACATTCTGGATCTTCGGGCCGGTCTTGATGCCGGAGTGGATTACGTTGCGCTTTCGTTTGTGCGAAGGGTGGATGACGTTCTGGCCGTGCGCAAAATGCTTGACAAGCGGCGCTCCGGAGCACATCTCATAGCCAAGATGGAGAAGCCGGAAGCGATTGCGAACATGAAGGCGGTGATCGAGGCTGCCCACGGCATAATGGTGGCAAGAGGCGATCTGGGCGTGGAGATGGAGGCCGAGAAGGTTCCGTTTATCCAGAAGAATCTCATCCATCAGGCCAACCGGGCCGGGCGGTGCGTGATAACCGCCACGCAGATGCTGGAATCTATGGTTTCGAATCCGACTCCAACACGCGCGGAGGTTTCGGACGTGGCCAACGCGATAATCGACGGAACCGATGCGGTGATGCTTTCGGCTGAAACATCCGTGGGCCGCTATGCCGTTGAGGCGGTTCTGGCGATGGACAGGATTGCTCTGGAGACGGAGGCTTATCTTTCCGGACACGACTATTTCAGGGAGCATCGCGGCGTCAATCCCGATCATCCTGTTTACGACTCTCTTGGAAGGGCAACCCGCAGGCTCTGCGAGGATCTTGGCGTACCGGCGATAGCCGCGTTCACAGAATCCGGCGAAACTGCGCTCTTCCTGTCGAAAAGCAGGCCCGCCGCGCCGATATTTGCCTTCACAGCCAATGAGACTGCCTTCAGGCGAATGCGCCTTTATCGCGGTGTTACGCCCATCATGGTTGGAGTGAGGTTTGGAAGCAGGGCTGAAATGCGAAACCACGCCAGGCGGTTTTTCCTTAAAAGCGGACTTGCCGGTTCCGACTCGCGTCCTTTCCTGTTTGTTGCAGGCGCGGGACGACCCGGAGAGGCTGGAACCACAAGCACCATCGAAATAGTACCTCAATAGCTGTTGTAAAATTTGCCGACATGCGGGAAATGCTAAAACAGATTGCAATATCATGTTGTTGTCCTATTTAGCGCCTTCTTTAGAACAAATGCCTGAATGATGCTGTAAATTTAATCGACACATATCCGTGTTAAGGGGAATTCACAAAATAGGCGGGTCAATTGTTTGACTTGACGTCATTTATATGGCCCGGATGGGAGTGGCACTGGAATTATCACGTTAAATCAATGTGTTAGGTAATTCCGGAAATTAAAGTTTAGTTGACACCGAACCGAAAAGAGAAATTGTGGAAAGTGCCGGCATCTGGGTCGGCCAATACTCCTGCAATGGATTTAATCGGGGTGATGAAATGAAACATATCTCGGTGTTGGTAGTGATTACACTCCTGATCACAGGCGGTTTATCTGTGGCATCAGCACAGGAGCAACGCGACTACAAGACATGGGACACCTTTGTTGGGCCCTCGCAGGACGAATGGGCATTTAACGGAAGCGGTTGGCTTTCAATGGACACGTACAGCAGGGCGGCTTATGCTCTTGGCATGGTGGACGGAACGCTTATGCTGCTTATGCAGGTGAAGAGCGAAAACACCGGTTCCCTGGGCAGTTCAGTTTCCCGTGAAAGGTCAAAGCTTACCGCCTACGATCTTGTGGATGAGATCATACCTTTAATTAATGATTTCTATGCCGATTCCGGAAATATAAAGGTTCCCGTGATCGAAGCCTACAGGTATGCCCTGAAGAAATTGCAGGGAACCTCGACCGACAGACTCAGAAACGATGCGGCGCAACTGAAACAACGTTACGCCGCGCGATAAGGCGTATTTTACAATTAACCGGGGCTTGCCGCTAAACCGCTCCAATCTGCATATGCAATGCCCCGGTTTCCTTTTCCATGACCGAAGCCATTCCGCCGCAACTGTTTTCAGCCAACTGAATAAGTTCAACAAGTTTTGAAACCTTGTCAGCTGTGATCGTGAGGCCCTTCTTCGTCGGACACCATTCGCCACTGTCATCCAGATAGTAAACCCGCAGGTCAATAAACTCGCGGCCCCTGTAATCGCGCACCTGCACAAGATACTTTTCCGTGGAATTTTTGGTCAACTCCCCAATAACCATAAAGCGCCCCCTCAAGATTAAAATAATGCTCCTGAATTACTAGCAAGCATCGTGCCACGGCTCGGCAGTGTGGAGGGTTTAGATATTGCGCCGGATGCTTTCCGGAGAATCCTTGTCGCCGAGGCTCTTCAGGTATTCCCTGCGAATGTCAGGATCGGCAATCGTTTTCATGGCTTGCGCGCGGAGTTTTTTTAGTTTGGCAAGATAACGGGCGAATTCCGGGCCGTACATTTGCTCAAGTTCCAGCCTTATCGAGCGGGCAAGTGCCGGGCTTGCGCCCGATGTCGATACGGCTATGCGGAGGTCGCCGCGATCAACCGTCGAGGGAACGATGAAATTGGACAGGCCAGGCGAGTCGGCAACATTGCATAGCGCGGGCGCGTGCTCGGCAACCAAGCGGTTCACCGGTTCCGAATTGGTTGCGGCAATGGCAATGAACGCGTCCTTCAGATCGCCCCTTCTGTACGGGCGGTTGACATGAAATATTTTCCCGCCGGATACGATGCGGCGAAGACCGGCGGTAAGTTCGGGGCTTATTACCGTTACTGCCGCCCCCGCCTTGAGAAGCGTTTTGACCTTTCGCTCGGCAACGCTCCCGCCGCCCACGACCACCGCCTTTTTTCCGGCAAGATCGATGAACGCTGGGTAATAACGCATCGGGAAGTGAATTACAATGCGCCCAGAATGTCCCGCGCCTGTTCGGCCTGCCTGCTTGACGGATAGCGCGCGATCAGGCCGGAAAGAACATCCCGCGCCTTGTTGCTGTCGCCGATCTCCTTGTATGCCCGGCCAAGCTTGAGCAGGACGTCCGTTTCCACTCCCGCTCCGGGAAACTCGGCAAGAAGCGCCTCGTACCGGCTGATCGCGGCCTTGAACGAGCCTTTGTTCAGATAAAACGAGCCGACATACTCCTCATACGACGCAATCTGGTTATCGCACTGCGCAATTCCGGCAAAAGCCGCCTCGCGGTACGGGTTGCGTGGAAAATCCTTCATGAGCCTGGCGAACTCTCGCCGCGCGTTCAGGATGTTTTCATAGCTTCTGTCAACGCTGTCGATCTGGTTTTTATAGCAGAGCGCAAGCCGGTATCGTGAGTAAGGGGCTTCATCGTGGTAGGTATGAATGCTCAGGAACGCGTCATACTCGGCTGCCGCTTCCGGATAGCTCTCCTCGGCGAAGAAAGCGTCGCCGGTTCTGATCTGGGCCATGGCGTAGTACTTCTTCTCGACATCCCTTGTCTTTAGCGTTCTGAAAAGCTCCCGCGCCTCGGCGTAGTTTTTCTTTGTCATTTCCTGTTCGGCCATGGCGTAAATCTCTTCCGGAGACATCGCCATCGGATCCTTGGGCATGGAGGCGCACGAAACCGAGAAAAGCACGATGATTGCTGCAATGAACTTCATGAAACGCATATTACTTCCTCTTTATAATTAAAAACTTTTCGGCACCGGCGCGTCAATACCAAGGGCATTCGGCACGGCTCGCAGCCGATTTTTGCCGATTTTTGATTGACATGCCGGGGTATTATCCGTTTTAATTGCTTTTATATATACATTTTATCCTTCAGGATTTCCCTGAAGCTTACGTTAATCAATCAGTTAAGTCGAGGGTGCGGATATGATTAAAACAGTTGTATCGGGAGCCGCCGGGCGCATGGGAACCAGAATTGTAGCGCTGATGCGCGAGATGGATGCGCTTGGCCTGCATGGCGCGATGGAATCAGCGTCGCATCCGGCGCTCGGCTCGGATGCCGGACAGATTGCCGGAATCGGCAATGCCGGTGTCTCGATCACCGCCGACATCGCCGCAGCGCTTTCGGGCGCCCAGGCGCTTATCGATTTCTCACACGCCGAATCATCGCTGCCGATAATTCGTGTCGCCGCCGAAAAGGGCGTGCCCACGGTCATCGGAACAACGGGCATTTCCAGGGACGGCGTGGAGGAAATCTCGCGTCTTGCCGAAAAGATTCCGATAGTTTTCGCGCCGAACATGAGCATTGGGGTGAACCTGCTCTTCAAGGTTCTGGCCGATGTGGCGAAGGTGCTTGGCGACGACTACGACATCGAGATTGTCGAGGCGCATCACCGCATGAAAAAGGACGCGCCCTCCGGAACCGCCATGAAGATGGCGCAGGTTATCGCCGACGCCGTGGGCCGCAATCTGGATGAGGTTGGCGTCTACGAGCGCAAGGGCATGATCGGAGAGCGCACCCGCAAGGAGATCGGCATTCAGACGGTTCGCGCCGGAGACATCGTCGGCGAACATACCGTCATGTTCTGCACGCCGGGCGAGCGCGTGGAGATCACGCACAAGGCGTCCAGCCGCGACACGTTCGCAAAAGGCGCGCTTCGCGCCGCCGTATGGATTGCCGGCAAAAACCCCGGTCTGTACACGATGCAGGACGTTCTGGGCTTGCGGTAGAACGGACTGAATAATCGTGTTTCTGCCACCTGATGAACAGCTTGCGATAATAAAGCGCGGCGCAACCGAGATACTGGTTGAGGATGAGCTTGCCGCGAAGCTCCGCGCCTCATACGAAAAGAACACGCCGCTTCGCATAAAGGCGGGGTTCGACCCCACAGCGCCGGACATTCATCTTGGCCATACGGTTTTGCTTGAGCAGATGCGCCGGTTTCAGGAGCTTGGGCATCACACTATTTTCCTTATAGGCGATTTCACCGGCATGATCGGCGACCCCACCGGGCGCAACGAAACCCGTCCGCCGCTTACCCGCGACGAGGTTCTGGCAAACGCCGAAACCTACAAGGCGCAGGTTTTCAAGATTCTCGATCCGGAGAAAACCGAGGTGGTTTTCAACAGCCGGTGGATGAACGGCATGACCGCAGTTGAACTCATCCGGCTTGCGGGCCGCTACACCGTGGCCCGGATGCTTGAGCGCGAGGATTTTAAAACCCGCTTTCAGTCGCAGACAGCCATCGGCATCCACGAGTTCATGTATCCGCTCATTCAGGGCTACGATTCCGTTGTGCTGAAGGCCGACGTGGAGCTTGGAGGCACAGACCAGCGCTTCAACCTGATAGTCGGGCGCGAGCTTCAGAAGGAGTTCGGCCAGAGGCCGCAGTCGCTTGTGTTCATGCCGCTTCTTGAAGGGCTTGACGGCGTGAAAAAGATGTCGAAAAGCCTCGGCAACTACATCGGAATAAGCGAGCCTGCTCGCGAGATTTACGGCAAGACGATGTCTGCAAGCGACGATCTGATGATTCGCTACTATCAGCTTCTAAGCCGCCTGAGCCTTTCCGAGTTCGAGGACATGAAGCGGGCGATGGCCTCCGGCGCGCTTAACCCGAAAAAGGCGAAGGAAGCGCTTGCGCTTGAGCTTGCGGCAAGATTTCACGGCGAGGAGGCGGCGGCAGCGGCAAAAGAAGAATTTGAGTCGGTTTTCGCCCAAAAAGGCGCGCCGGACGATGTGCAGGTTTTCGAGGTTTCCGACTGGCCCGCCGACGGTCTGTGGCTGCCTGGAGTGCTCAGGGAAACCGGCATTGTGAAGTCAAGCGGAGAGGCTATCCGGCTGATAAAGCAGGGAGCCGTGAAAATAGATGATAAAGTTTGGGCGTCGCCTGACGAAAAGCTTCAAAGGGGAAGTGTTCTGCTCAAGGCCGGCAAGCGCAGGTTTCTAAGGATTGCACCCGCCGCCGGGTGAGAAACTAAATAAACTGTAGGGAGAGCGATCATGCAAAGAAAAATATCGGCGGTTGTTCTATTTCTGGCATTCGCATTGTTTCTGCCTGGAGCGCAGGCCAAAGCTCCGGGCAACGACGACGGTTCGGTATATCAGCCGTTTTCCGCCCCGCAAAACGGCCTCGATGACGGCGGCAAAAGCTTTCGCGTGGGCGAAAGCACAAGCCTGACGGCATCGTGGTATGGCGTTCCGTTCCACGGCCAGCCCACGGCAGCCGGGCCGGTTTATAACATGAACGGGCTTACGGCTGCGCACAAGCGTCTTCCTTTCGGCACAAAGCTGCGTGTGACATACCCGGTAACCGGAAAATCTGTCGATGTCGTGGTTAACGACCGCGGCCCGTTTGTTCAAAGCCGCGACCTCGATCTTTCGTTCGAGGCGGCGCGCAGAATCGGTCTTTCGGACGACGGCATCGGCGCGGTGAAGATCACGTTTCTGGGGCGCGATCCGGCGTACATCCGCGATGTGATCGATGAATCGGGCGGCAGGTTCTTCACAAACGGCAGCGTGACATACACGTTGCAGTTCGGCGCGTTCCGCGACCGGGAAAACGCCGAAAAGCTGAAAAAATCGATCGAGCTCACCATTCCCGGAGCGTACATCACGCAGACCATCATCGACGGATTCAAGTATCACCGGGTGCGCATGGGCACTTTCGCCACCATACCGGATGCGATGGCGCGCGCGCATATATTCGCGGACGAGGGCTATCTGGTGAGGGTTTTCGAGGAGAGGTAAGGGACGTCACCGCGCGGCGGTATAAACAGTTTTGCCAAGCACGTCATACGCCGACAACAGACCCGTCATATACGCGCCGGTGTCCACCGCCACAAGCCCGCCGTAGTCCATGACGCGCTCGTGAACAGTGTGGCCGATGACCACAACGCGTCCTGACTTGTGCGGACACAAAGTCCGCGACCATTGCAACACCTCAACCGGCATCTCCACCATCGACATGAACTGGTCTACCCCGGCATGAACGAAGATGTGGGCGTCGGTTTCGTACCACGTTAAAAGCGATTCGATAAACGGCAGAAGCGCCCTGGCCGCATTCCCGGCTGTGCCGTAGGAATCAAGCGTTGCACGCCCGCCGTTTGACAGCCACATGCGGTTATCGAGCGGATTGGCCATGTACAACGCGTCGGCGGCCATGCTTTCGTGGTTTCCGGCAAGCAGAACAAGCGCGGCAGGATGGGCCTTCTTCAGCGCCGACACATACTCCACCACCTGCCTGCTGTCCGGGCCGCGGTCAATGTAGTCGCCAAGAAACACCAGCCTGTCGGACGACGGATCGAAAACAATCCGCCGCTCGATCAGTTCCACAAGAAGCCTGAACTCGCCGTGGATGTCGCCAATTGCTATTAAACGCTTTGGATCATCGGTGTCGGTCATCTGTCTGGTCAATTATAATCCGTTTTGCCTCGCCAGCCACAACCGACTGCAAATTTGGCTATACTATTCGCCCATGACAATCGACAACGACATCCGCTTCGTGCTGCTCGACCTCGACGGCACGCTGCTCGACCGGCATTTCGACGACTATTTCTGGGAGCATCTGCTGCCGGAGATATTCGCGAAGCGTAACGGCATGACATTCGCCGAGGCTCACAGGGAGCTGCTTGCGCGGTTCAAGCGCGAGGAGGGAAACCTCCGCTGGACAGACCTGGACTACTGGAGCGACAACCTCGGCATAGACATCCCGGCGCTGAAGTTCCAGATGCGCCATCTTATCGAGGTTCATCCACACGTTCGCGAGTTTCTGGCCGACATGCGGCGGCGCGGCAAGACAATCGTGCTGGTAACAAACGCGCATTTCAAGGCGCTCGACGTGAAGCTGGAAAAGACCGAACTGCACGGCTGTTTCGATATGGTTGTTCCCTCGCTCGACCTTGGCGCGGCAAAGGAAGACATCACCTTCTGGCAGAGGCTTGAAGAGCGGCTTGGCCCGGATTACCGCGAGCATTCGATTCTGGTTGACGACACCGAGGCCGTGCTGCAAACCGCCAGACGCTACGGCATCCGGCGCGTGGTGTTCAAGGCGGGCGCAAATTCGTCGAGGCCGGTGAAGCGCTCCGACCAGTTCGAGTCGATCGAAAGCTTTCGCGAGCTGATTCCGGAATGAAGCCGAATTTATCTCGCAACGCCCTGATATTCCACCTTATTTTCTCTGTGATTGCCGCGCTCGCCTATTCGTTCAATGTGCGGCTGTTCCGTTTCATCAACACCGATTTTGGCCCTTTGGCCGATATTCTGTTCGACACCGCCACGCAGATTTCCGACGGCTATTTCTGGTTCTACGTGTTTGCGTTCATGCTGATCTGGAAGCCCGAAAAGGGGCTGGCCGGAATCAAGCTCATTCTGGTTCTCTCCATCCTGATATGGGCAGCCAAGCAGATGATTCCGCACCCAAGGCCGCTCACGCTTCTGGAAGACGTGCGGGTGATAGGCGAAAAGCTGCGATTCAGAAGCTTTCCGTCGGGCCATACAGCCACGATATTCGGCGTTGCCGCGCTTGCCCGCCTGTGGTGGGGAGCGAAGGCGCTGCCGCTTTATGTTCTGGCCGCGCTGGGCGGACTGTCGCGCATCTATGTGGGCGCGCATTTCCCGTTCGATGTGGTGGCCGGAGCCTATCTTGGCACTGTTGCGGCATATATTCCATCCGCTTTCAAGCATGGCGAGGCCGCAGCCGCGCGGTTTGTAGCCGGGCGGCGTAAAACCGCCTCCGCCATCGTTTCGGTTGTCGCGGCGGCTGTCGCCGTAAACATGATGGCCGACTATTCAGCCGCTTCGGCCTCGCCTGCCTTTTACAATGTTCTGTTTGCGGCGGTGCTTTTGGCGGGCGGAATAGCGATGGGCACGGCATTTATTACCGGACAGAAAGAAGAGTAACCCCGCCATCGCCCTTCCCTTGAGTTAAGGGGAGGGTTGGGAGGGGTTATTAATCGACTGAAGCGGGCAGCCGTCGCAAACAGGCTTTTTCGTGCAATGCTCCTTGCAGAGCCGCACAATCAGCGCGTGATATTCGTTGAACAGTTGCGCGTCCGGAGCAAGATTTGCATGGAATAGTTCCTGGACATGGTGATAACCGGCCTTCGCCTCGATTATGCCGTGGCGCGAAAGCACCCTTATGGTGTAGGCGTCGATCACGAACACCGGCTTTTGTGCGGCATAAAGAATGATCGAGTCGGCTGTCTCCGGGCCAATCCCGTTGACGGATAACAGTTTTTTGCGAAGCGCATGAATGTCGCAATCGGCCATGCGTTCGATCTCACCTCCGAAGTTGTCCTCAAGAAATCGGCAGAATATTTTCAGCCGCGCCGCCTTCTGCCTGAAATAGCCGGACGGCCTTATCAGTTCCGCAAGTTCGCTCTCATCGGCCTCAAGTATTCCATCCGCCGACATGATTCCGGCCTGCTTCATGTTGGCTATCGCCCGTTCCACATTGCGCCAGTTGGTGTTTTGGGTCAGAATCGCGCCTATTGAAACCTCAAACGGCGTTTCGCCCGGCCACCAGTGCTGGGGGCCGAACCGGGCGAAAAGGCGGGCGTAGATGGCGGCAAGCAGAGGCGGGAGAGGTTGTTTACTCATACCTCAGCGCTTCAATCGGATCCAATAGCGACGCCTTCCACGCCGGATAGAAGCCAAAGAAAATCCCCACGAACCCGGAGAAGCAGAACGACAGCGCAACAGAAAGCGCCGACACATTGGCCGGCCACCCGGCAATGGCCGATATTGCGTATGAGCCTGAGATGCCGAGCACAATTCCGGTTACGCCGCCGATCAGGGAAAGCGTGAGAGCCTCTATCATGAACTGAAGCCTGATGTCCCACGTTTTCGCGCCAACCGCCATGCGGATGCCGATTTCGCGCGTGCGTTCCGTCACCGACACCAGCATGATGTTCATTATGCCGATGCCGCCAACCAGAAGCGACACTGAGGCAATCGCGCCAAGCAGCATGGTCATAACCTTCGTGGACTGCTCTGCCGCCTGCATCGCCTGCGTGAGGTTGCGCACGGTGAAATCGTCTTCCTGTTTGGGGCCGATGCGATGCCGCTGCCGAAGCAGTTCAGCAATCTGGCGCTCGGCGTCAGGGAGTTCCTCAGCGCTCTTTCCTTTCACGATTATCATCCGCACCATGCCCGGAAACGCCGTGCCGAAAAGCTTTTTCTGGGCGGTGGTCACCGGAACCATTATCGTGTCGTCCTGATCCTGCCCCATCGGCGACTGGCCCTTTGCCTCCAGAGTTCCAATAACAGTAAATGGAATATTTTTAATGCGTATGATTTTGCCAAGCGGATCGATGCCGCCGAACAGGTTTTCTACAACGGTTTGCCCAAGCAGACAGACCTTTGCGGCGGCCCGGACGTCTTCCGGCGTGATCGGCCTGCCGGATGCAAGCTGCCAGTCGCGCACCGCGATCATGTCGCCTGTTGTGCCGGTTACGCCGGTTGACCAGTTCCGGCTCTCATGCACCGCCTGCGCCACGCCGCCGTGAGTTGGCGCGACAAACGCCACAGCCGGGCATTCCCGCGCAATCGCCTCGGCGTCGCCCATCGACAGCGTGGCCTGGCTGCCCGCGCCCATCCGCACGCCGCCGGCGGTTGTGGCGCCGGGAATAACCATAATCAGATTGCTTCCCATGCTCGAAATCTGGTCGGCTATCTGCGCGCGCGCGCCGTCGCCAACGGCCAGCATGGCGATCACCGCGCCCACGCCGATCACTATGCCGAGCATCGTGAGTGCCGAGCGCATCTTGTTTACGCGCAAGGCGCGAAGCGATATGCGTATGGTTGAGGGGATGTCGATCATGAAACGCGCTCCCGGCGTTCATCGGAGGCAATAACGCCGTCACGAAACCGGATCACGCGGTCTGCGTATGCGGCGATGTCCGGTTCGTGCGTCACCAGAATCACGGTTATGCCCGACTCCCGGTTCAGGCGCGCGAAAAGCTCCATGATCTCCGCGCTGGTTTTGGTGTCGAGGTTGCCGGTCGGCTCGTCGGCGAATATGACCGGAGCCTCGTTCACAATCGCCCGCGCCACGGCAACGCGCTGCTGCTGGCCGCCCGAAAGCTGGTTCGGGTGATGATTCTCCCGGCCCTCAAGCCCCACTTTCCGAAGCGCTCCTATCGCCCGCCCGCGCCGCTCCGCCGTTGGCGCTCCGGCGTAAACCATCGGAAGTTCAACGTTTTCGAGCGCCGATGTGCGCGGCAGAAGATTGAAGCCCTGAAACACGAATCCGGTTTTCCTGTTGCGGATTTCGGCCAGCTCGTCGCGGGAAAGCCTTCCCACGTCAACGCCGTCAAGCAGATACGAGCCTGATGTCGGGCGGTCAAGGCAGCCAAGCATGTTCATGAAAGTGGATTTCCCTGAGCCGGACGGCCCCATGATGGCTATGAACTCGCCGTGTTCGATCACGAGCGAAACACCGGCAAGGGCGTTTACGTCGATGTCGCCCAAGCGATACACCTTGGTTACGCCCGAAACCTCCACAAGCGGCATCAGAACATCCTCGGCCCCCGCGCCGCCGCGTTCTGGGAATCCTTCGAAGCACCCTGGGAAAGCGCGTCAACGATCACCTCCGCGCCTTCCGCGATTTCGCCGGATGCCAACGCCGTGAAACTTCCGTCGGTTGCGCCGGTGTTCACGCCAACGCGCTTGGGCTTGCCGTCGGACAGAATCCATACTCCCGCGCCCCTTGGCTGATCGACTGCGGCAAACGGCTGACTTTTTGCCGCGTCCTTTGGCCTGAACCGAAGCGCGGCGTTCGGAATCTTCAAGACATTGCCGTGCTGGGCGATTATCACCGACACGTTCGCTGTCATGCCGGGCTTCAGCTTCAACTCCGGATTGGCCACTTTCACCACAACATCGTAGCTGACAACGTTCTGAACCGTGATCGGCGCGTTTCGCACCTGCGACACCTCGCCCCTGAACGTTGTGCCGGGCCAGGCGTCAACCGTGAACTCAACCTCCAGCCCTGCGCTCACGCGCCCGATGTCGGCCTCGGCCACGTTGCTGTCTATCTGCATCTTGGTGAGATCCTGCGCGATGGTGAAAAGCGTCGGCGTCTGGAAACTTGCGGCCACGGTCTGGCCCACGTCAACGTTCCGGTTGATCACGATGCCGTCAACCGGCGAGACTATGTTGGTGTATCCCATATTGGTTTCGGCCATGGACAACGCTGCCCGCGCCTGTTCTATTCCGGCGCTTGCCACGCTCACCTGCGCCCGCGCCATCTGGGCGGCTGTTTCGGCGGTGTCGAGCGAGCTTTGCGGCGTCAGGTTTTTCGCAAAAAGCTCCCGGCTTCTGCCAAGCGTCCGCTCGGCGTCGGCAAGCGAGGCACGGGCCTTCTCCAGATTCGCCTCGGCGGCAAGCCTGTTGGCGCGCGCCTCCTCAACCTTCGACTGAAACGGCGCCGGGTCAATGCGGGCGATGATCTGCCCCTTTCGAACCTGCGAGTTGAAATCGACGTTTATCTCCTTGATAACGCCCGAAACCTGCGTGCCGACCTGCACGGTGGTCACGGCGTTCACCGCGCCGCTTGCGGTCACTGCCTCAACGATGTCGCCCCGCACAATCTTCGCGGTGCGGTACTTGGGCGCGTCGTTCTTCTGGCGAAAGAAGAAAAACGCGGCGATTGAGGCGAGGATGACAAGAGACGCTACGACTAGATATTTTTTCATTCAGTCTTACAATTGCCTATTTCAAAATTCAAATATCGTCTGAACCGCAGATTAAACGGATTACGCTGATTAAATCTGTGAAATCTATTAAATTTGCGTCAATCAGCGGTTCAGACATACTCGCTCCGTTCATATTCCTGCGGGCATCACCGTGGTTACCAGCAGAAACACCGTGAGCGCGATTATCGTGACTACCGTGCCCCAGGATATGTAATTATAACTTCTGCTGTTCACATATTCGCCCATTATGGCCTTGTTGTTCACGAGCGAGATGGCGTAAACGAGCACAAACGGCAGAAGAAGGCCATTCATGACCGCAGAGAACACCATCATGAAGACAAGCGGCGCGTTCGGAATTAGCACAAGAAGCGCGGACACCACGATCGTTACCGTATAAATCCACATGAACTCCGGCGCTTCCTGAAAACTCTTGTTCACGCCGCGCTCCCAGCCCATCGCCTCGCAGATGTAGTAGGCTGTCGCAAGCGGCACGATGATCGCCCCAAGCAGCGAGGCGTTGGCGAGGCTTATCGCAAAGATGATGGCGGCGTAATCTCCGGCCAGCGGCCTGAGCGCGTCGGCTGCTTCCGACGCCTCGTTTATGCGTATTCCCGCCGAAAAAAGCGTGGTGGCGCAGGTTACTATTATGAAAAACGCGATTATGTCGGTTATGCTGCATCCGATTATCACATCCAGGCGCGACGCGCTGTAATTTTCCTTGCGTATGCCCTTTTCGGCGATGGACGACTGCAGGTAAAACTGCATCCACGGCGTAATCGTGGTGCCGATTATCGCGATGCTAAGATAGATGTATTCGCTGTTCCACTGGAACTCCGGCACGACAGCGCGCCTGAAAACCTCAGGCCAATGCGGTTTGGCCAGCACGCCGGATATAACATAGCCGAAATATAGCAGGCAGGCGAACAGCAATATCCGCTCCACAAGCCCGTAGCTTCCGCGCGTAACCAGCATCCATATGGCAAGCGCGCCAAGCGGAACAGCGGCGTACTTGGTCATGCCGAGAATCTCCATGCTGGCCGCAAGCCCGGCGAAATCGGAAACAGTCGTGCCGAGATTTGCCACGAAAAGCGCAATCATCATGAAGAAAGTCGATTTCACGCCGTAGTTTTCGCGGATGAGGTCGGAAAGCCCCTTGCCCGTGACCACGCCCATGCGGGCGATCATCTCCTGAATGACCACGAGCGCCACGGTTGTCGGGATCAGCGTCCAGAGCAGCCCGAAACCGAAACGCGCGCCGGCCACGGAGTATGTGGTTATGCCGCTTGCGTCGTTGTCGATGTTGGCCGTGATGATGCCCGGCCCCATCACCGACAGGAAATAGAGAGCCTTGCGCCAGCGCGTCATACCTTGCGCCTCTTTTTCTTGGCCGACGGCGGAAGCAGAACGTCAATAATGTCGTCAACCGTCACGATGCCGTGCATGTAGCCGTTTTCGTCAACCACCGGAATGGCAAGCACGTTGTACTTCGAGACGATTTCGGCCACGGCCATCTCGTCGTCGCCGGGAGCGACAGACTTCACGTTCGTCTCCATGATGTCGGCCATCAGGCAGTCGGCCCCGGCCAGCAGAAGCTCTCTAAGCGAGGTCACGCCCATCAGCTTCTCGTCCTGATCCACGATATATATGTAGAAGATCGTTTCCACATGACGCGCGTCGGTTCTGAAACGCTGCGTCGCCTCCTCAACGGTGAGGTCGGGCGGATATGCGATGTAGTCGTTCGTCATAAGGCCGCCGGCCGTGCCTTCCTCGTGGCCCAAGAGTTCCTGAATATCCTCGGCGTCTTCCTTCTCTATGTTTTCGAGCAGTTCCTTCGCCTTCTCGGACGGCAGATCCCCGATTATGTCGGCGGCCTCGTCGGGCGGCATCTCTTCGATGATGTCGGCGGCCTTCTCGGTGTCCATCGCGTTTATGATGTCGGCCTGCATTTCGGGCTTCAACTCTGAAAGCGTCTCGGCGGCGGTTTCAACGTCGAGGTCTTTCATCAGGTGCGCGCCCTCCTCGCGCGAAACCTGGCTGATTATGTCGGCGATGTCGGCGGGGTGCAGGTCGGCCAGCATCTGGCGCGGCACGGTAAGCGCAATCTGGTCGAGCTTTGGCCGAAGCGTCTGAATGTAGTTCCAGCTTATAAGGTTGTGCGACAGGCTCGTCTTGAAGAAGCCGAGGAATTCCTCGCTTCCGCGCTCTATTCCGAGCCTTCGCAGAAGGCCGCGCATTCCGACGTCAACGGCCAGAAGCACCGCCTCGCTGTTGTAGCCTTCAAGCTTCACGTCGTTCACGCGCACAACCTTGGCGCCGTTTGCGTCCACAATCTGGCGGTCGAGAAGATCGCGGTTTACCAGCAGATCCTCATCGTTTTCCTCATACGGCAGCAGGTCGCCCTTGAATATCGAGGCCGAGATTATCTTTTTGTTGAACAGGCTCAGGCTTGCCCACGGGATGTGATAGCGCTTCTTCTTGCGTTCCACGATCAGGGCCGACACCTTCGGCAACGGATCGCCTTTCACCACTATGAGGTCGCGCACCTTGCCAAGATCCTCGCCCTTGGGGTCGAGAACCGGCTTATTTGTTATATCACTCGAAAAAACCTCGCCGAAAAAGGGCATGGCCTACCTCCTTGCCTGGAATTGTCAGGCGAATTGTACCCTATCGGCGGTGTCTGGCGCACCAGATTTATTTGGATGCGCCAGGCCGCATATGTCACCAGATTGTCCGGACTTCCGTGTATTGCCTTGCCACGTCATCCTTCGTTACCAGAACACCGCCATGAACGGATGCGGTCGCTATAATGATCCGGTCAGTCGGGTCATTGTGAATGGCGGGAAGGTTGACCGATTTGACGGCGATAGCATTCGTTACAGGCAGAAACCTGACAGCCGGGAGGCCTTCGGCAAGCGAGAGCCATTCCTCCGGCGGCATGGCAAGCTCCAGCCTGCCGCGCCTGACAAGCATCATGAATTCCCAAACGCTCATGGCCGAGACGCAGATGGCGCTTTTCGCCGCCGCCTGCTCTATGGCCGCCGCCGCTTTCAACGAAAGCTTGCCCGGATCGGACAACCACCATATCCATGCATGGGTGTCGAGCACAATCATGAAAGCGCCTCCCATTCATTCGCCGCAACCGGCTCAAGCGGATCGCGATAACTGACAACGGAATTGCGCAACCGCGCCATCGCAAGGTCGGGCTCCTCGTGATATGGAACAAGCTTGAGCACCGGCTTGCCGCGATCGGTGATTATAAGTTCCTCGCCGGTTTCCTGAACCCTTCGAAAAAATTCCAGTGAACGTGGCTTGAACTGTGATTTTGAGACAGCCTTGGACATTATGACCTCCCCTGAATATGCGAGTGCTCATGGTCATGATAGCATAGTCAGATTAAAGGAGAAGCCACAATGCTCAGGACTACGAGGAGATGCGGGCTTTCTGCGCCGACCGCGCGCTTTCCCTGCGGTCAAAGCCGTAAGCAAACAGGCAGTCATCGCCAAGTTCCTTCCGGCACGCTGTTATGCACTCGCCGCAGTTCACGCAGTTGATGGTCTTGAGCGGCGAGCGCGGCTTCACTCCCATGAAACAGGCCTTTTCGCAGCCCCGGCAGTCGGTGCATTTCGCGAAGTTGTCGCGGTCGAATTTCACCCGGAGCGCAACAGGGCTTATCCACGCAAACAGCATCTGCATCAGGCCGGGCGCGCAGACGTATTTGCAGAACCGGTGGCGAACAAGTACCGAGGTGACGAACATGTAGATATATGTGCCAATAATTGCGGCCTTCACGCCTGTTGCCGGCGAAAGCGACGCAGCCTGCCTGAACACCTCAGCCGGCGCTATAAAGAAGCCGGCCAGCATCACACCCACAATCGGCGGCAATGCGATGACTGTCAGTGTTGCAAGCAGCGCGTAAGCGAATCTGGCGGCGGCGCTGCCGCCGCTTGCCCGCCGGATGCGAAGGCTGAAAAAGTCGGCAAGCTCGAACAACGCGCCCTCCGGACAGAGCCATCCGCAGAACGCGCGCCCGAACAGGAATCCCAAAAGCGGGAATATGCTTAAAACCACGATCCACGGCAGAATGGCGTTCAGGAAAATCTGAAGCGCCACATGGCCTGAGCCATGCAGGCTGCGGTCGATGTAAAAGCCGGGGTCAAGCCCAAGAGTCCAGACACGCCCAAGCAGGAAAAGCTCCTTCGACGCCGTATCGTACCGGAGAATGTCGAGGGCCGGAAGCATCAGAAACAGGATCGCAAACCCTGCCTGAGTGAGTCTTCGCATGATGTGAAGCCGTGTCATGTTTTTTTATAGCATTCGTGGCGAGCAAACCGGTATGAGCCTGCTCATAAAAAACGGGGCTGCCTTTGGAGGGGAGTTATCGGCAGCCCCGACTGGGAGGAGACTTTAGCTGACGCCTATGCGGCTTTTTCGGCAAACCGTGCCGATGCAACCGTAACCGGCTCGCGGCCAAGCCTGAAATAGTCGAGCACAAACAGCCCGACTCCGTAGAGGAATCCGAAGCCGAACAATACGCGGAATATCCAGAACCAGAGGTTATATGTTCCCTTAACCGTCACGTAGTCGAGCCCAAGCAGGCGCTCCATGTAGGTCTGCACCATGCCCGCGCCTGTTATCGTAAGCACGATGAACACCATCGACACCGTCATCCACCAGAACGAGCGGTATCCGCGCGACTGGTTGTACTCGGTCACGCCCCGAATGTGCGGCAGCGTTATGTAGATCATGGCAACCACAAGAAGCACATACGCGCCGTAGAAGGCCAGATGGCCGTGCGCCGTTGTAATCTGTGTGCCGTGCGTCCATTTGTTCACCTGCGGCAACGTATGGATCACGCCCCAAAGACCCGCGCCCACGAAGTTGAAAATGGCGTGAGCCGTGGCCAGAAACAGTCCCAGCTTGTTCGAGACAACGCGGTTTTCTCGCGTGGTGCGAAAGGCGTCCCACACCATCAGCAGAAGCGGAACAGGCTCAAGCGAACTGAAGATTCCGCCAACCCACAGCCAGTAGCCGGGGGTTCCTATCCAGTAGTAGTGATGTCCCGTGCCGAGAATTCCGGTGAACAGCACGAAGCCAACCTCGATATACATCCATTTTTCGAGAACCGCGCGCGGAGCGTTCGTCACCTTCATCAGCATGAAGGCCAGAAGCGCGCCCGCGATAACCTCCCATGCGCCCTCAACCCAAAGGTGAATTACCCACCACCACCAGAACTGATCCTTCACCATGCTCTTGGTGTAGAACATGCCGGGCAGGTACATGAGCGTGAGAAAAACAAGCCCGCCAACAAGCGTTCCCTGAATGCCTGTCCAGTGTTTTGTCTTGAACATCGTCATGACGTTGTTTACAAGAAACAGGATTACAGAAAGGGCTATCAGCCAGTCGGCCCATCGCGGAGCCTCGATGTATTCGCGGCCTTCGCTCAGCGGGTTGATGCCGAATATCGGGCTGTTCGCCTGCGGATTCAGGCCCATCCAGACGTAGCCCAGTATCACCAGCCCAACCGCGGCAACCGTGGCCCAGAACTGGAAATGCGCAAGCGGAACGCTCCAGAGTTCGCTTTGCGATTCCTCAGGCACAACGTAGTATGTTGCGCCCATAAGGCCCGCCAGCAGCCAGACCACGAGGGCGTTTATGTGAAGCGTGCGTATTATGTTGAAGTTCAGGATCAGCACGTCGGGCCATATGAACTGGATTGCGGCGATGATGCCCACAACGGTCTGCACAAGGAAGAGAACAACCGCGAATGTGTAGAAATTCTGCGCTATCTTCTGGCTTTCATATTTCATGTCGTCACCCCTATTTAAGTGAAATCAGGTATTCGCTGAGAAGCTTCATTTCGTCATCGGTCAGGTGCTCGTAGGCGGGCATTGCCGAGCCTTGCACTGTTCCGGCAGGGTTTTTGAGGTGCGAGACATGCCAGTCAGGGTTGGGATGGCGCGCTCCGGCTTTCGACAGATCGGGGCCGGACGTTCCGCCCACGCCGCCGATGATGTGGCACGATGCGCAGCCGTGCTTCTGATAGACGGCGATGCCTCCGGTCTGAGCCTTCCGCATGGCGGCAAGCACCGGTTCGGGCGGCCAGCCGTTTGTATCGACCCTCGATGTCCAGTCAAGAAAGGCGACCAGTTTTTCGGCCTCCGACGGCGTTATGCCGAGTACCGGCATGGCGGAATTGGGGTTTGTCTTTCGCGGGTTGACGAGAAACGCCTTCAGATACCCGGCAGGCTTGTCCCGCGTAACCTTGGTCAGATCCGGCGCGAAATACGATCCGTTGCCGAAAATCGTGTGGCAGCCGATGCAGTCGTACTTGTGCCAGGCCTGCTTGCCCTCGTTCACGGCTTCCGTGATCTCCGGAGAACGGGCGTCGATCTGTTTCATGGTGTCGAATGTGAGGGCGAGGAAAATCAGAAAAAAGAAGATACTGCCGAAGATGAACAGGTTTCGTGCTCCCTTGTTGCTCACGATTACCACCTCCAGATATTGGCCGTATCGAAAACCCGAACGCTACGGGTATCCATATTCGCAATAATAAGTCGGCTGCATCCTGCCCGCCATGATTTAAATCATACGGGCATCAAAATCGCGGCCACCCCCCGGCGGCTGTAAAAAACATCATACACCCTTTTTCGAAATCGCCAGAGTTCAGGCACGCCTATTTGCCACAGTATTGCCGCTTTTTTCAGCCATGTGTTAACGTCAACCTGATATTTCTTTGAAAGGCGATATTGGGTAGAAATGGCTAAACGAATAGATATTCCGGTTACCGGCATGACCTGCGCCGCATGTTCGGCGGCGGTTGAGCGCACCCTGAAGGAGCTGCCCGGCGTGAAATCGGCGGCGGTGAATCTGGCCGCGGAGCGGGCCACTGTCGAGGCCGACGACAGCGTGACGCTCGAAACGCTTGCCGAGGCCATAATCGGGGAAGGCTACGGGGTGGAATTGCCGTCCGGCCCGGCGGATTCCTCAGACCGCACAGACCGCGAGCGCGAGCGGAGGGCTGCGGAATTCAGCGAGCTTCGCCGCGCGCTCATCATAAGCGCCGCGTTCACAATTCCGGTGTTTCTGGGCGCGATGTTCGAGTTTCCGGTTCTGAAAAACCCGTGGCTTCAGCTTTTTTTAACGCTTCCGGTGCAGTTCTGGGCGGGCCTGCGCTTCTACCGCCCGGCTTGGTCGGCCATCCGGCACGGCACAACAAACATGAACACGCTGATAGTGGTCGGCACAACGGCGGCGTTCGTCTACAGCCTCGTGGTGATGCTGTTCGAGGAAAGATTCAGCGCTGCCGGCGTTCCGGCGGGCGTATATTTCGACACTTCGGCCACGATCATCACGCTTATTCTCTTTGGCCGGTTTCTTGAGGCGCGCGCCAAGGGCGGAACATCGGAGGCGATTCGCAAGCTTATCGGGCTTCAGCCCAAAACCGCCGTCGTGATCCGAAACGGCGTCGAGGCGGCTCTGCCGGTTGAAAGCGTGCGGATTGGCGACGTTATCGCGGTAAAGCCTGGCGAGCGGATTCCGGTTGACGGCGTTGTGTCGGACGGGTTTTCCACGGTCGATGAATCGATGCTCACCGGCGAAAGCCTGCCGGTGGAGAAATCGGCTGGCGCGCGCGTCTTCGGCGGCACGATCAACCGGGCCGGAAGCATCCGCTTTTCGGCTGAGCGCGTGGGCAGCGAAACCGCGCTTGCCCGAATTATCAAGCTGGTTGAGGATGCGCAGGGAAGCAAGGCTCCGATCCAGCGTCTGGCGGACAAAGTGGCCGCGATATTCGTGCCCACGGTTATGGCGATTGCGGCGCTCACGTTTATCGGCTGGTGGGCGCTTGGCCCCTCGTTCACCGTGGCGTTCATGAACGCTGTCGCGGTGCTGATAATCGCCTGCCCGTGCGCGCTTGGGCTGGCCACGCCAACCGCCATAATGGTTGGAACCGGGCGCGGCGCGGAGGAAGGCATTTTGATTCGCGACGCGGAATCCTTGGAAACCGCGCACAAGATAGACGTTGTTTTGCTGGATAAAACCGGCACGATCACCAAAGGCGAGCCGGAACTCGTTTCGACGGTGCTTGCTCCGGGCGGCATTTTCTCAAACGCGAACGATGCCCTCCGGACAGCCGTCGCCGCAGAGCGATATTCCGAGCATCCATATGGTCAGGCGCTGGTGAAACATGCCGAAAAAAAGGGTGTCTCGCTTGGCCATTCCGCCGGTTTTCAGGCCGTGGCGGGCGGCGGAATCCGGGCAACGGTTGGCGAACTCCGCGTGTCAATTGGAACCGAGGCTTTCATGATGGCGGATTCTGTTGATATTTCGCCGCTTTTGGGCGAGGCTGCGCGGATTTCATCCGGCGGGGTAACGCCGGTTTTCATGGCGGTTGACGGCAAAATCGAAGCGCTCTTCGGGCTGGCCGACACGATAAAGCCTGGCTCGCGCGCGGCTATTTCGGCGCTAAAGGAGATGGGAATAGAGGTGGTGATGCTCACCGGCGACCACAAGGGCGCGGCTGCGGCCATCGCCGAAGCGGCTGGCGTTTCGCGCTACTATGCGGAGGTTCTGCCGGAGCGGAAATCGGAAGTGGTGAAGGAACTCAAGGCAGAAGGCAGAACCGTTGCGATGGTTGGCGACGGCATCAACGACGCGCCGGCGCTTGCCGAGGCGCATGTGGGAATAGCCATAGGAACCGGAACCGACGTGGCGATGGAGGCCGCGGACATCACGCTGATGCGCGGCGAGCTGGACGGCGTTGCGCGGGCCATCAGGCTTTCGCGCGGCACGATTTCCACCATAAGACAGAACCTCTTCTGGGCGTTTTTCTACAATGTGGTCGGCATTCCGGTTGCCGCCGGGCTGTTGTATCCGCTAAGTTTTGTCGTGCCGCCGCTCCACATGGCGCTTTCGCACATGATGGGGCCGTATCTGCTTCTAAACCCGATGATCGCCTCCGGCGCGATGGCGTTCAGTTCGGTGTCTGTCGTGACGAATTCGCTGCGGCTTAAACGGAAGGCATTGTAAATGAACGAAAAACCAGCTTGCAAACCGCAGGAAACCTGCGATGTCTGCGGCCTTCCGGCGCGTGAATGCTACTGCTGCGAATCGTGCGGCCACACCTGCCCGCGTGATTTGGGCGAACCGTACTGCCCGGTATGCTTTCCGGAGCCGGAGGGGGCGATGTTTACGGTTGCCGGTTTATAGGATAACTGTGCATTTCAGCCGCTTGCGCCAGTAGAACGGGCGTCGCTTCTGGTGCGCAAAGGCAACAATTCGAATTTGATCCGGGTAGACCGCATAGACGAGATTATAGGGAAAACGCCATAGCAGCTTTCTGCGCACCCGCCTCCCTATTAACTGGCACTCCCTATTAACTGGCAAGCCTCCGGATTTGTTCCAATTTGCTCGATTGCACGTTTCATCTCGCCGATCAACTCGTAGCCAAGGCCGGTTGAAGCCCTCTCGTAAAACTGCGCTGCTTCAGTTGCCTCGGCCTCGGCGTCGGGATGAAACGTAATCAGCTTCACGCAAGTGCGGCACGCGCCCGGCGAAGCACCTCATCGGCTGGAATCCCGACAGCCACCCCCTGCTCAAGTTCATCCAAACGACGCTCAGCTTCCTCGGCCCATAAAGTCTCGATCTCGGATTCTGAAAGCTCGTCAAGGCTATCGACAATCCACCTTGCAAGCGATGCGCGGTCTTTAAGTGTCAGCTTCCTGATTTCAACTTCGAGTTCTGCGATGCTCATTGCTTCTCCTTGCCCCCCGAAAACTTAACAGTTTCATTGACTTACCGCTGGAATACCGGGGAAGTCAATGCAATCTTTGCCGGATGGCGGAAGCCATGGCTGCTGAATTATCCTGAATTAACCTAACCCGCCGCTGCCTTTCCGTATCCGTACCGTCCGGTTTCCCGTTCCTCCTCGACGTTGAAGATGCTTATCTGCGCGTTCAGATCTTCCGACAGCCTGACAAGCGTGTCAACGCGTTCGCTGAGCGACTCCACCTTGAACCGCGTGTCGTGGCCGGCGGATGCGATCACCTCCACGCTTCCGGCTATCTCGCCCGACACCGACGATTGCTCCCTGGCGGATGTGGCAATGCTCGATGTAAGGCTTTTCGCCTCTCCGACGGCATCCAGAATGGTGTTGAAATGCGCCTCAATGTCGTTTGTCCTTGCGATGCCTTCGTCTGTTTTCTCGCCGCTTTTCACCATGTCGGCAATGGAAGGGGCGATTTTTTGCCTGATGTCGCCTATCATCTCCGATATTTCACGCGTGGCCTGCGATGTATTCTCGGCCAGTTTCCGCACTTCCTCGGCAACAACTGCGAATCCCCTTCCGTATTCGCCGGCGCGGGCCGCCTCGATGGCGGCGTTAAGGGCAAGCATGTTGGTTTGATCGGCAATCTGTTCGATCATCACTATGGCCGTGCCTATGCGCTCGGAATCGGTGGAAAGCTCCGTTACCCGTTTTGCGGCGGCGTTGACCGACGCCGATACGTCATTCATTGCAGCGGCAAGCTGTCTGACAATGACGTTCCCCTCGTTAACGGCGGTGGACACATCGGAAACTCGTGATGCGGCGTTATCGGCGTTCATTGCCACTTCGTCCGCCGATGCCGACATCTCCTCGACTGCGGCAGCGATAAGCGATGTCTGATCGTCCAGCTTTTTCATGGAATCCATGATGCGTTCGGTAACCTGGTTCACTTCGCGGGAATTGTCGGAAACCGTGCCGCTCATGCCGGCAACCGCCTGAACGCTGTCGCGAAGCGTGGCCATCAGCCCGTTGAAGCCATCCACCAGAGAGCGCAACTCGCCGCTTGTTCCGTCCGGATCGACGCTGACGGTAAGGTCGTGCGTTGTGGCCCGGTGCAGGCCCTCGGTAAATCGTGAAAGCGGGCTGACGATCTTGCGGTTCACAAAAACGCTGATAAGAACACCGAATGCCAGCGCGCCAAGACAGACCGCAACCATCACGAACTTGATCCTGCCGCCCATGCGCGCCGAATCCTCGGCAGTGCGCATCGCATCGTCCATGCCCGACATCGACTCCTTCAGCGACGCCATGGATTTTGTCGCCTTTCCTATGGCTGCCGGAACCTCCGACAGGCTTTTGTCAACGTTGTTTATGGCGGTTGTAAGCCCGGACGCCAGTTCGCCGATCTTGCCGCTGGATGAAACGGCCAGCGTCACGGCGTTGCCCACCGTTCCGCTTGCCTCCTTGACGCCCTTGACGGCGCTTTTTGCCGAGGTATCGGACGCAGCCGCCAGCGCCAGCGCCTTGCTGTTGCGGGCGTCGGCAATTTTCCATGCCCGGTCACGCAGCTCGGAGGCGGCCTTCAGAATCTTTTCGCCGAAACTTACGAGGCTTGTCTTCAACTCGCCGATCTGTGTCGTGCTGGTTGTCTGGCCCAGATCGCTTATGTAGCGCTTGTACCGCTTGAGGTTGAACTGGATTGTTTTTACCAGCTCCTTTTCGGCTTCGACCGACTGCATCGTATCGAGTGAGGCTGTTATCCCCGCGATATGCTCCTCGACAGCGGTTATGTCCGCCAGCACGCCGTCAACATTTTTTGTGTATTCGTTCAGATAGTTGAAGAAGCCGATGTATGAATTGAGCATGTGATTGTTCAGTTCTTCGGCATTCCTGATCAGTGATTGGACATCTACCGCAGTAACCTGTATTTCGCTGAAAATCACGCTGCTGGAATCGCCTATGTTTTTTAGAGTGCTTGCCTGCGCGCCAAAGACCTTCTCGATTGTCTTGAGGCTGTCGCCTATGCGGGCCGTCGATTCCTTGCTTTCCACGAGGTCTCCCTTCATGGCGCGAAGCTGCTGGAACTGCGTCTCGCTCTGCTTCAGAAGCGCAACAGTGCTTTCGAGCGCGCTCATCTCCTTCATCGAGCGCTGCATGTCATCCTTGATCCTGCTCATGCCGTCGTTGACATCGCCGAGGCTGCGCATCATGCCGTTCACGCTCACGAACGCGATGCCTCCAAGCGCGAGAAGAAGAACGATAAGGATGATGTAGCCCGTATTTATCTTGTATGCAATACTGTCGCGGTTCATGGCAGTTGTGCTCCTTGCTTCCTGTTCCCGGCTAAACAAGCCCGGAGGCGGCCCGAAACCATGTTCCGGGCCGATGCCAGACTTTGCGGTTTTATTTGTCGAAAACCGCCTGAATATGGCCCGATCCGGCATGGAAATGATCGCTTGCGTGATCGAACGCGGCGAGCGCCATTCCGAAGCCCTTTGCCGGATCGAACACCGTGTCTGAATCGGTGTGTCCGGTGTCGAGCTTGCGGCCTATCTCGAGCGTCCAGTAGCCGTCGGCCCAGACGCCCTTTGCCTTCACGTCGGCGGCGTCGGGATTATCCGGCACAAACGGTATGTACTGCGGCACTATGTCGCCCTGATAGACAAACGGATCGATCTTGTTGGTTTTGTAGGGTGCAATGCCGCCGTCGTCCGGACGGAGGAGATATATCATGGTGCCGTCAACCGCGTAATGGGATGAGAATGCGCCCTTGGGCTCCGTCTTCGAGTAGACATCTGTTTTGTCGTGTATGATTCCGGCGCCGTTTGTGCGGGCCGCCTTCCACTGCCAGACATCAGCGGTGCTGTCCGACGGATCGACCATGCAGGTAACGAAATCGCCCTTTATTGCGAAATGCATCGCAAGGCGGTCTTCCGACTCCTTGCCGGCCTTGTATTCCCCGGCGTCCTTCGTTCCCTCCCACTTCCACGGCTTGTGCTGATCGTCCTTTGTGGCGTCCTTCCAGCGGGCAAGAAAGAAAATGCTGTCGCCGGTGTAGGCGGCCTTCAGTTCAACCTCTGAAACGGCGGTGTAGTCGGTCGAAGACCAGTGCTTTGCGTACTTGCCCTTCTGCTTCTCCTTGTTTATCTGGACGATGGCCTCCGGAACGCGGTCAACCTTGACTGTGAGCGCCGGGATGCCTTTCCACACGTCTTCCGCAACGCCGTCCACGGTTGGTGCTGCGGCAATTTTTTTCACATGAAGAGCGTCCGCTGCCTGCGAAGCGCTCCCGAACATGAAGATTGCGGAAGCAGCCACGGCCGCTGATAAATATTTTTTCATTCCATCCTCCTTGATTGCGCCAAAAGGTTGTGGCGCGCATTTAATTAAGCGGTGCAAAAGTCCGCGGTTATGCCTTGATATCGATTCTGCCCTTTGGGGCCGGTGGCGGCCTGTCGTCCTGCGCCTGGTGTTTGTCCTTCTCCTTGCGTTCGCGCCTGCGCCTGTCCTCATCCTTCTTCATGTCGCGAAGGCGGGGAATGCCAGGAACCGGCTTGAAGGAAACATCCGCCATGGCCCTATACCTCCATGAATTTCAGCTTCTCGGTGACGAAGGTTTCCCTGAATTCGTCAACGAACCGGAACATTTCATTCTCGGCAACGGCAATGCCGATGCCGTCGAGCGCATCGACAACCGGATGCGCGCCTCCAACGCCAAGATACAGGCATATCCGGTCTGCCGCATTCACCAGTTTGCAAAGCGGACGATGTTCGCTCATCGCATCGGGAACCGAATTTGGCGTATGGTGGTAGCCGATTGCCGTTATAAGCGATGGCGATAGTTTCCATTTCCGCGCAAGCAGCTTTCCCACATCGCAGTGGTTGAAGCCGAGCTCCTCGGTCTCCACCTCGAAGCTGTTGGTGTGCTCGGCGTATACCGACTCGACTATCCGCGCATAGCGCTCCGGCATCTTGTCGTTTATCACGATCTTGCCTATGTCGTGCAACAGCCCGGCGGTTGCGGCTTCATCCCTCCTCTGCCCAAGTTTCGGCGCCAGCATTCCGGCGGCCATCGACACTCCAAGCGAATGCTCCCACGACATCTTCTCAAACAGCCCGAAATGGCGGTATACCTGCCTGACCGACGATGCCAGAACCATGCTCTTCATTGTGTCGAATCCCATCATCATGATCGCCGATTCAACGGAATCGATTTTTCCCCTTCCGCCGTACATCGGCGAGTTGGCGATGCGCAGAAGCCGCGACACTACAGCCGGGTCGCCGCTTATGACTTTCTGGACATCATCGATGGAGCACGAGGGAGAGCCGACGAGTTGCATCACCCTGGCCGCCACCATGGGTATGGCTGGCAGGTCAACAGTCTGCGTGATGATGCTTTCGAGCGCGTCTTCGGTCATGCCGGCACTCATGATCCCCCCATTTCAGTGGCCGTTTCCAGCCGAACCGCTTTGCGGCGGCGACAGATCGACCGGTTTGATTGCGCCCAGTTTCTGATCGAGAAGAATAATGCTCACCCTGCGGTTGCGCGGGTCAATCGGAACGTCGGGGATTACATTCTCGGTGTCGGCGTATCCGGCCACGCGGGAGATGCGTTTCGTGTCCACGCCCTGCTGGACGAGGAGTTTTCTGGCCGCGTTCGCGCGATCAGCCGACAGCTCCCAGTTGGTGTAGCTGCTCTTTGCGTTCTGGGAGCCGTAGGCGTCGGTATGGCCCTCCACCACGATCTTGTTCGGCAGATCGGATATGCTTGAGGCGATTATGCCCATGATCTCCTTTGCGATTGGCCTTGGAAGCGCGCTGCCGAGCTCGAACATCGACCTGCCGTCGCCGTCCATGAGCTGTATCCTTATGCCGCCCTCAACCCTGTCGATGATGATCTGCCTGCTCAGTTCCTCGCCAAGCTTTGCCTTGACCGTCACCTGAATATCCTTCACCGCCTTCACCGCCTTGGCCAGCGACGGATCGTACATGCCGACCTTCGATCCGCCGGTCTGCCCCCGCGCGCCCGATGACGGATCGGAGGTTTCCCGCTTCTGTTCGGTGACATCCATCGACGGCGCGCTTGCGCTCACCATGGAGGAGCCGCTCTTCTCGAATATGCTGAAGGTCTTGTAGTATTGGGCAAGCTTCACCCGCTGCTCCTGCGAGCTCATGTTCAGGAGCCACATCAGAAGGAAAAACGCCATCATGGCTGTCACGAAGTCGGCGTAGGCCACCTTCCATGCTCCGCCGTGGTGGCCGCCATGACCCTTCTTGACCTTCTTGATGATGATCGGCTGCTTCTTCGCGCTCATTGTTCAATCCTTTGATTCCCCTTTTGCAGGGAGAATCCGGGCGGTTCGCGAACCGCCCCTACTTGGCTCTTAGCGCGGCGTCCATCTCCTCGAACTTCGGACGCTCGCCCGAAGGAACCGCCCGCCGCCCGAACTCAACCGCTATCTGCGGAGCGCTTCCGCCCACGAAGGCAACAAGCGCCACCTTGACCACGTCGTATGAAACCGCTGACTCGCTCACCTTGAATGCCAGGTTCGTGGCGATTGGCCCGATAAATCCGTAGGAGAGAAGCACGCCCAGAAAAGTTCCCACAAGGGCCGCGCCTATGCTGTGGCCCAGAACTGCGGGCGGCTCCGAGATCTTGCCCATGGTTATGACCACGCCCAGCACGGCGGCCACGATACCGAGCGCGGGCATTCCGTCCGCAACGCGGGCAATCGCCTCTGAGGGGATCATCGCCTCCTTGTGATGCCCTTCGATCTCGACGTCCATGACAGCCTCAAGCTCGTGCGGCGAGATGTTGGTTGTCATGATGACGCGCAGGTTGTCGCATAGAAACGACACGGCGTGATGATCCTTCATGAAATTCGGCGACGCCGCAAACAGCGGGCTGTCCTTCGGATTCTCCACGTCCTGCTCGATCGAGACAAGCCCTTCCTTCCTGATTTTCGAGAATATCTTGTTCAGAAGAACCAGAAGCTCAAGGAAACTGTCCTTGCCAGGCGAGCCGCCGAATATCTTGCCGATGCTTCCGGCGGTCATGCCTACAACCTTTTTGGGCGACGCGATCAGGAACGCGCCCGCCGCCGCGCCTCCGATAATCAACAGTTCTATGGGCTGAAAGAGCACATGGAGATTGCCGTGCTCCAGCATGTAGCCGCCCACCACGGCCACGAAAACCACCACTATTCCTATAATCGCGAACATTGCCTACGCCTGCCTGCCTTCCCGCCTGTTTCGGATATGTTCCCGTTGCCTGTTGAATATATAGCCCACGATCTCGTCGCGGACGTCGTCGTCCATGGCGACGAATCTTGCCGCAACCAGATACCTGCCGTCGGGCTGGGGAGCGCCTTCGATCCAGACGACCTCCCCGAACGCATCCACCGCCATCGGTGGAACGCCCGGCAGGATCATCTTCAGTTCAACGATGTCTCCGATTACGGGCTTCGTATCCATGGCGAACCTCATGCCGCATGCGCTTACGTTCACGCGGCGGTTCCTTGCTTTCCCCACGCCGCCCTTTTCCGTGATCATGGCGTTGATCAGCAGGTCGAGCTTTGCGTTGACCGCCATCAGATACTTCAGGATGGCGGCCTCTCCGGTCTCCACCGCCTGAAACTCCGGACGCTCCACCACCGGCATTACGGTTATGCGCGACCGCACCTCGGCCCCGCGCTCCCGCGGAATTACCGCAACCTCCACCGGCATGGTGTCGTCGATCCGGACGAACTCGCGCCTGTCGGCCCCAGCGCCATTATTTTCAAAAGCCATATGACCCTTCCCTGTTACATTGAAAATGTGCCGTCCTTGCCGAACACCTTCTCAAGATCGAGCAGTATCAGCAGGCGGTCTTCCATCCTGCCGACCGCGCTTATATACTCGGTGTCCATGCCGCCCTCCATTATGGGCGGCGGCGGCTCGATATGATCCTCGCTCAGCCGCAGCACCTCCGAGACGCTGTCCACAAGAAGGCCCACGGTGGTGTTGTTGAGCGTGACCACGACAATTCGCGTGTCCTTGCTGTTGTCTGTAGATGGCTGATGAAACCGCCGCCGCAGGTTCACCACCGGAATAACCTTTCCGCGCAGGTTGATCACGCCCTCCATGTACGGCGGCATTTTGGGAACGAGGGTTATCTCGACCATGCGGATAATCTCCTGCACCTTGAGAATATCCACGGCGAATTCCTCTTCCTCAAGCTTGAATGTGACAAGTTGTCGTTCCATGACTTCCTCCGTTTATCTCCTGTCGGGCGCTTTCAATCAGGCTCTGGCGGGTGTGCTTGCAATCAGGCCCTGGCGGGCCTTGCGGCGCCGCCATGCTTCCTGCCGCGTCCCGCCGAAGAGCCGGATGCCTCGGTCAGCCTGAACCATTCGGCGGCTCTTCGAAGCTCGGAGGTCATCCGGGCCAGATCCTCGGCGGCGCTTCTGATCTGCTCGCTTGCGCTCTCGGCTGTCTTGGTCACGTCGGAGATCTTCTCCATGCTGGCCGACACCTCCTCGGCTGCCGCCGACTGCTCTTCCGCCGCGGTGGCTATGCGCTGAACCATGTCCATTCCCCTGTCGGAGCTTTCCACGACATGCTCCATGGCGCTCTTGGCCTGCTCGGCAAGCCTCACTCCGTCGGCCACCTCTTCCTTGCCCGACTCCATGCTGGAGACCGAACGGGCCGTTTCGCGCTGGATTTTCTCGATCATTCCGGCGATTTCCTTGGTGGCCTTGCCGGTTCGCTCGGCCAGCTTTCGCACCTCGTCGGCCACGACGGCGAAACCGCGTCCCTGCTCGCCGGCGCGCGCGGCCTCGATTGCCGCGTTCAGCGCCAGAAGGTTTGTCTGCTCGGCTATGTCGTCGATCACGTTTATGATGTTGCCGATTTCCTGGCTGCTGTTGCCGAGCTCGCGTATGATTGCGGCAAGCTCGCTCACGGTGTTCGAAATGTTTGTCATGCCCGACACGGTCTGCTCCACGCTGGACTTGCCGTCGGACGCGACCTTGCTCGATTCCTTCGCTGCTTCGGCAGCCTCGGCTGCGTTTCTGGCCACGTCCATGATCGTCTGCGACATTTCTGTCATTGCGGTGGCCGCCTGCTCGGTCTGGCCCGCCTGGTCGCGCGCGCCGCGTGAAAGCTCTGCCGTGGTTGCCGAAAGCTGCTCGGTGCTTGCCGAAAGCGCGGCTGTCGATGAGGAAATTTGACCTGCAATGGAACGAAGATTCTCGGCCATCTCGTCGAGAGCCGAGGCAAGCTCTCCAGCTTCGTCCTTCTGCTTTATGTCCACGCGCGCGGAAAGATCGCCGGTGGAAAGCGCGCGGGCGAAATCGACGCACTTGCGCATGGGAGTGGCGATAAGATTCGTGAAGAAGTAGGCGCATCCGACCGCCAAGCCGCCGCCAATGACAGTAAGGATAATGGCCCATATGCGATAACTTGCAAATGCAGCGTTGCTATCCTCTATGGATCGTTCCATGCTCTTGTGAGCAATTTCTTCGATCTCGTCGAGCGATTTACTGATTTCGCTCAGGGTATTGATGATTTCTCTCATCTGCCGTGCGGTATCCGTGCCCACGCCCGCAGTTCTCAACTGGTTCGAATACGCCGAAACAATCGGCTCAAGCGAACGCTGCTGCTCATCCGCGTTTCTCAGGATCGTCTTGATCCGTCCGTCTTCGGCAGGGTACACCTCGCCCATATCAGTTTTCCCGCCGCTCTGCATGGCCCTGTTGTAAGTGTCAAACATTTTTGACGCTTCGCCATACTCGGATATATGCGACTCGAAGGAATGATCCGAATGCAGTTTCGGGCTTTCCGTGTGCACCATCATTCGAAGAATGGCGATCTCCGCGTCCCTTGCCGCAACCTTCATCTCCATGGCGGCATCCATCAGTGGGGCCTGGTGCTTCAGGAGCCCTTCATTGCCATGCATTACCGACGCTTTCCATAAGCTTGCGCCGCTTACCAACAGCAGCACCAGCACCATTGCCCCGAAGCCCAACGCCAGCTTTTTCCAGATCGCCAAATCCCTGAACATGTTCAGCCTCCTTATTATTCCGTCCCTCGCGGGAATGCATGTTGTCGTTCTTGTCAGATCGGCAGAAGCCGCTTCGGACTTAACCCCCACCTCACCCCCGGCCCCTCTCCTGAAGGAGAGGGGAGGGGGGTGGCCGGGGGTGAGGTCAGACCGCGTTCACAATCTCTCCGGCAACCGTTTCAAGCGGCAGCACCTTGTCGGCCAGCCCACCCTCCACAACCGCGCGCGGCATTCCGTAAACAACGCACGACGGCTCGTCCTGCGCGAACATCTTGCCTCCGCTCTTCTTGATCTCCCTCGCTCCGGCGCACCCGTCGTCGCCCATGCCTGTAAGCATCACGCCAAGCGCCCGGCCCGGATATATCTCCGCCGCCGTTCGCATCAGTTCCGTGACCGACGGCTTGTAAAGCGCCTCTCTCGGCTCGTCCGTTATGGTGACGCATGTGTCGATGCCGGTCTTCCGGCGCACCTTCATATGCCGTCCGCCGGGCGCAACAAGCACCAGTCCCGGCTTTATCACATCGCCTTCCCTTGCTTCCCTCACCGTCACCTGGCTCAGTCCGTTCAGCCGATCGGCGAATGCCCCGGTAAACGCCGCCGGCATATGCTGGGCAACGACAATGCCTACCGGAAAATTGGACGGAAGATGCGGGATGATCCGTTGAAGAGCCATCGGGCCGCCGGTGGAAGTGCCGATCACGACAATTCCGATACGGCGTTCCCTGGTGTACGATTCGAACGCCGTTCGTGGAACAACCACCTGACGCGGGACAGCGGCTTCCGGAGGACACGACGACTGGGAATGACGGCAATCGGGCCTTCTCATCACCCTCTTGCGCGAAAGTATCTTTATTTTCTCGACAAGATCCTGCTTGATTTTAAGAATGTTCACCGACATCTCGGCCAGATTCTTCGGGACGAAATCAAGCGCGCCAAGCTCCATGGCGGCAAGCGTTTCCCTTGCGCCATCGGTTGTGAGCGAGCTGACCATCACAACCGGGGTGGGCCGCTTGTCCATGATTTCGCGAAGCGCGTCGAGGCCGTTCATGCGCGGCATCTCAATGTCGAGCGTGACCAGATCGGGCCGCAGCGCTATGGTTTTGTCAACCGCCTCGCGCCCGTCGCGCGCGGTGTCGATTACAACAACGCCGGGATCGCTGGTGATCATCTGGGTTATGGCCTTCCGCATGAAGGCCGAATCGTCAACCACGAGAACTCGGACAGGATTCATCGTAATTCCCCCGTCATGCCATTGCCGCCTGCATCATCTCGCGAAGAAGCACTGTGAGATCCACGATCAGAACCACGCGCCCATCGCCGGTTATCGTTGCCCCGGCTATGCCCTCGCGCTCCGCGTTCAGGCCCTTCATGCTCTTGATGACGATCTCTTCCTTGCCGAGGAGCTTATCCACCATGATCGCGAACTTCCGCTCTCCCATGGTCACGATCACCAGATAGACATTCCCGTTTTTGTTGCCGGAAAGACCGACGGAAGTGATGTCGAAAACCCTTGCCAGATCGACGACCGGAAGCACGTGGCCGCGCATGGTTATCACGGGGCGGCCCTCGATCGTCTTGATGTCGCTTCTTTTCAGCTTCAGCGTCTCGCTCACCGGTGACAGCGGAAGCGCGTACATCTGTTCTCCCACGCCGACCATGAGCGACTGCACGATTGCAAGCGTGAGCGGAAGCGAGATGACAATCCGCGTGCCGTGTCCTTTTACCGTGGAGGCCGTCACATAGCCGTTCAGGCGCGCGATATAGGTTTTCACAACGTCCATGCCCACGCCGCGTCCCGAAAGCTCGGTCTGCTTGGCGGCGGTGGAGAACCCGGCCATGAAGATGAAGTCGAGCAGGTGCTTCTCATCCATTCTCGCCGCTTCGGCCTCCGACACAAGCCCCTTCTCGACAGCCTTCTGGCGAATTCGATCCACGTTCATGCCGCGCCCGTCGTCGCTGATCTCGATAAGTATGTGATCGCCCTCCTGCGAGGCCCGAAGCTCGATTCTTCCGGCGCGTGGCTTTCCGGCGGCGACGCGCTCATCGGGCGGTTCCAGGCCGTGATCCATCGAGTTGCGCACAAGATGCACAAGTGGATCGCCAAGCTGTTCGATAACGGTTTTGTCCAGTTCCGTATCCTCGCCGAAGATGACAAGCTCGGCTTCCTTGCCGACGTTCCGTGCCAGATCACGCACTATTCGTGGGAACTTGCTGAACACCTTCCGAACCGGCTGCATTCTGGTCTTCATCACCGCAAGCTGAAGATCCGTCGTCACCAGACTGATGAACGACAGGTTCTCCATGAGTGACTGGACTTCCGGATCGTCCGGATATTTGGTTTCGAGCGATGAGCTGATGTTCATCAGCCGGTTCCTGCCGAGCACCAGTTCGCCGACCAGATTCATCACCGAATCGAGCCTTTTCACGTCAACGCGGATATTGTGCGCTTCGGAATCGGCTGCGGCGGCAGCCGGAGCGGCGGCCCTTGGCGCAACTTGCGCTGCCTGTGTGGCTGCGGCAGGCAGCGGGGGCGGGGGCGGCGATGCCGCCTTCTGCGCTTCCAGCGCCCTGCTTATGGCTTCCGGCGCAACGCCCTTCTTTTCGATAAGGATTTCGCCGAGCTTGCGTTCGCGTTCCTGTTCCTCAAGCGCGTCGTTGAGGTCGTCCTTGCTTATCGCGCCCTCTTTCACGAGCACTTCGCCCAGGCGTGGAGCCTGTATTTCGGGCGCGGCAGCCGGAACCGCAACCGGCGGAGCCTCCACCGTCTGAACGATTGCGTCCATCATGATATGCGGCACTTCCGACTCGGCGGCAACCTCCAGCGCGCGAAGCAGAAGAGCGATGTCTTCCTGTTTTCCGCTTCTGGACTTCACATGGCCGATCAGGATTTTCAGCACGTCAACAGCCTTCAGGATGATGTCGGTGCGCTCGCGGGTCAGCCCGATCTCGCCTTCCCGCACCTTTTTGAGCAGTGATTCGCCCCTGTGCGCTACATCTACTATTTGCTGATAGCCAAGGAATCCGGCCGCGCCCTTCACCGTATGAACCGAGCGGAATATTTCGTTAATCAGTTCCTGATCGCTTCCCCTGCTTTCGAGCTCGACGAACTTGCCGTCGAGCGCGTCAAGCACCTCCTCGGTTTCGGTCACGAAATCGTTGATTATCTCCTCCATTTCGTCGATCGGGCCGACAGGCTGTGGCGGGCCTGACGGCGCTGGCTGGGCTGGCGGCGGCGCTTGGGCAACTGACGGGAGCGCGGTTTCGGGCGCAGGGGCGGAAGGCGGTTCCGGCGCGGACGGTTCCGGCGCGGACGGTTCCGGCGTAGGGGCGAACGGCGGTTCGCCCGTGCTCTCCGTTCGTTCCTCCAGCACCGATTCCAGGTCTGCCAGAAGCGCATCGATGTCTTCCTTTTCGTTGTCGCGCGCCTTGACGTGTCCGATCAGGATTTTCAGCATATCGACGGCGCGCAGGATCACGTCGGTGCGTTCGCGGGTGAAGGATGCGGCGCCGTCGCGGATCTTTTTCAGCAGCGTTTCGCCGCGATGGGCGACAGCGACAACCTGCTCGTAGCCCAGGAATCCGGCGGCGCCCTTTATGGTGTGGACGGAGCGGAAGATGTCGTTTATGAGATCGGGATCGCTTCCCCTGCTTTCAAGCTCGACGAACTTGCCGTCGAGCGCCTCAAGCACCTCCTCGGTCTCTGTAACGAAGTCGTTGATGATCTCTTCCATCTCGTCCGGCATTTTGTTGGCTCCCGCTTGTCCGAATGTTTTTTACGGCTAACCGCACTGTAAGGGCGAACGGCCGTTCGCCCCTACGGCAAGGATTTGCCCTCTCCTACTTTATCCCGTGCTTTTCCAGCACCTTGTCCATCTTCTCCTTCAGAATCTCCGCCGTGAACGGCTTGACGACATAGTTGCTCACGCCCGCGCCTATTGCGGCCATGATGTTCTCCTTCTCGGCCTCGGCGGTGACCATCAGAAACGGTATGCCCTTAAGTTCCTGATCGTTGCGGACAGCCTTCAGCAGATCCAGTCCGCTCATGTTCGGCATGTTCCAGTCGCTGATGATGAACTTGCAGGGCTTTTCCCTTAGCTTGGCAAGCGCCTGAACGCCGTCCTCCGCCTCGTCCACCTCCGTGTAGCCTATCTGCTTGAGGATGTTTTTCACGATCCTCCGCATCGTGGAGAAATCATCCACAACAAGTATTCTCATCTTGAAGTCAGGCATTGTGACCTCCGGCAAAAAACTGCTTTATTATTTCCTTCACATGCCCGGCCACGGCGTCGCCCGAAACCGGTTTAACCAGATACGCCGCCGCGCCCGCGGCCATGGCCTTCTGCCGCTCCACGTCGTCGGATTCCGTTGTGATCATCATGGCAGGTATATCGGCGTAATCCGGATTTGCCTTGAGGTTTTTTATCAGCTCAATCCCGTCCATGTTCGGCATGTTGAGGTCGGTCATTATCAGGCTCACGCGTTCGCGCGCAAGTTTTTCGAGCGCGTCGAACCCGTTTTCGGCCATCACCACCTCGAATCCCTTCTGCCGCACATACATGCCCAGGATCTTGCGGGTGGTGGAATCGTCGTCCACTATCATTATTTTTATCTTCATGGCCAGTTCCTAACCCTTCTGATATACAACGGCCTTATTGACCGCCACCGGCTTGAACGCCCTTGAAACCGCATGCAGGCTTTCGGAGGCGCCCACAAACAGGTAGCCGCCGGGATTCAGTGAATCGTAGAAGGATGACGCAAGCTTCTGCTTGGCCGGAGTATCGAAGTAAATCATCACGTTTCTGCAGAATATGAAGTCCATTCCGCGCACTCCCCTCATTCTGGCGTCGTCGAAGAGGTTCATCTCCTCTATCTGCACCAGCCGTTTCACCTGTGGAGCAACGGTGAATCCGCCGGATGTTTTAATGAAGTGCTTCTTCAGGAAATCCGGCGAGGTGTTCCGGAGCGCGTAGTCGCCGTAGACCGCCTTTCGCGCGCTTTCCACCGCGTCCCTGCTCAGGTCGGTTCCCAGGATTCTGCCGCTTGCCCGTCCTCCGGAAGCATCGACCATGTACATCGCCAGTGTGTAAGGCTCCTCGCCGGTGGAGCATCCGGCTGACCAGATGTTGACCGAACCGCCGTTTTTGGATTTCAGCACCTGCGGCAGAAGCGTCTTTGCGAAAGCGTCCAGAAGAAGCGGCTCGCGAAAGAAACTGGTTTCGCGGGTGGTCACCAGATTGAAGAGCTGCACATGCTCGTTTGCGGTGTCGTACTTGAGCAGATACAGGTAGTCCTCGAAGCTCCGCAGGTTCTTCTCCTGAAGCCTTTTCTGGAGCCGGTTTTCGATCAGGTACTTTTTTGTGTCCTGAACATATATGCCGCATTTCTTGTATATGAGATCGCGTATCTGAGTGAATGTGTCGTTTGAAAGCTTGATTAGCTCGTCCATGGCGTTACTCTCTGGCCGCCATGATTTCCAGGGCGCGCTCCGCTTCCTCGCGCACGAACGGATCGGCGTCATCCAGGCAGGCTCCGATATCGGAGCGGTTTCCAAACCGCGCCAGATAGCGAAGCGCCGCTATTCGCACCGGCCCTTCTTCCGCCGCCGTCAGAAGCTTTCTCACGCCCGGCGCAGCCGCCGCCTCGCCGATGTCCGACAACGCATCCACCGCAAACATCCGCACCCACATATCCTTGTCGGACACGCGCCTGACAAGCGCCTTCCGCGCCGCATCGTCGCCGATGAAACCCAGTCCGCGAACCGCTGCCTTGCGAACTTCCGGATCGGTGCTTTTTGTCAGATTCGCAAGCGTGGCGCTCGCATTCTCCGATCCCGATGTCCCAAGCGACAGAACCGCCGCTATTCTCACCTTTGGATCGCTGTCCTTGATGAGATGAAGCAGTTCATCGCCCTGCGCCGTGCGCGCAACGGCAAGTCTAACTCCCGGTTTTTTACTTTTGGCCAGTTCGGTCAGAGCCTCCGGGTCGAGTTCCGCTATCGCCGCAACCGCGTCTTCAAGCACATCGGGGTAATTTTCCTTTTTGACAAGCTCAAGCAGGGCAGGCACGGCCTTTTTGTCGCCGATGGCCCCAAGCGCCCGCGCAACCGAACGCCGCACATGGCCGTCCTCGTCATGGAGCCCGCCCATCAGTTCGTCGCCGGAGACATCCACTCCGATGGTCGCCTCGGCTGAAGCCGCCGCCCTGCGAACCTCGCGCGCCCCGCTTGTGAGAAAACACATGAGCGGCTTTACCGCCTCGTGGCTCTTCAACCTTCCGAGCGCGTCGATCACGGCTACTCTGGCCCTGTATTTCATGCCCTTGTTGGCAAGCAGTTTTACAAGACCGGCCTCGTCGCCGATCTCCACGACCGCGTCCATCAGTTTCCGGTAGAGTTCCTCATCCTCCGGAATCGAGACGTCGAGCGCTCCGGCCTGTTCGATAATAAGGGGCACGGCCTTTTTGTATCGAAGCGAAATTAGTCCGGCAACCGCCGCCTCCTTGTCATCGTATGAATCCTCGCGCAGAAGATCCATGAGCACCGAACTAAGCTCGCGCGTGCTTCGAACGCCTATGTTCACAAGGCTTTTGGCAACCAGCTTCTTCTCCTCGGCATCCACGCGCTCGATCGTTTCGAAAAGAGCGGCGGACGCAAGCGGGGAACGTATTTCGCCAAGCGCCTCGATAGCCATTATCCGAAGCGTGTCGGACGGACTTTGCAGAAGCGAGATCAGCGCGCCAACCGCCTTTTCGTCGGCAATCTTTCCGAGCGCCTCGATGGCGACGAAGGCCACCCATTCCTCGTCGGCAAGCAGGCCAACCAGTCGAGGCACGGACTGGTCGGCGTGTAGCATTCCCAGCGAACGGGCGGCGGCGGCCCGCACGTTCGCGTTCTCGTCGGAGAGAGCGTGTATGAGGTGCGGAACCACTTCCGGGCTGCCGAGATCGCCGAATATGTCTATGACGAACTTCCTGACGTCCGCGTCCTTGTCGTTCAGGTCGCGCGCGATAAGATCCGTATGCGGCCCCCCGATGCGGGCGAGAATCTGAAGCGCCATGTTCCTGCGTGGCGCGTCCTCGCGAAGAAGCGGCATGACGGCCCATATCGCTTCCTCGCCGGTAAACGACATGAGCGAACTCATGGCCGCCTCCTGCACGCCCGGATTTTCATCCCAAAGAGCGCGCACCAGCGGATAAATCGCGCGGGCGTCGGCTCCGGCCAGCCGATAGGCGGCATCCCTGCGAATCGCGGCATCTTCGGAGTGAATCAATTCGATCAGTTCTTCCATCGTTTATTCCCTTTCCGTCGTTGGTTCCAGACGGCATGATTGTTTTTTATCGACAGAAGCGCATGTTACTTAAGCACCCGGCCTTCGTCCTGGCAATCTTCCACCCCTCTACTTCAGGAGAGGGGCCGGGGGTGAGCGGCCTATCTCAACTCCGCAAGCTTCGACTTCAGGCGCAGGAGAGCCTGCGCGTTCAACTGGCAGACCCTCGATTCAGTGATGTTCAGAACCAGCCCGATTTCCTTCATCGTCATCTCTTCGTAATAGTAGAGCGTCATTACGAGCCGTTCTTTTTCGGGTAGCGTATCGATCTCGCGGCCCATGATGGTTTTCAGTTCCGACAGATTCATCGCCGTGAGAGGATCGTCATGATTCGTGCCGGGAATGCACTCCATGATGTCCATGTCGTTGTCGTCGTTTGGAAGCAGATCCTCGAAATTAAGCAGCACGCCCGCGCTCGATTCACTCATCTGCTTGTGGAATTCTTCCAGTGTCAGCCCCAGATACTCGGCAACTTCTTCTTCCTCGGCATGGCGCCCCAGGGTTTTTTCGAGCGCTCCGTATGCTTTCTTCACATCGGAAATTCGCTTCTTCATGCCGCGCGAGCCCCACTGCATCGAGCGAATCTCGTCCAGCATCGCGCCCTTGATGCGGAATTCGGCGTAGGTTGTAAGGCGGGCGTTGCGGCCTGCGTCGTACTTCTCCATCGCATCCATCAGGCCCAGCACGCCCGCGCTTATCAGGTCGTCCGCCGTAAGCCCGGTGGGCAGCGCCATGCTCAGGCGCGAGGCCAGATACTTGATCTTCGGAACGAACTCCTGAACCAGAAGCTCGCGTTCTTCTTCCGCCGTCCTCGGCCTTTCCTTCTCTTTAACCCGGCCCGCGGCCTGTTTCATGCGGCAACCCCCCCGAACAGGCGGCGCAGAAAGAACTGCACACCGCCCTTTATTTGATTTACAGGATCGTTCTGCAGCGCTCGGCCAACCGCTGTAATGTCCTTTGAAACCTGAGCAGCCGGAAAGCATTCAAGAAACGACTGCTGCCTTCGCACCGCCTTTCGCACAAGCGGATCGTTGGTGAGGAAGCCGACATAATCGAGGGAGATGTTCAGGAACCGGTCGGCCACCAGGGAGATGCGCCTGAATGTTTCGAGCGCGTCGCTGGCTCCGGACGCCATGTTCACCAGAATGCGAAACTTCCGCTCGCCGTAATTGGTGGAAAGCACCTTGATAAGCGCGTATGCGTCAGTGATCGATGTGGGCTCAGGCGTGACAACCACTATGATCTCCTGTGACGCCTCGCAGAAAAACGTGACGTTTCCGGCAATGCCGGCGCCGGTGTCCACAATCAGGATGTCCACATCCTCGTCGAATTCGTCAAGGGCGCTAAGAATTTTCATCTTGTGCAATTCGCTCAGATTCGCGAGCCCCTCGCTTCCGGAGCTTGCCGGAAGTATGCGCACCCTTCCGGCTCCGTTTGCAACTCCGGGCCCGTCAACAACTATTTCCGACAGCCGCTTCTCTCCGGCAAGAACATTCTCGATGTTGAATTCGGGGCTTATGCCAAACAGAACGTCGATGTTGCTCAACCCCAGATCGGCGTCAAGTATCATCACCTTCCTGCCTTGCCCCGCGAAATAAAGGGAAAGGGCTCCGGCGATGTTCGTCTTTCCAACGCCGCCCTTGCCGCTGGTAATGGCTATTACCCGCGTGGCTTTCTGTATCTTCAATCTGTCCGTGGATGCGGTCATCTGTTCCATCATGGTTTGAATCCTCCCAGGATCAGGTCGGCCAGTTCTCCGCCGGTCGGTGAGGCGATGTCGCCCGGAACCGACTGCCCGTTGGTGATGTGCGAAACCGGCTTGCCGGATTTGACGGCAACGTTATAGAGCGAGCCGAACCTTACACCCTCGTCAACCTTTGTGAAAATAAGCGAATCTATGCTCAAGCCCTCGTATTTGCCGTAGTACGCCATGTTTGCCTCCGGATCGGCCTCGGCCCCAAGAAGCAGGTAGGTGTTCATCGGCATGTCGGTGAAACGAAACGACAGCAGGCCCTCGATGAAGCCCTTGTCCTTCGGGGAACGGCCCGGCGTATCCACGAAAATCGTGTCGTTCGTATGCGTTAGCAGATTGAACAGCTCCGTTATCGTGGCAAGAGAGCGAAACGGCATGTTCAGCCTTTCCGCGTAGAACCGGAGCTGGGCCTCCGCGCCCGGACGGAAGACGTCGAACGTCGTGAACATAACCTTCCTGCCCTCCATGGCGCATCCGGCTGCAACCTTGGCAAGCGTCGTGGTTTTGCCGACGCCGGTTGGGCCGGTGAATATGCATACGCGCTTGCCGTTTAAAGGCTGCGCGGCCTTGAAGTCAAGCGCAATGGTTTCGCGAAGTCTCTTCGCGTCGCCTTTTGCGCGTTCGATCAGACCGGCTGCCAGGGTTTCGTCGATGCCGAGCCGCACAAGCGGATGCGCGTCTTTTCCGCCGCCGCCCCTTATAAGTGGCAACAGTTCGCCGCGAAGCGAGCGCACCTCGTCAAGTATCCGGTCTATTCCGCCGAAATCCGGCGAATTCGACATCGCGTCGTCGAGGGATTGCGTGAAGTCCGCGCCGGTGCTCCACTGCCTTCCGCCCGGCTCCACCTGCCGTTGCGTGGTTGGTAAATCCCGCTGCGCGGTTGGTAAATCCTGCGCTGGCCGGGACGGCGGAGGCTGAAGAGGCGGCGGCTGTCTGTAATCGAGCGCCGCCGTGATCTCCACCTTTTTCCTGCCAAGGCCGAAGCCGGTCTTGATCGTTCGCGACGACATTATCACCGCGTCCGGCCCAAGCTCTTTTTTCACAAGCGCGAGAGTTTCCTTGAAATCGTTTCCTACAAAGCGCCTAATTTTCATCCGACACCCTCACCACGCCCACCGACTGCAACTTCGTGCTGGGCAGAAGCTCGTTATGCGACAGCACCGGCATTCCCGGAACCACGCGCTCGGTAAGTTTTTTAAGCGGCCTCCTGATAAGCGGCGAACAGAGCAGCACCGCCTGATAGCCCTGCTGAAGCGTGGTTTCGCGAAGCGCGCGGATCTTCTCCAGCATCTTCTGCAGCATGGCGGGCTCAAGCGCCAGATACGAGCCTCGCGCCGTGCTTTGAAGCGCCTCGCCCAGCTTGCGCTCAAGCGCGGGCTCAAGGCTCATCACCAGCAGCGTGCCGTCCATGCTCTGGTACTGCTTCGTGATGTTTCTGGCAAGCGCCTGACGCGCGTAATCGGCCAGCACCTCGTGATCCTTCGTAATCTGGCCGTACTCGGCAAGGGTTTCCAGAATTGTTCCAAGATCACGGATGGACACCCGTTCGCGCAGAAGATCCTGAAGCACCCTTTGAGCCATGCCAAGCGTCATCAGATTGGGAACAACCTCTTCAACCGCCTTGGGGTTGGTCTTGGCGAAGTTGTCGAACAGGCCCTGTGTCTCCTGTTTTCCAAGCAGATCGGCGGCGTGCAGCTTCAGCACCTCGGTGATATGCGTCGCGATTACCGTGGACGGATCGACAACCGTGTATCCGGCAAGCTGCGCGCGCTCAACCTGACGCTCCGAAATCCAGAGAGCGGGCAGGCCGTAGGTTGGCTCGCGCGTTTCGGAGCCCTCCAGCCGCTCGCGCACGCCGCCAGGATTCAGCGCCATGTATTGCCCCGGCATCACCTCGCCGCCCGCCACCTCAACCCCCTTGATAAGAAGCGAGTATTCATTCGGGCGAAGCGAGAGATTGTCCTTTATATGAATGGGCGGAACGATGAAGCCCATGTCGAGGGCCTCCTGCCGCCTGATCGCCTTGATGCGGCCAAGAAGCCCCTCCTCCTCGACCAGCGAGATGAGGCCATAGCCGATCTCAAGCGCAAGAACGTCGAGCGGAAGAAGCGCCTCGATAGGCTCCGGTTCGGCGGCGGGCGGAGGCATGGCCTCGATCTCCTCGACAGCTTCCGCCTTCACCGATGCGAGCAGGTACGCCCCTGTTCCGGTTCCGGCGGCAAGAAGCAGAAACGGAATGTGCGGAAGGCCCGGCACAAGCCCAAGCATCGCAAGCACGCCGGACGTTGTGCCGAGCGCCTTTGGCTGAAATATGACCTGTGTTGCGATGTCGGTGGAAAGGCTGTTTTCGGTGGCTGACCGGCTGACCACTATGCCGGCGGCGGTCGAAACTATCAGCGCCGGAATCTGGGCCACAAGCCCCTCGCCGATTGTCAGGATGGTGTAGGTTGTGGCCGCCGTGCCCGCGTCCATGCCTTTTTGAATGATTCCGATAAGAAGGCCGCCCACGATGTTCACGGCCATGATGACGATTGCGGCCACCGCGTCGCCGCGCACGAACTTGCTCGCGCCGTCCATCGCGCCGTAGAAATCGGCCTCCTGCGCCACTTCCTTCCTGCGGCGGCGCGCCTGCGTTTCATCGAGAAGTCCGGCGTTCAGGTCGGCGTCGATGCTCATCTGCTTGCCGGGCAGCGCGTCGAGCGTGAACCGGGCCGCAACCTCCGCTATTCGTCCGGCGCCTTTAGTGATAACGACGAAATTGATCACGACAAGAATAAGAAACACGATCGCGCCCACGGCGAAGTTGCCGCCCACAACGAACGATCCGAATGCCTTGATGACCTCTCCGGCTGCACCCACGCCCTCATCGCCGTGAAGCAGGATCAGGCGCGTGCTTGCGATGTTGAGCGAGAGGCGGAAGAGCGTGACTATGAGCAGAAGCGCCGGGAAGATCGAAAACTCCATCGGGCTTTTTATGTATGTGGAGATGAGGAGGATCATGATGGCGATAGCGATGCTGAGCGTCAGCAGAACATCGAGGATGATCTGCGGAAGCGGGATTATCATGATCCCAAGCACCATCACGATGGCCAAGGCCAGCGCAACTTCGCCGGATAGTTTTATCTTTGGCATAATTCGATCACCGCGAGCTCAGGCCGCGCAGAATTCATTTCGATCACCGCGAGCTCAGGCCGCGCATCTGGTTTGTTTCCTTGCCAGCGGGCCGCGCGGCCTGAACCCCTGCCGCCTTCATCGGTTTCCTGCCGAAAACGAAGGCAAGAACACGGGCGACAGCCTTGTATAACTCATCCGGAATCTCCGCGCCGATGTCCAGCTTGAAAAGGGCGCGGGCCAGAGGCTTGTCTTCCATCACAATCACATCGTTTTCGCGCGCAACCGTCTTGATGCGCTCTGCAATCCATCCGGCGCCCTTGGCCACAACCTTTGGCGCGCTCATGTCGGGCGTGTACATGAGGGCAACCGCAAGATGAGTGGGGTTGGTGAGAACCACCGTGGCCTTTGGAACCTCGGCCATCATGCGTTTTCGCGCCATCTCTCGCTGAAGGGTGCGAACGCGCGCCCTGATGAGCGGATCGCCCTCCTGTTCCTTGTGCTCCTCGCGCATCTCCTGCTTGCTCATGCGGTTCTGGCGCTCGAAATTCCATTTCTGAAACGCGTAGTCGGCAGCGCCGAACGCAAGATATGCAAGCACCGCCGCAAGGGTGATCGCCCAGACCGCCTCGAACAGAACCCCGGCGATGTCGTTCATCTCCATCATCACGATGTCGGCAAGCGCCGGAATCCGGCTAACGACGATGCCCTTCAGGATGTAGGCAAGCACGACAACCTTCAGCGTTCCCTTCACGGTTTCGGCAAGCGTCTGAACGCTGAATATCCGCTTGAATCCTGCCAGCGGGCTGATTCGTTCCAGTTTTGGGATGAGCGGATCGCCCGAAAACGTGAATCCGGTCTGCACCATGTGGGCAAGCAGCGCAATCGCAAGGCCGATGGCCACGGGCGGAAGCATTATTGAAAGTAGCGCGCCCATCGAATCTCCGGCAATCGAGGCGAGCGTCAGCTCCGAAATCTCCGGATGCGCGGCCCGCGCAAACCAGTCCTTGAATACAATCTCGGTTTTGGCAAGCGTGATGCTCCCGAAAAGAAAAAAGAACGAGATCACCGCGAACATCTCAAGCGTCGATGTCAGATCGCGGCTTCGGGGAACCTCGCCTTTCTCGCGCAGCTTCTCCTTTTTTCGCTCCGACGCCTGTTCTGTCCGTTCCTGTCCCTCTTCCTCGGCCACGGCCTACCTCCAGACGGGAATGAACTTCAGGCGCGAAATGGCCTGAATGAAAAACGGGATTAACAGCATCAGGCCGATAAAGCCCATGCCAAGGTTGATCGGCAGCCCCACGGCCAGCAGATTGGCCTGCGGCATGGCGCGAGCAACAAACGCAAGCACGAGGTTTGCCATCAGTTCGATGATAAGTATCGGCGCGGCCAGCCGGAACGCGGTAGAAAAAAGCAGCCGCATGATCTCGACAACCCCGCCAACAAGCGTTGCCGAGGACGGCACGATGTCGAATGTGCGGGCAATGGCGATTATAACGTCGTGATGCATGTCGAGCGCGAAGAAGACGACTATCGCAAGCAGGTTCAAAAACTGCCCTATGGGCGTAAGCGCGGTTCCGGCGGTGGGGTCAAACGCGCTTGCGACGCTTATGCCCATCGCAAAACTTATCCACTGAGAGGCTATAAGCACCGTGTTAAATACCAGACGCACCGAAAACCCTAGCGCCGCGCCCATCATGATCTCGGACGAAATACGGATAAACAGCGGGCCGGTTGTTGCAACACTCACTATCGGCGCAAGAAACCAGGCCATGGCAAGCGCGGTTCCAATGCGGAACTGCGCCGGGAACGTTGCACCCCCGAAAAGCGGAAGAAGCGGAAGCAGAACCGACAGGCGCAGGAACACAAGCAGGAATTTTTCGAGGCTTATGCCTTCCGCCGTCATGCCCGCTACCTCCCCACCGCCGCGATGTAGCCGAAGATTTCGGTGGTAAACTCCATCATGATCCGCGCCATCCATGGCAGTAACAGGAATATCGTGATAAAGACCGAAAGTATCTTCGGCACGAAGCTGAGCGTGAATTCCTGAAGCTGGGTGATGGCCTGAAACAGGCTCACAAGCAGGCCGACAACCATGCTCACTATCAGCACCGGAGCCATCACAAGCACCGTTGTCTCCATCGAGTGGCGCGATATCTGGTTCACGAATTCAAGCGTCATGGCGCGCCGTCACCCAAAACTCGCAACCAGCGAGCCGATCAGCAGGTTCCAGCCGTCCACCAGCACGAACAGCAGCAGCTTGAACGGAAGCGCAATCATCACCGGCGGAACCATCATCATGCCCATCGATAGCATGATACTTGCAACTATCATATCTACTATAAGAAACGGTATGTAGATCAGAAAGCCTATTTCGAACGCCTTCCGCAGCTCGCCAATGGCAAACGCCGGAACAAGCACGTTCATCTTCACGTTTTCGGGCGTGACCGGAGCCGGAGATTTGGAGATTTTCACAAACAGCGCCAGATCCTTCTCGCGAACCTGCTTCATCATGAAGCCGCGCACCGGCCCGGAAGCGCGCTCAAGCGCGGTGTCTATCGTGATTTCCCGTTCAAGGTACGGCTTCAGGGCGTCCTTGTTAACCGTGTCGAGCACCGGCTGCATGATGAAGAACGTGAGGAAAAGCGACAGCCCGATAATTACCGGATTGGGCGGAACCTGCTGCGCTCCGAGCGCCTGGCGCAGAAACGACAGAACAACCACAATTCGCGTGAACGAGGTGAACATCACCAGAATTCCGGGGATGAAGCTTAACAGGCTCAGAAAAATCAGAATCTCAAGCGGAAGCGGAAGCCTGTCGCGGAATCCAAGGAAATCGAGTCCGCCGCCAGCAGCCGGAGCAGTAGCGGCCTGAGCCGCCTTTCGCGCCGCCTCGGCGTCGGGCGCGAACATGCAGAGCGCGGCTGCAATTGCGATGAAGAGCGCAAGCCGCGCGGTCAGGCTTCGATGGCGGGCAAGGATCATGCCGAAAATCTCCCCAGCAGGTCGCCGAATGAAACCGGCTTGCCGGCATCCGCGCCGGTTTCTCCAATCTCTTCGGCTGAATACGTCCGCAACAGTTGAATGCTCTGGGGCGTCACGCCAAGAATCAGCACCTCGTTGTTATAAACCTTCACCGCGGCAATGCCACGGCGCGGCCCCATTGGAAGGTAATGAAGCACGGTAAACGCGGACAGACTGCCGCGCCTTGTTTTAACAAGCCGGAGTGCCGCGATCAGAAGCCCGATCAGCGCCAGCGCAACCAGTATGAAGCGAAGCGATCCCGTGTCCATTGCGCTGTCCATAGATGTCAGCCGAGCTGCTTTACCCGCTCGGTCGGGCTCAGGATGTCGGTAAGGCGCACGCCGAACTTCTCGTTCACCACAACCACCTCGCCTCGCGCAATCAGCTTGTCGTTCACGAAAACGTCCATGGGTTCGCCCGCTAGCTTCTCCAGCTCCACAACCGATCCCTGGCTCAGCGACAGGAGATCCTTTATCAACATGCGCGTCTTGCCCAGATGAACGGTAACCTCAAGCGGAATGTCGAGCAGGAAGTCTATGTCCCGCCTCGCGCCGCCGCCGCCGGTGTCGCCGATTCCAAGCTCCTCGAACGCGGCAAGCTGCGCAGCCTCGTCCATCATTTCATTCACCTCCGCCATGCAAAATTTGGTATGTCATCTATCTGTCGGGGCTGCTTGCAAGTCCGGTAATCCTTACCGCGCGCGAGCCGTGATGCTGCCCCGGTTTCACGAAGAACTTCGGCACGCCCTCGATGTCCAGAACCAGATCAACCGACTTGTTGGAATCGAGCACAAGCACATCGCCGGTCTTCAGTTCGGCGATGTCGCCGACGGTGAGTTTCGCCCGCCCAAGAAGCACCGACATGGCCACGCTGGACTGCATGAGAAGAGTTCTTATCGAATCCACCCATCGGTTGTCGGCCTCCAGCTTGTCGCTCTGGAAGCTGCTATAGAGGCGATCCTTCACCGGCTCGATCATCGAATACGGAATGCAGATAAGTATGCGATCGGAGAAGGATTCAACCTCGATCTGAAGCTCGATGCGGATTACGATCTCGGTTGGAGCGACGATGTTCACAAACTGCGGATTCATCTCCGAACCGGCGTACTCCGTCTGGATTGGCGTGATCATCTGCCACGATTCCTGAATGTCGTTCAGGAATATCCTGACGATCTTCATTATTATGGCCTGCTCTATCGGGGTGAACTCGCGGCCTTCCGTCTTGGCGCGGGTTTTGCCGCCGCCGCCGAAAAAAAGCTCGATAAGCGTGAACACAAGCGGCGCGCCGAAGACCAGAAGCGAGGTTCCGCGAAGAGGGTTCATCTTGAACATGTTGATGCTGGATGGAATCGGGATGGTGCGGATGAAATCGACGAACTTCGTCATCTCGACCGAAACCCCGCTAACCTCCACGATACGCCTCAGCACAGAAGAGAGCGACATCCGGAGCTGGCGCGCAAGCCGCTCGTTTGCCATCTCCATGGCGGGCATACGGCCACGGATGATCCGCTCCTGACTCGTCAGATCGTAAGAGATGGCCTGTCCCGGCGCAAGTTCCTCGGCCTCGGACTCGACCGAGCCGCTGGTTACGCCGGAAAGGAGCGCATCGACTTCTTCCTGTGAGAGTATCTGGGCCATGCGTTACTGCATCACGAATTCGGTGTAATAGACGTTTTTCACAAGATTCTTGCCGAGCGCCTTGTTTATGCGGATATTGATTTCGTCCTTCAGCTTGAGCTTGCCTTCGGGCGACGCAACCGTCTCGGCGCTCTTTGCGCTAAGAAGTATCACAATGCTGTCGCGGATCACCGGCAGGCGGGCTTCTATGAACGGCTTGTCGAGCGGCGAATTTATCTCAACCTGAATCGTCATCTTGAGGAAGCTGCCCGGCCCGCCCAGATTGACGACAAACGGATCAAGCGCCATCATCAACTCCTTCGGATCCTTCACTTCCTCTTTCTTGGTTTCCGCGTGTCCGCCTTCGCCTTCGGCCTGATGTCCGCTTTTTGCAAAGAATTTGAAATAGGCGAACGCCCCGCCTCCGACAACCAGAAGCGCGGCAACGATTATGATGATCAGCATCGGCGGGCCGGATTTCTTCGGCTGTTCCTTCTCGGTTCCTTTTCCCTCTTCCTCTTCAGCCGCCATTATTAACCTCCTGTTCAGTCGATGCACGAAAAGACGCGTAAACTATCTCTTCGCACATCTCGTGCCAGCCCGATTGAGGCATTATTGGCGCGGTTTGATGGTAAATTCATAGGTTGAAGTCATATATTTGACTGTTTCATGGGCAAAAGCTTGATTGGTGTCATTATTCATGACAGTGCATCATGCGATAACAGGAAGCGGCGACTATTCGTTTCACGTTTTCATGTTGAATCGGATAGACTTGCCTGATAAACATCAAATGATAGTTTGGCAGGAGCGCAACACATGATCATAGGAATACCCCGCGAGATCAAGCAGGACGAATACCGGGTGGCAATGCTGCCGGTGGGCGCTCATCTGCTTGCGCGAAACGGCCATGTCGTGCTTTTCGAGCGCGGCGCGGGTTTGGGCAGCGGCTACGACGACTCCGATTACGAGGCAGCCGGAGCGCTGCCGGTCGATACCGCTTCGGGAATCTTTTCAAGAGCCGAACTTGTGGTCAAGGTCAAGGAACCGCAACCCTCCGAAATCGAAATGTTGCAACCGTGGCAGATCGTCTTCTGCTATTTCCACTTCGCCGGATCGCGCGAGCTGACGGAGGGCTGCCTCAAGAGCGGGATTGCAGCCGTGGCCTACGAAACGCTTTACGACGAGTTTGGCCGGTTGCCGCTTCTCATGCCGATGAGCGAGGTTGCCGGGAAGATGTCGATTCAGGAGGGGGCTAAATGCCTGGAGAAGCCCATGATGGGCAGGGGCATACTGCTGGGCGGCGTCACGGGCGTTGCTCCGGCCAACGTTCTAATAGTAGGCGGCGGAGTGGTCGGGTCGAACGCGGCGCGCGTGGCAGCCGGACTGGGCGCGAACGTGGTGATAATGGACATCGATCTCAATCGCCTGCGCCATCTGGACGATGTCATGCCTCCGAACGTGACTACGATTTACTGCGACCCGCACTCTGTCGAACGATACGCCGCCGACGCCGATCTGGTGGTGGGCGCGGTGCTTGTTCCGGGCGCGAAGTCGCCGCGCATCATTACTCGGAATGTACTTTCACGAATGAAAAAAGGGGCCGTGCTGATAGACGTATCCATCGATCAGGGCGGATGCTGCGAAACGAGCCGCCCGACAACCCAGTCCTCACCGGTGTTCGTTCAGGACGGCGTGGTGCATTACTGCGTGGCAAACATGCCGGGCGCTGTCGGCAGAACAAGCAGTCAGGCGCTCTGCAACGCAACGCTGCCGTACTGCCTCGAAATTGCCGCGACCGGTCTCGACGGATTCATCGAAAAAAGCGCCGGACGCGCCGCCGCCCTGAACATGCGCGACGGCAAAATAGCCTGCCGCGCCGTGGCCGCTACGTTTCCGGATTTGAACAGCCGGTAGATATATCCGGACGCAATTTCCTCCGGAGCTCGCCCCCGCAACAGGCGTCTGTGCTATACTGTCCGAATTAGATTTTTTCGTTAACAATTCACGGCGGGAGGTTCGGAATGGCCGAAAATGAGATAATGACGGGGCTGACGTTCGATGACGTGCTGCTTGTTCCAAACATGTCCGACGTATTGCCGACCGACGTTTCCGTCGCAACATATCTTACGCGGTCGCTGCCCCTGAACATACCTCTTGTAAGCGCCGCGATGGACACGGTGACCAACTCGCGCATGGCCATTGCGATGGCCCGCGAGGGCGGAATAGGCTTCATTCACAGGGCGATGCCGCCCGAAAGACAGGCAGCCGAGGTCGATCTGGTAAAAAAATCTGAAAGCGGAATGATTCTTTCGCCGATCACGATCAACCGCGACGACAAGCTCTCGAAGGCGCTGGCCCTAATGGAGCGCTACCGCATCTCCGGCATTCCGGTTACGCAGGGCAAAACCCGCAGGCTTGTGGGAATTCTTACCAACCGCGACCTTCGCTTCGAGACGAACTTCGAGCGCAAGGTTTCCGAGGTGATGACCGGACGCGGCCTTGTAACCGCCACCGAGGGAACAACGCTTGAAGAGGCGAAGGAAATACTGCACAAGCACCGCATCGAAAAGCTTCCGATCGTTGACGAGCATCGCCATCTTATCGGGCTTATCACAATAAAGGACATCGAGAAACGCCGCCGTTACCCCGACGCCTGCAAAGACGATCACGGGAGGCTCTGCGTTGGCGCGGCGGTTGGCGTTGGCAACGACGCGCTCGACCGCGTGGCTGCGCTCGTTGAGGCGCATGTGGATGTTATCGCAGTCGATACCGCGCACGGCCATTCAACCGGCGTGATCAACATGGTGAAGGAAGTCCGGCGGCGCTGGCCTGATCTCCAGATTGTGGCCGGAAACGTGGCCACGGCTGATGCCACCAAAGACCTTATCAAGGCCGGAGCCGACGCCGTGAAGGTGGGCGTTGGGCCGGGTTCGATCTGCACCACCCGCATTGTCGCTGGCGCGGGCGTTCCGCAGCTTACCGCTGTGATGGAATGCGCGAGGGCCGCGAAGGGTTCAGGCGTCTGCGTCATCGCCGACGGCGGAATCAAGTATTCGGGCGACATCGTCAAGGCGATGGCAGCCGGAGCCGACTGCGTGATGATCGGAAGCCTGCTTGCCGGAACCGAGGAAAGCCCCGGCGAGACGATACTGTCGCAGGGCCGAACATACAAAAGCTATCGCGGAATGGGTTCATTGGGCGCGATGGAGGTTGGCGGGCGCGACCGCTATGGCCAGCAGTCTGTCGAGACGTCGAAGCTCGTGCCCGAAGGCATCGAGGGCAAGGTTCCGTACAAGGGGCCGGTTTCGGCCACCATTCACCAGCTTGTGGGCGGGCTTCGCTCAGGCATGGGATACTGCGGAAGCAGCGACATATCAGGCCTCAAAAAATGCGCCAGGTTTGTGAAGATCACGCCGGCAGGACTTCGCGAGTCGCACGTCCACGACGTGACGATCACGCGCGAAGCGCCGAATTATCAGGTTTCCTAGGGATACATATGCACGACGAAAGCATTCTGGTTCTGGATTTCGGCTCGCAGTACACGCAGCTCATAGCGCGGCGCATACGCGAGGGCAAGGTCTATTCCGAGATCATGCCGTTTAACACGCCGATGGAGAAGATCCGGGCGTTCAGCCCCAAGGGCATTATCCTTTCCGGCGGGCCGTCGAGCGTTTACGACGTGGAAGCGCCGATGATCCCGCGAGAGATATTCGACCTGGGCGTGCCGGTGCTCGGCATCTGCTACGGGATGCAGCTCATCGCGCATCTCACGGGCGGCAAGGTGTCCGCTGCCGCGAAGCGCGAGTATGGCAGGGCGGAGCTTTTCATCGACGACGAGAGCGACCTTCTTTGGGGCATCTCAAGCCCGTCTGTTGTCTGGATGAGCCACGGCGACAGCATCGAAAAACTGCCGTCCGGATTCAAGGGCATAGCCCACACAGATAACGCGCCGGTTGCCGCCATAGCCAACGCCGCAAGCCGCGTTTACGCCATACAGTTTCATCCGGAGGTTGCGCATACCGACGAGGGCGTCCGCATTCTTAACAACTTCGTTCACAAGATATGCGGCTGTTCCGGCACGTGGGAAATGGCCTCGTTCATCGAGTCGCAGATCAGGCATATCCGGGAGCAGACGGCTGGCGAAAAGGTTATCTGCGCGCTTTCGGGCGGCGTGGATTCATCCGTGGCGGCGGTGCTGGTGCATCGGGCCATCGGCGACCGCCTGACCTGCATATTCGTTGACAACGGCCTGATGCGAAAGGGCGAAGCCGAAAAGGTTGTGGAGACCTTCGACCGCCATTTTCACATGAAGCTCGTGCATGTTGAGGCGCGGGAAAGATTTCTTGCGAAGCTTGCCGGAGTAACCGATCCGGAGCAGAAGCGCAAGATCATCGGGCGCGAGTTCATCGCGGTCTTCGAGGAAGAGGCCCGGAAGTTCGGCGACGCCGGATTTCTGGTGCAAGGCACGCTCTACCCGGACGTGATCGAGAGTGTCTCGTTCAAGGGGCCGTCAGCCGTGATCAAGTCGCATCACAACGTTGGCGGCCTGCCGGACATAATGAAGCTGAAACTGATCGAGCCGCTGCGGGAGCTGTTCAAGGACGAGGTTCGCGAGATGGGGCGCGAGCTCGATCTTACAGAGGAGATCTGCTGGCGCCAGCCGTTTCCTGGGCCGGGGCTTGCGATACGCTGCCTTGGCGAGGTTTCGGAGGAACGGCTTCAAATCCTGCGCGAGGCCGACTTCATTCTGCTTTCGGAAATCAAGAAGGCCGGGCTTTACCGGAGCATCTGGCAGTCTTTCGCGGTGATTCTGCCTGTGAAGGCAGTGGGGGTGATGGGCGATGAGCGAACGTATGAAAACGTGATCGCGCTTCGGGCTGTGACCAGCGTTGACGGCATGACAGCCGACTGGGCGAAAATTCCCTACGATGTGCTGGGCACGATCTCAAACCGCATCATCAACGAGGTGCGCGGCGTGAACCGTGTTGTTTTCGACATCACCAGCAAGCCGCCCGGAACTATCGAGTGGGAATGAATTATTTTAAAACCCCACCCATGCCCTCCCTTTCAGTGGAGGGGTTGGGGTGAGGTAAATGGAAGAACGACTTCAAAAAATCCTTGCCGCAGCCGGAATAGCCTCGCGCCGCAAGGTCGAGGAGCTTATACGCGAGCACCGGGTAACGGTTAACGGCAAGGTTGCCGAATTGGGCGACAAGGCCGATCCGCAGAAGGATCATATCAAGCTCGACGGCAAGCTGGTTACCTCCAGCGAGCCGAAGATCTATATCCTGATGAACAAGCCGCGCGGCGTTATAACGTCCGTCACCGATCCGGAGGGCCGCCCCACGGTTATGGACATGATTCCGGGCGTGAAGGTGCGCGTGTTTCCGGTTGGCCGGCTCGATTTTCATTCCGAGGGTCTTCTGATACTTACCAACGACGGCGAGCTTGCAAACAAGCTGATGCATCCGTCGTCGAAGCTGCCGAAAACCTACATTGTGAAGGTGAAGGAGCCGCTTGGCGAGTCTGAAATAGAATTGCTGCGAAACGGCGTTTACCTTGACGACGGCAAGACCGCCCCGGCGGTTGTGAACAAGGTTAAACGCGCCACCGGCGAATGGATCGAGATTACAATTCACGAGGGCCGCAACAGGCAGGTGAGGCGCATGTTCGAACGCGTGGGGCATCTGCCGCAGCGCCTTAAGCGTGTGTCGATAGGCCCGATAAAAATTGGCAACATGAAGGCTAGCGAAACCAGAATAATGACCGAGGAAGAAGTCTCGGCGTTAAGAAAAGCTGTCGGAGCACAGCGAGCGGGGAGGAACAAGACAAAATGAAACGAACTCACACCTGCGGGGCGCTCCGCGTGGAGCATGTGGATCAGGAGGTCAAGCTTACCGGCTGGGCATGGCGAAGGCGCGACCACGGCGGCCTTGTTTTTGTGGATCTCCGCGACCGAACCGGCGTTGTGCAGGTTGTCATCAGCCCCGAAACCGCGCCCGAAGCCCACGCAGCCGCGCACGACGTGCGGAACGAGTTCGTGCTTCATATTACCGGAAGGGTGCGCCACCGGCCCGACGGAACCGAAAATCCGGCGATAGCAACCGGGCTTGTGGAAGTTGAGGCGAGCGCGCTTGTTGTGCTGAACGAATCGAAGGCGCTTCCGTTTCTTATTGACGAGGGGCCGGAGCCGTCCGAATCGCTTCGCCTGAAGCACCGCTATCTTGATCTTCGCCGTCCGTCTGTGCAGAAGCGGCTTTTCATGCGAAGCGCTGTGGCGTCGGCCATCCGCCGGCATCTTGACGGCGAGGGATTTATCGAGGTTGAAACGCCGGTGCTGAACAAATCAACGCCGGAGGGCGCGCGCTATTATCTTGTGCCGAGCCGCGTGAATCCGGGCTGTTTTTTCGCGCTTCCGCAGTCGCCACAGCTTTTCAAGCAGATTCTGATGATCGCCGGTTTCGAGCGCTATTTCCAGATAGTTAAGTGCTTCCGCGACGAAGACCTCCGCGCCGACCGCCAGCCGGAATTCACGCAGGTGGATCTTGAGATGTCGTTTGTTGACGAAAACGACGTCATGGCCGTAACCGAGGGCATGATCCGCGAGGCGTTCAGAAGCGTTCACGGAATAGACGTGGGGGCGATTCCGCGCATGACGTTTCGCGACGCGATGGACAGGTTCGGCTCCGACAAGCCCGACACCCGGTTCGCGCTCGAAATCCGCGACATGTGCGATCTTGCGGGCCAGAGCGGTTTCAAGGTTTTTCTCGACACCGTTTCCTCCGGCGGACAGGTTCGCGCCATTTGCGTGCCCGGCATAACCGGATATTCCCGCAAAGAGATGGACACGCTAACCGCCGAGGCTCAGGGCTACGGGGCAAAAGGGCTTGCATGGATACGGGTGAAGGAGGGCGGCTTCGAGTCGCCGATAACCAAGTTCTTCACGCCCGAAATCCTTCAGGGCATGGCCGAGCGGCTTGACGCGTTCGAGGGCGACACGATGCTTTTCGTTGCCGACAGTCCTAAGATCGTGGCCGACACCCTTGGAAAACTGCGGCTTTCGCTTGGCGCGAGGCTTGGGCTGATTCCCGAAAAAACATTCAAGTTCCTTTGGGTTACTGACTTTCCTCTCCTTGAGTGGGATGAGGAGGAGAAGCGCTGGCAGGCAATGCACCATCCGTTCACCTCGCCCATGGAGGCGGACATGGCGAAATTCATGTCGGGCGAAGATATGGGATCGATCCGGGCGCGCGCATACGACCTTGTGCTGAACGGCTTCGAGATAGGCGGCGGAAGCATACGAATTCACCGCTCCGATGTTCAGAGCCGCATGTTCGAACTGCTCGGCATAGGAGATGAAGAGGCGCGGGCGAAGTTCGGGTTCATGCTCGATGCGCTGGAATTCGGCGCGCCGCCGCACGGCGGGCTTGCGCTGGGGCTCGACCGCCTCGTTATGCTCATGGCCGGAGCCGCGTCCATCCGCGACGTGATTGCGTTTCCCAAGACTCAGAAGGCGGCATGTCCGCTAACGGATGCGCCTTCGCAGGTTGACGCGAAACAGTTGAAGGAGCTGCATCTTAAGCTGGCGACGCTGGATTGAGGTAAGAACTGCCCCTGACCTCACCCCCGGCCCCTCTCCTGAAGGAGAGGGGAGCAGAAAGAAACACCTCCCCTTGCCCCGCTCAATGAGGTGGGTGGCGCAGCCGGGGGAGTTTTTAAGAGGACAGGACTGGCATCATTTACACAATAGGCGCACGGTATTAGAATTATCTGAATGAAAAGATTTCTGGCAGTTTTACTGCTTGCGGCGGGAGTCGCGGGCGGGTTCTATGCCGGCACGCGCCACGCGAAGCGCTCGCCGGATCGTCTTTTTTCACCCCTCTCCGCAGTTGAAGCGCCGGAACAGCTTCGCGAGACGGGCCACGCATTTTCCGAGATCGTGAGGGCGGCAAGCCCTGCGGTTGTCAATCTCTCCACGGTCAAGGTTTTCGATCAGGCGGCGCGGCTTCAGCCGTTCATGAGCGAGCCGTTTTTCCGCGATTTCCTTGCTCCTCCCGGTCGCGGTTTCGGCGAGCGCCGCAGCTTCAAGGAGCAGAGCATGGGTTCGGGCGTGATCGTTTCCGCCGACGGTTACATACTTACAAACAGCCATGTCGTGGAGGATGTTGACGAGATAACGGTTACGCTCCACGACCGCCGCGAATACCGGGCAGAAGTCGTCGGCGCCGACCCCAAGACCGATCTTGCCGTCATCCGGATTGCCAAGAAAGGGCTCTCCACCATCAAGTGGGGCGATTCCGACGGCCTTCAGGTTGGAGAATTCGTGCTTGCCATCGGCAGTCCGTTCGGGCTTGCCCGAACCGTTACCATGGGCATTATCAGCGCCACTGGCCGGGCCGATGTAGGAATCGCCGATTACGAGGATTTCATACAGACGGACGCGGCGATCAATCCGGGCAATTCGGGCGGGCCGCTTGTGAACATCCGCGGCGAGCTTGTGGGCATAAACACCGCGATCTTCTCGAAAAGCGGCGGCTATCAGGGCATAGGCTTCGCCGTTCCGGGCAACATGGCGAAAAGCGTTATGGAACAGCTTGTGCGCGACGGACGGGTGAGCAGGGGCTGGCTTGGAGTGATAATTCAGGATGTGACACCCGGCATTGCCGCCGGTTTCGGGCTCTCCGATGTTCGCGGCGCGCTTGTTGGTGATGTGTCTGAGGGAAGCCCGGCGGAGCGTTCGGGGCTTCATCGTGGCGACATAGTGATCGAATTCGGAGGTAAAAAGGTGAGGGACGTTGCATCGTTTCGGAACATGGTTGCGTCCACCCCGGTTGGGCGGCATGTGCCTATGCTTGTCTGGCGAGACGGCAAACAGGCGCGCCTCGCTGTTGAGATAGTGGAACTTCCGACCGATTCCCGCGAACGCGAGCCGGTTTCACCGCGCAGGCACGAGCCTTCAAGCCCGAAGACCCCGCTCGGCATGAGCGTGATCGGGCTTTCGCGCGATGTTGCCCGCCAGCTCGACATCGCGCCGGGAGAGCGCGGCGTGGTTGTGGCGCGCGTGGAGCCGGGCGGGCCTGCCGACGAGGCGGGGCTTCGCAAGGGAGACGTGATCCATGAAATCAATAGCGTTAAAATATCAGCCGTGCGAGACTTCGACCGCGCGCTTATGACCGTGCGAAGGGACAAACCCGCGCTATTGTACGTCAGCCGGGCCGGGCGGCGGTTTTACGTGTCCATCACCGAATAAACTATGGCACCGAATAAACTATGGCACCGAATAAACTATGTCACACGCGGTAAGCAACCATTTAACCCTCTCCTTCAGGAGAGGGCAGGGTGCGGCAGGTGAAATGGGGGCATAACGGGTGGGGCTTCGCATCGGTTTTGTGATAGTCGCTTCGATCATCGGCCTTGTTGCTGGTGAGCTGAACGGGCGCATGTGGCTTGGCCTGATGCTTGCCCTCTGCGCTTCGGCAGCCGCGATAAATCTGGAAATCATGCTCAGGCGCTTGAGCGTGTGGGCGTTCATCGGCTCAACAGCCGGACTGGCGCTCGGCTCGTTTGCGGCCTGGCTTGTGAGCTTTCCTCTTGCGGCCATTCCGGAGACCGACAGCCTTTACCTGGACGTCATCCTCTATCTGCTTCTTGGATACAGCGGTCTTGCGATCGGCCTTGCGCGCGGGCGCGATTTTTCGCTTTCGCGCTACATCCGGTTATTAACCGGCCAGACTGGCCAGACAGGACGAACCGGAAAGGCAGGACACACAGGCGGCGAAACGCTGAAGATCGTTGACACAAGCGCGCTTATCGACGGGCGTATCGCCGATGTCTGTGAATCCGGATTCATCGAAGGGCCGTTTGTCGTGCCGCAGTTCGTGCTTCACGAGATGCAGCTTGTGGCCGATTCATCCGATCCGGTCAGGCGCGCGCGTGGACGGCACGGACTCGACATCCTCCAGCGCATGCGCAATATGGCGGGCATCGATGTGCGGATAGCCGGGGAGGATTACCCCGGACTAAGCGAGGTGGACGACAAGCTGGTGGCGCTTGCAAGGTCGATGAACGGAAAGGTTCTGACAAACGATTTCAATCTGGGCAAGGTATGCGAGGTTCAGGACGTGCCGGTTTTGAACGTGAACGTTCTGGCAGGCGCGCTCAGGCCGGTGATGATTCCGGGCGAAACTATGCCGGTTGCGATTGTGAAGGAAGGCAAGGAGCCGGGGCAGGGAGTGGCTTATCTGGACGACGGCACCATGGTTGTGGTTGAAAACGGGCGGGAACTGCTGGGCCGGACTGCTGATGTTTCCGTGACGAGCGTCATCCAGACCGCAGCCGGACGGATGATATTTGCGAAACTGAGGGACTGAATATGTTGCTGACTATTTTGGGCAATACATAAAGGAGCATGACTTGCATGGCAGACGATCATTCATTCGACATAGTTTCGAAGGTTGACCTTACCGAGGTTGAAAACGCGGTGAATCAGGCGCTAAAGGAGATTCTGGCGCGTTTCGATTTCAAGGGAACCAAAACCCGTATCGAGCTGGAAAAGGCGAAAAACGAGCTTGTCATCCTGTCGGACGACGAGTACAAGCTGAAAAACGTTATCGACGTGCTGAAAAACTGGCTTGCCAAGCGCAAGGTTCCGCTCATGGCGCTTCAGTTTGAAAAGGTTGAGCAGGCGCTGGCCGGAACTGTGCGCCAGACTGTGAAGTTGCAGCAGGGCATTGCGATGGAAAAGGCCAAGGAGATCGTCAAGGCGGTAAAGGACAGCAAGATGAAGGTGCAGAGCGAAATACAGAAGGATCAGGTGCGCGTGCGCGGCAAGAAGATCGACGACCTTCGGGCCGTGATGGACATGCTGAACGCAAAGGATTTCGGCATACACATGGAGTTTGTGAACTACCGGTAGCCGATGTCTTCCGGCGAAGAGTACGTGGAGGTTGTGAGCGAGGACGGCGTGTCTGTCGGCATCGCGCTTCGCAGATACGCGCATTCCGATCCGTCTATTCTTCACCGCGTGGTTCATGTGCTGGTGTTCAACGGCAAGGGCGAGCTGCTTCTTCAGAAACGCTCGATGAACAAGGACATCGGGCCGGGCCTATGGGATGTTTCGGTTGGCGGACATCTTGTTCCGGGTGAAACAGTTGCGGATGCGGCGCGGCGCGAGATGCGCGAGGAGCTCGGCATCGAATTCGCCGACATCAGGTTTTTGTACGAGCATATTTTCCGCAACGACGAGGAGAGCGAATTCGTATCGACATTCGAATGCGTTTACAACGGCGCGGTATTCCCGAACATCGAGGAGATCGACGAAGCCGCGTTTTTCAGCCTCGACCGGATAAACAGCCTGATCGGTGACAATATTACCGGCGAATACTTTTTTACGGAGCATTTCGAGCATGAGATCATGCTCTATCAAGAACTTACAGGATGACCAGATGAAACCGAAATTCTTGAATTTAATCGTAGCTGCCGGGCTTCTGCTTGCGCTTGCATCCTGCCAGAAGGCGAGCCAGACCGATGCCCCGGCGACACCGGCGCTGGCGCGCGTGGCAACCGTGGGCCAACCCGCGCCCGACTTCACGCTTCGCGACCTGCAGGGCGGTGTTCACAGGCTGTCGGCATTAAAGGGAAATGTTGTGTTCGTGAATTTCTGGGCCACGTGGTGTCCGCCGTGCCGCTCCGAAATGCCGGACATGCAGACGCTAAACAACGAGATGGCGGCGGCTGGAAAGCCGTTTCAGATGCTTGCGATTCTTTACAACACAGAACCGCAACTTGGCGCTAACTTCGTGACAAGGTACGGATACAAATTCCCGGTTCTGCTCGACCCGGCAAATGAGGCGTCGCAGGCCTACGGAATAACCGGCGTGCCTGAAACCTACATTGTGGATAAAAACGGGATCCTGCGGGAAAAATTCCTTGGCCCGCTGCCGTGGAACAGCCCGGAGGCCAAGGCGATGCTGAACAAGTATATGTAAACGGCTGTTATAGTGTTTTCGGCGGCATGATTAGCGGTATCGCATCGCGGCCATGCCTTCGATATATCTCGAAGTCCGAATCGAGCGTGCAGACCGGCAGCTCCGAGATTTCCGACAGGCGGACAAGACAGGCATCCGCCAGCGACATCGGCAGGTTCCGGTAGCGGCTCATTAAAACGGAAATTTCCGGGGCCTCGGCATCTAGATGCAGTCCCACGCGCAGTATTCCGTCCCTGACTTTTTCAACAAGCCGCCATGGGGGAATGTTCTGCCGTGCCATCAGGAAGCAGGTTTCTGCAAGAACCGGCTCGCATGTGATAACCGGGCCGATAAACGTGGAAAACTGCTCCACCGCCCACCTGTGCCGCGCCTCATTGGCGCAAAAATACGCCACCAGCGGCCCGGTGTCCATCAAAACGCCCTTGGTCACCGTCCGAAATCTTCCAGATACTTCGGATTGGTGGCGTAATCCGGCGGAGCGTCTTCGGCTATGCCGCAACAATCGCGCATGAGTTCGTGAAGCGACGGAGCGTAAGAGGGTGAAGCTTTTGGCGGCTCCGGCGACTCAAGCACACGGCGCAACCCGTCTTCAACCAAGTCCTTGAGTTTGCGGCCCCTGAGCGCGGCATCCGCCTTCGCCTTGCGGAATAATTCGTCGGGAATGTCGATTGTGGTTCTCATGAAGCATATTCGCACATTTATGCTTTTTCGTCAAGCGGCGTTTAGGCCTCCTCGCCCTTCGTTGCAGAGGCCAGCGCTTTCCGCAGGGTGGCATCCTCGACGTCGTCCACTATTTTCACGGCGCCGATGTCTGTGGGCAGAATAAATTTCAGCTTCTTGCCGACAGCCTTTTTGTCAAGAAGCATTGCGTCCATAAGAGCCTCGGCTCGCATTTCAGATGGAATGGACGTTGGCAGACCGTAGCTTTTTATCAGCTTTCTTATTGCCGCTGCCTTGTCCTTGCCGGTCAGCTTCATCCTTACGGCCAACTCTGCGGCCACGCGCATTCCGATGGCAATCGCCTCACCGTGCAGATAACGTGTATAGCCGGTGAGCGTCTCGATCGCGTGACCCACGGTGTGACCGTAATTTAGTATTGCGCGCACCCCGCCTTCCCGTTCGTCTGCCGCCACCACATCGGCCTTAATCGCGCACGATCTGGCGATGATCCGCTCAAGCATTGGGCCGCGCGACAGGATTTCGTCGCGATTACGGCCAAGCATGTCGAAAAGCTCGGCATCGCGGATTACGCCGTACTTGATGATCTCGGCCATGCCGGCCCGCATCTCGCGCTCCGGAAGGGTGGCCAGCACGTCCTGATCCATAATCACAAGCGACGGCTGGAAAAACGCGCCGATCATGTTTTTGCCGAGCGGATGGTTCACGCCGGTCTTTCCGCCAACCGAGCTGTCCACCTGCGCAAGAAGCGTTGTCGGAACCTGCACGCACCGGATGCCGCGCATGTAGGTTGCCGCGGCAAAACCGGCCATGTCGCCGATCACTCCGCCGCCAAGCGCAACTATCACAGCGCGCCTGTCGAACCGCGCCGAAAGCAGATCGCCCATGATTTTTTGATACCACATCAGATCCTTGTACGACTCGCCGTCCGGAATGATCACGCGAACCGGCCTGAAGCCGTATTCCGAAATCGCGCGCTCAACCTGCTCTCCGTACAGGGAAAACACGGTCGGATTCGAAATGATCGCAACGCCGGTTGGCCTCAGCCCCTTCAGCCTTGCGGCAAGCCCGCCAAGAACGCCCCGCCCTATCATTATGTCGTAGCTTCTGTCGCCCAGTTCAACGCGCACTGTCGGTTTCGCCAGCGCCAGACGCGCGGAAATGTCCGAAGCCGCCTCGCCCACGCTTATGAAGCTTGTGTCCATCGTTATGTCGGCCTGAGCGTAATTGGTTTTGCGAAGCGCCAGAAGCCGCTTGATCTCCTTGAGCGGCTCATCCACGTTCAGGAGCGGGCGGCTTCCGTTTTCGCTCATGGTTCGCCGCAGGATCACTTCGGGTTCGGTCTTGAGCCAGACGATTATGCCGCTCGACCGGAGCGCCTTCACGTTGGCTGCGTCCTGCATGACCCCGCCGCCGGTTGCCACGATCACGCCTCTGCGTAGTGCAACCGCCGCCACAACCTCGCGTTCTATGCCGCGAAAATAGGCCTCGCCGTGCTCCTTGAATATGGCCGGAACGCTACGTTGCTCGGCTCTGGAAATGATCTCGTCGGTATCGACAAAAGGCATTCCGGTTAACCGGCTTAGTTCCATCCCTATTGATGTCTTGCCGGTTCCCATGAATCCAACCAGTACGACGTTCATCTGTCTGCTCCCCTTGCTATCTTGTCTTTATGTAATCGAGCCAGCCGCGAAGATTGCGCGAAATCTCTGCCATGGAATCGCCGCCGAATTTCACAAGCATCTCATCCGCAAGCACCAGCGCAACCATAGCCTCGCAGACAACCGCCGCGGCTGGAACCGCGCAGACGTCGGATCGTTCATACGCCGCCGAAACCGGCTCATGCGTAGCCATGTCAACCGATGCAAGCGGATGGCGCTGCGTCGGGATCGGCTTCATGGCGGCGCGCAGAACTATCGGCATTCCGTTTGACATGCCGCCCTCGATACCGCCGCTCCTGTTGGTTCCGCGACTGTAACCTTCAGCGCCGTAAAAAATCTCGTCCATCACCTCCGGGCCGGGCCGTCGTCCGGCCTCGAATCCGATGCCGACCTCAACGCCCTTTATTGCCTGAACGCCCATGAGCGCGGCGGCGAGGCGGGAGTTCAGGCGCTTGTCCCATTGCGTGAAGTCGCCAAGCCCAAGCGGAACGCCTGTTGCCACGACATCGAAAATGCCGCCAAGCGAGTAGCCGCCCTCGATGGCACGGTCTATCTCGCGGCGCATGGCATTAGCCGCAGCCTCGTCAGGACATCTGACATCCGAGTTTTCCGCCCGCTCGAACATCGCGGCGATGTCCGATGTGTCGAACGATTGATCCATATGTTGATCAATATGTGCCGGGCCGATTCCGCGAACGAAGCTCGTTACCCTTATGCCGAACTCATCAAGGAAACGCTTGGCTATCGCGCCAAGCGCAACGCGCATCGCGGTTTCGCGCGCACTTGAGCGTTCAAGCACGTTTCGGGCGTCTGCATGGTCGTACTTTATCGCGCCCACAAGATCGGCATGGCCGGGGCGCGGCCTGGTAACCGCCGGAATCGATCCGGCGCTGGTCTCGTCAGCCGACATGCCCTGCTCCCAGTTTGCCCAGTCTCGGTTTTCGATCAGAAGCGCTACCGGGCTTCCAAGGGTTTTGCCCCATCGAACTCCTGAAAGAATGCGGGCGGCGTCGGTCTCGATCTTCATGCGCCCGCCGCGTCCATAGCCCTTTTGCCTTCGCGCAAGGTCGCGGTTTATGTCGTCAGCGGACAGGTTTAAATTGGATGGAATGCCCTCGATCACGCCGCATAGCGCGGGGCCGTGGGATTCGCCGGTGGTTGTGAAGCGGAGTTTTGTCATTGTTATATATCCTCGGCCCCTAGATCATCAGGCGGCAAGCAATTGACGCGAAACCGGAAGCCTGTTTAGCACCAGCTCGTTTAGAACAAGTTTGCTGCTTGCGTTGTCGATGTCAATTCCAACAATGCCTCCGCCCTCGTCATAATCGATTACAACTCCCGGTGAAATCTCCACGCTTTCGGCGCTCGGCCTGTCGGCAAGATCGATATAGAGCGAGTCTGTGTCTGAATAGTAGTTAAGTTTCATGGCCTGAATCCTCTATCCGGAAATGCGTTATGTATTGTGAGCTTGTCATCCAATGTCACAACCCGTAGATACCTGTCGCCCAGCTCCGGCACAATGCCCCAGAAGCGAAACCGGTTGTGCTCCTGCGGTTCAAATTTAACCGGATTTTCGATGACAGCGATACACCATTCTATCTTGAGATAGGGACGCTTGCGCAAAACCTCATTTTCAAAGTAAGGTGTGAATCGGTATTTGTCCATTGGATTAAGGGCTGCGAAATTATAACAAAAACCCCGGCTCCGGGGGGCCGGAACCGGGGCTGTCGATTGTTTAGGTGTATTCGGTCAGCCGCAGCCTTTAATTAACGGTTCCTGAAAAGGCAGCCACATAGTCGGCGCCTTCCCAGGTAACCTTGATACTGATATTGGAAATCTCGGCCTTTATAGTCGATGAGTCGGAATCCGACAGGATGAAATTGATTTCTTCAGGCCCTGGATGGAACTCGTTTATCATCTTGATGGATGATACGCCGTCCGGGCTGACCTTGCCTTTATCGGCGCTAATGGCGATTGTCGTATCCGGTGTAAGTCTGTTGAGGTTTACATCGGATACGATAAGCTTGAACAGGGCGGAACCGCCGTTTGCGATATTGAAAGTAGTGAATGGTTCAAAAGTGCCGTTCCCGGTATTATACTTGCTCAGCATGATATACGCCGGTGGCCCGGTGACAAGAATGTGTTGGGCGTCGAACAGCGCCTTTGATGAATCCCATGTGCCATTGGCCCCATCCCACGATCCATTTTTGTTTTTGTCGATATAGATTTCGAAAGGATCGACGCCGGTTCCGTCTTCACGCGTTCCGCTGTCGTTTGCATCGATGTACGGCTCTTGATATGTGTCTGAGAATGGCTCCCCCGAATCAAAGATGCCGTTTCCGTTTTGGTCGCTGAAGGCCTCTTCCCCCATGACGGACGCTACTATTGTGGCTACGCCTATTCTGGGGTGAAGCGTGGTGTCTATGCCATACTCGTTCTTGACCCGTGCAAGCAGCGCGGCTTCCGTCTCGCCGCGATCAAGGAAGTTGCTTCCGGTATCGAGGGCAACCGTAGCGGGCAGTGGATTCTGCTCACGCCACTTGACGGTTGCCTTTCCTTCCGCGTCCAGGGTTACACTGCTTGTGGCTGTCGCGCCCGCCTCTGCGTAGAAAGAAACCGTTGTGCCTTCGAGAACGTTCGCATTACCGAACCGATCGGCCATCCATACCGTAATTGAGGTTTCTTCCCCGTTGAAATCCAGACCGCGAATATTTAGAAATTCCGATGCCATCGTAAAATGGCTTGCATTTGGAATGCCGCCGCCGATTGATATTACAGGTGTTGATGATGCCAATCCCTTGCCTCTTACCGTGGCCATGATGGTGGCGTTACCGGCAACCTTGCCGCTGTGCAGTATCACCGTGGCTACTCCCGTCGATGAAGCGCCTGCCGCATACATCGGGCTGTCGTAGACTGCATTCCCGTTTGCGTCAGTATAGGTTTCGCCGTAGTCGTAGCAGCCGTTTCCATTTGCATCCGTGTATGTCTCAATTGCGCTGTTGTAGGTGTTTCCCAGATATTCGCCGCCTGCTGACGGCAAGCGTCCGCCGGATGGCCCGGCAAGGCAGTAATCTACGGTAACTGTTCCGTCGAGCACAGGATTTCCGTTTGCGTCCTTGACAAGGAAGGTAACGGTACTGTCTTCAGGTTTGCCCGATGATTTGATGCCGATACTGGCTGGCGTGGCCGATGTGAAAGTAATGCTTCCGGCCTCCACCGCATTTATTGTGATGTCAACGCTTTTGCTTATATCTCCGGCTGTTGCGGTAATGGTTTCGACGCCAACCTTGGTAAGGGCGGCGGTGAACGTGGCGGTGGCCTTGCCGTTCGATGTCGTGGCGTCTGTTGCGCTTATCGTTCCCAACGTGCTTTCGCTCAACGCGAATTTAACGGCCGTGCCGTCGGGCATGTTCGCGCTGTTTTTGTCCAGAATTGTGGCGGATATCGAAGAGGTTGCCCCAACAACCAGGGTTGCCGGCTGTGCCGATAACGTAACCGACGTCACTCCGGTAATCGTTACGTCTACCGTGCCGCTTTTGCCGCCAGCCGTTGCTGTCACCGTGACAGTGCCAACCTTTGTTTTGGATGCCGTGAATGTGGCGGTTGCCGTGCCGCTGCTAGTGGATGTGGTGGCCGGTGTGATCGCTCCAAGCGTTGAATCGCTTATGGCGAAAGTGACCGACGTGCCATCCGGCATGTTTGCGTTATTTTGATCTTTTATTGTTGCGGTGATTGTGGAGGTCTGCCCGACCACTATGGATGTTGACGACGCCGTGGTGGTTACGGTTGTCACCGTCTGCCCTCCGCCAGCGCCGATTGCAACCTGCACAGTTCCCGTCTTGCCGCCCGCTGTCGCGGTAATCGTCACCGTACCGATTTTGGTTGCAGAAGCAGTAAACGTAACTGCGGCAAGGCCCGATGATGTAGTCGCGGAACTTGCCGACAGACTTCCAAAACTGCTGTCATCCATAGAAAATGCTACTTGCGTGCCGTTTGCAATAGCGTTATTGTTGGCATCAACAACCGTGGCGGATATGGCGGAAGTTGCGCTGTTTGTAACAGTGGTGGGATTGGCGGTTAAAGTTATTTTGGCAACCGTAGAGGAGAGACCTCCCCCCCCGCCTGCCGCTGACGGAGATGTTGTCTTTCCGCAGGAGGATATTAACGACACCACCGAAAACACGATGAATACGTTAAGTACGCCCTTAATGAGCCGCTTAATTATCATGGCAATAATCCTTTAGCATGACCTACTTCACTTCAATCGTCGCCGAGGCGCTTGCCGACGCTGATGTGGCCCACAAATCGAATTTATATTTTGCACCGCCGCCATGAACCATCAGAAGACGCACCGTATATGTGCCTGTGTCGTCGGTTGTAACCGTAACCGGTTCCGAAAGGAGAACATTGCCGGTAGTCATGAGTTGAACAAGCCCCCATTGCTGGCCTCTGGCGGATATGACAACATCCACATTGTTCATCAGCAGCCCGTCCTTGTTCTTTACCGTAATCGTGAAGTCCTTGCTCGAACTGCTTGCGGTAAGACTTGCATCCTCAATGGAATCGGATGGCGGTGAAATAGTTATAGTTGCACCCGATGGCGCCGTGTTGTCACCGCATCCGCCGAGCATGGCGGATATGGCCAGCATCGCGGCAATGGCAATTGTCTGAATACGTCTCATAGCGCCGCCTTCTCCTTCACAATTCTGGGTGTTATGAATATCAGCAGTTCGTTGACTTCGTCGCTCCTGGATTTGGATTTGAACAGCCATCCCACGCCGGGCAGATCGCCCAGAACCGGAATCTTGGTCACGGCGTCGGTGTTGTCCTTCGTGTAGATGCCGCCGATAACGATGGTCTTGCCGTCTTTAACCAGCGTCTTGGTCTTGATCTCGTTCACGTCGATGCTGACGCCGTCGGGGGTTGTCACGCCGATGGCGTTGCGCGTGGCGGTAAGCGTAAGCTGAATGAATCCGCCGGGCGTGATTTCGGGCTTCACCTTCAGGCTGAGCGTGGCGTCAACGAATTCCGTTTTGGTGCCCTCCTGCGAGGTGGTTTTAAACGGAACCTTCGTGCCCTGCTTCACCTCGGCCTCTTCCCTGTCCATCGTCATTATGCGCGGATTGGAAAGCGTGCGGCCCTCGTTGTTCGTCTCGATCGCGGCCAGTTTCATGTTGAGCGTGAGCGCGTCGGCCACGCTTCCGATGTCCAGAGACATCGATGGCTTTGCCGAGCCCAGTCCCACGTTTGTGGCAAGGCTGCCGGACATTCTGTTTGGAAACTGCATTCCAACCGGATTGCCGTGCGCCGCATCCATCGCGAAAGTTCCAGACCAGTCGATACCGATGGTCTTGGAGACGTTTGTCTTGACCGTGACCATTCGCGCCTCGATAAGAACCTGCGGCTTGGCGATGTCCATTATCTTCACAAGATCGGCCACGCGGTTCAGGCTGTCCTCGGTGTCCTGAACAATAAGCGTGTTCATGCGCGAGTCGATCGTGATCTTGCCGCGCGGCGTAAGGATGCTGCTGTCCGTAACCGCTTTCCGGATCGCCTCGGCATCGGCGTAGTTGACCGGCACGATGCGCTGGTAGAGGTCTTCAGCCTTTGCTTTTGCCTCACGCGCCTTGCTTATCTCCTCGTTCTCCTTCGCGAAGGCCGCGGCTGGGGCGATGCGCATGATGTTGCCCTCGATGGACTTGCCGTGTCCGGTGAGCTTCAGGACTATGTCCAGAGCCTGCCCCCACGGCACGTTCTTGAGCTTGAGGTTCGGGATTCTGCCGCTAACATCCGAATGCACGACAAGATTCAGGCCGCCGACATCGGCAAGAAGCCTGTATATCTGAACAACGTCGGCATCCTGAAAGTCCAGAGAAATCTTCTGCTCGCCGTTTTCGGCGGCGGCATATGCAACCTGCGATGGAGGCTGTGTTGCTGCAACTGCAACCGGCGCTTGACCGGTCTCCGGAGCGGTCTGTTTATCGGCCATCGCGGGTGGAGCCGCCATGGAGACAGTAATTCCGGAAGCTGATCTGGAAACAGAGTAAGCCGCATCCTGTGAAAGATCGATCACAACGCGAGCCCTGTTCTTGTGGCGTCCGATCCGGACAGCCTTGACAGGCGCGGACACAGCCGGAACCGGTTCCTCCGGAATCGAGACGCCCGGAACATCGATCACGATGCGCCGCTTGTCGATGTCGAACACCTCCGGCGCAACATCCGCACCCGTGGCGATGTTTACATGAACACGCCCGCCCGATGCGCTGACCGAGACGCCGGGCTTGACGCCGGCAACGGCGGCAGGTGTATCAGTGGCAGGTTGCGGCTGTTTTGCTGCCGGTTCCTGGGCAACCGCCGCCTTGGCCTTTGGTGTGGTATCGGTTGGAACGATGTAGCTTTCGACCGGCACCGCCGCAATCGGCGCTGTTGGCGGCACCGGTGTAGCCGGTGTTGGCGGCACCGCCGAAATCGTCGGCGTCGGCGTAACCGGAGTAATTGGCGGCTGGGCCGCCGCAACAACCACGGGTTTCGCAGGCTCAACCGGCTCAGTCGGTTTCGGTGCCGGCTGAATGGCTGGCGGAATAACTGGCGCGGCGGTTGTCTCGACATTCTCCGCGAACATTCTGCTTCGCGGCACTTCAAGAATCAGCCTGTTGCCGTCCACCCTCGGATTGATCTCGACAGGCGCTGCAAGCCCGATCTCAAGGCGGGCCATGCGCGAGGGAGTTTCGATCTGGCTTGGAATTATCTCGTAAATAGAATCTTTATCGACGACAATGCGTTCGGTGTGACCGCCAAGATCGGCGCCGCTCAACTCAACGACAGCCCTGAAAGGGTCTGCCGGCTTGTAGATGGTGAAGATAAGCGGTTTGTCGGCATCGATCTCTATGCGCTGCATTTCACCCGCGTCGCTGACATTGATGCTGTTGATCCTGATGCTCCAGTCCGCCGCGTAAGCCGCGCCGACTGTTGCCGCCAGTGTGGCTGCGGCAAGCGCAAGGAACAAGTAAGTCCGGCGAAACCCCTTCCTCATCTCTCCTCCTCCTTCCGGAGTTCCATATACGCAGTCTGCGGACTGACCTCGCCCCTGTAATTTGCAATCATCTCGGTCACCTGTATCTTGTCTGGCTGTATTTTCACGATTCTGCCGTTGTTGATGCCAATTTTCGCGCCCTCCCTCACGGTAAACCCCTTGCCGTCAGGGGTTGTTATCATCGCCATGTTGCCCGAAGGTGAAAGCACAATGCCGATGACCTTCAGGCTTGCTATGTCGAAGCCCTCAAGCGGAGGCACGCCGCTTCGCCGTTCCTTCTTCTGAAGATCGATGTCCTTGCCGGTCTTGAGCAGGCTCTTGAACGGGTCGCGCGCGCCCGGCATGTACGCGATGATCTCGCGCGGCTTCCCCTCTTTCGTTGAAGGATCGAACTTGGGCGCGGGTGCGGATGTCCCCGTGGGCTGGGCCACTGGCTGCGCGGCCTTTTTTTCCTTGCAACCGGGCATTGCCGTAATCGACGCCAGAATCATGGCGGAGAGCATGAACGCATGGAGGTTGGTAGCGCCGGTTCTCATTGTTTTGCCTGCGGCGCGGCGGAAGCGCCCGCTCCGGACGCATCGACAGTCTTCTGGGCGGCGATGGATGTGAAGGCTGTTGCCGTGAATGCAACGTTCAGCCGCTCGTGCTTGTCGGTTGCGCCCTTGCTTCCGGTAATCTTTATGCCCGAAACATTCACAATTCTGGTCATGGAACTTATACCGCTGAAGAATTCTCCAAGATTATGAAACCCGCCCAGCACGCGAACCGAAACCGGTATCTCATCGTACAGGCCGCTGCTGCCGGCGCGTTTCGACTCCGGCTTCCACTCCAGTATGTCGAGGCCGGAGGCCATGCCCCTGTCCGAAATCTGGCGAAGAAGCCCGGAAACTTCCCGCTCTTCGGGAAGCTTCTCCTGCAACTCCTTGAGCTTGGCCTTCAGCCATTCATTCTCGGCCTTTAGAACCTCCAGCTTGCCGGCCTTGGTCTCGTTCGTGCGGATCTTGTTTTCCTGCTCGCCTATTTCGGCAAGCAAACGATCAAGCTGCTTGCTTTTCGGCTCGTAATCCATGATGTAGAAGGCGATGCCGGCGGCAACAGGCAGCAGGAATACAATGAGCAAGCGAGCCCATTTCGGCGTCTTGTTCAGGTCGATCTTGATGTTTGTCTTGAATTCGAAACCGGCCATTGTTCCCCTAGAAGGCAAAGTCCAGCGTAAGCGAAAATGAATAGAGCGGCGTATCCGAGCCGCCTTCCTTCTTTGTTTCCACAAGCACAACGTTGTTTAACAGCTTCGAGCTCTTGAGGCTGTCGATATAGTTCACGATCTCGGCGTTCGAGAAGCTTTTGCCGACGACCTTGATCTGCCAGTTCGATTCATCGAGTGTCTCAAGCCATATTCCGTCCGTAAGGCGCCCCCCGATTTCATTGAGGAGGATGACAGGCGCGTTCTGGCTCTTTCCGAGCCGCTCTATAATCCCTTTCTTGCGCTCGAAATCCTTGTTGTTCTCCTCGTAGTTTTTAACCTCCTGGATCTTTTGATCCAGTTCGTCGAGCCGCTGCTGATTCTGCGCCCGGCGCGTGGTATATTGCTTGACCTTGTCTGCCAGATAGTAATGGCCGTAGGCAATGCCGATGCCTGAAACCGTCAGAAGCAGAACGGCCATGACCACAAAAAGCGGAACCTGGGCCGGTTTTTTCTTCCGCTTGACCGACAGAAGGTTTATGCGGATCATCTGTCGTTCAGTCTCCTGATTGCAAGCCCCAGAACAATAAGAAGCTGCGGCGCGGAGGCTGTGAGCATGTCCTTGTCGAGGCCGCGCGCAATGCTTATGTTGCGGAACGGATCCATTATTTCCACAGGTATTCCGGTGATCTCCGTAACCCTCTGCGGAAACCCTTTCATTAGCGTGCAGCCGCCAGAAAGCATGACCTTCTGGACGCTTTCGTGCATGAATGTGCCGCGGAAATAGTCTAGCGAGCGCGATATTTCGTTTATGATGTCGTCGGATGAGCTTTGGAGCGCCGCTTCGGCTTCATCAACTGCGATGCCGTCAACCGTGCCGCCGTGCTTCAGGCGCTCGGCCTCCTCGAAGGTGATTCCGAGTTCCTTCTGTATGGTTTCGGTTTGTATGTCGCTTCCGACCGCGCTGTCGCGGGTGAAAACGCTGATTCCGCCCTTCAATATGTTCAGCGTGATGCGGCTTGCGCCCACGTTCACAAGCGCGATGTTCATGTCCGGCACGATGTCGTAGTTGACTTCGTAGGCGTTTTCGAGCGCGAACGCGTCCACGTCAACTATGGCCGGAACCAGACCGGCCTCCTGAACAACAGACACGTATTCGTTGATTTTGTCCTTTTTTACCGCAACCAGTATCACTTCCATCTGGCCGGGCGCCTCGGTGGGGCCCAGAATGTGAAAGTCGAGATTGACATCCTCGATGTCGAAGGGGATGTACTGCTCGGCCTCGAAACGGATAGACTCCTGAAGCTCCTCCTCGGTCATTTCAGGAATAGTGATCCGCTTGATGATGACGGATGAATGTCCAGATACCGAGATGGTTGCATTTCTCGTTTTGACGCCGAGCATCTGATGAAGAGTCTTGATTCCCTCCACGACGCGCAACGAATCGAGAATTGCTCCATCGACGATAAGCTCCGGCTCTATCGGAAGCATGGCGAAACGTTCAAGCGTGAAACCACGCGACGAATCGCGAACCTGCATGGCCTTCATATAGCGTGCGCCTATGTCGAGGCCTATTATGTCCTGCCCCTTGAAGAGAGAAAGCCTGTCGCCAATTGCCTTAAGAAATGACATAGGGAACTATTAGCAAAACGACCTTTCTTTGTCAAGATATTTCTTTTTTTGAAACAATCTGTTACGCGATTCTCTTAAAGGGTTCCTTCATGTTATGGAAAGCCCCTCCCGATCATGCTGCCGGCTTTCTTTAGTCTTTGCCGCCGGTTTATTTATTATAATAGATGCCTGATGAAAATATCGCGCAAAAAATGATACGCATACACCGCCTGCCGCTTGACGTCCAGAACCGCATAGCCGCCGGCGAGGTTGTGGAGCGCCCTGCTTCGGTTGTGAAGGAGCTGGTTGAAAACTCGGTTGACGCCGGAGCCTCCCGGATACGAATAGACCTAACCGCCGCCGGACGAAGGATGATCGCCATCGCCGACGACGGGACAGGCATGAGCCCGGAAGACGCCAGGCTTTCGCTCGAACGCTTCGCCACCAGCAAGATTTCGAACTCCGACGATCTTTTCGGCGTCTCGACGCTCGGATTCCGTGGCGAGGCGCTTGCCGCCATTTCGGCGGTTTCGCGCTTCACACTGATTACGGCGGAGCGCGGCGCAACCGCCGGAATACGCATATCGGTTGACGGCGGAACTATCTCCGACGAGCGTCCGGCGCCGCCGTCGGCTGGAACCGTGATCGAGGTTCGCGATCTTTTCTTCAACACGCCTGCCAGGCTGAAGTTCATGAAGTCCGAACCAACCGAGCTGTGGCGGGCGGCTGAGGCTGTGACCGAACGCGCGCTGGCGAACCCGAACATCGCTTTCAAGCTTGTAAACAACAGCAGCGCGCTTTTCGATCTTCCAGCCGCCGCGTCTTTAAACGACAGGATAATTGATCTTTTCGGCGGCGAATTTGCCGACAGCCTGAAACCTGTGGAATACGCGGGCGCGGGCGTGAGCATCCGTGGCGTGGTGTCGATGCGGGAGCATCATGCCACCAGGCGGCAGCAGTATCTGTTCGTAAACGGGAGGCCGGTTAGAAACGCCGCAGCCACGCAGCCGGTTTACCGCGCAATGCGCGGGCGCATTCCTGACGGCAGGCATCCGGTGTTCATCCTGTTTGTCGAAGTTCCGGGAGACCAGGTCGATGTGAACGTTCACCCGACAAAGCAGGAGGTGCGATTCGCGCGGCCTGACGTTGTTGTGCAGGCGATGCACAGGTGTTTCGGGGGGGAATTCACGTCATCTGCCAAGGCAGATGAGACCGATCCATTCCATAAGTCGTATCCATCCCATTATTCCCATCAGACCGAACAACCCGCGCATGTCGCCGAAACAACAACTCTTTTCGGCGCAAGCTCCGGCTTGTTGGCCGAAGAGTTCGACACATTGCCTCCGGCGCGCCGGTTCATGCGCCTTGGCGGCCCCTTCATCGCCTTCCCGGAAGAAGGCGGCATCACCATAGTCGATTTCCACGCGGCCCACGAGCGGGTGCTTTACGAAAAGCTGATGTCGCGCAGTCCGGTTTCCGTGCCTTTTCTCATCCCGCTCACAGTTGAATTGCCGAGGGCGGCTGCCGGAATTCTGGCCGAAAACCTCGATCTTCTTGCCGGATTCGCCATGGAGGCGGAACCCTTCGGGCCGCATTCGTTCGTTGTCCGAGCCGCGCCGCCGGAACTCAAGCGTGAGCAAACGCAGGCGTTGCTGAACGATCTGGCTGGGCTTCTGGCCGGATTCACGGCTGACGCCGATGCCGGCGGCGGCAACGGGCTTCGCAGCGAGGCGGCGGCGCGTATCGCTTGCCACGAGGCTTTCCGTTCCGGCGACGCGATAAGCGATAACGACATCGAAGGCCTTCTGTCGCGGCTTGCTCCCTGTGAGCGGCCCGACATCTGTCCGCACGGCAGGCCCACGACGATTAGGCTCTCCGGAAAAGACCTCTTCCGAATGTTCAAGCGCGCCTAAGATCGAAAGTGGGTAAGTGCCGGATAACACGGTAATAATCCTCTGCGGGCCGACAGCCGTCGGCAAAACGGCGTTGTCGGTTGCGCTTGCGCGCAGAATTAACGCTGAAATCATCTGCGCCGATTCGATGGTTGTGTACCGGGGCATGGACATCGGCACGGCCAAGCCGTCGCCGGATGAGCAGGCCGACGTTCCGCACCATCTGATAGATGTCGCCGATCCCTCCGAAACATTCAGCGCGGCCAAGTTCCTTGCGCTGGCAACAGCCGCCATCGATGACATTGCTGCGCGCGGCAGGCTTCCGCTGGTTGCGGGCGGAACCGGCCTTTACGTAATGGCGCTCACCCACGGACTGCTCGACGCGCCTTCTAGCGATCCGGAAATTCTCTGTGCGCTGGAGCGGGAGGCGCGTGCATCCGGGCCGGAAGTCCTCCACCGCAGGCTTGCCGCAGTCGATCATGAATCCGCCCGTCGCATTCATTGCAAAGATGCAAAACGCATTGTCCGCGCCCTTGCCGTATGGATGGAGCATGGAGTTACGATAAGCCGGTTGCAGGCCATGCAGCCGAAGCCTCCGCCTTATGATTTCATTCGAATTTGTCTGACCAGAGACCGCGCCGAGCTTTGCGCGCGCATAAACAGACGCGTGGATGAGATGATCGCCGACGGACTTGTGGATGAGACTCGACGCGTGATCGCAGGCGGCGCTTCGCGCTCAGCCATGCAGGGGCTTGGCTACAAGGAAATTGGCGAATATCTCGCGGGCCGTGCCACGCTCGACGAAGCAGCAGAAATGATCCGCGCAAGAACGCGGCTATTTGCCAAACGTCAGATGACCTGGTTCCGGCGCGATACGTCCATGAGATTCGTTGACATCACCGGTCTGGTGCGCGCCGAAGAGATGCTTGCGGCTGTTCTTGACAACGTCGCGGTCTAGGCTAAGATTGAGTTTCATGAGGCAATCGCGGCTGGGGTGACCGCTTGTTTCACATGAATTTTTTTATTGCCTGCGGCGTTGAGGTTGTATTATCGTATCACCCACGCCTCAAGTTGTGTGCGGGCCGCGTTTCGCCGCGACAGTCTTCATTCTTTTCAATGCTGTTATACGGCGGCATGAGCCGCCGCCAATAAGATGCAAGGAGGGCTTATGAAGTTGTCAAAAGCTGCCCTTCTTCTTCTGGCTATCGCGCTGCCGGTTTCGGCGGGCGCGGCAGAGGAGAAGAAGGCAAAAACGGTCGATGAACTGGCCAGCATGTATGATGTGTCATCGTGCAAGACCTGTCATCCCCAGGTTTACGAGGAATGGGAGAAGTCGATTCACGCCCGTTCACTCATCGGAACGCCACGAACAATGGCCACGATCAAGACGGCCATCACCGACGGCATGATGAAGGAGTGGACAAAGTCCGGTGTCAAGGAAGTCAAGGACATCAAGGTTGAGCACATGTGGGCGTGCCTCAAGTGCCACCTCCCGCAACTAAAGGATGCAACCGATGACGTTGCCCGCGAGATCGCCAAGGCGGTGCTCGACGGCGATGAGGACACGCTTGAGAAGGTGAACATCAACTGCCTTGTCTGTCACAACATGAAGGCGCTCACCCATAAGTGGGTAGATGGTGAGCCGGAAAAGAATGTCGTGTACGGCACAAAGGACGGTTCGCACGCGGACAGGGCGTTCAAGTCCCTCAAGAAGAGCCCGATCATGCAGGAGTCTATCCTGTGCGGCCAGTGCCACGGACTCGGCCCCAATTTCGATCTTGCGGAGCCGACGCAGTGCGCCACGCTCTACGGCAGTTACCTGCACGCCTATGTGCCTTCCGGCGGTTCAGAAACCTGCCAGGATTGCCACATGAAGAACAACAAGAAGGGACATCTGATGCCTGCCTACCGCGATCCGGATCAGGCAAAGAGCGCGGTTGATGTTGATGTAAGCACAATGTCTTACTATTTCCTTCCGAAGGCCGGGGATTCGGTGCCGACAGCGGTTGTGACGGTCAAGATGACCAGCAACGCCGGACACCGCATCCCCGATGGCTGACCGTCTCCGAACCGAGTGGTCCTGGATGTGACCGCAAAAACCAAAGACGGCAAAGAGGTATTCAACGCTTCCAAGATTTACATGCCCCAGTCGCCGGGATACGGCAGGGGCGACAAGATGGCCTACGGCCCGTTCCGCAAGTCCGGAATGCTCCGCGACACCAGCCTTCAGCCGGGCCAGACCCGCACCGAAACATTCGAGATCAAGTTCCCGTATGAGGACGTGAAGAAGGACGAAAAGACGACCGTTCGCAATGTGATGGCCAAGGAGATGGATGTGACTGTGAAGCTCATGCATCTGCCCGCCGGCGGCGATCACCGCGACGACGAGAAAGTGCCTGTGAACAAGGGCAAGTACATGTTCTACGAAGGCACGAAGACAGTTAAACTCAAGTAGTAGTCAATATCTCGCAGGGGCGGATTGATTCCGCCCCTGCAACACCTTTCCTTGAACATGATACCGTCATGTGATACTATTCACCTGTGAACAGCAGCCACCGAAAAACATTGCAGGCGGTTTTTTCTGAGCCGACGCAGTCGGGTATTCCGTGGAAAGACATCGAGGCGTTGATCTTGGCCGCGGGCGCAGTCCGGTCGGAAGGCTCCGGTTCACGGGTTCGCTTTCTTCTGAACGGCGTGCCGGGCGTTTTTCACCGTCCGCATCCGCGCAAGGAGACGAACAAGGGCGCTGTGGAGTCTGTGCGGAAATTCCTTAAAGACGCGGGAGTAGAGCCATGATGGAGTACAAGGGATATTACGGTGTAGTGCGGTTCGATGATGACGCCGAAATTTTTCACGGCGATGTCCTGCTTGCAAGAGGGGCGGTAACGTTTCAGGGTGAAACAGTAGCGGAACTCAAGCAGGCTTTTATGGATTCGGTTGACGAGTATCTGTCATTCTGCAATGAATCCGGAATCGAACCGGAGAAGCCTTTCTCCGGTCGGCTTGTGCTCCGCATGAAGCCGGAGTTGCACAGGGCAATCGCGGTTGCGGCGAAACGCGCCAACAAAAGCCTTAACGAGCTTATCACGCGAAAGCTTGAGGAGGAATTCGGCATCGCAGCCTGACATTCCCCCCACAGCAAGCCTCCCGCCTATACTCCCGCCTCTTCCTTGTGTCCGCATTCCTTGATGCGGCAGGCATACGAAAGCCTGTTGTCCTTCGACCATCGCTCCAGCATGAACGGCGCGTTGCACTTGGGGCACGGCTTTGGAACCGGCCTGCTCCAGACGGCGAACTTGCATTCCGGATAGTTCGAGCAACTGTAGAAAGAGCGTCCGCCGCGCCCCCTTCGCTCCACCAGCTCGCCGCCGTCTTCCGGGCATTGAACCCCGGTCTTGAGCGGCTTGGTGGCCTTGCAATCCGGATACCCGGAACAGGCCAGGAACTTGCCGAACTTGCCGGTGCGAAGAAGCATTGGCTTGCCGCACTTGTCGCAGACCTCGTCGGTCTGCTCCGGTTCCGGCCGTGCCGCCTGCGCCTCACCGGCAAGCGGCTTGGCGTTCTTGCAGTCGGGGTAGCCGGTGCAGGCGATGAACCTGCCGTGACGCCCCCATCGCTCCACCATCGGCTTGCCGCACTTGTCGCAGACCTCGCCCGTTTCCTTGTCCTCAGGCTTCACGCGCTTGATCTCGCCGGCCTTTTCCAGCTTTTCGCTGAACGGGCCGTAGAAATCCTTCACAACATCCACCCACTTCATGGTGCCTTCCTCGACAAGATCGAGCTCGTTTTCCATGCGCGCGGTGAAGTCGTAATCGATAAGCTCGGCGAAATGGCCCACGAGCATGTCGTTGACCACAACCCCCAGCTCGGTTGGCGCAAACCGGCCTTCCTTCTTCTCTACGTATTTCCTGTCCTGAATGGTGGAGATGATCGCGGCGTAGGTGCTTGGCCGTCCAATGCCCTTTTCCTCAAGCTCCTTCACGATTGTCGCCTCTGTAAATCGCGGCGGCGGCTGTGTGAAGTGCTGTTTTGGCTCTATCGACAGCGCTTCCAGCTTCGCTCCCTCTGAAAGCGCTGGAAGCACGCCCTCTTTGTTCTCGTCATCCTCGTTGGCCGCCTCGTCACGCCCTTCGGTGTAGATGGTCATGAAGCCGGGGAAACGCACAACCGTACCCGCGGCGCGGAAGGTGTAGTCGCCGGAATCGATGTCGAACGCGGTCTGATCCAGCACCGCCGGAGCCATCTGGCTCGCAAGAAAGCGGTTCCAGATGAGGGTGTAGAGCTTCTGCTGGTCGCGGGTCAGATGCGGTTTCACGGAATCTGGATCGCGCATGACGGATGTGGGACGCACCGCTTCGTGGCCCTCCTGCGCTCCCTTGCCGGACTTGTAGACAGGCGGCTTTTGCGGCAGATACGGCTTGCCGTATTTCGTTTCGATAAACTCGCGCGCCTCGGTTTTTGCCTCGTCGGCCACGCGGACAGAGTCTGTTCTCATGTAGGTGATGATACCGACGGCTCCTTCGGTTCCAAGCTCCACGCCCTCGTAGAGCTGCTGGGCCAGCATCATCGTCTTTTTCGCGCCGAAGCCGAGCTTTCGCGCCGACTCCTGCTGAAGCTTGCTTGTGGTAAACGGCGCAGCCGGATTGCGCTTGCGCTCCTTGCGCTCGATCTTCGAAAGAACGAACTGTCCTGCCGCGCGTATTCCGTCAAGCGCGCCGTTGACAATTTCCTCGTTCGGAAGCTCTAACTTTCTGCCAAGGTATTTGGCAAGCTTCGCCTCGAACGCGGGCGGTTCCGCGCCCTGCAACCGCGCGGTTACGCTCCAGTATTCTTCGGCGTTGAACGCCGTTATTTCTCGCTCGCGGTCAACCACCATCTTTACCGCAACCGACTGCACGCGGCCTGCCGACAGCCCGCGACGGACTTTTCGCCAGAGAAGCGGGCTCAGGTTGTATCCGACAAGCCTGTCCAGAACGCGCCGGGCCTGCTGCGCCTCAACCCTGTCCATGTTGATCCGTCCCGGATGCTTCATCGCCTCCAGAATGGCATCTTTGGTGATCTCGTTGAAGGTGACGCGGAAAACGTTGTCGTTCTTCGCGCCGATTTCTTCGGCGATATGCCACGCGATGGCCTCTCCCTCGCGGTCGGGGTCAGGGCAGAGATAGATTGCGTCGGATTTCTTCGCGAGCGAGCGCAGGCCGCCGATAACCTCTTCCTTGCCCTTGATGACAACGTAATCGGGCGCAAAGCCGTTTTCGATGTCTATGCCGATCTTGCCGCTCGGCAGATCGCGTACATGGCCAACCGAAGCCTTGACCACATATTCGGAGCCCAGAAACTTGTTTATGGTCTTCGCCTTCGCGGGCGATTCCACGATAACGAGCGATTTGGCCCGCCCGGCCTTTTCCTTAGTGCCAGTTGATTTCGTGTCCATCAGCAAATAGCAGGCTGCAGGTATAGTCCCTGTCGAAGCCAAACCCCCGTGTTAATATCAGGAACAGGATCGCCCGAATCCTGTCCAGTTCCGCGCCATCAAGCGTCGGGAACATGCTTTCAAGCGAGATGGAGGCATGACGCCTGATAAACTCCATCCGGGCCCGGTTCTGTATGAGCATACGGAGATGCTCCATATTCTCCGGCTGTATCTCCTCAAAGTCCGTCTCGTTGGCGATCAGTTCGATCATGTCAAGTATCTTGGATGCCAATTATCTCCTCGCTCCGGATGTCCACCGCAAAGTCATGCAAGGCTGTAACTCATGCCGCCGTGCCTTCTCACCCCGCCCTTCATTTCAAGAAGAAGCAGTATGCCGGAAGTGCGCGACGCGCCCAAACCGCCAGCGACAGTGATCTCGTCTATATGTTTCGGCTCATTTCCCATAATTTTTAATAGCGCCAGTTCATCTCCGGTAAAATCAGGTTTCTTCACAGCGCTGCCCGTTGCCGACCCTGCGGAACTTGCCGTCTTGAGCATGCCCCTGAACACACCCGACAGCTCGGCAATCACATCCGTTGCGTCCTCAACCAGCCTTGCTCCCTGCTTCAGCAGGCCGTTTGCGCCCTTCGACGTGGCCAGTGTAACCGGCCCCGGCACAGCGAAAACTTCCCGTCCCTGCTCCGACGCATATCTGGCTGTAATGAGCGAACCGCTTCCGGCTGCGGCCTCAACCACAACGGTTCCAAGCGAAAGGCCGCTTATTATCCGGTTTCTCACCGGAAAGTTCCACCTCTCAGGCCGCGCCCCCGGCGGATACTCGCTTATGATCGCGCCGGATTCCGCTATTTCGTCGTAAAGTGTGCGATGTTCCGGCGGATAAACAACATCCACGCCGCACCCAAGAACAGCTATTGTCCGTCCGCAGGCCCTCATTGCCGCCTTGTGCGCGGCGGCGTCAATGCCCTTGGCAAGCCCGCTGACAACCGTTATTCCTCGCTCGGCCAGCCCACCGCCGAGGCGTTCCGCGGTCTTAACTCCATAGGATGTCGGATAGCGGGTTCCGACAATGGCTATCGAATTCGTGTCGGTCTTTGCCAGGCTGCCTCGCAGATAGAGCAGAACCGGCGGATCGTGTATGTTGGACAGAAGCTCCGGGTAGTCAGCATCGTCATGCGTAATCAGCCGGATGCCTTTTCTGCCGGCCTCTTCAATGATGCGGTCGATTGCGCTCCAGTTTACGTTTTTCAGATGCCCGGCAAGCGCGGCGGCCCTATTACCCGATATTCCGGCCCCGGCAAGTTGCCATGCGTCGGCGCGAAATACTGCCTCCGCCGATCCGAAGCTCGAAAGCAGGGCGCGGATGGCCGCATTTCCGGTTTCGGGAGCCTGCCCTAGCGCAAGCAGATAACGGACATCAGCCCTCAAGCGCCTTCCTGCTTTTCAGGCGAAGCGCGTTCAACCGTATGAACCCCTCGGCATCCTTCTGGTTGTAGACCACATCGGCCTCGAATGTTGCAAGGTCTGGATTGTAAAGCGATTTTGGCGCTTTTCTCCCTACAGCCATGCAGCTTCCCTTGTAGAGCTTCATGCGGGCGGTTCCGGTTACGCCCTGCTGGCACTTGTCGATGAGCGTCTGAAGCGCCTCGCGCTCCGGCGAATACCAGAAGCCGTAATAGACCATCTCGGCGTAACGGGGAATGAGCGAATCGCGCAGATGCAGAACCTCGCGGTCGAGCGTCAGCGATTCAACCGCCCGATGCGCCGCGTGCAGCACGGTTCCGCCGGGGGTTTCGTAAACCCCGCGCGATTTCATGCCGACGAAACGGTTTTCAACCAGATCGACACGGCCTATTCCGTGCGCGCCGGCCAGCGCGTTCAGGTGCGAAAGCAGATCGTGCGGCTTCATCTTTACGCCGTCAACCGCCACGGGGTTTCCATTTTCGTAGTCAATTTCAACATAAGCCGGTTTTGCCGGAGCCTTTTCAGGCGGCACGGCCATTGTGAACATGTCCGGCGGAGGCTCGGCCCACGGGTCTTCAAGAATGCCGCCCTCGTAGCTTATGTGCAGAAGGTTGCGATCCGTGCTGTACGGTTTTTTCTTTGTGACCGGAACCGGAATGCCGTGTTTTTTAGCATACGCTATAAGGGTTTCCCTGCCGCCCAAGTCCCATTCGCGCCACGGGGCGATTACCTTGATGGACGGGTTCAGCGCGTAGAACGTCAGCTCGAACCGCACCTGATCGTTTCCCTTGCCGGTTGCGCCGTGGCTCACTGCCATGGCCTTTTCCTTCGCGGCAATCTGTATCTGGCGCTTTGCGATCAGCGGACGGGCTATCGATGTTCCAAGCAGATATGTTCCTTCATATACGGTGTTTGCGCGAAGCATCGGGAAGACGAAGTCGCGGACGAATTCCTCACGCAGATCCTCGATATACACCTTCGACGCGCCTGTTGCCCTGGCCTTTGCGCGGACAGCCTCCATGTCTTCGCACTGGCCGATGTCGGCGCAGAAGGCTATGACGTCACACTTGTATGTTTCCTTTAGCCAGCGGAGTATGACTGAGGTGTCAAGACCGCCGGAGTACGCAAGCACCACTTTATCGGGCATGGGGTATCAGCTCCTATGAGAAAATTCCGGAAATCGTGATAACCATAGCACAAGGTTTTTCGCTATTTCAAACGGGGACAGCGCGGGAACAGTGAGGCTTGTCCCGGAAGCGGGCAAATATGAACTACCTTGCTCCCCTGCCGGTCAGCACCGATTTTACCGTTTCGAAGATGATGAACGTATCCAGAAACAGCGAAAGATGCTTGATGTAGTAGAGGTCGTACTGGAGTTTTTCGGCGGCGTCCTCAACCGATGCGCCATACGGATACTTGATCTGCGCCCAGCCGGTGATGCCGGGCTTGACGACGTGGCGCTGCGTGTAGTAGGGAATGGCGTCCTTGAGCCTGTCCACGAAGTGCGGACGCTCCGGGCGCGGCCCCACGAAGCTCATGTCGCCCTTTAGAACGTTCAAGAGCTGGGGCAGCTCGTCGAGCCTTGTAACGCGCATGAATTTGCCAAGGCGCGTGACGCGCGAGTCGTTTTTCCCCGCCCATTTGGGGCCTGATGCCTCGGCGTCGGTGCGCATGGTGCGGAACTTCATGATCTCGAAGTCCTTGCCGTATTCGCCCACCCTGGTCTGCCTGAAGATGACCGGGCCGCGCGAGTCCAGCTTGATAAGTATCGGTATTATCAGGAAAAAAGGCGATGCAAGCACCAACAGCAGCGATGACAGCAGCATGTCAACGCTGCTTTTAATAGCCTTGGCCGTCATGGTGCGCTTGAATCCGGCTGCAAAGATCATCGAGCTTGGGTGGATGTTCAGGCATATCTTGCTTTTGAAAGCCTCGGAAAGGGTAGGAACATCGAGCACGTCTATTCCTGCCATCTTGCATTCAAGAAGCTCGTTCACCGGCAGCGCGCCGCGCCTGTCATCGGCTGCGATGACCACACGGTCTATCCCGTGCTCAACGGCAAACAGCGCCACATTTGTGTCTACAGGCAGGATTTTCTCCTTTGGCACAAGCTGCTGGTTTCCCTGAATGGCTACGAATCCCTCAATGTCGGATATATGCTCGGCAGCCTCCTGAAGGATGTCCACCGCGTCCAGCGCGGCGGATCCGGTGCCGACAATCAGGATTTTTTCGTGGGGACGGAATTTTGCCAGAAGCGGCTCCGCTGCGCGCCGCCATAGCAGAATAAGGATGTATGCCATGCCATACGAAAGCATAAACCAGCCGCGGCCTATCGAGAGTCCGGGTATGAAATAGAATATTGCGGTAAGCGGCATCAGGCCGAAGATGAATGCGAAACTCACCCTGCGTGAAACAATGGCGCGCTTGTGATAGTTGTAAAGCTCGGCCAGATAGAATACGTAAAGCATTACGAGTGTGAATGTGAGAGCCTTTGGAATGGTTGTCTCAACCGCCGAATCCGAAAGCCCCATGAACCGGATCGCGAGGCCAAGCTCTGCCGCGCCGAAGAATATCAGCGCGTCAATCAGCAGCAACATCATTGTAATACGCGAAACTCCTGCGGCGATGCCGGGCAGCATTCAGGTTTCCTCCGGAGAGTTATTTTCGGGCTATTTTACAGGAAATGAAGGATTATCGCGAAAAAAATGCATCTCTGCGTTGGCGGCAGGTTTAGCCCGGCCTGGCGCTTGCGTCAGGACTGCCGCCAACGCATACGCCTGCAATCACATTCTCCAGCTCGCTGATCGTGAACGGTTTTTCAAGAAAGCCGTTTGCGCCAAGATTGGCCAGAAAGTGCGTGTTGTAGCTCATGAAAAAAGCGCTTACAATTATCACCTTCAATTCAGGTCTCTTCGATTTAAGAATTGGCAGCGCAACGTTTCCGTGCAGCTTCTTCATTACCAGATCAAGAAAAACAACGTCAATTTCGTCGCCATGACGGCCGACGAAATCCACCGCTTCGGTTCCGTCGGTAACCGCCGACACGACATTCAGCCCCAGCTCCTTCAGAAGCGTGGACAGCAGGTCGCGCACGTATTCATCGTCATCGACTATGAGAGCCCGTAGTACGCTGAATTCACTCCTGAACCGCGTGTTCTCCTTTGCAACCGAAACGGAACTCACAAAAAAGTTTATCCTCCGTAATGAAAAGACAACATCCGGGCATCTGCAACAAGTGGCATTCTATCCTTTGCCCATTCAGCAGGTCAAGGCTTATATTATACCCGATACCCGGCATTGCACGCGCGGCTTGACGGGCTCTCCGCGCCGCGTGGTAACATGAAAACCCGTGGGGGAGGCCGGATGAAACGGCCTGAGAGTTCACGCATGTTGCGTGAAGACCCCTTGAACCTGATTTTCCGGGTAATACCGGCGAAGGGAACGGCTAATGAAAAACAGACGAATTTGCAGTCAGGGCATGAATCCGGCCCGTTCCAGCTCCTGCCGGGGCGGCATATGCTGATCAAGCTAAACGGTGAACCTCACGAGTCTCAGGACAGTGTTACAGTGTCCGGCCTTCTGTCTTCGCTCGGCATAGCAGGCGGACGTGTTGCCGTGGAGGTGAACCTCGCCGTGGTGAAAAAATGCGATTACGAAACCCGCGAACTGCGCGAGGGCGATCAGGTGGAGATAGTCAATTTCGTTGGCGGAGGCTGATAGCGTGGAACAAAACGACAAGCTGGTCATAGCCGGAATCGAATTCTCATCGAGGCTGTGGGTTGGAACCGGCAAATACAAGGATTTCGACGAGACGGCGCGCGCCATCGAGGCGTCAGGCAGCGACGTTGTTACCGTGGCAGTGCGGCGCGTGAACATTACAGACAGCAACCAGCCGAACCTGCTCGATTATCTGGACATGAAGAAGATAAAAATCCTGCCGAACACAGCCGGGTGCTACAACGTGGAAGACGCGCTCAGATATTCGCGCCTCGCGCGCGAGGCCGGTGTGTCCGATCTGGTGAAGCTTGAGGTTATAGGCGACGAAAAGACGCTTTTCCCAGATGTTATCGGTCTTCTTCAGGCAACCGAAATTTTGGCGAAAGAGGGTTTTATCGTATTTCCGTATACCAACGACGATCCGATCATGGCACGCAGGCTGATGGATGCCGGAGCCGCCGCCGTCATGCCGCTTGCCGCGCCGATAGGCTCAGGGCTCGGCATCCGCAATCCTTATAATATAAGGATAATTCTGGAAACCGTGAAGGCTCCGGTCATCGTTGACGCCGGTGTTGGAACAGCTTCCGACGTTGCCGTTGCGATGGAGCTTGGCTGCGACGCAGTGCTCCTGAACACCGCGATCGCCGGAGCGAACGACCCGATAATGATGGCCGACGCCATGAAGCACGGGGTTATCGCCGGGCGTCTGGCTTACCGGGCCGGGCGGATCCCGAAAAAACTCTACGCCACGGCTTCAAGCCCGCTTGGAGGAATGCTTTTGTAAAGATACATATGATTCCAAGTTCGAATCGACAGTTCCATAACTCCCCCCAAGCCCCCCTCAATCAGGGGGGTGGCGAAGCCGGGGGGGAGCCGAAAACATGGCCGAACACACAGACACAGGTTGTCCGAATGATTTAAAAATGAAATAAGGTCTCATTTGCGGCGATAAACCGGACAGAAAACAACCGGAAGCCGCGCAACTACATAGCCTGGGGAGGCAACGATGGAAGGAAACAGTGTATTTCAGCTCGTATTGTACTTGGTGATTCCGGTGATGCTTGGCTACGAATTCCTGCTATGCGCCAAAGATGAAAAGGCGGGAAAGGACGAGGCAACGATGGGCTCGATAATGCTGGATTTCTTCGGCATTCTCTTCATCGGCCTCATTCCGGCGATATTTATTTTCACGCTCTGGGCGGTGAATAGCAGGTTTCTGCCGCTTCAGACCGACACAATACACTTCCTGCAGCGCTACGGCGTGTTTTTCATGTTTCTTGGAGCGTGGTGGCAGGTTTACATTTTCGCGGCAGTCCGGGCGCGGCGGGTCAGGAAAAACGGTCTGCCGTCCAAATCGCTCTGGCTGCCATATGCGCTTCTGGGCGCATTTGCATCATTGGTTGTTGCGTGGAATTTCCCGTGGCATCTCGATCTGATATCGGTTGCATGGTTTATGGTAATCGCCGGAATGATTAATTTCATCGGTTTCAAGCCCATGAACGTTGAACGTGTATTCTGGATGCTGGCGTTGTTTACATTCATCGCCGAAAATATCCTGTTCGTATGGTTCAACGCGATTGTATGAGCGTTCGTGGAATTCAACGCGATTGTGCGAGGGATGATGCGTGCCGGGTTTAGCGTTCAGGCTATATCTGATAACCGACCGCGCGATCATTTCCGGCATGACGCTGGAGGATGCCGTGAAGCGCGCCCTGGACGGCGGGCTTCAGGCGCTTCAGCTTCGGGAAAAGGATATGCCCGTGCGTGAACTCATCCCGCTTGCCGAGCGGATGCGAAGACTGGCATCGCGCTATGGCGCGAAGCTTTTTATTAATGACAGGGCCGATGTTGCTCTGGCTGTTGACGCAGACGGAGTGCATCTGACTACGCAAAGCGTTCCGCCCGGCGCGGTCAGGAGCGCATTCGGCAACAGGCTGATGATCGGCGCGTCAACGCATTCCGTCGATGAGATTGCGGCGGCGAGCGGCGCCGATTTCGTCACGTTCGGGCCGGTTTACGACACGCCGTCGAAGCGGGCGTATGGGCCGCCGGTTGGCATCGAGTGGTTGCATCAAGTTGGCAGATGCAACGTTCCGGTTTTCGCGCTTGGCGGCGTGACAATCGAACGCGTGCGCGAGCTTCGCGAGGCAGGGGCTTTCGGCGTGGCGCTCATTTCCGATATTCTAACGGCTTCCGACATAACGTCGAAAACCGCATCCTATATAAAGGCGCTCTCATGACAAGAATAGAACTGGCAAAATCCGGAACAATAACAGACGAAGTAAAGGCTGTAGCCGAACAGGAAGGCGTTTTGGCCGAGACGCTCGCCCGCGACATCGCGGAAGGGCGTTCCGTGATACCGATTAACCGGCTTCACAACATCAAGCCGATTGGCATAGGGCGCGGGCTTTCAACCAAGATCAACGCCAACATCGGCACATCCAAAGACAGCATTTCGTTCGATGTGGAGCGGCAAAAGCTGGATATTCTTGTGAAGCACGGGGCCGACGCCGTGATGGACTTGTCCACCGGCGGCGACATTCGCGGTCTTCGCGCCATGATCATGGAGCATTCGCCCATCGCGGTCGGCACGGTTCCGATCTACGAAACCGCCGTCCGCACTGCTGAACGCTATAAAACCATCGCCAAAATGACGCCGGACGACCTGTTCGAGATCATCGAGGCGCACGGAGCGGAGGGCGTGGATTTTGTAACTGTGCATTCCGGCCTCACGATGCGCGCGGTTGACAGGCTGCGCTCCGAGGGCCGGGTGCTTGACATCGTGAGCCGGGGCGGCTCGTTCCTGCTTGAGTGGATGATTTTCAACGAGCGGGAAAATCCGCTTTTTGAACAATATGACCGGCTGCTGGAGATTGCCGGAAAGTACGACATGACGCTTTCGCTTGGCGACGGCCTGCGCCCCGGATGCATCGAGGACGCCACCGACAGAAGCCAGCTTGAGGAACTGCTTACGCTTGGCGAACAGCGCGACCTCGCGCTTGAGGCTGGCGTGCAGGTGATCATCGAGGGGCCGGGCCATGTGCCGCTGAACCAGGTGGAACTGAACATAAAAATCCAGAAGGAGATATGCAAGGGCGCGCCGTTCTACGTGCTTGGGCCGCTGGTTACGGACGTAGGCATGGGCTACGACCACATTTCCGCCGCCATCGGCGGCGCGATTGCTGCGGCTGCCGGAGCCGATTTCCTCTGCTATGTAACGCCGTCGGAGCATATCAGGCTTCCGTCCATCGAAGACGTGCGAGAGGGAGTTATCGCGTCAAAAATCGCGGCGCACGCCGCCGATATAGCAAAGGGCGTGCCGGGCGCAATCGAGCGCGACATGAAGATGGCCCGCGCCAGAAAAAACCTCGACTGGAACGGCCAGATAGCCCAGAGCTTCGACCCAGACAAGGTGAAATCGTGGCGCGCTGAAACCCCGCCGACCGAAACCGAGGTATGCAGCATGTGCGGCGAGTTCTGCGCCATTCGAACCGTGGAGCGGGCGCTGAAGAAGAAGCGCGGGTAATGTCGATCGTCGCAACTCCCCCCCATATCGCCCTCGCCATAGCCGGAAGCGATCCGACCGGCGGCGCGGGTTTGCAGGCAGATTTGCGGACGTTCGCGGCTTTCGGCATCCACGGGCTGTCGGTTGTGAGCGCATTGACGGCGCAATCGACCGTCGGGGTGCGCGCGGTTGAGCCGGTTTTGCCTGATTTTGTTACAAAGCAGCTTGAGACACTTCTTTCCGACATCACCCCTGATGCGCTTAAAACCGGAATGCTTCATGACGCCGGGGTTGTCAGGCGCGTTGCGGACTGCGTGAAGCGCTTCGGACTGAAGAATCTGGTTGTCGATCCGCTCTATCTCTCGTCTTCCGGCGCGGCGCTGCTTGATGACGACGGTTTTTTCGCGCTACGCGATGAACTGATTCCGCTTGCCCGCGTGGTCACGCCGAATCTTGCCGAAGCGGAGCGTCTTACCGGCATGAAAATCATGATCGGTGAAGACCTGAAATCGGCGGCGGAATGTTTGCTGGCGATGGGGCCGGAGGCGGTTGTGATTACAGGCGGACACTGGGACGAGGAGGCCGCCGACTATTACATGGACTCAAACGGCCCGCTGATATTCAAGGCATCAAAAATACCGGGCGAGTTTCACGGCACAGGCTGCGTTTTTTCGGCGGCGCTGGCCGCCGGGCTGGCCCTTGGCGAGGAACCGGTTGACGCGGTGAATCTGGCGCACTGCTATGTGATGGACGCCATTGCGCGCGCGGCCAGGCCGGGCGCCGGAGCGGCAATACTTGGCGCGTTCGGCGTTGACGGATGAGAGATTAGAACGCCGGTTCAACCCCAAGCGCAAGCAGTGTTTCGTAAAGCAGGTTAAGCGGCAGGCCTACCACGTTGTAGTAACAGCCGGAAATTCCTTCCACAAACAGCGACGCAATACCCTGAATGCCGTATGCTCCGGCCTTGTCAAGCGGCTCGCCGCTTGCGACATAGCGGTCTATTTCGCGCGAAGTGAGCGTTTTGAAACGAACATCGGTAACTGCGGATGTAACGATGGTTCTGCCCGACGGCCTCTCGATCACCGCAACGCCGCTGATCACCTCGTGCGTCCGGCCCGACAGCTTTGCCAGCATCGCCGTTGCAACTTCAGGCGATTCCGGCTTGCCCATCACCTCGCCGTCAAGCGCTACTATGGTATCGACGCCGACAACTATTCCGGAATCAACAGACGCCGCTATTTTAAGCGCCTTTTCTTGCGCGATGCGGCGGGCGAACGCGTCGGCGTTCTCGCCCGGTAGCATCGATTCGTCGATGTCTGCCGGTGAAACGGTGAATGGAACTCCGAGGCGGGCGATAAGCTCCCGCCTCCGCGGGGAGGCGGAGGCGAGAATCAGCGGTTTCATCGGGAAAACGGGAAAATCAGTCCTTCGCCCGCTCGACGTAATCGCCGGTGCGGGTATCGACCCTGAGGCGCTCGCCCTCCTCGATGAAGAGCGGAACATATACGACATGGCCGGTTGAAAGGGTTGCTGGCTTTGTGGCGCCGGTTGCGGTGTCGCCCTTAATTCCCGGCTCGCAGTAGGCGATCTTGAGGTTCACGAAGTTTGGAACCTCCACGCTGATCGGCACATTATTATGGAATAGCACGACACAGACAAGCCCTTCGGTTAGATACCGCCACGCTTCGCCAAGATGATCCTTGGCAATGGCAACCTGCTCGAACGTCTCCATGTTCATGAAATGATACTCGCCCATCTGCTCGTAGAGGAACTGCATGTCCTGCTCGGCCACATCGGCCTTCTTGATCTTTTCGCCGGATTTGTAGGTGCGGTCAACCACGCGGCCCGTGTTGAGGTTCTTCAACTTCACCCTGGTGAACGCCTGACCCTTGCCCGGTTTCACGAAATCGGCCTCGATCATGATATAGGGATCGCCGTCAAGCTCGACCTTGATGCCCTTTTTAAACTCGTTTGTGTTGTACATGAAAATCTCCCGGATTGCTTCAGTCCAGTAATGCGGACGGATGCGAATGTAAAGCGTTATATGTAATCAGAGGGTGTTGAGGGATGTCAAGGCGCGGCGTCTCTGTGCATCCCGAAAAACTCCCCGGCAACATGCCGCGCCTCATCCATCGTCGCCGCGTTCTGAACGCGGGTTTCAAGGTTATGTCCGAACCGGAAATTGCGCGCGAAGTAGCTTGTAAACTCCTTCAGGCGTCCAAGCCTGCGCTCAGGCGGGAAATGCTTTTCAAGAATCCGGACGAAATCGGCGTAAACGGCATCTGGTGAAATCGTGGCAGGATCGATCAAACCGGCTATTTCCGCGAATATCCACGGCCTTGCAGCCGCCAGCCGTCCGATCATGATGCCGTCGCAGCCGGTCTCGTCGAACCGCGCCGCAACTTCCGGGGCGGATAGAATATCGCCGTTTCCGATAACCGGAACGGAAAGTTCGCGCTTGAGCATGGCGATGTAGCGCCAGCGCGCCCGCCGCGTGAAACGCTCTTTTGCAAGTCTCGGATGAAGCGTCACCGCGTCGATTCCCTCGTTTTGCAGCATTTTGGCAAACGCGATCATGTCATCCGCCGACTCCTCCCATCCAAGTCGCAGCTTGGCCGTAAGCGGCAAAGCGGTTGCGGCGCGGCAGGCGGCGGTCACGCGCCGCGCGTTTTCGGCGTCGCGCATCAGGCCGCAGCCCGCGCCTGAGTTTCTTATGCGCGGCTCGCCGCAGCCCATGTTGATGTCGAAACCGTCGGGCGGCGAGGCGCGCTCAAGATGGCGAACCGCTTTGGCCATCGCGTCAGGCTCGTTTCCGACCAATTGATAGAAAAACGGGAGTTCGGCGGCTGTGCGCCTGAGATAGATCGAACGCTCAGGCGTTTCGTGAACAACCGCGCGGCACGACAGCATCTCGGATGTGTACAGGCCGCAGCCGCCGAAACCGGCGACAAGACTTCGAAGCGCAACATGCGTAAGCCCGGCCATCGGCGCAAGCAATAGCGGCGGATCGACGGAGAGGTTGCGGATGCGGAATGGGGCGGCCTTGCTCAGCTCAGTTATGCTCCTTCGTCTTCCTGAACACTATCTGCGGCCATTGCTCGGCCACGTAGTCCAGATGCCACTTGCCCGGCCCAAGGTATGCCAGTTGATCCTCGGCGTCGGTGAAGAGGTGAGTTTGAAGTTTGTGCCGGAAGTCGTCGAGCATCTTCCGGTCGCCGCAGTCTATCCAGCGGGCCATCGAGTAATCGGCAGCCTCGTACACGGCGTCAACGCCATACTCAGCCGCAAGCCGCGCCATTGTCACGTCGAACTGCAACGATCCTACCGCGCCTAATATGTAGTCGCTTCCGATCTGCGGGCGGAAAACCTGAATCGCGCCTTCTTCTGCAAGCTGGACAAGTCCTTTTTGCAACTGCTTGATCTTCATCGGATTTTTTATGCGGACGCGCCTGAAATGCTCCGGAGCGAAGTTCGGTATGCCGGTGAACTTTAGCGGTTCTTTGGTGGTGAAGGTGTCGCCGATCTTGATCGTGCCGTGGTTATGAACGCCGATGATGTCGCCGGGCCACGCCTCGTCGATGTTCGCCCTGTCCTGCGCCATGAAAATTGTGGCGTTTGCGATGGTTATTTCCTTGCCAAGGCGGTGGTGCATCACCTTCATTCCGCGCGTGAACCGGCCTGAGCATATCCGCAGGAACGCGATGCGGTCGCGGTGTGCCGGATCCATGTTCGCCTGAATCTTGAACACGAAGCCCGAAAACGCCTCCTCATCCGGCAACACATCCCGCGTGACAGCCGGGCGCGGCCCCGGATGCGGCGCGTTTTCCACAAAGGCGTCCAGCAGCTCGCGCACGCCGAAGTTGTTTATCGCGCTGCCGAAGAAAACCGGCGTCTGGTTGCCGCGCAGGTAATGCTCCAAATCAAACGGATTGGCCGCGTCCTGAAGAAGCTCTATGTCGTCGCGGAGGGCGTCGGCGCTGCTTCCGAGCAGCTCGTCCAGCTTGGGGTCGAAAAGGTCGGTTATCACAATGCCGTCCGCCGCGCGCGTGTCTTGCCCCGGCGTGAACAGGTGAAGCTCCTTGCGGTAGAGGTTGTAGACGCCTTTGAATCTTTTGCCAATGCCGATCGGCCAGCTCATGGGCGCGCATTCTATTTGAAGCTTGTTTTCGATGTCGGCCAGAACGTCGAGCGGCTCCATGCCCTCGCGGTCGAGCTTGTTTATGAATGTGATGATCGGGGTGTTGCGCATCCGGCAGACTTCCATCAGCTTTTCGGTCTGCGGCTCCACGCCGTTTACGCCGTCGATAACCATCAGCGCGCTGTCAACCGCCGTTAGCACGCGGTAGGTGTCTTCCGAAAAATCCTGATGGCCCGGAGTGTCGAGCAGGTTTATCTCGAAATCGCGGTAGTTGAACTTCATCACCGATGTTGTCACCGAGATGCCGCGCTCTTTTTCTATCGAAAGCCAGTCGCTTGTTGCGTGGCGCGCCGCCTTGCGCGCCTTGACCGCGCCCGCAAGCTGTATCGCGCCGCCGAAAAGCAGCAGCTTTTCGGTGAGCGTTGTCTTGCCTGCGTCGGGGTGGCTGATGATGCCGAAGGTGCGCCGTCTCTTAATCTCGGCGCTTAACTGCTCGTTCACTTGAAAACCTCGCAAATTCCTGTGTCAGGGCATAAAAAAACCGGGCATTTTAACTTATGCGCCCGATTGTTATTAATGTTACCCAATAGCCGATACCATCGGCAACCCCGCAGTCAGGCTGTCCCAATTGTCAACACTGTGGATTGGGATTCACCTCCCGGCTACGGCCCGATGATTTCCGCGAACCGCGGATATTCCGGATAAATGGGCGGAGCCGCATGATGGGTGGTGTGGGGAGGGACGGTTAGATGCCGTCCCTTACCCGATTAGTCATTGTTTTTTAATGATTCCATGGCGTTAATGAATTCTTTTGGCTCGAACACCGGCAGTTTTGAGCTTTTAAAGTCTGCGATATCTCTTGTTACAATATATTTGGCCCCGGCATGGCATGCTGCCTCATGAAGAACCGCATCTTCAAAATCTGCAAATCTCGAAGAAGCTGCATTTTCAAGAACTACACGATTTACTGGAGCAATGACGAACAGTGAGAGGAGGGATTTGATGTGATGGGAAGCAGCCTGAGGTCCAAGTGCTTTAGTGGCGAGATAGTGAATGGTGGTAACTGTTGTTGCACATATAAACCCTATAATTTCTGACTGTTCCACTTTTGATAACAACAAGGACGCATCACTTGAAAATGGTTCTCTGTCCAAAAGAACGTCCAGTATGACATTGGTGTCGAATAGGGTTTTCATGAATATTTTTCTTCTAAATATTTTTTATAATCTTTTTCGTCTAGCTGCTTCCCTTTAAGGATACCCTTCAATGACCGCACAGTTGGAGTAAGGGGGTCTTCCCGCTTAATTTTTTCATTCTTAATAATTTCAAATAGATCTGCAACAATACGCGATACAGATTTGCCAGTTTGCGATGAATATTCTTTTGCCGATTCAATTAGATTGTCGTCCATCCGCAATGTCAGTTTGGTTAGCATGGAACCCTCCCTTTAGTTTGACGTACATATTTTAAATAATTATACGTCGGCATTTCAAGGGAGTCAATCATCAGCTGACATCCCGCGCGATTGCATCCATGCTAAAATCAACGCAACGCCGGAAGCTTCATGCATGTTCGTGAAAATAACCGCCGGCGCACGGAGCATTCATGCGAGGACACAAACGATCGGTCAGCGTGGCCGAACTCATAAGGCGCGAAATCGCCGATATCATACAAAACAGGGTGAAAAATCCGCATGTGGGTTTCCTCGCCGTAACCGACGTGGCCCTGAGCGACGACCTGAAGCACGCGAACATATACATCAGCGTCCTGAAAAAGAACGAGGCCGAGACAACCATCAAGGCGCTTCACTCATCCGCCGGATTCATCAAGGGCGAGCTTGGTCATAGAGTCAAACTTCGCTACATGCCGGACATTCACTTCAGAATCGACGAGGCGATCGAATATGGCTCGAAGATGGACGGCGTTCTGCGCGAGGTCATGGCGAAAGAGGGCGCGGGCCATGAAAATACCTGACGCACTGACCGGGGCCATCAGGCAGGCCCAAAGCGTTCTCCTCGTCGCGCACGTAAGCCCGGACGGCGACGCGCTCGGCTCGTCGCTTGCCCTTGCCCGCGCGCTTCGCGGCATGGGCAAAAGCGTATCGATTCTGGACAAGGACGCTGTTCCGCGCATCTACCGCTTTCTGCCGGGATGGGAAGCCGTGAGCGCCGAACTGCCGGATGTTTCCGGCGGCGAACCTGACGCTCTGGTGCTTCTGGACTGCGGCGAGCTTGAGCGCACAGGCTTCAAATCGCTTCCGGGCAGGGTGAAACTGGTTGTGGATCATCATCTTACCGAGCGAAGCTACGGCGATGTCCGGTGGGTGCTGCCGACGGTTTCGTCAACCGGCGAGATGGTTTACAACCTCATTCGCGCTCTTGGCGCGGAAATCGACGCCAAAACCGCGCTCTGCCTCTACACCGCAATATTCACCGACACAGGCGGATTCCGCTATTCAAGCTCCACGCCGTCGTCATTCCGGGCGGCAGCCGATCTGGTGGAGCTTGGCGTGAAGCCGTGGAGCATCACCGAAAACGTTTACGAAAGCATCTCGCCCGCGCGCATGAGGCTGATGGGAATGGCGATAAACGGCATACGGTTTCATGATGATGTTGCCGTGATCGTTGTAACCCACGACATGTATCGCGAAACCGGAACCACCGACGAAGACACCGAAAACTTCGCCAATCTGGCGCGGTCGATTCAGGGCGTGGAGGTTGCCGTGTTCATTCGCCAGACCGGCCCGGAATCGTTCAAGGTGAGCATGAGGTCGAAGGGGCGGGTGAACGTGGCTGCCATTGCCGAAACGATCAGGGGCGGCGGCCATCATAACGCCGCGGGCGGAAAGATGGACGGCACGCTTGCCGAGGTTGAGGAGCGCATAGTTGTTGCGCTAAAAAATGCGCGCCGCGATAGTCAATCTTAACAAGCCGTCCGGAATCACCTCGCAACAGGCCGTATCCCGCGTGAAGCGCGTCTTCGGCGCGAAGAAGGCGGGCCACTGCGGAACGCTCGACCCGGACGCAACCGGCGTGCTTGTGGTCTGTCTGGGCAAGGCAACACGTCTTGCCGACTACATTCAGGCCCGCCCAAAGGGATATCGCGCCGTGATGAAGCTTGGCGAAACCACCGACACCCAGGACGCGTCAGGCATAGTTCTGGAGCGCCGCGACACAGGCGGCGTGACCGGGGCGATGGTTTGCAAGGCGGCGGCATCGTTCGTCGGCGAAATTGAGCAGGTTCCGCCGATGTACTCGGCCCTCAAGATGGGCGGAAAGCCGCTTCACCTTCTGGCGCGAAAAGGGATAGTCGTCGAACGCGCTCCAAGGCGGGTGACGATATACGATCTGCGGATTGAGGCTGTGGATATTCCGTTTGTCACATTCACCGTGGAATGCTCGAAGGGAACATACATCCGCACCATCTGCGAGGACATGGGGCGCGCGCTGGGCGTGGGCGGCCACATGGTGTCGCTTGAGAGAACCATGGCGGGAGGTTTCGGCGTTGCCGGGGCGCGCGGATTCGACGAGCTTGACGAATCGTGCCTGATAGAGCCGGAGATGGCGCTTTCGTTTCTGCCGGTCTGCGGATTGAGCGGGGATTCCGCAAGGCGGATACTGCATGGAAATCAGGTTCCTGCCGATGATTGCGCTTTTGGCCTGAAAAATGAAACAGATGAACTGTTCCGGCTTCACGGCCCGGACGGCTCGTTCTATGGCATCGGGCGGCTTGAAGACGGGTTGATGGCAGTGGAATGCCTGATTTGCGACGTTTCGGTTTTGACAAATCAGGATTGCGTAGGATAATATTTGAGGCTCTGTGAGCCGCTAGCTCAGTCGGTAGAGCATCGCCCTTTTAAGGCGGTGGTCCTGGGTTCGACCCCCAGGCGGCTCACCAGTTTGTATCGGGTTGATTTTTTTGATCGGCACGAAATATAATTCGTTTCCGTCGAAAGTTGTTTTGCAAGATGCGTCCCCATCGTCTAGACGGCCTAGGACATCGCCCTTTCACGGCGGTAACCGGGGTTCGAATCCCCGTGGGGACGCCAATTTTCCTGATACCAATACGACACTACAAGCCTCGCATTGAAATCCTTTTCCCCGGTTATGCGTTGAAGCACATAATTACAAGGAGTGTGCCTGCATGAAAATCATGGCTGCAACGTTTCTTTACGTCGTTCTTATTGCCGGATGCGCAAGCATCGCCGGGAACAAACCCGCCTCCGAAGACCGCCACATGAAAAACGTCGCACAGCTTACGTTCGACGGCGACAACGGCGAGGCGTATTTCAGCTTCGACGGCAAGCAGCTTATCTTCCAGTCGAGCCGCAACGGTTACGCCTGCGACAAGATCTGGACGATGAACACCGACGGCTCCGGCAAGCGGATGGTCAGCCCCGATCATGGCGCGAACACCTGTTCGTTCTTCTTTCCCGGCGGCAATCGCATTGCGTTCGCCTCCACAAGCCACATTCCCGGCGACTGCCCGCCCAAGCCGCAGTCCATGCCGAAGGGCTACGTCTGGCCGCTCTACCCATACGATATTTTCACCGCGAACCCGGACGGCTCCGGCATGAGCAAAATCACCGACAACCCCGGCTACGACGCCGAGCCGGTCGTGTCGTCCGACGGCAGGAGCATCGTGTTTGGCTCCCAGCGCGAAGGCGATTTCGACGTCTACACGATGAACGCCGACGGATCGAACGTGAAGCGCCTCACCGACAGCGAGGGCTACGACGGCGGCCCGTGGTTTTCGCCAAACGGCAAAATGATCGCCTGGCGGGCGTGGTATCCGCAAACCGGCGAGGAGCGCGCAACCTGGCGCGACTGCATGAAAAATAACTATATTTTGCCGTTTCCGCTCGAACTTTGGGTGATGGATTCAGACGGCGCAAACAAGCGGCGGCTTACCAATAACGGCGCGACAAACTGGGCTCCGTCGTGGCATCCCGATGGAAAGCGGCTTGTCTTCTCCAGCAACCTGGACGACTGGCGGCCCGACATAAAGAAGTTCGGACACAATTTCGAGCTTTACATCATCAACATTGACGGAACCGGGCTTGAGCGGCTCACATTCAACAACAAATTCGACAGCTTCCCCATGTTCTCGCCCGACGGCAAGAAGCTGGCCTTCGGCTCGAACCGCAACCCGCAAAGACCGCGCGAGACAGACATATTTATTGCCGACTGGGTGGAATGAGCGAGTTGGTTAGATATGTAGCATTAATGTCCGCATGTATATGTCATGACGCTCCAGCTTTACCGACTTCTTCTATTTCCTGAATGAGCGCGGACAGATTGGGCTGCGCGAAACTCAAACCCGGCGCGGGGATGCGATTATGCTTGATATCGGGCGGGATGTGCTTGTGATGAGGCATCGTCGATGCAAGCGCCGGATCCTTCGGATGGGGAAAGTCATCGTACCAATACAGCCGCTCTTCGCCCCGATACACCTCATATCCATACGAAACGATAAGCCCCTCATCAAAATCCATCTCTTCTCTCATCCGCAGCCGCAAGCCGTTGGCAAAAAACACTTCACCCTCTGCAATGCCCGTATACGGACTGTCAGACCATACGGTAACCGTTGAGCCCTTGACCGCTGGCTGACCGAGCAACTCCGCAAGAAAACGACTGTAGTTGCTCATTGATTTCAACGGGTTATCCGTCATCAATAGGCAGGCTGAAAGCGCAGCACCGCGCTGAATTCACGTTCCTGGAATTGCCGGCGATAGGCTTCTTTTCGCCTCCTCCAAGTTTCAAAGATACCCTTCCAACGGCTGAAATCGGCGCGTGTCTCGTCGTAGGCATCGTACTCGGCCAATTTGCCTGCAATGAGCGCGGCATAAAAATCTTCGCTCAGAACGCCGTACTTCTCCTCGTAGAGGGTTAAACGGCGCTCAAGCAGTTTCATTTCAACAACTAATTCGTGAATTTCCATTTTCAACTCTCCCAAGCCAGCCCGGCAATTAGTGGAGAAAATCTCATGCTTGGATTATAGCGGAGATTGGGTGAGAGCGCATGTCAACAACCATGTTATGCTTTGAGCCATATCCACAAGGAGTGTGTTCCTGCATGAAAATCATTGCCTCGACGTTTAACAACATCATTCCGCTTGGCGGATATGCGCTTGCGCTTGCCATGACGCTTCTGCTTCCCTCCCCCCTTTACGCCGCCACCCTCATCCATCACGACATGACGGTGAGGCTCGACCCCGCCGAGCACCGCATCACGGTTTCCGACAACGTTTCGCTTTCCGGCGGATTTCCCGCCGAAATAACCTTCGGCCTGCATCCGGGCCTGAACCCGAAATCGCCGACTCGCGGCGCGAGCATCGAACAACTTCCGGGCGATTCAGCCTATCGGGCGCATCTGCCGCCCGGCGCGAAAGCGTTCACAATCGAATACTCAGGCGCGATAGATCATCCGCTTGAGAGCGTTGGCGCGGAGCAGGCGCGCGGATTCAGGCAGACATCCGGCGCGATTACGCCCGACGGCGCGTATCTGGCCGGAAGTTCAATGTGGTATCCGCGATTCGGCAGCGAAACCGTCACCTTCCGCGTCGAGGTTTCGCTGCCCGCGAAGTGGGACGCGGTGGCTCAGGGCGAACGGACGCGGCACGAGCGCGCGGATTCAGGCACTGTTACGGTTTGGGAATCGAAAGAGCCGCAGGACGAGATTTTTTTGATCGCCGCCGCGTTTGCGGAATATGAAAAGCAAGCCGGGCGGGTTTCGGCCATGGCGTTTCTGCGAACTCCGGATGACGGGCTTGCGAACAAATATCTGGACGCAACCGCGCGATACATCGCCATGTACGAAAAAATGATCGGCCCGTATCCGTACTCGAAGTTCGCGCTGGTGGAGAACTTTTGGGAAACTGGCTACGGAATGCCTTCGTTCACGCTTCTTGGGCCGAAGATCATCCGGATGCCGTTCATCATCAATTCATCGTATCCGCACGAAATTCTGCACAATTGGTGGGGCAACAGCGTCTGGCCAAACTACGCCAAGGGCAACTGGGCCGAGGGTTTGACCGCCTATCTGGCCGATCATCTGATAAAAGAGCAGCAGGGGCAGGGCGCGGAATATCGCCAGTCGGTGCTTCAGAAATACGCCGATTATGTCTCGGACGGGCGCGATTTTCCTCTTTCGGGCTTCACGTCGCGCCACGGCTCCTCATCGGAGGCTGTCGGGTACGGCAAGGCCGCGATCTTTTTTCACATGCTGAGGAACCGCATGGGCGACGAAATTTTCATCAAGTGCTTGCAGCGTTTTTACGCCGACAACCGGTTTAAAACGGCATCGTTCGACGATCTTCGGAAAAGCTTCGAGGACGTTACCGGCGAGAGCTTGAAAGCCGAATTCGATCAATGGGTTACGCGCGCTGGCGCGCCGAAGCTTGCCGTAAGCGGCGTAAGCGTGACCGCGGTGAAAAACGGTTTTATTCTGAAGGCCGATGTCGAACAGGTTCAGCCCGGCGATGTTTATTCGCTAATAGTGCCGGTTGCCGTGACGATGGAGGGCGTTCCGCGCGCATTCCGCACAGTGGCGGAAATGAGCGGGCGAAAGGCCGCTATCAATATCCGCCTTTCGTCGCGCCCGCTACGGCTCGACATCGATCCGGAATTCGACGTTTTCCGGCGGCTGGACACCGGCGAAACCCCGCCCGCCATAACCCAGGCGCTCGGCGCGAAGAAAATGCTGGCGGTTCTGCCGTCGTCCGCCGACGCGAAAACGCTTGCAGCATGGCGCGCGCTGGCCGAATCGCTTGGCAAATCCGGGCCGGATTCAATTGTAATCGCGCTTGACAGCGAGATCGACAAGCTTCCTCCGGACAGGGCGGCGGCGATTCTTGGCGGCGGCAACCGGTTTGCGAAAACCGTTTTCGACGCCCTTTCCGGCTATGGCGTCTCGGCTGACGCTGCGAACATCCGCATTGGCGAAACAGAAATTCCGCGTAAAAATCATGCGGTTGTGCTTTCGGCGCGAAGGCCCGGAAACAGCGAAGCCGCGCTTCTGTTCATCGACGCCGACACGCCAGGCGCGCTTCCCGGCCTTGCGCGAAAGCTGCCGCATTATCACAAGTACAGCTATCTGGCGTTCGAGGGCGACGAGCCGGTGAACACGGTGAAGGGCCGCTGGCCGGTTGTGGCGTCGCCGATGACCGTGTATCTGCCGGGAGCCGACGGCGTGGCAAAACGTGTTGACATGGGAGCCGTTCCGGCGCGCGAGCCGCTTGCGAGCCTGCCGCAGGCGTTTTCGCCTGAGCGCATGACCGAGACGGTTGGCAAACTTGCCACACCGGACATGGCCGGTCGCGGCATTGGAACAACTGAGATCAGCCGCGCAGCCGATTTCATCGCCGAAAAATTCAGGGAGGCCGGACTGGAATCGGCTGGCGACGGCAGCGGGTATTTTCAGAAGTGGACTGAAACTGTCGGCGGAAAAACCGTTTCGCTCAAAAACGTGCTTGGCGTGATTCCCGGCACAAAACCCGAATTCGCCGGGCAGAGCGTTGTAATCGCGGCGCATTACGATCATCTTGGAATTATTGACGGCAAGATTTACCCCGGCTCGGACGACAACGCAAGCGGCGTGGCCGTCCTGATCGAACTTGCTCGCGCGTTTTCGGCTGGCGCGAAGCCGGAGCGGAACATCGTGTTCGCCGCGTTCACGGCGGAGGAAACGGGCCGCATCGGCTCGCGGCATTACATTGCGGATGCGAAACGTTTTCCGGCTGAAAAGTGCATCGCCGCTATCAATCTCGACACCGTGGGCAGGCTCGGCAAAGGCAAAATCCTTGCGCTCGGCTCCGGCTCGGCATCCGAATGGGTGCATATCTTCCGTGGCGCGGGCTATGTGACCGGCGTTGAGGTTGAAGCCGTGACAACCGATTACGAGGCAAGCGACGACAGAAGTTTTCGTGACGCAGGAGTTCCGGCTGTGCAGTTATTCACCGGCCCTCACGCCGATTATCACAAGCCGACCGACACGCCGGAAAAGATCGACGCAAACGGGCTGGTTAAGGTTGCTATGGTGGCGAAGGAGGCGGCGGAGTATCTGGCATCGCGCCCGGAATTTCTCACGTCAACGCTTAAGGCATCGGAAAGCGGCCTTTCGGAGGAAATCGGCGGGATGGGAACACACTCCGGAAGAAAAACCAGCTTGGGAATTGTTCCCGACTTCGCGTTCACCGGCAAGGGCTGCCGCCTGTCGGGCGTCACGCCCGGCTCGCCCGCCGAGTCCTGCGGACTTCGGGAGGGCGATGTGATAGTGAAAATTAACGCCGGAGATGTTGCGAGCCTGAAGGATTTGTCGAATACTTTGAAAACGCTGAAACCCGGTGAGCGCGTAACCGTTACGGTAATGCGCGACGGCGCGGCGCTGACTGTTGAGGCGGAACTGGCGGAGAGGAGGTAGGCGGAAAGTTAATGCTTGTGCGGCAGGTGCGGCTTGTGCGCCCTCAGCCACGCGAACAAACGCTCGCGGTAAATGTATGAGAGCAGGGCTGCAACCGAGGCGATGCTGACCATGACAAGAAAGAGCCTGTAATCGCCTGCCTCTATAAAACTGCCGCCGAACGACAGCCCTATCGTCCCGAACAGCCGCCCGACTGACGAGACGATTAGAAATGAGCGAAACGGCATTTTGCTTGTGCCAAGGATGTAGCAGAGGATGTCCTTTGGGAAACCGGGAACAAGAAAAAGCAGAAACGATATGCCGATTCCCTTGTGTTCCATCAGGAAGTCGTATTTGTCGAGCGTCTCCTGCCTCGCGAATTTTGCCACGAACGGCCTGCCGAAGCGGCGCGAAAGGGAAAACGCGATGATCGAGCCGATTGTCAGCCCGATGGTCGAGTAAACAAGTCCGGACGGGCCGCCGTAGATATAACCGCCCACAAAACCGGTCACCTCGCCCGGAATCGGCGCAAACAGAACCTGCAATACCTGTATGGAGATGAATACCGGTACCGACGCCGCGCCAAACGAGCGTATGAAGCCGATAAGCTGCCTGCTGTCTGTTGCCAGGCGATGAATGCCGAAATGGTGTATTGCGGCTGTTGAGATCGCAATCACGGCAAGAAAAAGCGTGAATTTGAGAATGACGCGGTTTCCGGCCATGCTATGGACAGGGAAGAATGTGCGGCATCAGGCGATTGAAACTCCCGATGCTTCGGCAATCAGCCGCGCGGCTTCGTCGATTTCGCCGCCGGTGGTGTCTTTTCCCACGCTCAGCCGGATGGAAGAAAGCGCGTCGGCGTCTGAAAGCCCCATCGCCTTCAGCACGCCGGACGGCGCACCGCCCGCGCCATGACACGCCGCTCCGGCAGACGCAGCAAGCCTGTCCGTCAGCCGGTCGAGAAGCGCGTGGACATTCACGCCCGGAAGGCAGACGTTCAGCGTGTTCGGAAGGCGCATATCAGCGCTTCCGTTTATCCGGGCATCCGGGAATATCGCCTTGAGGCGGGCAAGCAGCATGGCCGAAAGTTCCCTCATCCGCCCGGCATATGCGCCGCCTGCGGCCATGCGGCAGGCCGCGCCCAGCCCGACTATAAGCGGCACGTTCTCGGTTCCGGGCCGAATGCCGCGCTCATGGCCCGCGCCAAACATAAGCGGGCGAAGTTGAGCGCCGCGCCTGATGTAAAGCGCGCCGATGCCTTTGGGCGCATAAAACTTGTGGCCCGCAAGGCTCATGAAATCAACGCCAAGCGCGTTTACGTCAATATCCGCCTTGCCCGGCGACTGCGCCGCGTCGGTATGAAACGCAATACCGCGGCCATTCAGAATCCGCCCGATCTCCGCAACCGGCTGAAGCGCGCCGGTTTCGTTGTTCGAGTGCATGACGGTTACAAGCACGGTGTCGTTCGTTATCGCGGCGGCAAGCTCGCACGGATCGACTCGGCAGTCGCGGCCAACCGGAAGCCTTGTCACACGAAATCCGGCAGCCTCCAGACGGGCACAAGGCGCGGCAATGGCCGGATGTTCTATCGCCGTGGTTATGACATGCCCGCCGCCGCGCATCAGGGTTGAGCCAAAGACAGCCAGATTATTCGCCTCGGTCGCGCCGGAGGTGAACACAATTTCGTCAGGCGCGGCCCCGATCATGGCGGCAACATCTTCACGCGCCTGTTCGACAGCGGCGCGGGCTTCGCGGCCAACCGCGTGCGAACTGGACGGATTGCCGAAACGTTCCGAAAAGTACGGAAACATGGCGTCCAGCACGGCGCGGTCAACCGGTGTTGTTGCGTTGTAATCGAGATATATCATCTATTTGGGGTCGAGTTCCCTGTGATAGGTGAAAATGTCCACTTTATCAAGCTTCCGCAGCCTGGCCGCGAGGCTTTCGGCGATTGCGGGGGAACGATGACGTCCTCCTGTGCAGCCGACCGCGATGCCAAGCGCGCTTTTTCCTTCGGCCCTGTACCTTGGGATGAGATAGACAAGAAGTTCGTGAAACTTTTCCAGAAACTCCTGCGTCTCGTCCTTCAGAAGCACAAAGTCGGCAACCGAACGGTCGAGCCCGGTGAATGGCCGAAGCTCAGGCACGAAATGCGGGTTCGGAAGGAAGCGCACGTCCATCATGATGTCGGCCTCGGATGGCGTGCCGAACTTGAAGCCGAACGAAATGACGTTTACCCTCAGCCTGTTATCCACGCTCCTGCCGTAGCTTTTCAGGATGAGATCGCGCAACTGATGCGGCGAGAACGATTCCGTGGTTATTATCCGGTCGGCCTGTCTGGAAAAAGGCTCGATTGTCTTTCGCTCGCGCTCGATCGCGTCCTTCAGCGAGCCGCCTTCAAGAAGCAGCGGGTGCGGACGCCGTGTCTCCCGGAAGCGGCGGGCAATAACCTCGTCGCCAGCGTCCAGGAAAATCACATCCACATTGAAGCCCGCCTTGCGGAGCCTTCCGCATACTGTCTCGAAGTTGGCCAGATAATCTCTTTCCCGAATGCCGATGCCGAGCGCCAGCGCGGTTATGCCGCGTTTTTTCAGCGACATGCAGGCGGAATAGATGACGTCAGTGGGAATGTTGTCGATGCAATAGTAACCGGCATCCTCAAGAGCCTTGAGGACTACGCTTTTACCTGCTCCTGAAAGTCCGGTGATTATCTTTGCGTCTAGTTTGATTTTCAAAGATTTTGTATACAAAAGAGGCGGCGAACTATCCGTCCGGCTAGCCGCCATTGGCTTGCCCGGCTCGCCGCCCCCGGATGTGCCGACACTATCTGGCCGGCTGAATAAGCCCTATGTTGCCGTCCTTGCGGCGATAGACCACGTTCATGTCGCTGCCGGACGAACTGATGAAGACGAAGAAATCCTGCTTGCGCAGATCCATCTGCATGGCCGCCTCCTCGGCGGTCATCGGCTTCGGATCGAACCTGTTGCTCTTGATGATCAAGCGCCCGGCTTGCTCCTCCGCTGCGGCTTCCTCGACAGAAGGAGCCGCAACCGCCGCGCCGCGTTCGGGCTGCCTGCGCGGCCCCTGCTTGCCCTTGAGCTTCGTGACCTGACGCCCCAGCTTGTCGAGCACGTCGTCAATGGAGGAGTACATTTCCCCGGTTACGCTCTCGGCCTGAATAGGCTGGCCGTTGAGGTTAAGCGATGCCTCAACCTTGTGCCGGAACTTTTCGAGGCTGAAGGTGAAAGACGCTTCAGTTATGTTGGCGTCGAACTTGTCGAATTTCTTTACCTTGTCCTCGGCATAGGCCTTTAGCGCGTCCGTTAAATCAACATTCTTGCCGGTTACGATTACGTTCATGCTGCGTTCCTCCTGTGATTGACGTTGTCCGGTGTATCTGATTCCAGAATATCACCGAACAATCGAAAGTGAAAGTGGGGCGAGGGTTTAACCCTGCTCTTTATAGATGGTTATTTCGCCTTCTTCCTTCTGTTTTGCGGCGGAATTTTCAGTTCGTCACGATATTTGGCCACGGTTCTGCGGGCAATCTCCACGCCCTTGGCTTTCAGCAGCTCGACAATCTTCTGGTCGCTGTGAGGCGCGGACGGCTCCTCGTCGGCGATGACCTTCCTCACCATCTGCTTCACCGATGTGGCCGCAACCACATCGGAATCGCCCCTTGAGCTGCCGAGGGAGCTTGAGAAAAAATAGCGGAACGGCAGCAGTCCGTCCGGAGTCTGGATGTATTTGTTCGACGTGACACGGCTGATGGTGCTTTCGTGCATTCCCAGATCGCCCGCAATCTCCTTCAGGGTTAACGGCTTCAGGTGCGACACTCCCTTTTCGAAATAATCGCCCTGATACTTCAGAATGCTCTCCGTAACCCTGTAGATGGTCTTGTTCCTCTGGTCGAGGCTTTTAAGCAGCCACACGGCGGAGCGCATCTTTTCCTCAAGGAATGCGCGCTCGTCGCCGGAGAGCGAACGCTTGTCCTCAAGCATTCGCCGGTAGAAGCTGTTCAGGCGAAGGCGGGGCATCCCTTCATCGTTGAGCATTATCCTGAATCCGTCCTCGTCGCGCACAAGATAAACATCCGGCGCGATGTACGATGTCTCGGACGAAACGAAGTTGCGAGCCGGTCGCGGCTCAAGCGATTCGATGGCCGCAACGGCTGCGCTCACATCATCGGCTGTCACGCCAAACCGCCTCGCAAGCTGGGCATACTGGCGGCGCTTCAGTTCCTCCATGCCGTCGCTGATTATTCTTTCCACAAGTGTTCCTGAAAGACCTAGCTCGCGCACCTGTATGAGAAGGCATTCGCGAAGATCGCGCGCGGCGATTCCGGTTGGATCGAACCGCTGAACCATTGCAAGCGCCTTTTCCGCTGTTTCGGCGTTCACCGCGCAGAAGTTAGCAACCTCTTCCAGCGATACCTGAAGGTAGCCGTCATCATCCAGATTGCCTATTATGAATTCGCAGACGCACCTGATGCAGTCGTCGGCGTCGATGAAACGGAGCTGCCACATCAGATGATCGACAAGATCGGGGCGGGAACTGACGAACTGCTCGAACGTCGGAGCCTCCTCGGTTCCGGGGCTGAAATAGCCGAGGTCGCGCCCGTCGGAGGCGCGATCCATGAAATAGTCGTCGGATTCGTGGCTGGTGAAAACCTGCTCAAGCGGCATCTCGGAATCGTCGCGCGGCTCCGATACCGGTTCCTCGTTGTCGCGTTCCTCACGGCTGATTTCGTAATCGGAGGCGTATTCGTCTATCGATTCCTCAAGAACCGGATTCTCTACCAGTTCCTGATTGAGCACCTGCGAGAGCTCAAGCTGCGGAAGCTGCAACAGCTTGATCGCCTGCTGAAGCTGTGGCGTGAGAATCAGCTTCTGCGCGAGCTTTAGCTGAAGGCTTATGTCAAGTGCCATAACCGTCCTGCAACGTCATATCGAGAAATCCTCTCCGAGATACGCTTTCCGCACAACCGGGCTTTCCACCAGCTCGCCCGGAGTGCCGGACTCCAGAATCCTGCCGCCGCTCACGATGTATGCCCTGTCGGTTATCGACAGCGTGTCGCGCACGTTATGATCTGTAATTATAACACCGATACCCTTGCGCTTAAGATAAGTAATCGTTTTTTGCAGATCCCCGATTGTTATCGGATCCACTCCGGCAAACGGCTCGTCAAGAAGCAGGAACGCCGGATTCATCGCAATTGCCCTTGCTATCTCAACCCGTCTGCGCTCGCCGCCCGAAAGATGAAATCCGCTGTTTTCGGCAAGGTGCGACAGGTTGAATTCGGCAAGTATCTCCATTGCCCGCGCCCTGCCTTCATCGGCTTCCAATCCCATTATCTCCATCACGACCATCAGGTTGTCGAGCACCGTGACATGCTTGAATATCGACGACTCCTGCGGCAGATAGCCTATTCCCATGCGCGCCCGCCTGTACATCGGCAGGTTGCCGATTTCAGCGCCGTCCAGGGTGATCGTTCCCTCGTCCGGCTTCACGAGCCCCACCATCATGTAAAAGGTGGTTGTCTTGCCAGCGCCGTTTGGCCCCAGCAGCCCGACCACATCGCCCGCCGATACTTCGAGCGATATGCCCTGCACAACCGGCTTGCCCTTGTAGGATTTTTTTATGCCGCTTGCAGCCAACCTTCTGATCATCTGTTCAGCCGGATCATCTGTTCTGCTTCATATACACGCGGCTTTCCTCAACCGTGAGCTTGTCGCTTTTGGGGTAGTAGGTAATCCGCGAGCCCGACACAAGATTTTCGCCTTCGATGATGCGCGGATAGCCGCTGAATTCCATCCGTTCCTCTTCGCCGAAGAAAACAGCCGACTCGGCGACTATAGCCCTCTCACCCCTTACCACGCGGACGTTTCCGGCGCACTCGATCCTTGTTATACGCCCCGAATCGTCGCTGTAGAAGACGTCCATGCGGTCGGCATGAATCACCGCGCTTTCGGTTCTTGCTGTAACCTCTCCGCTGAACCGCGCCTTGCGGGCCTGATTGTCGGCCTCCATCGTGCGCGAAGTGATTACTACCGGCTGACGCGGCTTTGCGCCGGCATCGTTGTCGGGCCCGGCAGCCGACGCAACCGAGGCAAACAAAACGGCCCAGACGGCCATGACCAGGGCCAGGCAGATTAAGTCCGCTACAATTCTAAAGCAGATTGAATCTGCAGGTGACCGCGGATGTTTTTGCTCTCTGTGTTTTGACATCTACGCTTAATCCGCTTCCCTTTACGCTGAAGGTTCTGCCTTCCATCGTGATCGGCTCTTCAGACGTGATCGTTCCGGATAAACTGTCCCATCCGGCCCGCTCGGTCGAAAGAGACCATCCGCCTCCCATTATCACCACATCCCCCGCGAAATCCATCGAACGTCCCGCGAAGTCGTAACGCCCAGCCCTGCTCGTGATCGAAAGCGGCGCGGCTCCGCGCATTTCGAGACGTATGTTTTCAAGATCGGCGCCATTCATGCCGCGCCCCAGATCCGCGCGCCCGGCCCTTAGTTCCCACTTCGCATCGTTTCCGTCCTGCTGAACGATGGTTATATCCTCCAGCGACGATCCGGCCTTCCAGCGGGACTGCGGCGCTGCCGTTTCGCGCTTGAAAAGCATGAAGGAAAGGAAAAGGGCTGTTATTAATGCAAATCCTATTCCAATACGCGATTTCATATTATCACAGCGCCATGGAATGCGTAAATCCGAAACCGGAATATGACGCCGTCATCGGCGCGCCGCAAGCCCGGCCTCCAGCGCGCGCCGCATCGCGTCAACCGGCGGCTCCGCGCCCGTCCATAAACGGAAGGCAACCGCGCCCTGCCAAAGCAGCATTCCGAGGCCGTTCACGGTTTTCGCGCCATGCTTCCGCGCGGCGGCAAGAAGCGGCGTTTCAGCAGGATTGTAGATCAGGTCGCAAACGACAAGCTTGTTGTGAATATGCGCCGGATCAACCGGAAGCGCATCTTCGGCGTGCAGGCCAAGCGATGTTGTATTTACCATAATGTCGAAGCCGGAGAGCGAACCGGCCTCACCCGCCGCCGTGACCGCTTGTTTCGTCCGGTTCAGTTCATCGGCAAGCGAGGACGCGCGTGATACAGTACGGTTTATTATATGAATCGAGGCCGCACCTGACGCAAGCAGGGCAAACGCCACCGAGCGCGCCGCGCCGCCCGCGCCAAGCATTATAATCCGCCTGCCGCCAACTGTTACTCCCAGTTCTTTTAACGATTGCACAAACCCCAGGCCATCGGTGTTATAGCCGGTGAGAACGCCGTCGTCGTTTACTATCGTGTTCACCGCGCCGATGCGCCCGGCCTCGTCGTCAATCCGGTCGAGAAATGGCATCACCGCTTCCTTGTGCGGAACCGTGACGTTAACACCGCGAAGCCCAAGCGCCCTGATACCCGCAACCGCCTCGCCAAGCCGCTCCGGAGTGACATGAAACGGCAGATAGCGCCAGTTAAGGCCGAGCGCATCGAACGCGGCGTTGTGCATGGCCGGCGAAAGCGTGTGCGAAACAGGATGGCCGAATATGCCGGTTATAACCGTTGTTCCACTGATCCCGATCATCTGCGTTTCGCCGCCTGTTTGATGCCGTCAATCAAGCCCTCAGGCGTCGGATCGATCACGATGGCCGGGATGCCGAGAGCCTTTTCCACGTCTTCAACCGATACGTCGTCAAGAAAAACGCCGTCGCCGTCGCGCAGCACAACAGACGGGATCAGCAGCGCGTGCTCGTTTCGCGGGCCATTCCGGGCCGCAAGCTGATTTATCAAATCCCGGCCTGTTATAAGGCCGGTCACGGTCACGGTATGGCCGAAGAAATCGTTTTTAACCGGAACCACATTCATGCGCAGCCCTGCCGTTCGCGCTTCAAGCCCGCGCGCCAGTTCCGCAAGCGTCGGATAAAACGACGCGCCGGTGAATGTGAGCAGGTCGGTTACGCGCCGGAGCCTTTTGGGAAGGCCTTGCGGATCGAAGCGGTCGAGGAAATCCCGCACAAGCCCAACGCCGTTTTCGATCTGCGGGAACTCGCCGTAGATTTCGGAGGGAGGAACCGGCACACAAGCCTTCAAATAAAACTCGTCTGAGGCATGGACAAACGGATCGTTGAACCGCCTTATGAACTTGCGCTGAAGCCGCTCGATCTGGCGGACGGTTGACCGGGCGAGCTTTTCATCAACCGGCTTCAATCCTCCCCTGTGATAGCGTGTAAGGCCCACCGGCACGACGGCAAGCGACTCGACGCCCGGATGCAGGCGGGCAAGCGCGTTGATGGTTTTTTCGAGGTCGGCGCCGTCGTTTATGTCCGGACACATAACGATCTGCGCATGAATGCGTATTCCGGCGCGAACAAAAGCTTTAATCTCCGCCAGCACGTCAACCGGATCGGGCCGCCCAAGCAGAACCTTGCGCCTCTCCATGTCAACCGAATGCACCGAGATGTAGAGCGGACTCAGGTGCTGCTCCAGAATTCGGGCGCGGTCGGCGTCGGCAAGGTTCGAAAGCGTGACGTAATTTCCAAACAGAAACGAAAGGCGGTAATCCTCGTCCTTCACATAAAGCGTTTTGCGAAGGCCGCGCGGCATCTGCGCCACGAAGCAGAATATGCACTTGTTGCGGCAGGTTTTGGTTTTGGGCGGCGCAAGCTCGATTCCGGCAGGCTCCCACGGCTGGAGATCCAGAAGGATTGCCGGGCCGCCGTCATGCGGGGCGAATTCCAGATCGAAGCGCTCGCCGCAGCGCTCGTACAGGTAGTCGATCACGTCGCGAACCGCGTGGCCGTTTATGCCCACCAGCCGGTCGCCCGCGCGCACTCCGGCATTCCAGGCACTGGTTCCCGGATCGATGTCGGTCACCTCAACTCCGCGCTGGTTTGAACGGTTTGACCGGTCAGGCGCCATCCGCCACCTTCAGACCACGGAATATGTATTGAACGCCGGAAACGATGGTTGTAACAAGCACGGCAAGAAACAGGATCACCGGATTGCCCGGATTACCCGGATTGTCCCCGAAGTTGACCATGAAAAGAATGTAGGCAAGCAGGGCCGCCTGAAGCGCCATCGCCGCCTTGCCGGTCTTCGTCACCTCGATAGCCAGCCTGTCGGTGCTCAGATAGAGGATGATCGTTCCGGCGATAACGATGATGTCGCGGCTTAGAACCGTGATCGTGAGCCAGAGCGGAATCCATTCGAGCATTGTGAATATCACAAACGATGCCACCATCAGCAGTTTGTCGGCAATCGGATCGAGAACCTTGCCGAACTGCGTCTGCTCGTTTCTCATCCGGGCCGCCATGCCGTCCAGAAGATCGGTTATCGAGGCGGTGACAAACAGGACGAGGGCGTGAAAATGGTAGTGGTACAGAAGCGCCATCACGAAAAACGGCACGATCAGCACCCTCGCGATTGTGAGAATGTTCGGAAGGTTTAGAAGACTCACGTGTCACCAGCCTCAGAGAAAATAACATAAACCACCCATCCGGCGCATAAGAACACCATATTGCCTTGACAATCCGGAGCGGTTCAGTATTAATTTTAGTTCGCTGGACATCGTATCGCCGCTCCATATTTCAGCGGCGGTCAACGGAGGGGGATTAATGAAAGACAACTCGTGGTGCGCGCGGCTGTTCCTGCTGTGGGCGATTTTTGCGTGGTTGCAGCCTGAACCGGCTTATGCCGCCGGTTGGAGCCCTGCCGGGAGCATGACCGTTGGCCGCTTTGGCCACACCTCAATACAGCTTCCAAACGGAAAAATCCTTGCTGCCGGTGGCTGGAAAAACGGCTACCTGAAAAGCTCCGAGCTTTACAATCCCACCACAAATACATGGAGCAGCGCCGGAAACATGACAACCGCGCGATATTATTACGCAGCTACATTGCTGGCCAACGGGAAGGTGCTTGTAACCGGCGGCTGGAACGGCGCTTACCTGAAAAGCGCCGAACTGTTCGATCCGGCAACGAACAGCTGGAGCAGCGCCGGGAACATGGCAACCGCGCGGGAATATCACACGGCAACCCTGCTTCCAGGCGGAAAGGTTCTGGTAACCGGCGGCTGGAACGGCGCTTACCTTAAAAGCGTTGAGCTGTACGATCCGGCAACAAACACCTGGAGCAGCGCGCCGAACATGACCGCCACGCGGGAGTACCACACGGCAACGCTGCTTCCGGACGGCAAGGTGATGGTTGCGGGCGGCTGGAACGGCGGTTACACGGCGGGCACGGAACTGTATGATCCGGCCACGAACACCTGGAGCAGCGCCGCGAATATGATCGTGATGCGATATGCGCATACGGCAACACTGCTGCCGGACGGAAAGGTGCTGGCAGCCGGGGGGTATAACGGAGGCGAGCTTGCCGTCGCCGAACTTTATAATCCTGCTACAAATACATGGAGCAGCGCCGGGAACATGGCAGCTGCGCGTGATTATCACACGGCAACTCTGCTGCCGGACGGACGGGTGCTGGTAACCGGCGGATACAACGGCATTAGCGTGCTTCCCGGCACAGAGCTGTACGATCCGGCCACCAATTCCTGGAGCAGCGCAGGCAACATGGCGTCGGCGCGCCTGTATCACACCGCAACCCTGCTTGCGGCAGGAAAGATACTTGTGACCGGCGGCTGGAACAGCATCGACGTTCACGGCAGCTCGGAGGTGTACGACATCGGCACGAATATCTGGAACAGCGCGGCGGACATGGCTGCCGCGCGACAATACCACACGGCAACGCTTCTGCCGGATGGAAAGGTGCTGGTAACAGGGGGCTGGAATGGCGCATTCCTGAGCAGCGCTGAACTCTACGATCCGGCCACGAACTCATGGAGCAACGCGGCAAACATGGCCGCAACGCGACAATACCACACGGCAACGCTTCTGCCGGATGGAAAGATATTGGTAACCGGCGGCTGGAACGGCGCATATCTGGGCAGCGCGGAACTATACGATCCGGTCACAAACTCATGGAGCGCCGCCGGAAACATGGCCGCCGCAAGGGGATACCATACCGCAACGCTGCTTCCCGGCGGAAAGGTGCTGGTTTTTGGCGGCTACAACGGCGCATACCTGAATAGCGCGGAACTCTACGATCCGGTCACAAACTCATGGAACGCCGCCGCAAATTCGTCCATTTCGCGATATGCGCAGACGGCAACATATTTATCGAACGGGAAAGTGCTGGTTGCGGGTGGCGGGAACGGCGCATATCTAAACAGCGCTGAACTCTATGATCCTGCCACGAACTCATGGAGCAACGCGGCAAACATGGCCACAACGCGGGAATATCACACTGCCACGCTGCTGCCCAATGGAAAGGTGCTGGTTGCTGGCGGCTGGAACGGCGCATATCTAAACAGTGCCGAGCTTTACGATCCGGCCACGAATACCTGGAGCAGCAGGGCCGGCATGGCAATCGCGAGGGACGGTCATGCGGCGACACTGCTTTCAAACGGGAAAATACTGGTTTCTGGCGGGCATAACGGCGGATACATAAACGGCCCGGAGCTGTACGACCCCGGCATGAACGCCTGGAGCAACGCCGGGAGCATGGCGGTGGCGCGGGACGGCCACACGGCGACACTGCTTCCGGGCGGCAAGGTGCTTGTTGCTGGAGGCGGAAACGGAGCCTGCCTGAGCGGCGCGGATCTGTACGATAACGGAACCGGGTTTCAGGAGGCGTGGCGGCCCGTCATAACCGCCGTCACATATCCTGTTGCCATGGGGCAGCAGCTATATCTGGGCGGCATCGGTTTTCGCGGCATCGGATATGCGGAGGCCTCAAGCGGATCGTTCAACAGCTCGGCATCCGGCTTTCCGATGGTGCAGATCAGAAGCCTCGACAGCGGGCAACAGCTTTGGCTTGAACCCGATCTGGCCGCCGGTTTCTCCGCAACCGGATATGCCTCAAAAACATTGATGGATTTTCATGCGGGCCCTGCCCTGATAACGGTATTTGCAAACGGCATCGCAAGCGTGTCGGCATATGCCGTTGTGAACAGGTCTTCATCGGTAACGAGTATAAGTTCGTCGCTCAACCCCTCCACTTGCGGCGCTTCCGTCACATTCTCCGCAACCGTAACCGGCACTGCGGCAACGCCTTCCGGCTCGGTCACATTCATGGACGGCGGCACGACACTGGGCACGGGAACCCTTTCAAACGGCAACGCGACATTCAGCACCCCGGCGCTTGCCCTTGGCAGTCATTCGATAACGGCGGTATACGGCGGAGACAGAAACCATGACGCCTCATCGTCTCCGCCTCTCTCGCAGACTGTCGGCAAGGCTCCGGTCACGATCACTCTGGGCAATACCAGCCATACCTATGACGGCGCGGCAAAGGCGGTTACGACAACCACGAATCCGCCCGGCATCACGGTCAGCATAAGCTACACGGACGCGCTGAACAATCCGGTTGCCGCGCCTGTCAACGCGGGAACCTACAACGTTGCGGCGTTCGTCGATAACGAAAACTATCTGGGCAGCGCCACGGGCGCGTTGACCATTCTGCCCGCCATGCAGACCATCAGCTTCAACCCTCCAACCTACATGCTGAATTACGGCGATCCGCCGCTTGACCTGAGCGGATTCGCCGCCGGAGGCGCGTCAGGCAATCCCGTCACCTTCAGCGTGGCAAGCGGCCCAGGTTCATTAAGCGGCAGCCTGCTTACCGTTACGGCATTCGCGGGCGAAAGCATAGTCATCAGGGCGTCCCAGGCCGCAAGCGCCAATTATCTCGCGGCGACCGACGTCGAAAAGAGCATCGCGACAAGCGACAGCGTGCCCAATTCATTCAGCTTCACGGCCCAGACAGGCGTTGCGTTAAACAGCATTGCAACCTCGAACACGATCACCGTTTCCGGAATCAACGCGGTTTCGTCAATCTCGGTAACTGGTGGCGAGTATTCCGTTAACGGCGGCGCTTTCACGTCCATATCCGGAACGGTTGCAAACGGCAATACTGTGAGGTTGCGTCTTGCTTCCTCATCTGCCTACACGACTACAACAAGCGCGACTTTGACCATCGGCGGCGTGACCGGAACCTTCAACGTAACCACGATTGACGACACCACTCCCGATCCGTTTAGTTTCACGGCCCAGAGCGGCGTTGCGCTAAACACGCTTGTCACCTCGAACACGATAACCGTTTCCGGAATCAACGCGGGTTCGTCCATACTGGTAACGGGCGGCCAATACTCGATAAACGGCGGCGCGTTTACTTTCACGACCGGAACGGTGTACAACGGCAATACGGTTCAGGTGCGCCTGACTTCCGCGACCACCTTCTCCACAACAAAAAGCGCAACGCTGACAATCGGCGGCGTGACCGGAACATTCAGCGTAACCACCCTTGGCGACACCGTGCCCGACGCATTCAGCTTCACGGCCCAGAGCGGCGTGGCGTTAAACACGCTTGTCACTTCGAACACGATAACCATTTCCGGAATCGATACCGCCTCGCCTGTCTCGGTTACAGGCGGCGAATACTCCGTTAACAGCGGCTCTTTCACGTCCATATCCGGAACGGTTGCAAACGGCAATACGGTGAAGTTGCGTCTTGCTTCCTCGTCTGCCTACACGACTACAACAAGCGCGACGCTGACCATCGGCGGCGTGACCGGAACATTCAGCGTAACCACCCTTGGCGACACCATTCCCGACGCCTTCAGCTTCACGCAGCAGACCGGCGTGGCGTTAAACACGCTTGTCACCTCGAACACTATAACCGTATCCGGGATCGATACCGCTTCGCCTGTCTCTGTCGCGGGCGGCGAATATTCCGTTAACGGCGGCGCGTTCACCTCCACTGCCGGAACGGTTAACAACGGCAATACCGTAAATGTGCGTCTTGTTTCTTCCGCCGCCAACTCGACTGCTACAAGCGCGACTTTGACCATCGGCGGCGTGACCGGAACATTCAGCGTGACAACGCTTGACGACACCATTCCGGACGCCTTCAGCTTCACGCCTCAGAGCGGCGTTGCGCTAAACAGCCTTGCGACCTCGGAGACGATCACGGTTTCCGGGATCAACGCAGCTTCGCCAATCTCTGTCGCGGGCGGCGAATATTCCGTTAACGGCGGCGCGTTCACCTCCACCGCCGGAACGGTTAATAACGGTGATACAGTGAATGTGCGGCTTCTGACTGCTAACGCATTTTCAACCGTTGCAACCGCAACCATCACACTTGGCGGCGTGACCGGAACATTCACGGCAACCACCACCGACACCCGCAATGTTTCAGCCATTGCCGCAGGCGCATATCATTCGGCGGCGCTGAAGATCGACGGAACCGTGGTTGCATGGGGCAGCAACCAACATGGACAGACCGATATTCCCTTGGGCCTTGCCAATGTTGTCGCAATCGCGGCTGGAGGAGGCCACACTGTTGCGCTCAAAAACGACGGAACAGTGGCGGCTTGGGGCGATAACGCCAAGGGCCAGACCGATATTCCCTTGGGCCTTGCCGGTGTAATCGCAATCGCGGCAGGAGGAAATCACACTGTTGCGCTCAGAAACGACGGAACCGTGGCGGCTTGGGGCGATAACGCCAAGGGCCAGACCGATATCCCCTTGGGCCTTGCCGGTGTCATCGCAATCGCGGCAGGAGGAAATCACACGGTTGCGCTCAGAAACGACGGAACAGTGGCGGCTTGGGGTGATAACTCAAAGGGCCAGACCAACTTGCCAGTGCGCATCACCAGTGTAAGCGCCATGGCAACCGGGCGGCGTCATACCGTTGTGCTCAGTGCTGACGGAACAGTAAAAGCATGGGGCGGCAACAGCATGGGGCAGGCGGATGTTCCGGTTCTGCATTCGGGCGTAACGGCGGTTGCCGCCGGGGCCGCGCATTCGGTTGCGCTCAAAACCGATGGAACAGTGGCGGTGTGGGGAGATAACCGGTTCGGCCAGAAATCGGCCCCCGCCGGCATGTCTGGGATAAAGGCAATCGCCGCGGGCGCGATGCATACCCTTGCGCTCACAAACGACGGGACTGTGGTTGCGTGGGGCGATAACAGCTTCCTGCAATGCAAAACCTCGCCCTGAGTTTCGCGTATGTCTGAAGTTCATAATCAGGCGTGTTGACTGCTGCCCGTTGTCATAGGAGAATTGTCTCATGCGGTTCAAGCCGGAAGGAGGTGACTTCCTGATACCGCCGTTTTTTCATGAGTGACACGCCCGCAATCGCCGGGCTGTTCAGACTTCATCCGGATGGAGGTTCAACGATGAAGAGTAAATTCCTTTCCGCAGCAGTCTGCATTACCGCAATGATGGCCGCAATGATGGTCGCCGGGCCGCTCCTGACCGACGCCGACGCAAGGAAAGCGCCGGGCGAGGAGAACGCGAAAGTCGATGTCTGCTACGGATGCCACGATCCGGTCAGGCAGCTTCATTCAGGCGGCGAACACTCCAAAGTCAACTGCGTTAACTGCCACTCAGGCTTAAGCAAACACGTCGCCGCGCCCGGCCCGGACACCCGCCCGGCCACCGACACATCGTGGGAGGCGTGCGGCAAGTGCCACAAGGAACAATATGAAAGCTTCATGCAGGTTGCGTATCACCGCCCGGCGCGAGATGAAAAGTCCCAACTCACAAACCGTTCGCCCAATCCGTTCTGGGACAAGCTGATGGCGGGCCACGGATTCACCAAGGAGCACAACCTCACCCGAAGCCATGTGAACATGCTGGTTGACCATCTGGTGGTTGACCGCGCCTACGGAGGCCGTTTCCAGCCGAAGCGAGGCTGGGAGTATGTGCTCGAAAAGGGCAGGGCGTGGGACATTCTCGAAGACCGCTACCCCGACAGCCCCGAACACAAGCCGTTCATTCCTCAGAGCGCCCCGGCGGCAAATCCGGTATGCCTTCAGTGCAAGTCGCAGGATCATATCCTGAAATGGTCTTTCATGGGCGAGCCGGCGCCGGCGGCGCAATGGTCGCGGACGTCGAAGGTGGTTGAACTGGTGAAAGACCTCCAGCACGGGCTTAACTGCTTCACCTGCCACGATCCTCACGCGGCAAAGCCGCGCATTGTGCGCGACGGCCTTATCGAGGCGCTCACGCGGGCCGACGGCGACACGCTCTGGCACAGGGATCCCAAGCGCACCGGCATCAAGGTGATCGAGATGGGCACGCGCGGTTTCACCCGCAAGATCGCGCTGCTGGACTCTTACGACACGCGCCTTCAGTGCGGGCAGTGTCACGTGGAGTACAACTGCAATCCCGGCTACGATCCGAAGAATCCGGACACGTCGAAATATGGCATCACCATGACCGACAAGCGCACGAACCATTTTCCATACAAGGACGTGTTCGAGATATACGACCATTACGTGAACAAGGTCGGCTTCCTCGACTTCAAGAACGCGCTTACCGGCGGGCTGCTCTGGAAGGCCCAGCATCCGGAGGCCGAAACATTCTATAACTCAAAGCACGCCAAGGTGGGCGCAAGGTGCGACAGTTGCCACACGCCGAAGGTGAAGGACAAAAAGAGCGGCAAGACGTACACTTCGCACTTTGCGGTCACGCCACGCGTGATGCTGAAAGAAACATGCCTGAAGTGCCACCCCAAGTGGACGGAAGAGCAGGCCCGGTACGAGATAGATTCGATCAAGGCGTTCATACGCGGAAAGCTTCGCAAGGCCGAGTTCCATCTGGCGGCGCTGATCGACAAGATTGGGGAAGGCAAGAAGGCCGGGCTCGACCCGGAAGTGATAAAACAGGCGCAGGATCAGCACCTGCGGGCGCATATCCTGTGGGAATGGTGGACAGCCGAGAACTCCGACGGCTTCCACAACCCGGAAATGGCGCGTGAATCGCTGACCCGCTCGGTTGATGATGCCCAAAAGGGGATCAAGATCATCAACGACGCTCTGGCGGCAAAAGCGGCGGCAGCCGGGAAATAGGCGGCAAGCCGGATACATGAAAAAGCGGAGCGCTCGCTCCGCTTTTTTATGATGATATAATATCCGGAAACATCCGAAAGGGAAATTGCGTGGATGACGAAGAAAGAGCTTGAATCCCAGACCATCATGGAGCTTAGAAGCCTGGCCGGCAAGAGCGAGGTTCCGCTTCGACGAAGCTGGACAAAGAGCGAGATAGTCGCGGCGATTCTCCGCACGACAAGCCCCAAGAGGGGCCGGAAGCCCAAGCCAGTTGTTGTAAAGCCGCCAAAGCCGGAACCCGTGCAGAAAAAAACGAAACCGGCGTCCGTCGCAGTGAAGCAGCCCTCATCCAACATCCGGCGAGCGGTTGAAACGCCACCGCAAGGCGTTGTAACACCTGTTGCCGCCACGCCAAAACGCGCTGCGGCTACACGTAGCGCCGTTGCGGACAAGCCGCACGTCAGCCGGAAATCTGCCGATCGGCGGAGCGTTCCCGATGTTACGCCGCATACGTCCATAGAGAGCAACCTTACGGCGCTAATGGCGCGTGATCCGCATACGCTTTTTGTTTACTGGGAATTGCAGGATTCGATTCCGTGCGAAGGAATATCGCTTCGACTGCATGACCTTACATCCCGCGATAAACACGGGGTTTCGGACTGCTACGAATATCCTGTCGGGTGTCGAACCGGCGGCAGGTATCTTTTCCTCCGCCTGCCCGGCAGAAGGTTTGTCTGCGAGATGGTTTCATCGGCCAAGGGGCGTTATGTCGTGCTGGCGCGCTCAGGCGAGGTGGAAACGCCGACGGACAGAATGACTGTTCCTGCGCAGGCCGAGGCGGCGCGGCTGTATGAGACGGTTTTCGGCGCGCAGGCCGGAGCCGAAATAGGCATGGCTGAAATAGTTTCCCCGTCCTCCCGGATTTTCTGACTCCAGAAATATCCGTCTCCGCGTTCACCCATGAAGCAATGAACCGCATTCAGAGACTCACGGAGGAATACGGGCTGGAGACGGACGACGAGCATATCATCATTCCGTACGTCAGTTCATCCGGAGAAAAACGGAAGGTGTATCTGCTGAAAAGGGAGCACATGGTGCTTGAGCATGGAAAGGACATGCGAATAACCGTGCCGATCGAAGAGGTTGTCGCGGCGATTGTCGGAAATCCGGGGGGAAGCATATGGGAAACGCTGGGCCTTTCCGAAAGGCTGCGGCATCATTCGCACGGCGATCCGGCGCACGGCGATCCGGCGCATGATGAGCCGTCGAAGGAAGGCGGCGATTAGGTGACAGGTTAATAACCCGGCCTCATGCCGTTGTTGCGCCAAGACCCTCCCGCGCCCATGCGATGGCGCGCATGTATGCCGCGGGGACTTCGTCCTCGGCAACGCGCTGCCTGCTGCATCGTTCCGAGAAACCAACCCAGTCGCCCTTCTCGTACCGGATAGCTATCTCGAAAATGTCACGATACGTATTGGTTTCGCCAACCAGCGCGCTTTTCACCTCCGGATTGATCGGCATTTCCTTAAGCAGTTCGGCAAGAGGCCGATCCATCATGGCGTCGATCAGCGAGAAGAGGCCCATCAGGAACATGTCCGACTTCTTGTCCGACGCGTGCGATATTCCGGCAAGAGCCTCGCAAAACCCTGCCCTGACAACCGCGTGCATGACCAGTTCCATCGGCTTGTCCTCCGACATCGACGCAACCGCGATAAGCGTGACCCATTTCTTGATCTCCCGTTCGCCAAGCAGCATGAGCGCCTGCTGAATGGAATGTATCTCCGATGGAATGCCGAAAAACGGTGAGTTGATATAGCGTATGAGCTTGTACGACATCGAGACATCCTGCTTGATTATCTCTTCCAGTCTTCTGTAATCGACCTCCGGGCGGTGAATTTCCTGAAGCATCCGCAGGAAATGTAGCTTGTACGGCGGAACGTCTTTCTTCGAAACGATCACGGGCTTGCTGAAAAAATAACCCGGGAAGAGATCGTAGCCCATGGCCATAGCCTGCTCGAAGACCTCCTGCGTCTCGACCTTTTCCGCAAGGAATTTCAGGCCGGGCCGCGCAATGCGGTTTTTGATCTCGCGGCTGCCCTCTATGCCGGACTCAAGCACATCCACCTTAATGATGTCGGCCAGATCTATGAGCGCCTTGTTGTTTTCCTTGTAAACGAAATCGTCGAGCGCAAGCGGAAAACCGTGCGCCTTGAGGTTCGCGCACGAAGCCATGACGCCCGGATCGGCCTCGACTGTTTCGAGTATCTCGACAACAACAAGCTCCTTGGGAAGGAGCATGGCGTATTCCTTGAGCAGGACGTCCTTCGTGACGTTAACAAACGCCTTCTTGCCGCCTGTGAGGCTCTGAAGATCGAAGAGCAGAAAGCTGTCGGCTATAACCTTCGACGACGCCTGATCCCGGTCGGGATGGTTGAAATAGTTCTCAAGCCCGCTTCGAAACAGGAGTTCGTAAGCATAAACGCGGAGATTCCGGTCGAAGATCGGTTGCCGCGCAAGAAAAACATCCATCGAAAGCCTCCCGTTGTAGTCACCGAGATATTCTGCCCGCAGTGAAGTACCGCTGCGCCTGCGAGTCATGCTTCGCACCCCCGGCCATATCCACGGATTATTCCGGCGTCATGAGCCGACGCCTCGAAACATTATCGCACGGGAATTAAATTGCGCCAATGCGCGGACATGGTTGTGTCAATATTATGGAACAGCAGTGACATCGGAAATGCTGCGGAATAATTATGCAAACCATGATAATATCCGTGGAACAAGGACTTTTTAGGAGATGGGCAGAGACTATTTAATCATTGAATGCCTCATCTATGAACCTGTAAAATGTGCAACAAGCAAAACAGCCTGAAATATTTGGATCTTTTCGCTGGAGCCGGTGGGCTCTCCGAGGGGTTTATCCGTGCCGGATTCGAGCCTGTAGCGCATGTTGAATCCGACCCGGCAGCTTGTTTCACCTTACGCACCAGGATGGCTTGGCACTGGCTTAAATCCAAAGGATGTGAGGCCCATTATGTAAATTATCTTAAGGGTAACATCAGCCGTTCAGCCTTATACGAGCTGGTGATGGAGCCGCACATCCGCTCCGTTATCAACGCCGAAATTGGTGAGCCTGCATTACCTGCAATCTTTCAAAAAGTTGATGGCCTTCTTGGGAACTCCAAACTTGATCTGATCATTGGCGGGCCGCCGTGTCAGGCTTACTCCGTTGTTGGCCGGTCACGTGACAGTAACCGAATGAAAGGTGACAAGCGAAATTATTTGTATATCTACTATGCCGAATTTCTGAAACGCTATAAGCCCTCATATTTTGTTTTCGAGAATGTAACCGGTCTTATGTCCGCAAGAGATGAGGACGGCAATCTCTATTTTGATGCTATGCGAAACCTTTTCCGTGAAGCTGGATACGAAACTGAATTTATGACGCTGTCGTCAGAGGATTATGGGGTATTGCAACGCCGTAAAAGAATAATTCTTGTCGGAAAACGCGGAAAACTAACCGGCTTTTACCCGTACCCGGAAAAATGGAATCCAGGAGTCCGTGTGAAGGAAGTCTTTTCCGATCTGCCAGCCCTTGCCGCAGGTCAAGGTGCCGCTGGGCCGTGCCGTACCAAGGCATACCATGGGACTTGGCTCTATGAAGCAGGGATACGGAATGACGATTTACCGGTTACTTGGCATCAGGCTCGTCCGAATACTGAGCAAGATCTGGAGATTTACAGGATCGTTGTTGACCTGTGGAACAGCAGAAAGGCCCGTCTTGACTACAACGCCCTTCCTGATCGCTTGAAGACCCATCGGCACAGAGATTCTTTCCTCGATAGATTTAAGGTGGTAGCATCAGATTTGCCGCATTCACATACTGTCGTTGCTCATATCGCCAAGGACGGCCATTATTATATTCACCCGGATATCAGCCAGAATCGTTCAATTACCCCCAGAGAAGCGGCCAGACTCCAGACATTCCCGGATGATTATTACTTTGAGAGCATTAACGATAGTGCGACGGGGAGGACTCCTGCGTTCCGCCAGATCGGCAATGCCGTGCCTGTTCTTATGGCCGAAAAAATTGCGAAAAAACTGCGGGAGGTTTGGTAATGAATACTGGGGGGACTTATAAAATAAGACCGGCGGGGCGGCACCTCCTGACCATTGGTCGTGACCTGATTCAGGATCGTTATGCGGCTATCGTTGAACTGGTAAAGAACGCTTACGACGCTGACTCGCCGGATGTGAACATTGAGTTTAGGGCATCCGCCAGCAGGAGCGGTTATTCCATCAGCATCACCGACCATGGCCACGGAATGTCCACGGATACCGTGATTAATAAATGGATGGTACCATCGACTGACGACAAGCTTCAAAGACGTACAAGCCCTTCAGGCAGAACCATGCAAGGGCGCAAGGGCGTCGGCAGATATGCCGCTTCCATTCTCGGCACAGACTTGCTTCTCGAAACCGTAACTCAAATAGGGGATAAAACAACTGTTTATGTCGAGTGGAAAAGTTTTGAAGCGGCTCAATATATGGATGATGTTGAGATTCTCATCGGGACAACAAAGGTTACGCAGCCGTCCGGAACCAAGCTGACAATCACGGGGGACAACGAACTACTTTCCGAATGGGATCAGCGGCAGTTCGACAAACTTCGTTTTGAGCTGAAAAAGCTGATTTCTCCTGTTAGCGTCGCCCTGCAAGACGATGACGTTGACGATGATTTCCGAATTAATCTAGGAGTTGAAGGGTTTCCGCAAGTCCAAGATATCAGTGAAACAATCCAGCCTTACCCCATTTTTAATCTGTTTGATTACATGATTACGGGAAGAGTCGGCGCGGACGGAAAAGGAACAATGACATATTCCCTTCAGAGGGCCAGAAATGCCGCTGAGGAAATAATACTGTTCGATTACGGATCTCCAACGGGATGTGGCGAGCTAATTTTCGACATCAGAGTTTACGACCGTGAAAAGGAAGCAATTGAGTTTCTGATCGGACGCGGTCTTAAAGACGATTCAGGGAATTATTTGGGTAAGCTTCAGGCTAGGCGGCTTCTAAATGAATACAATGGGATCGGAGTTTATCGTAATGGATTTCGGATTAGACCCCTTGGTGACGCCGCCTTTGATTGGGTTGCGTTGAATAAGCGGCGTGTACAGAATCCGTCAAAATTTATTGGTAGTGATCAGGTAATAGGTTATGTGCTTATCCAGTCTGACGAGGAATCAGGATTGATCGAAAAAAGCGCCAGAGATGGTTTGAAGGAAAATCATGCATACGATGCGCTGAAAAAGGTGACGACACAGGTAATCAGCAAGTTAGAAGAACGCAGGCTTGCGTACCGAATAAAAGCAGGACTTAGCAGAAATGTGAGGAGAATAGGTGAAGAGCTTGAGAAACTCTTTGCTTTTGATGAACTTAAACAAAGTGTCAGAGCGAAGCTCTCTAAGGGTGGGGTCGATAAAAAAACTGCTGACGAGATCATTGAAATCATCAGCAGGGAGGAAGAAAACAAAAACAGAATAGCCGAAGAAGTACGCCAGGCCGTTGCTGTCTATCAGGGACAGGCAACCTTGGGCAAAATCATAAATGTCATTCTCCATGAAGGCAGGCGACCGCTTAATTACTTCAGGAACCAGATTCCAAACCTGCGCTATTGGTATGACTTATACCTGAAATCGGGTGATGCCGAAAAACTGGAGCGTTTCATGCCTATCGCCGATGGCATCGGGCATAATGCGGATGTCTTTGTAAAGCTTTTCAGTCGGCTTGATCCGTTGGCGGCGGGAAAACGTTCAGTCAGAAAACCCTTGCCGCTTAAGAAGACTATAGCGGACACCTTTGCTGTGTTTGCAGAGGAAATGAAGATGAACACTGTGAGCATGACAATTTCCGGCCCGGACGAATTCAGTTTTTTGTCTTGGCCGCAAGATATATATGCCATATTCACGAATCTGACCGACAACAGTATCTACTGGATGAGCGAGAAAAAGTCCGTCAGACGTGAAATCAGCATAGAGATGTCAATTAATGGTGATTCGCTCCTGTATATAGACTACCGCGACACCGGGCCTGGAATAGAACCCAGTCTTATTGCAAGTGAAGTGATTTTTGAACCCCAGTTCTCCACCAAACCTAATGGGACTGGACTAGGGCTAGCCATAGCTGGGGAAGCCGCTGCCCGGAATGGTCTTGAACTGAAAGCATTCGAGTCTGAAACAGGAGCCTACTTTAGACTTCAACCGAAAACGGAGTTCACGTAATGAAACGCTTAAGAGTTTTGCTTGTCGAAGATTCAGCGGATCAGCAGAAAATATTCCACGACTCAGTGGACGTGTTTAATGACAAAAACACCGACTTGTTGATTGTCGACTATAAAGTCGCACCAAGTTTCAATGATGCAATCAGCATCATTGATGGGTCTTTTGATGGAGCAATACTTGATTTGAAGCTCAATGAAGATGAAGACGGAGGCAATAAGATTGTTAGTCAGATAAACGCATCCTGTATTCGTGTCCCAGTAATTTTTGTGACCGGGTTTCCTGATCTAGTAAACGAACATCCTTTAATTGTTAAAAAGCGGGCGCGTGGGAGTGAAACCTATGAGAACGATATTGAACTCCTTCGAGATTTCAAAAACACCGGTCTGACTCATATTATGGGCGGACGTGGTGTAATTGAACAAAACCTGAATAAAGTGTTCCTGCAAAATCTTCTGCACCCGCAGATGAGAAATGCTTGGATAAAGTATGGAAGTATTGATTCAGGTAGAACTGAAAATGCGTTGCTTCGCTATACGCTTAATCATCTAATGCAGTTATTGGATACGGATGATGATAGATTTTTTCCGGAGGAAGTCTATCTCTATCCACCGTTGTCGGATGGTATTAGAACCGGCAGCATGGTAAATAAGAAAGACGGTAGCCCGTTCTTTGTGGTTTTGAATCCGGCCTGTGACTTGGTCGACAGAGGCAACGGTGCTTTTAAAACAGACCGTATTCTTCTCGTGGAAGTGGAAAGTGGAGCCGCCATCCTTGATGTGGCTCTCGATGGCATTAAAAAAAGAGACAAGAAGCAAAGCTGTCTCAAGAAAGTTTTTGGCAACAATCACACGGACTATCACCACTGGATCCCCCAAACGAGCTTTTTTGAGGGTGGCTTCCTCAACTTCAGAAAGCTCACCACTCTGAGCAAACAGGAGTTTGATGAAGGGTTCGCTCCACCGAAAATTCAGATTTCTCCGTCTTTCGTAAAAGATATCGTTGCACGTTTCTCTTCCTACTATGCCAGGCAGGGGCAGCCGGATATTGAATGCGATGACATTATCAATACTCTTATCCCGGCACCCGATAAACCCCAGTAATGGATGTCCATACACCGGAACAACGCAGTTTCAATATGTCCAGAATCAAAGGGAAGAACACCAAACCCGAAATACTGGTGCGAAAATGGCTATGGGTGAATGGATACCGATACAGGCTTCACAGGGGATGTCTGCCTGGAAATCCGGATATCGTATTGTCTGGGCGCAAGAAAGTGATCTTTGTTCACGGATGTTTCTGGCATCGGCATGCCTGCCCATATTTTAAGTGGCCCAAAAGCAACGAGGATTTCTGGAGGAGGAAGATTAACGCAACTGTCATGAGAGATGACGAAAACTACAAAGGTTTGGCAGCCTTAGGGTGGTCTCATTTTGTTATTTGGGAATGTGAAGCGAAAAATCCCGGTTCTGTTCAGCTTTGGGCAAAGCTTAGAGCCTTCCTCGATGTCTGACTGTTGAAGTGTCCCCCTGAAACGTTAACTAAATAGAATGATTGCTTCTCTTGTGAGCATTCCGTCAGGACTTTTTGACATTTCACGCGCCGGTTCTATAATTTAGACCAATGCACGGAACCGGATTCATTCAACTGATTTTGGGCGCGGACCCGATCGTCAAAAGCGTACTGTTCATTCTGCTTTTCTTCTCGGTCTATTCATGGGCGATAATACTCTTCAAGTTTGTCTTTCTTCGCCGCGTGGAGCGTGAAACCGACCAGTTCACCCACGCCTTCCGCCGCCGCAAGAACATGGACGACATCGTGCGAGCCATGCGTTACAGCCCCATGGCGAATCTCTACCGCGCGCTTCTGGAGGAGCCGCCTGGAACCGAGCGCGAGGAATACCGCCGCGTGCTCAAGCGGCTTGAAAGCCTCGAAGCGGCAAAGATGGAGCGCCATCTGAATTTTCTGGCCACAACCGGCTCCGCGTCGCCGTTTATCGGCCTCTTTGGAACCGTCTGGGGAATAATGAATTCGTTTCGCGGCATCGGGGCCAGCGGCGCGGCAACGCTTGCGGTGGTTGCCCCCGGCATCGCCGAGGCTCTGGTTGCCACCGCAGCCGGACTGGCGGCCGCCATTCCCGCCGTCATCGCATATAACTACTACATAAGCCGAGTGAGAAGGGTTGCCATAGAGATGGAGGATTTCGATCAGGAACTGGTCGATTACTTCAGCAAGCGAAATGCAGGGGACAGGTAGAAACGAACGGCGCGCTATGGCGGAGATCAACGTCACTCCGCTTGTGGATGTGATGCTTGTTCTGCTTGTCATATTCATGGTCACGGCCCCGATGATGCAGCAGGGCGTTGACGTCAACCTCCCCCAGGCGCGCGGCAAGGCGATGGCTCCGGCGGAGCGAGTGGTGGTTTCGGTGAAAAGAAACGAGGATGTGCTTGTCAACGGCTCGAAGGTTGAGATGCGGGAGCTTCAGGCAAAGCTTGCCGCCATGTTCAGGGACAAGGCCGACAAGGAGGTCTTTCTGCAGGCGGATCAGAGCGTGCCGTATGGAGCCGTCGCAAGGGTGATGGGCGAAATCCGGGAAGCTGGCATCGAGAAACTTGGCATGGTGACTGAGCCGCTTCAGAAATAGCGGAGCCGCATATGCCTTCCCGCGATCAACAATTCGGCTGGCTCGTTCTGGTTTCACTGCTGGTTCACATGATAATGATTTTTCTGCTTCCACCTTTAATGTCCACGCCTTCGCGCCGGTATTCCGCGCCGCCTGCCCAGATTGTCCGGCTGGTTTCGTTTGGCGCGCGGGTTGAGGAGCAGCCTGCGGCGAAGCCTGTCGTAGCGCCGAAACCGGCGGTTGTCATGCCCCAACAGAAGCCGGAGAAGCCCCAGCCAAAAACACCTGAACCGATGAAATCCGTTGCGCCGCCGCCAACCAAATTGCCGCCAGTTCAGCCTTTACCCATGCAACCTGCAGGGGCGGTTCGCGAACCGCCCCCCCTGCCACCGAAGGTTAAGTCGCCGCCGGGTACGCCCGTATCGCCGGGTACGCCAGTATCGCCGGGTACGGCCG
>JACRHH010000036.1 GCA_016212095.1 Nitrospirota bacterium
TTCGTCGGAAAGCGCGCCGCCGCCGTGAAAATCCTCCGGTCTGAACGGTATCGGCTCGATGCGACCGTCGATGCCCCGCCTCAACGGGACAATCCTTCGTCTGTCTTCAAATCGGTCGCCGGAGAACGATTTCGAAATAACCGCGATGTCGATATCGCTATCCTCCCCGGCGGTTCCTTTGGCATATGAACCGAACATGATCACCTCTTCCACGGCAATCAAGTTCCTTCGCAACTCCGCCACATATTGCCTTACAGCATTTAGCGCCGAATCTGTTGTAACAGCCATTCCCTTATCTCGCCGATCCTTTCAAGATGCTTCTGCGTAAAATCTCGCGTGCATTTATTGAAAAACGAAAACTTTTCATCCGGATAGCGCGCCTCAAGATTGAAGTCGGTTATTATTTCAAGCAATTCAACAAGTTCGGATGTCAAGGGCAGTTCCGCCTTTTCGGCAAGCCATACCAGCCTGTGGGTGAACGGCGGGGGAGAATCAGACTTAGCAACGATGATGGCCTTTAACAGTTTCTCAATAGTCAGATGGCCGAAAAAAAGCGAGTACGGGTAATCCTGTTTTTCAAAAAGGTGATCGGCAACCACCCGGTCGCGCTCCGATGATTCCACCCAGTAATTTACCTTCTCGGACTTTGTCATACATTGTAAATATACAAGTATTGTGGCGGCATGTGAAACTAATTATCACTCTCCCGCAATTGAGCCCGCCGCAATCGCCACCTCAACCCGCTGCCCAAGCTTGAGCGGCGTGGGTTCGTCAAGCGCAACTTTCACAACCAGCACGCGCGTGTCCGACGGCTTGCCGGGGTCTTGCGGCTTGAGGCTGCGGCTGGTAACTGCGTCCGGAACCTCCTCCACATGGCCCTTCCACGACATGCCGTCGTAGCCCTCCGCCGTAACAGCCACCGGGCTTCCGACCGCCATTCGCCCGGCGTCGTACTCGTCAACTTCGGCCTCGATGCGCGTGCGCCTGAGGTTGGCAATCGTAACAATCGGCCTGCCCACATCCAGCATCTCGCCCGGATGCGCGTGTCTGTCGATAACCACGCCGTCAATCGGCGAAACGATGCGCGTCTTGGCGATTGTGGCCTCAATGCGTTTCACCGTGGCCCCGGCAAGCTCGCCGCGCGCCTTCGCCGCGTCCCTGTCCCGAATGTTTTTATCCAATAACTGCCGCGTTGCCACGCCGGTTGCAAGAAGCTTTTCGGCGCGTTCAACCTCGGCTTCGGCAAGCTTCAAGTTCGTTTCGGCCTCGGCCACGCCCGCCTGCGCCTCGCCAAGCGCGGCCTGAAGATCGGCGGATTTCATCTCCGCAATCAACTCGCCGCGTTTCACCGCGCTTTTTTCCTTCACGGCCATGCGCTCGACAACCGCCGCGATTTCGGCGCTCACCGTAACCTGAGCGCCCGGATAGGCAACAAGCCGCCCCTCGCCCACAATTCTGGCCGCGGCCTTTCCGGCTTTCTCGCTCTTCCGCGCCGCTTGATCCGCCTCTTTCTTCCCGCCGCCGTCCGCTCCGCGCCATGCGCTTACAGCGACAACCGCCAAAACCGCCAATATCGCCAATTTGGCCAATTTGGCCATCCATGCAATCTTTCTTATATTCATTTCCAATCCCTCTCAATCAATCCCCCTCTCCTTAAGGAGAGGGGCAGGGGTGAGGCAGCTCCCCAACCCTCCCTTTACCGCAGAGAGGGGCAGGGGTGAGGCAGATCAATCCATCAAAACGCCGTCCCGAATCCGAAGCACGCGGTCTGAAATCTCCCGCACCTTCGTATCGTGCGTAACAATTAAAAGCGCCCTGTTTTCCTTCTTTGCCAGATTTCTGAAAATTTCCAGCACCTGAGCGCCTGTATGCGAATCGAGGTTCGCCGTGGGCTCGTCGGCCAGAATCAGCGGAGACCTTCCGGCAAGCGCCCGCGCTACTGCCACCCGCTGCTTCTGGCCGCCGGAGAGATCGCGCGGCAGGAAGTTCTTCCGGTCGCCAAGCCCGACGTCGTCAAGCACGCGCTCAGCCTCAAGCCTTGCGTCGTTGCCCTTTAGCCCCTTGATATTCAACGAATATTCCACGTTTTCCCGCGCCGTGAGCGACGGAAAAAGATTGAACTGCTGGAACACGAAACCGATGGATTTCTTGCGCACTCCGGCCATCGCGCGCGCATTGTCGCCCACCGCCACGTCCTCGATCATCACCCGTCCGGAAGTGGGCGTGAGGATGCAGCCCAGAATCGAGAGCAGCGTGGTTTTGCCGGAGCCGGACGGGCCTTCGAGCGTCACAACCTCGCCCGCGCTTATGCTCAGATCGATCCCGTGCAGCACAGGCACTGCCTGCCGTCCCTCCTGAAAGGTTTTGGTTATTGCGTGAGCTTCAAGCACTGCCATCGTTTTTTTCCTCAAGTCCGGAACACAAGCGCCGGATCGATCTTCGCCACCTTGTGAAACGAGATCATCGCGGACGCAAGGCAGAGAACAAGCGTTCCGGCGAAGCACCACGCCATCGCCTCAGGCGGCATTATCAGCTTCAGGTCAACCTTTTCCATAAGCGGTTTCATTGCGTAGGACTGCGCCGCGCCAAGCGAAAATCCGCACACGGCTGAGATCACCGCCTGTTTGGCGAGGATCATGTAGATGTCGAGGTTCGTGCCGCCTATCGCCTTCACCGTGCCGAACTCGCGTATGTGCTCCATCGTCATCGTGTAGAGCGTCTGGGCCACCACAACCACGCCCACGAGACAGCCCAGAAACACGGTCATGTACATGTTCAGGCCGATTCCGGTGCTGTCAACCCAGTAGTTGCGCGATGCGGCGGCCCATTCGTCGCGGGTGTAAACGTCGTTGAACGGCAGGCGGCGGCGGATTTCGGCAAGCGCCGCCTGCATGTCGGCGCCCGGCTCCAGCTTCGCCACGATGTAGGCTGTTCGGCCCGAAAACATCTGGTAGGCAAGCGACTGCGCCAGTTGATAGTCCATGAACGCTATCGGCGTTGTGGTAAAAGACCGCGCCTCGCGGGTAAGCCCGATTATTTTCAGGCGCTGGCCCAGAATCTCGCGGTAATCGCCGATGCCGAACTTTCCGAAGCGTCCGGCAGCCGATTCATCGAGAAGAAAATATTTGCCTCGCCGCAGGTCGGCCACATCGCCGGAAAGGATGTTCCACGGGAATTTCCATCGGGCGAAGTCATCCATCGCGTAGACCATAAGCCCCTCGCGCGCGCCGCTCGGCAGGGTGATCTGCATGAATGTGACAAGCAGGTTGTCGGCGCGGCCCACGCCCGGAACCGAACGCACGCGGTTGACCATCGATTCCGGGAAATCGTTGGCGAAATCGACGTTCGGGGTGTTTTTCGATGTTATCCAGATGTCGGCGTCGAGCTTTCTGATGGTGATCGTCGCGCTGTCCAGAAGTCCTACGAAAAGCCCAAGCTGAACCAGCACCAGCGTTACCGCAAACGCCACGCCCGACACGGTGATTACAAACCGGAGCTTGTCGTGAAACAGTATTTTTCGCGCCAGATCAACCGCCATCGCCATCCGGCGTTCGCATCAGTCCGCGAACAACCGCCTCCATCATCACGCTGAATCGTTTTTCAAGCGGTCGCCACTCAACCCATTCGTCGTCGCCCTTGGCGATATGAAGCGACACCACGCCGTGAATGGCGGCCCAGCAGGTTTGGGCGACAAGCTCCGCGTCGGCGATCTCCGGGCGGAAAAGCCCGGCGCTTATGCAATCGTTAACGGCGTCAAGCAGGAACGCGTAGGCGTCTTCCTCCGGATTGCCGCGCATACAGGAGAAGTCCTCAGGCTTGGCGGGGCTTTTAATCATGAACATCAGCCGGTAATGGTGCGGATGCTCGACGCCGAACTCGAAATATGCCTGCCCGGCGGCGGCCAGACGCTCAAGCGGGTCTTCGATGCTTCCGCCCATCGCCTGGAATTTTTTGGCAAGCTCAAGGAAATCGTGGTTGCAAAGCTCGCGGATAAGTGTCTCCTTATCGCGGAAGTGCAGATATATGGCGGTGGGCGAATATTCGATCTTTTCGGCTATCTTCCGCATGGTTACGGCGTCGTAGCCCTCGCTTGCGAACATCTCGCGCGCCGCGTCCAGAATTTTGGCGCGAAGCTCTTCCTGCTCGCGCTGCTTTCGTTCCTGAATTCCCATGCTGCCGCTCGCTTCCGTTGATAATTTTCAGCACAAAACCACGTCACCCAACTTAACACTGTTAAGTTAATGGACGCCGGTCAGTTTGTCAAGCGGCAGGCTTGCGTCTCTGCGGCCATGTGATACAGTTGCCTATCTGTCCATGGCACGACACATGGCGCTACTGGAGAAAGAATGGGCAACAGGCTGAGCGAGATACTTGAAGAGATAAGGGAACTTGAAAAGGCTGTGCAGGAGGAGATGCGATGCAAGCAGGAGGAGCTTAAATACAGGGTAGCCAAGGGCCAGGTTGTTTTCGAAGCGGAAATCGCCGAGCTGCACAGGCGATTGTCGCAGTCTCTCCTGCTGTATGTCTTCGGCGCCCGCGCCGCCGTTTTCCTCTCGGCGCCGGTAATCTACTCGCTGATAGTTCCGGCGGCAATGCTGGATGCGGGCATGACCATCTATCAAAGTGTCTGTTTCCCGATATACGGCATTCCAAGTGTGAAACGAAGCAGTCACATGATTTACGACCGCCAGTACCTTGCCTACCTGAACGCGCTGGAAAAGCTGAACTGCCGTTATTGCAGCTACATGAACGGCCTGTTTTCATACATCAGCGAAATTGCGGCCAGAACGGAACAGTACTGGTGTCCGATAAAACATGCATCGGGGCGGGGGCGGCATTCCCGCTATCACCTGTTCCTCGACTACGGCGACGCGGATGCTTACAAGTCAAGGCTGGATGAACTCCGGAAGAAGTATGAGGATGCGGTGGAATAGGATCACGATCCGGCGGCGGCGTTTGCCGGCCTGCCGCTGCCGGTCTATTCCCATGGGTTAAACAGTGAAACGCCGCTTTCTTCCATGTCGGCAGCGTTCCTTGTGGCAACCGTTAAATGATGGGCAATTCCGGTGGCGGCAATCAGGGAGTCTATCGCTGGCATCGGCCTGCCAACTTTTTCGGCCATTCCCTGAATCTTCCCCCATGCCGTCGCAACCTGCAGATCGACATTAATGGTTCGGTTTGCGAATCTATCCTGCAGGTCGTTATCAACCCAATTGTGCAGTTCCGCCTTTCTTTTCGATTCCGCCAGCTTTTCTATGCCTTTGTGAAGTTCGCCGAACGTCAGGACGCTGATGAAAAGGCTGTTTTCATCCTCCCGCGCGATCCATTCGACGACCTTGCCTGACGGATTCGGGCGGATAAGTTCGGAGATGACGCATGTGTCAAGCAGAAATTTCATAGCTCAACATCCCTTGAAGAACTCTTGTCCCTCGCCAGGTCGAGGCTTGCACCCAAAAGAGGGGAGTTTTTAAAAAAAGACAGCAGGTCTGATTTCGGCCTGCCAAGTTTTCGATAGTCTTCGATGGCAATAACCACAACGGACTCCTTGCCATGCCGCGTGACAATCTGCGGGCCATCGTGTCGAGCCTTGTCCACCAGATTGCTGAATCTGTTTTTCGCTTCTTGCAGTTGCCATACATTGCCCATGATCACACCTCGCGGAGCGGATATTCTATCCAGTCTAGCCAGATTCTATGACAAGTTGCGAATTCAGTCAATAACGGGACAGATTCGTTACGGATCGTTTTAATTCAACAGGACGCTTGTCTCCGGTTTAAGGATGCCTGTTTCTTGTCATGCCGCCGACGGCTGTGTTTTAATTGCCGTATGAAACATGCAAAATCCGCCTGCATCAATGCGTCGATAGCCTTCATTCTATGGGTGTCCGTCACGGCCTGCGCATCGGCAAGCACAAGCGCAAGACCTCTTGCCGAAACGCCTCCGGTAAATGAAGGCGCGGCATGGCATTTCATGGCCGGGTACAATCAGGAGCTGAAGGGCGAAACGGCGGCGGCTATAGATCATTACAGAAAGGCGATGGAGTTCGACCCGGAATCCTCGTACCTTCCGGTTCAGCTTGGACGCGCGCTTCTTCGCTCAGGCTCGCCGGACGAGGCGGCATCCGTTGCCGAAAAACTGCTGGCCCGGAATCCGGACGACATAAACGCTCTCATGCTTCTTGCGGAATGCAGAAAAGCCGCCAACCGCAAGCCGGAAGCGGCTGCCGCATATAGAAAAATTACCGGAATTGCCCCAAGGAACACCGACGCGCTGATGCAGCTTGGCGTGCTGCTGATGTTTTCGAAGGAGTACGACGAGGCCGCCAAGGCGTTCGAGCGGCTTCAGGCAATACAGCCGGAAGGCTTCATGGCGGTTTACTACCTCGGCAATCTTTACCTCGAACAGGGCGATTACATAAAGGCAAAGCCATACTTCGAGCGGATGCTCGAACTGAAGCCGAATTTCGATCAGGCCCTGATAAACCTTGGAATAATCAGCGAAACCGAGGAGAACTGGGAGAAGGCGGCATCTTACTACGGAACCGCGCTAAAGGCCAATCCCGACAACATCCGCGTGCGCGAGCGTCTTGCCGCCGCGCTTGTGCGCAAGCAGTCGTACGCGGAGGCTATCGAGCAGTACAGAAAGATGAGCGAAGCCAATCCGGCCAGCGCGGAGCTTCATTTCCGGATAGCCATTCTGCACCTTGAAAACAAGCGGCTTGAAGATGCCGTAAGCGAATTGAGCCGAACGCTGGAACTCGCGCCGGAGGATGCCGCCGCGCTTTATTATCTGGGCGTGTCGTTGCAGGAACTCAAACGGCATGACGAGGCTATCGAGGTTTACAAAAAGGTTATCAACCGGAATCCATACGAAATACGAGCGTACATACAACTTGGTTACATATACGGCAAAACCGGCAGGCTCGACGACGCGATAAAAACATTCCGCGAGGTGCTCGAATTCAACAGGGAGGCCCCGGAAGTCTATCTCTACCTTGGCGGCGCGCTGCTTGAGGCGAAGCGCTACGATGAGGCGAAGGCCGAACTTGAGGCAGGGCTGGCAATAGCCACGGCGCACCGCGACGACTTTTTTTTCAACCTTGCCGTCGTTCAGGAAAAGCTCGGCTCGTTCGATGAAATGGTGCGGCTTCTTCGCGAAACCCTCGCGGAAAACCCGGATCACCCGGAGGCGCTGAACTATCTGGGATACAGCCTTGCCGAACGCGGCATGAACCTTGACGAGGCTCTCTCGCTTATACAAAAGGCTGTTGCCCTCAAGCCCGACAGCGGCTACATCAGGGACAGCCTTGCATGGGCTCTCTACATGCTTGGGCGATACGCCGAGGCGCTTGCCGAGCAGTTGAAGGCGTCCGAAACCGTGAAGGACGATCCGGTGATGTACGACCACCTGGGCGATATTTACCTGAAAAACAACATGCCCGAAGAAGCGCGCGCGGCATGGCGTCATGCTCTGGAGGTTGTCAAGGACAATCCGGAGCTTGTGCGCAAGCTAAACGAAAAGCTTTTGTCCGGGCAGGCCGGCAGACCAAACGGCAAGTAGCTCCCGCTTCGCAATGCAGCCGATGCGCATATACGCACCCGCAAAGGTGAATCTCTGCCTCAGGGTAATCGGCAAGCGTTCCGACGGCTATCACAACATAGAATCGGTCTTCTATCAGGTCAATCTGTTCGACACGCTGTTCATCGAGCCGCGCGAAAAGCTGGAATTCGTTTGCGACAGCCGCGACATCGGCCCGCCCGAAAGCAATCTGGTGGTAAAGGCGGCGGAATTGCTTCGCCTTGAAACCGGCACGACGGCAGGCGCGCGCTTGAGGCTTGAGAAGAAAATCCCGGCGGGCGCCGGGCTTGGCGGCGGAAGTTCGGACGCGGCGGCGGCTTTGAAGGGATTGAACGCGTTCTGGCGGCTTGGCCTGCCAGTTCACCGGCTGCACGAATTGGCCGAACGCCTCGGCTCGGACGTGCCGTTTTTCATCCATGGCCCGGCTGCCCGCGTGGGCGGACGCGGAGAAGTGGTGGAGCCGTTCATTCCGCCTGAGCCCCTGCATCTTCTCCTTGTGAAACCGGAATGCAGCGTGCCCACCGCCTGGGCTTACCGGAGCCTTGATTTGACAAATAAGGGTACTGATTATAAACTAGCCTGCTTTGGCATCGCCGATCTTGCGACAGACCGGATGCCGGAAGCCTTTCACAACGACTTCGAGGCGGTGGTAATCGCCCGGTTTCCGGTAATCGGCGAGATTAAATCGCGCCTTCTGGAGCTTGGAGCGATGGGCGCTGTCATGAGCGGAAGCGGATCGGCTGTGGCAGGGATATTTTCTTCTAATGCTGAAGCAGAAAAGGCTGCTGACGGATTCGGCGGCTGGTGGCACGCGGTGGTGGAAACATTGGCGCAGAAGCCAAGGCCGGGGCTGTAAGCACCGGCGTGGTAGATGATGCCGGAGGATTTGGCCGTAGGACTTGGGGCGTAGGCCAGCGGCAAGCCACGTGACTTTGACTCACGGAATCCCTGGTTCGAATCCAGGCGCCCCAGCCAGTACATTTTGAGATACAGGACATAAACGCAATTATGTATAGAAAACTGAGCATATTAAGCGGCAACGCAAACAAGCCCTTGGCCAAGGAGGTTGCGGCCTTTCTTGGAATGCCGCTTGGCGAGGCTCGCGTCAACCAGTTCAGCGACGGCGAGATAATGGTGCATATCGACGAAAACGTGCGCGGCTCCGACGTCTTCGTCGTCCAGTCCACATGCGCGCCGGTCAACGACAACCTGATGGAGCTTCTGCTCATAACAGACGCGCTCAAGCGAGCGTCGGCGGGCAGAATCACGGCTGTTATTCCCTACTACGGATACGCCCGGCAGGACAGAAAGGCCCAGCCGCGCGTGCCGATCTCCTCGAAACTGGTGGCCGACATCATTACCGCCGCCGGAATCAACCGCCTGCTCACCATCGATCTTCACGCCGGACAGATTCAGGGTTTTTTCAATATACCGGTGGATCATCTGTATGCCGCTCCGATAATTCTGAAATACGTAAAAGACAATCTGCTTGAAAATCTCGTGGTCGTTTCGCCCGACGCGGGCGGCGCCGAAAGGGCGCGCGCATTCGCCAAGCGGCTGGACACCCCGCTTGCCATTGTGGACAAGCGCCGCGAAAAGGCGAACGTTTCGGAAGTGATGAACGTTATCGGAAACGTGGAAGGCAAGGATACGCTTCTGCTGGACGACATGATAGACACAGCCGGAACCATTGTTCAGGCCGCCAAGGCGCTCAAGGATCAGGGCGCGAAGCGGGTCTTTGCCGCCTGCACGCATGGCGTGCTTTCCGGCCCGGCCATCGACCGCATGAACGCGTCGGTTATCGACAAGCTGATCGTCACAAACACCATCCCGATGGGCGAAAAGATGACGCAATGCGATAAAATCGTCCAGTTAAGCACCGCACCGATTCTGGGCGAGGCGATTCGCCGGATACACGAGGAGACATCGGTCAGCTCGCTGTTTGTCTAGGCACAATATTAATATGCAATAACCGCCTGACACAGGGCGTTAAGGAGGATTACGATGGAAGCAGTAACAATCGACGTGACTATCAGGGACAAGAGCGGCAAGGGCGTCGCCCGCAAGCTTCGCGCGGCAGGCAGGTTCCCGGCGGTGCTGAACCGCAAGGGCAAGTCCGTGGCGCTTGATATCGAGAAGAAGCCGGTGCTGAAGGTCATCAACAGCCACAAGGGCGAGTTCGTGGTGTTTCGCCTGAACGTGCCGTCGGATCCGGCTGCCGGAGAGCGCCTTGCGATGATCAAGGAGTATCAGGTTCATCCGGTCACTGGCGAGCTTGTGCATATGGATCTCACCGAGATCAAGATGGACGAGAAGGTGATCACGCGCGTTCCGGTTGTAATCGACGGCGTGTCGAAGGGCGTGAAGGCCGGCGGCACGATGGAGATTCTGAACCGAAAGGTGAAGGTCGAGTGCCTGCCGGAGCATATCGTGGAAGCCATTCACCTCGATGTCACGGACGTGACCGCCGGAAAGACGGTTCACGCTTCCGACCTGAAACTCCCGGAGGGCCTGACACTGAAAACCGCTCCGCGAACCTCGCTAATTACAGTCATTATGCCCAAGGGAGTGGATGAGGCCGAGGCTGCCGCAAAACCTGCCGCAAAGGGCAAGGGCAAGAAATAATCGGGCTTTGCGCCTGATGACGGCATAACATCATGCCGCGATGGTTATTGGCGGGCCTTGGAAATCCTGGGGCCCGCTACGCATTTACAAGGCACAACATCGGCTTCATGATAGCCGATGCGCTCTCCGTCCGCCTTGGCATCCCGCTTTCACAAACATCGTTCCAGTCGCGTAGCGGACGCGGCGTTTACGCCGGAAACGGCATCGTCATTGCCGAACCGCAGACCTTCATGAACAGGAGCGGCGAGGCGGTGTCGGCCATCCTCGATTACATGGGCGGCGACGCAAGCCTTATCGTCATGCATGACGACCTCGACATGGAAACCGGCAGGATTAAAATACGGCGCGGCGGAAGCGGCGGCGGCCACAGGGGAGTGGAAAACATCATATTCCATCTTCACAGAACCGACTTTATCCGGGTGAAGGTCGGGATAGGGCGCAAAAAAGGCGTCCCCGTTGAGCACTACGTTCTGACCACGTTCGACAGGGACGAACGCGCTATAATCGAGTCCGCCATAGTTACAGCCGCCGATGCCGTCGAGGCGATAATTCGTGAAGGCATTGATGCTGCCATGAACAGATATAACGCAAAGGCGGAGGAAAAGTGAACCTTCTGCTCCTGCTTCTTCTGGCATTTCCTTTCCTCGCCCACGCCCAGCCGCCAATTCCGGTTGCCGCCGGCATTCAGCCCGTGGCCGATTTCGCGCGGCAGGTGGGCGGCGAGAGGGTGAACGTGACGCGCCTGCTTCCACCCGGCGCGAATCCGCATTCGTTCGATCCGTCCCCGTCCCTGGTCGCCTCGCTCTCAAACGCGCGCGTTTTCTTCCGCGTGGGCGCCGGGCTTGAATACTGGGCAGACCGCATCGTTTCATCAAGCGCGTCCAGCGTAAAGACAGTCACGCTCATCGACGGGCTTGACGTTCTGCCGTTTGGCGAGGAAGACCCTCAGGCGCATGGCGATCATGGGCATGATGATGACGGGCATGAGCATGGAACAATCGATCCGCATGTCTGGCTCGATCCGCTTCTTGCCATGCGAATGGTTGACCGCATGGCTTCCGAGCTTTCATCTCTCGATCCGTCCGGCGCGGGGTTTTACAATAAACGCGCCGAACTCTACAAGGCGGAGCTTAAAAAACTCCACGACGACATCGTAGCGTCCGTTTCGCGCTTCAGGACAAAAGAGTTTGTCACATTCCACAATTCGTGGAATTACTTCGCGCGGCGGTACGGCCTGAAGCTTGCCGGTATTATCGAGGAAGCGCCGGGCCGGGAGGCCGGGCCGCGAAAGCTGGCGGCGCTGGTAAGGCGAATCAAGTCGTCGGGCATCAAGGTGATATTCGCGGAAACCCAGTTCAGCCCGCGCGCGGCGGAAGCCATCGCGCGTGAGTCGGGCGCGCGCGTGGCGATGCTCGACCCCATGGGCGGCGGCCCCGGTTATATTTCGATGATGCGCGCCAATCTGGCCGCGATGGAAAAGGCGATGAAGTAGCGATGGCGGCGGCGCTCGAAATAAGCGGCCTCAACCTCTCCATTGGCGGACAGGAGATTTTGAGCAATATTTCGCTCAGGCTCGATGAGGGAAAATTCCTCGGCATCGTGGGGCCAAACGGCGGCGGCAAGACGTCGCTTCTGCGCGTGATTCTTGGCCTCCAGCAGCCCATGTCGGGCAGCGTGCTGATTTTCGGCAACAGGCCGGGCGAACTTGGCCACAACAGGAACGTCTTTGGCTACCTTCCGCAGAGGGCCACAGCCGAACGCGGCTTTCCGCTTCGCGTGATCGATGTGGTTATAATGGGCCTGTACGGACGCATCGGGCTTTTCAGGTGGCCGGGGCGCAGCGACAAAATCCGCGCGCGCGAATGCCTGAACATGATGGGCATCGCCGATCTTGAGTCGGCGCCGTTCGACCGTCTTTCCGGCGGCCAACAGCAGCGCGTCTCGATAGCCCGCGCTCTTGCCTGCGAGCCGAGGCTTCTGGTGCTGGACGAGCCGTCAACAGCTATCGACGTGGTTGGGCAGGAGGATTTCTACCACCTTCTCAAGGGGTTGCAGGGCAGGCTCGGCATAACCATCCTTATGGTGACGCACGACATCGGTGCGGTCACGTCGTATGTGGATGAGATCGCCTGCCTGAACAGATCGCTTCACTATCACGGCAATCCGCTTGGGGCGCTGGATGAAAGCGTGATGGCCGGGCTTTACGGAAAAAGCGTGGACATACTGATGCATTCGGCGGTCTGCGACAAGTGCGAGCGCCTCAGGCCATGATCGAACTTCTGCAAACCGGTTTTGGACAGAGGGCGCTTTGGGCCGGGCTTGCCGTGAGCGTGGTCTGCGGGCTGGTTTCGGTCTTCGTGGTGTTGCGGCGCATGTCGTTCATCGGGGCCGGAATTTCGCACGCGGCTTTCGGGGGCGTGGCCATCGGCTTTCTGACCGGCATCAATCCGCTTCTTACGGCTGTGATATATTCGCTTGCCGCCGCCGTGGGCATAGACATTGTCGGCAGACGCTCGCGCGTTTCAGCCGACACCGCAATAGGCATCTTCTTTGCCAGCTCCATGGCGCTGGGCATCGTGCTGATCGGGCTGTCGAGAAGCTACAACATGGATCTCTTCGGCTATCTTTTCGGCAGCATCCTTGCCATAACGCCCGAAGAGGCGTGGATGGCAGGCATTATGGCTGCGGCGGTTGCCGGATTCATACTGCTTTTCCTGAAAGAGCTTTTCCTTGCCGCCTACAACGAGGAGCTTGCCATGGTTCACGGCATTCCGGTGAGGGCGCTGAACCTGCTTTTTCTGGCCGCGCTCTCGATCGCGATTGTGGTTTCTATACGGATGGTCGGCATTGTGCTTGTCTCGGCGCTGCTTGTCATACCCGGCGCAACCGCCCGCCTGATAGCCAACAGCCCGTTTTCTATGGCCGCGCTCTCGTGCCTGTCCGCCGCCATCTCCACCATTGCCGGGTTGTATGTCTCCTTCACGCTCGACATCGCGCCCGGCGGCGCGATTGTGCTTGCGGCCACGCTGATGTTCTTTGTCACCATGGGAACGCGCGCGCTGCTGGACGCAAGGAAATAGTCAGCGTTCTTCCAGAAACATCCGCAGATCTTCCGGCGTGTTCAGGTTGGTGAATGCCGGCACGAACTCTTCCGGAACCGCAGGCGTGGCAACCTTCAGATGATCGGCCAGTCTGCGTAGCCGCAACTCGCCCCGCAATGCCATCGTCTCAACCTCCGGCATGATCATCGGCTCGTAGCAGGCGAATAATGGTTCGGGGCGATCCTTCCCGGCAAGATGCGGCATGACGGCCCATCGCCCTGCCCTGCGCTCGCCAAGAAGCCACCGGATAGCTTCCGGCGAAATTCTGGGCATGTCAACGGCGCATATTAGCCATGCCGACTCCGGCGACCATCGCATTGCCGCCACAAGTCCGGCGATTGGCCCGGAGATGTGGGTTGCATCCGGCAGTCTGTCGAGCATTGCGAGGCTTTCCGGAACATGCCCGGCTCCAAGCAGCATCGGCGCCGCGGAGCCGGTTGCCTCGCCCAGAACACGGGCAATCCGCGCGGCCATCGGTTCGCCGTCGATCAAAATACCCGCCTTCGGCCTGCCCATGCGCGAGCTTTTGCCGCCGATCAGGATTCCGCACCGCAAAGGGCGTTCACGCACTGAACGCTCGATCTCGCCGCGCACTATTTCGAGAAAACGTGCAAGTCTGTCCGGCGCGCCCCACTGAAGAATTTCAAAGGGCGGAATGTCGGATTCGGGCGGCGCGATCCTGTCCGTTCCTTCAAGCCAGACACGCCTGATCGGCGCGCTTTTGTGTCCTTCCACCAGCACGATGTCAACATCGCGCGGAACAAGCCGCGCCGCGCCGGCAAGCTCAGGCCCGCAGGAAGTCACAAGAATCGATTCGCGCGGGCCATGACCCAGAACCGAAACCGCTCCGGCCCGCGTGAAACGGGCGGTGTCGGAACCCGGACGGTCGATGTCGAGGCCGTGCCGGTCGTGCTTGATGACGGCAACGCGAAATCCGGCGTCGCATAGCGGGGGAATCGCCGCCTCTATCAGCGTTGTCTTGCCGGAGCCGGAATAGCCGCAGACGCCAAGCATAAGGTTATGGAATGGAAACACGCGCTGACGGCCAGCGGAATTCGTCACAGGATAAACTCCAGATAGTTCTCCCGGTTGACACCAATAAACACCCTCGGTTTCTCGATCGATCTGCTGGACAGGTAGCCTTGCTGAATATACATTATTTAAAATTGAGTCATTAAACTGACCGTATTATAACTAATTCGGTCTTTATTTCATGAAGGGAATTGCAAGCGGTCATGAAAGCTTATGATTGTATGAACCGCAGATTAAGCGGATTACACTGATTGCCCTGATGCAATCCGTGCAATCCAGCAATCCCGGCAATCCCGGCAATCCCGGCAATGGAATTACGAGGTTACAATGACCGCTGCCAGTGTTTCCTTCATCCTGGCGATACGGTACGGCTTTTCCAGCGCAGCAAGGAATCCGTGATCCCTGTGCTCGCCGAAGGATATCTGATCGGAATAGCCGCTTGAAAGCACCATCCGTACATATGGATCCATTTCCAGCAGTCTGCGCGCAGTTTCAAGTCCGCCCATTCCGCCTGGAACGATCATGTCAATGATTACCGCGTCAAACCTTGCATCCGTTTCGAGACTCCGCCTGTATGCGTCCACGGCCTCGGCTCCGTCCGACGCCGTGACAACCTCGTATCCAAGATGCAAAATCATCTCCTTGAGCACCTGCCGAACCATCGGCTCATCATCCATCACAAGGATCCTGCCGGACATCTTGAACGACGCCTCTCCCATCCCGGCATCATCAACAGATGACTTATGCGCGGTCGAGACTGGCAGATACAGATAAACCGTTGTGCCCTTGTCCGCTTTCGAATCGATACGAATATGGCCGCCATGACGCGAAATTATCGAATTGGCAATCGAAAGCCCAAGCCCGTGAACGCCGCTGGAGGAATAGCCCTTGAAAAATGGCTCGAACACGCGCGCAAGCTGTTCCGGCACAATTCCCTGCCCCTGATCCTGAACGGCAACAAGAACATATTGCCCAGATTTCAGCGGTATGCCGGAGGAATCGTCGCACATGAAATTATGCGCGCTGATGCGTATCGTGCCGCCGTGGGGGGAAGCCTGACAGGCATTGATGATGATGTTGTCTATCGCAATGCCGACCTGCGTTCTGTCCACCTCCACCGGCCAAAGATCATCGGCAATGGATATGTCGGCGGTAATATTCGAACCGTAAAGTGCCCTGTCCGCCAGTCCGGCAAGAAATTCCGGACTCAGGACGCCTGGCGAAACAGGAATGCCGCCGCTGGCAAACGTCAACAGCCGGTTGGTAAGCTCACGAGCCTTCAACGTGGCAACCTCCGCATTTTCGAGAAATGACCTGACTTCGATATGTTCCGTTGTACCCTTTGCAAACTCCACATTGCCGAGGATTGCCTGCAGAAGATTGTTGAAGTTGTGCGCCACGCCCGCCGCAAGCATTCCAACCGACTCAAGCCTGCCGCTCAGGTGTCTCTCCTCCCGAATTCGCTCACGGGCAGTAACATCCCTGAAAACAAACACGGCCCCGCATATTTCGCCCGACTCGTTTCGTATGGGTGTTGCGCTGCTTTCGATAAGACACTCGGAGCCGTCTTTTCTGAATAATATCGCGTTGCCTTCAAGCCTGTCCGTGCGCCCATTCGACAAAACCTCATCAACGGGATTGCGGCAGCATTCACGGCTCCTGTCTATGACTGTTTTGAAGAATGCGCCGATCGGCATGGCAACAACCTCGTCACGTCTCCAGCCGGTTATCGCCTCCCCCTTGTCATTTATCAGGGTAACCAGACCGCGACGATCGGTAAAGATTACTCCATCGCCAATTGAGTTAAGCGTGTTTGCCAAGAACTCACTCTCGGATGAACACTTTTCGGTTGGATTGCCTTCCTGCGTCTCTCCGTCTGATGCCGAAGGCTTCGGATTACTCATTTGGCAGCAATGCAGGCACAACGAAAAACAACATTAATTACTCCATTACCGGCATTCAAAAGAAATGAGCACAAAACGCACGTTACAGCGAATCAATCTGCTCTTTTGCCCCATGTAATCGCCGAAAAACAGACCGGACACCCTAAGCAACGCCTCGCGCTCATCTCAAGCGGTGACACTGAAACCGGCATACGGCCTTACTTCCCTCAGGCCGTATGCCGACTTCAAACAACCCTCCAACCCGACTCATCCCACCCTCAAAATCCCGTTCATTCCCACCCGGAAAGCACTGCAATTTTAAAAGGTGTTTCATCAACAGCAAGACGCATACCACATATACAATGCCGATTCCAAATCATGCACTCATAAGCCCACCCTTTCCTGACTCAGAAGGTTTCATTCTAATTTGCACAAGAAACTGAAATATTATGGTTCGAAATATCCTTCAGGATTTGAATCCAGCCCTGAAAAAGGGCTAAATATTACAGACCGGGGCGTAAGCCCCGGTTATATGGCGTGGAAGTACGGGTTCCGCCGGGGTTTGCACACACCGCCCCAGTCGGGGCTGATCCAGAAGCCAAATGGATCAATTATGGAATTGGCTCTATATGGAAAACATTCCATATGGAATAAATTCCATATGGAATGTTTTCCATATTACTGAATACTGTATTCCTTCATCTTGGTAAGAAGCGTCTTGTAGTCCACCTGAAGCATGACTGCGGCCTTCGACTTGTTCCCGCCCGAAAGCTCAAGCGCGCGCCGAATGGCACGCGTTTCGGCATCGCGCACAACGGCTCCTGAAACCTGCTTCAACGGCAGCACAGGCCCGTGCGAAGCCTGGGCGTCCGCCGCATTGTACGAATCGAGAAGCAGATCGTTCATCCTTATAGTGCCGTCGCTGGAAAGAAGCACGGCCTTGCGGATAACGCTTTTCAATTCCCGCACATTGCCGGGCCACGAATGCCCTGTTATCGCCATTTCAGCCTCCTCGTCGATGCCGCGCATCGGCTTGCAGAGCTCCGCGGCGCATTCATCCATGAAGCGCTCCGCAAGGCGCGGAATGTCTTCCGTCCGTTTCGAGAGAGGAGGGATCGTTATCACGAATTCGCCAAGGCGGAAGTAGAGGTCTTCACGGAATCGGCCTCGTCTGCCGCCCTGCCTGACATCGATATTCGTCGCGCTGATTATGCGCGCGTCTATGGCAACCGGCCTGCTTGAGCCCAGGCTGTAAACCACCTTTTCGTCCACGGCGCGAAGCAGTTTTCCCTGCGTAACAAGCGACATGTTCTGCAACTCGTCTATGAACAGCGTTCCACCCTGCGCAGCCCGAAACATGCCCTCGCGCTTTCGCTCGGCTCCGGTAAACGCGCCCTTCTCGTGGCCGAACAGCTCGCTTTCAACCAGTGTTTCCGGAATCGCGCCAATATCCACCGCCACGAACGGCCCCTTCGACCTGCGGCTTTCGCCATGAATGGCGCGCGCCACGACAGACTTGCCGGTTCCCGTGTCGCCCTGTACAAGCACCGACATGTCGCTCCATGCCACCTGCCGGATCTGCTCGATAACCGTCTTCATGGCGGCGCTCGATCCGAGAAGCCATTCGAGCGAGTTGGGCGGATTGGCGTCGATGCTCTTGACCTTGCGCTCCAGTTCCAGCCGCTCCACCGCCCGGTTGATCGTGGCCACGAGCCGCTCGATATGCGGCGGTTTCGTGACGAAATCATATGCGCCCTGCTTCATGGCGGTCACGGCCTCCTCCACGTCGCCGTGGCCGGTAATCATGATCACCGGAACCGCCTTGTCGATTTTACCCAACTCCGCAAGCGTTTCCATGCCGCCCATCCCAGGCATCCTGAGGTCGAGAAGCACAACCGACGGGCGGTTTTTAGTAAATATATCAATAGCTTGCCTACCATCAGAAACGCCCGTCGTTTTGAAACCGAATTCCTCAAGCAGTTCTCCCAGGCCCTCCCGAATAGACTGCTCGTCATCCACTATCATTATCGTATTCATGATTGCCCCCCGAAATTGCTCCCTGTTGCCGACATGCATATCCTGAATGAGGTTCCACTGCCCGGCGAGCTTTCAACGGTTATGCGTCCCTTGTGCAGTTCGACTATTCCATAAGCGGTTGAAAGCCCAAGCCCAGTTCCCTTGCCCGGCTCCTTCGTGGTGAAGTATGGATCGAAGATGCGGGAAACCGTATCGGCGTCCATGCCGATGCCCGTGTCGGAAACGGTGATAACGGCGCATAATCGCGACTCGCAACCCGGAACCATGGGACAGCGCGGCCCGTTGGGCGACTCCAGCGAAAGCGCGATGCCAAGCTCGCCGCCCAAAGGCATGGCGTCGCGGGCGTTTACCGCCATGTTCATGATGACATGCTCCAGTTGGCCGGCATCCGCCATGGCCATGACCGGCGCTTCAGGCATGACGACAGACAGCTTTATCGACGACTCCAGCGCGCTGTCCAGCATCGAGGCCGCATTTTTCACAACATTGCGCAGATCGGTCAGCGACGGCCTTATGGCCTGCTTCCTGCTGAATGCAAGAAGATCCTGCACAGACCTGACACCCTTCCCGACCGCCTCCGCAATGACATCGAGGTAGCGGGAGATTTTCGCATCGCCTGAGCCCTTCTTGCGGATCAACTGTTCGTTCACGCTGATACTGGTCAGTATGTTATTGAAATTATGAGCTATTCCGGTTGTCAGCGTTCCGATGGTCTCCATCTTCTGCGAATGAACAAGCTGCGCCTGCAACTCCTCCTTTTCCGCCTCCCTGCGCACGATCGTGTCGGCCATCTCGTTGAACGCAAAGCCAAGCTCTCCCACCTCATCGCAGACATGTTGCGGAACCCGGCTGGCCCTGTCGCCCGATCCAAACGCGGTCACGGCATCCGACAACCGTTGCAACCTGGAAGTTACGATCCTGGCCAGCACGCATGACGCAATCAGGCCAAGACAGAGCGCCATCGTTCCAATGAGCAGACTTCTCCAGACAACAAACGAAAGCTCCCTTTCAAGGCGGTCAAGCGTCACATCCATATGGACAAACCCAAGAACCGGCGTTACCGCCGATGCCTGCGCTTCCGATTTGGCCAATCCGTCCAATTTGGCCGATATGGCCCGCCCCTCCAGATCGTAACGCCCCTGAATCACCGGCAGCCACACATCGATTTCCCCATCGTGTTCCCCATAAACCGGCATCGCGGATCCGCGCAGCCGGGCCATCATCGCCTCGTCAATCGCTGCAACAGTGTCGCATGTCCCGACTGAGGATAGCGAGGAACGCCGGTCGCCCCTGGCCATAAGCTTTCCATCGTTGTCGAATATGGCCGCGCATAGCACCATCTCCTGCATCATCGCCGAGTTCACCACGTTTTCGAGCATCACGCGGTCGCCCGCAAAGAGCGCCAGCCGGGAATTATGCGCAACATTGCTTGCGAGCATGGAGGCGCTCATGCTTATATCCTCGTGAAGCTCGGCCTTGAAATATTCGTAAAAAAACAGTGAGAACGTCGCGGTGGTTATCAGCATCAAAACCGACACGCCCGTGAACAGGCGTGAGGCAAAACGTCCGCGGGCAGTGGGAAAGATTGAGAGATACCTCATGCGGGCTATTGTACCAAAGGGGCGAGTCCATGTAGAGTCCAGACAGGACATGTAGAGTCCATTCAGGGCATGGGCAGGGACGAACGCTCGCCCCCTCTGCGATAATTTATCTGACTTCCCCGACCGAAACGCCAAGGTTTCGAGCCACGCGGTAATTTATCGAAAGACGCCCGCCTTCGGCATACGCGGCGTTCGACGATACTCCGTCAAGCACGTTCCTTGCAATCCGCCCTGCCTGCCGCCCCGCCTCGGCGGATTCGAACCCAACGCTCATCGACATCAGCGCGCCCTTGTCAACATGACTCTTCGAGAATGTGAGCACCGGAATGCCGCTCTCAAGCGAAAACAGCAGGAGCGCATCGACAATGCCGGGCATGGCAACCGTTTCATCCGGAATGATCCAGAACGCGTCGATCGATTTTTCCATCGATCGGACTACCGGCATCACTTCAACCGGCCTGCGCACCTCGGCGGTAAGCAGTTCGATGCCCATTCCCGCCGCTGCCGTCACCGCCTCCCGCACGAATCCGGACGAGTGCGCCGGATTGTATACAAGACCGATACGCCGCAGATTCCTGACGACGCCGGTAAAGGCAGCAATCTGCCGCTCCGGCGATACGGCCATCCTGATGCCGGTAACATTGTCACGGCCCTCCGCAGCCATTTTGGCCAGAGACGGCATGAAATAAACGACAGGAATATTTTCAACTCCCCTTAGGCGGGAATATGAATTCTCGCCTATCGCAAGTATCACATCAGGCTTGACCTGCCTGACCTCACGCCGCACATCGAAATACGGATCGGCATCGGAAAGCGCCACCAGCTTCACCGTGCAGTCGCAGCTTGCGGCAAACTCCTTCACAATATTGCCGCATGGCCCGATGTCCAACGAAATGAAAACAAGCGCATTCGGCTTTGCGACAGGCTCCACGGCCAGCGTGGAACCATACACGGACAACATACATGCAACAAGAATTGCGATCCCCCCGAATTTCATGACTCACCCCTTATCCAAATTCTTGCTTGTCATTCCGGCAGTAATCAGGCCGGAATCCGGAACGCCTTGAAAAACTGGATTCCCGCCTTCGCGGGAATGACAAATCACAATCCCAAAATAATGCAATATCTACGCCAGAATCTCCTTCGCCACCATCACATCTTTCCTTATCTGCGCCGTCAACGCCTCAAGCGATTCAAACCGCTTCTCGTCGCGGATTTTCCTTACGAAAAATATCGTGATCTCCTTGCCGTAAATATCGCGCGAAAAATCGAACAGATGCGCCTCCACGCAGAGTTCGCGCTTGTTGAAGGTGGGCCGGAACCCGGCGTTCACCACGCCGTCGAACTGGCTTCCCTCCACAAACGCCCGCACGGCATAAACGCCCGGGTAGGGCATGATCTCGTGAACCGGCTCAAGGTTGGCAGTCGGAAAGCCAAGAAGCCTGCCCCGCCTGTCGCCGCCCACAACTCTGCCGGTAATGGCGTATGGTCTGCCCAGAAGCCGGGCGGCGTGCTCAACGTCGCCAGCGCGAAGCAGATCGCGAATCTTGGTGCTGCTTATCACCTCGCCGTCAACCGCAACCTCGCGAACCTCGTTCACGCTAAAACCAAGCTCCGCGCCAAGCTCGCGAAGCGTATCAACCGGTCCCTCGCGCCCGCGCCCGAACCGGTAGTTGAAGCCCACGTAAACCTCGCCGGCGTTCAGCGTGTCTTTAAGAATCGTTTTGGCGAAATCGCGCGCGCTCATGGCGGCAATCTCCGGCGTGAACGGGATCATGAGCAGAATATCTATGCCAAGCTCCTGAAACATCGCCACTTTTTCGTCATACGTGCTGATAAGCGGCGGGCACGCCTTCGGGGCAAGAATCTTTAGCGGATGCGGATGGAAGGTAAACACAATTCCGCAGCCGCCGATCTCACGCGCCCTGCCGACCACCTGACGCACAAGCGTCTGATGCCCCACATGCAGGCCGTCGAAGTTTCCCAAAGTGATAACGCCGGGCCTGCCGCAGCAGCCTGCCGCATGATCGAGCGAGGTTATCAGCTCCATGCGCGGCCCGCCAACCAGCCCGGTAAGCTCGCGGAATATCGCCTTGCCGATTTCAATTCCCTGATCGATGAACTCCGGCCCGTACAATCTGCCGGTTTGGGTGCGGAACGTCTCCTTGATCCGGCGAATGTAGTCCAGATTCTGGAGAAAGCGCCTGTGCAGGCTTTCAAGCGTGGGGCCGCCCGCCGATTCCATCATCAGCCAGAGCGTGTGGGTGAAGTTGTCCGGCCCCCAGCGGAACTTGTCGGCGTCGTAGAGCACATCGCTTATCAGCCGGGAGATTTCATCGGCCGGCTCATTGGCCAAATCATCGGCCTGTTTGAACGCCTCGTGGTTTTGAATGGCCAGAACAATCGCGCTCTTGAGGTTGCCGGGAATGTCGAAGTCCCTGATGATTTCCGCCGCAGCAGCAGCTCCGGCAAGCGCGTGGTGCTTCTCTGCCCGCTTGATGTCGTGCAGAAGCGCGGCTGTCTGAACGGCAAGCATCAGCAAATTCGTTCCGTTCGCATAACGTATACCGCGAGCCTCCGCCTCCACGCGCACCAAAGCGCCCGCGTCTCGCGCCACAGCCTCGGCGTGTTTCAGGCCATGCCCCATATTCTCGGACGACGGGCCGATGAGCTTGCGGCATTCGGCCAGAATCGGCGACTCGGCAAGCATCCGCTCCGAAACCGCCAGCGCGCCAGGATAATCCGCATGAAAACGCGGCTGCGGCTGGCCTGCCGCGAATTCCCGCGCCCTCTGTTTAAGCGCCCGTTTCTGCTCGGCTATCAATTCCGCCCGCGCCCCTTACGCGTTTCCAACGGTTTCCGGGCCGCCGATTGCGCCAAATCCGTCGCTTTCACCCGATTCAACCGAACGGCGATAGACTTCGACAGACTCCTCGGCCACCTGCTTTATCATCTCAGCCTTCGCCTGCTCAAGCCGCGCAACAGGAATCTTGAGCGGCCCGGCGATTTCCTCAAGAGCCTCGCCCCTGTTGAAATGCATCTCGGCTACCAGAATCTTCAGATAATCGTCGATTATGATCTTGCGAAGCTCCTCATTTTCCACCTTGATGGCGGAACAGGCCTCGTCGAAGCCCATGCCGCCGTCAACAGCCGCCTTGATTGCGGTCATCGCCTCGTCGTAAATCCTGTTTTCGTCATCGTCGTAACCGTCTTCGGCAACAATGCCTGTCCATTCCTTAGCCATAGTATCCTTTCTAGCAGTCAACAGGGGGCTGAAGCCCCCTGTTGACTTCGCTTTCTCACAATCTCATATATCACAACCGCCGCCGCTGTCACGTTCAGGCTCTCGGCCCTGCCGAACACCGGAATCGAAACCGCTTCATCAAGCGCGCCACGCACCGGCTGGCGCAGCCCCATGCCCTCGCTTCCAAACAGAAGCGCAACCGGGCCATCCGCCGATATGTCCCAAACGCTTGCGCCGCCAGCATGTCCGTCCGCGCCAACAATCCGCATTCCGCGCGACTTCGCCCAGGCAATAAACTCTTCCGGCGCTGCCCGCGCAACAGGAATGAAAAAGACGCTTCCGGCAGACGAACGAACCGCTTTCGGGCCAAGCGGATCGGCTGAGCCGTCCAGAATTATCACCGCGCTTGCGCCCGCGGCCTCGGCTGTTCGCACAAGACCGCCCAGATTGCCCGGATCCTGAATGCCGTCGGCCACAACCACAAGCGCATCCGGCGCAAGTTCCATGGCTTCAAGCGCCGGAAATTCAATTACTGCAACCGCCGCCACGCCCTGCGGGGTTCCGGTGGTTGCGATTTTCCGCATAACGGCGTCGGAAACCTCGACAATATCGGCTTCAGCCCGGCAGGATATTCCCGCGATTTCGACGTCAGCTTCAGCGCCAGGCGCAATAAACAGCTTTTCGATCCGCGCTCTTGAAGATTCCAGCGCCGCGCCAATTACATGCGGCCCTTCAAGCAGAATGCGCCATGCGCCGTCTCGATTTTCCGGTTTGTGAAGCCTGACAACCTCCTTCACAAGCGGATTAGACGCGCTTGTGATCTCTTTTCTAGGCGGCGGCATTCCCCATCCAGCCCTCGATCTCGCGGTGAAGGCGAATGACCCGCCCCACTGCCGGATTATCGCTGCCAAGCCGCCTCTCGAACATCTCCAGACACTCCTCGAACGAGACCTCCACGTGGCCCTTCGTAAGATTGTCGGCATGAGCCACGATCTTCTCCTCCGGCGTCTCCGGAACATAATCGCCCGACGGAAGCCCCAGCAGGGCGGCTTCATCCGCAGCTATGCCGGCTCCGATATGGCGCTCGATGATACGCGCAATCCGTTCGTCGATTCCCGTTTCGCGGGCGATGCGCGCGCCTTCCACGGCATGAGTGATGCCGTGCGTGCGGCTTCGCCCGATGTCGTGCAGCATCGCCCCGGCCTCCAGAAGCTCAAGATCGAGATCTACAGACTTCACGCGGGCGGCAATCGACATGGCGGTGTTTCTGACAGACAGGCAATGCGCAACGACGTTTTCCGGACATCCGGCATCGCGCAGCATTGCAACGTATTTATCGGGCATCAGTCTGCTTCCTTGCGCATGATCGCCCACCGGGTGAATATCGACTTGCCGCTGTCGGTTGTGACGAATCCGCGCTGCTCGAAGATCGAAACCGTCCGCGCCATGGCGTCTTCCTTCACCTCGATGACCGGCTCATATACGGCAAGCCTGCCGCCCACCTTCAGCGCGCGCGCAATGTTGGAGGCCGCCGCGTCCTGATCGCGTATCTCGTGAAAGCTGTAGTAGAGAAAAGCAACATCGACGCTTCCGGGCGCAAGCTGAAGGGTGGCGATGTCGGCCACGCGGATTTCGATTGGCGAGTTCGGCACGACGTTTTCGAGCGACTTGTAGAGCTTCTCCGCCATCGCCTCCTGAAGCTCGACCGCGATAACCTTGCGCGCGGCCCTTGCGATAACCTCGGTGAAGAAACCGTTGCCCGCGCCGACTTCAAGCACGACCGAACTTCGGTCTATTCCGGCTGCATCAAGAATTCCGGCCCTGTTTGAAAATAGTTTTCTGAGCGGATTTCTGAGAATCCACGCATGAGAGGGAGGGCATATTGGCGCCAATTGATTGAATCTCCGGTATTACGAACAGTTTATCCTTGCTTATTCGGCATCCGATAAGCGATTATACACGACTGACGTATTATTTTAATATTTACACCGCGCATCGCCACGATAAAGGCGAACACCGGTGGACGAGGATATGCAAGCAGGGTGTTCAAGTTTTCACCGTTAACCATCAAAGGCATCAGGATTGAAGTACCGATAATTCAGGGGGGGATGGGCATTGGCGTATCGCTCCACCCCTTGGCGCAGGCCGTTGCAGCCGAAGGCGGCGCCGGCATAATTTCGAGCGCCGCGCTCGACCGTCTGGTCAGCAGGCGCAACAACAAGAAAACCAACGCCTACGAGGCCGCCTACGAGGAGATATCGCTTTCCAAGGCGAAGGGCGGCGTGGCCGGCATCAATATAATGGTTGCGCTTGAGCGCGACTACGAGGATTCCGTGCGCGGCTCGGTAGACGCCGGGGCCGACATGATCATATCCGGCGCCGGGCTTCCGTTAAAGCTTCCAGCCATAGCAAAATCAAAGCATACCGCGCTTGTGCCGATTGTTTCATCGGCGCGCGCGCTCAGGCTGATCTGCAAGAAATGGGAGAAGCTTGGCTATCGCCCCGACGCCGTGGTGCTGGAAGGGCCGCTTGCAGGCGGCCATCTGGGCTTTCGCGGAGAACAGGTGGATCAGGATGAGTTCAGTCTCGAAAACCTTTTTCCTCCCGTGAAAGACGCGGCTAACGAACATGGCGGAATTCCGGTTATCGTGGCGGGCGGCATATACACCCACGACGACATCAAGCGCTTCATGGCAATGGGAGCCGACGGCGTTCAGATGGGCACGCGATTTCTTGGAACCGAGGAGAGCACCGCAACCGAAGAATACAAGGCCGCGCTTGTTGCCGCGCGCAAGGAAGACATAATTGTGGCCGAGAAACCCGGCTCGCCATGCGGTCTGCCGATACGCCTGATCAGCGGCTCCCCGATGTATCAGGATGCGCTTGCGCAGGCGCGCAAGCCCAAGTGCGACAAGGGCTACGTTCTGCTGCGCGACAAGGAAGGCAAATACACCGTCTGTCCGGCGCGATACGACAACCGCGACTCTTTCTGCATATGCAACGGCCTCCTGAGTTCGGCGGGCTACAATCCCGACAAGGAGCGCCCGCTGTACACGGTAGGCGCGAACGCATGGCGCGTTGACAGAATCATGCCGGTGCGCGATCTCATGAATGAACTCAAGGGCTTGCCCGTTCAGGAACCTGTTGCCTCTCCCGCCTGACGCCGATTCACGCAAACTTCACAAACCAGACTATTCAGAACCAGAATTCGGGGTATTTCCGGTTTTTGGGAATATTGTTCACCAGAAGCGCAACCGCCAGCATTATGGTCACTCCGGCAGCAGTGGGAATAACCGCATAGAGATAGCCGAGCTTATGCACGCTGTCGCCTCCGATGACGGCGATCAGGGCCGTTGCTCCGCCGGGAGGATGAAGCGTCTTTGTGGCATGCATCACGGCAATTGCCGTTGAAACCGCCATCGCGGCTGCAAGCCATATGTTCGGTTGGAACAACTGATACGCTGTTACGCCGATGATGGCGGATAAGACATGCCCGCCGACAAGGTTTCTCGGCTGGGCCAGCGGGCTTTTCACCGCGCCGTAGATGAGCACCGCGGACGCCCCGAAGGAGCCGATTATCATGGTAAGCCCCTTGCCCTCAAGCACCTTGTAGCTGATTAATCCAACTGTCGCAATGCCGAGAAAAGCCCCGATCCACGACCAGACGATCTCGGAAAGATTGACGGCAGGCGGGCTTTTGGCGCTTCCCCGCATTTTATTGAAATAGGCTTCAAGCATCTCTTTTAGCCCCCGCCGGTCAGCAACAAGGCGCGCACGACGTCGGTTCTGGAGACAATGCCGGTCAGTTCTCCTTTTGCGCCGACAACAGGAACCCGGTTGATCAGTTTTTCTGTCAGGATGCGGGAGATTTCGCCAACCGGCAAATCCTCCATGACGCTGACAGCCGGTGAGGTCATCATGTCTTCGGCCTTCAGCAAGCCGGCAACCATGGTCAGGTCGCCTTTTCCCTGAAGAAATTCGGCAAGAACAGCCATGAAATGACTCTTGCCGCCGGTTCCCATGCGGGAAAGAAAGTCTTTCTCGGAGATGACGCCGGCCACGGTTCCGTCTTTGTCCAGAACAGGGAGGCCGGAAATGCGGCGCGCTGCCATGATTTCGGCAACTTCACGGACAGGCGTGTTCCTGTTGACCGAGAACACCAGGCGAGTCATGATGTCCCGCGCCCTGACCGAACGCGTCATGCGTTCCAGCGCATGTCGGTATGCGAATTTGTAGAGTTCCTTCAGGTCGGCGGGCGTGACATCGAGATAGCCCTGGACATCCTTCATCGCGTCGTAGATGTCGTCGTCCGATATCTCCAGATTCATGGCAGGATCGATTCTATCGCTCATAACGGCACGCTCCCCATCATCCCATGCTGTTCACGCAAGCAACCGCGCAACCACCCTGTTTCGCCCGGAGCTTTTCGCCTCATACAGCGCCTTGTCGGCAAGCGCCACAAGAGCTTCCTGCTCCGCCGAGTCGGAGTCAAGCTCGCTCACCCCGATGCTTATCGTGATCCGGATGGTTTCGTCGCCGCATTTGACGCAATGCGCCTCAACGCAGGCGCGGATTCTTTCGGCAACCGCCGCTGCCGTGTCGATCTGGGTTTCAGGCAGAAGACAGCAGAATTCCTCGCCGCCGTATCTGATGAGCATGTCGGTAAGCCGCAGTTCGCTTCCAACCACGGCGGCAACAGACTTCAGCACCTCGTCGCCGCACTGATGGCCATGCGTGTCGTTCACGCGCTTGAAATGATCGATGTCCCACATCAGCAGGCTGAGCGGCCTGCCGTAGCGCTTGTGGCGCTCGCATTCATCCGGCAGGCGGGCATCCAGAAACCGGCGGTTGAATGCGCCGGTCAGCGGATCGCGCGTGTTCAATTCAACCAATCTACGCTCATACGCCGCAACCTCGGTCACGTCCTGCACCGATATGAAAAGCTGCCTGATTGCGTTTCCATCGTCCCTGAGCGGCCCCATGGTGCAGCTCTGCTGCATCCGGTCGAACATGCCAGCAAAAGACGTCACCGGCTTGAACGGGAAAAGCCATCGATGAAGCTTCTGCGAGAAAAAACAGAAGTTTCCAAACGTCAGGACAGACTTGCAGTTTTTTGTGAAGCGGGTGGTGTTGAGGTTCGGATAATGGTCGAAAAGAGATTTACCGACGATCTCAGCCTCAGGAATTCCGCTGTGAAGCTCCATCCACCGGTTCCAGTGGCGCACGGTCAAGTCCGGATCGAGAATCACCAGGCCGATGTTTATAACCTCGAAAATCCGGGGTGAAATCATTCATAACGCTCCATGAAGCTGTGCAGGGCGCTCACCATCCACGCGATGGACTCGTTGCGTGTGATGAGAAAAAGGTATCCGCTTATATTCTCGTTCTCGAAACTGAAGAGCGTTCGCATCACAATGGCGGTGCTGTCGGGATCGAACATGTCGCGGGTGACGGTTGCGCGCGGGTCGTCCTCAACCAATACCCTAGGCGGAGAATAGGTGATCTGGTCGTCGAGCAGTTCGGCCAGTTTCCCCACACATGCGCCGATTAGTATGTTGCCGACTTCCATCAGCGTTTCCCGCTCCAGAAGCGCTATGCTGTGAAGCGCCGATTGCTCGTCTTCCTGCCCCAGAATCGATATGAGCTTCCTTCCGGCTTCCGACGGAAATATCAGAAGCGCGACACCCTGAAACCGGCCCATGAAGCTCTGCTCCACAACGCTTATGCGCTCGAAATCGCGAATCTCGCTTCCGATGTAACCGGCCAGTTCGGACGCGTTCAGAAGCGCCACATCGGGAACGCTAAGAACCACGTAAATATCTATAACCTCGGCCAGATCGGCGGACGCCTTGCCGAAGGCTATGTTCATGACCTCCTGAAGGATGTCCTTCTCGTTGGCGGTGAAGATGGATTCCGATTGCCGGCTCATCGTCTGCGCTCGCTATCTTTCAAGACTTCCTCCGCCTTTTCGAGCGCGTCTTTCACGCCTTCCCTGCTCATGGGCTTTTTCAAGACCATGAGCGCTCCGGCGTCGAGCACGCGGAAGAGGGTTTTGGTCTGGATGTCGGCGGTCGCAACAATGATGACGGCCTCAGGATCGAACTTTCTGATATCCACAATCGATTGAAAGCCGTCAACCACCGGCATGGTGAGATCCATGAAGGTGATGTCGGGCCTCTCGGCCTGATACACTTTGAGCGCAATCTCACCGTTTCCGGCCTCCAGAATCCTGAAGGTTTCATCCGGCGGAAGGCAGCGGATGAGTATCTTCCGGGCGATGGGAGAGTCATCAACTATCAGCAGTGTTCTGCCCATGAAATGGCCTATCGGCAGTCATTAAGGGGAACTTGATGGTTTCGCTCGGTGCTATCATTTACGGTCAGAAAGTGCCGGCCATAGATGCTTCAAACATGTCCATCATCGCCGCAAGCTCCTCCATCGTTATCGAAAGCGGCGGCATGAGCACAATAGTGTTGCCGAGCGGGCGTAATATCAGCCCAAGCTCCAGCGCCTTGCGGCAGACCGCCCAGCCCATTTTGGCCTCATAAGGAAACGGAATGCGGGTTGCCTTTTCGGCCACAAGCTCCACGCCCGCCATCAGGCCAACGCTTCTGGCCTCTCCAACATGCCGGTGCGCGGATATTGCGTCAAGGCGCATCCGGAAGTATTCGATCTTTTCGGCCAGCCGCTCAATTATCCGCTCCGATTCAAAGAGATCGAGCGACGCCAGCGCCACGGCGCAGGCAAGCGGGTTGCCGGTGTAGGTATGACCGTGAAAAAACGTCTTCAATTCGCCGAAAGCACCGAGAAATTCATTGTAAATACGGTCGGTTGCCACGGTCGCCGCAAGCGGCAGATAGCCCCCGGTTATTCCCTTCGACAGGCAGATGATGTCGGGCGTCACGCTTTCATGCTCACAGGCGAACATCCTGCCGGTTCGGCCAAAGCCGGTTGCCACCTCATCCAGAATCAGAAGCGTGTCGTATTTGCGGCAGGCATCCGCAACTCTTTTCAAGTAACCCGGCGGAGCCGTAATCATGCCACCCGCGCCCTGAATCAGCGGCTCAAGGATAACTCCGGCCACCTCATCCTCGTGGCGGGCAAGAATCGTCTCAAGCCGCTTGGCGCAGGCAAGATCGCATGAACGGATATCCTTGCCAAGCTCGCATCGGTAGCAGTAGTGCGAAGGAGCCTTGAACCCCTTCATGAGAAGCGGGCCAAAAGCCTCGTGAAAAAGTTCGATGCCGCCAACCGCCACCGCGCCAAGCGTATCACCGTGATAGGCGTTATTGAGCGAAACAAAGCGCGTGCGGCTATTTTCGCCCTTGTGCCGCCAGTACTGGAAGGCCATTTTAAGCGCAACTTCCACGGCTGTTGAACCGTTGTCGGAGTAGAAAACGCGCGTGAGGCCATCGGGCAGCGCCGCCGACAGCCTTGCGGCAAGCTCTATCGACGGCGGGCTTGCAAAGCCCAGAAGCGTGGAATGGCATATTTTGTCAAGCTGCGCCTTCGCCGCTTCGTCCAGCTCACGCTTGCGGTGGCCGTGAATGTTGCACCACATCGATGAGATGCCGTCGATGTGCCGGCGGCCCCGCGTGTCGGTCAGATAAACGCCTGAGCCTTCGGCAATCATCACCGGCGCATCCTCCACCCACTCGCGCATCTGCGTGAATGGGTGCCAGACATGCCGGTGATCCAGCCTTACAAGCTCATCGTCGTTCATGAACAGTCGATTTCAGCCTCTTTCAGTTCGGTATGAAGTCGGTTTTCGGCGTGACTTTCTTGATGAATTCCGCAAGCAGCATCGCTGCGTTTTCGAGGTCTTCGCCAGAAATCACCTCAACCGGCGTATGCATGTACCGGTTCGGCACGCTGACCAGACCGGCTGCAACGCCGGAGCGCGTAAGCTGTATGAAGTTGGCGTCGGTTCCGGTTGCGCGCGGCGAGCCGGAGACCTGATACGGTATTTTCTTGTCCTTCGCGGCGTCCACCAGCAGGCTGAAAACCATCGGATTGACGTTCGGGCCGCGCGCGATAACCGGCCCCTTGTCGAGCGCGATGTCGCCCACCATGTTCTTGTCGATCGTCGGATAGTCGGAGGCAAAATCCACGTCGCAGGCGATGCCCACATGCGGGTCGATTCCGTAGGCGCTGGTCTGCGCTCCTCGAATGCCGATCTCCTCCTGCACAGTGGCAACCGAATATACGGCGGCGCTTATCTTCGATTTCTTCAGCAGGCGCATCGCCTCCATCACGACATATGTTCCCATCTTGTCGTCGAAGCCGGTTGCCATCAGCCTGCCGTTCATCAGTGTCCTGAACTGGATGTCGAAGGTTATCGGATCGCCAATGCTGACGACATCGAGCACTTCCTTCTTGTTTTTGGCGCCGATGTCTATCCAGAGGCCTTTTATCTCCGACACCTTCTTGCGCTCCTCCGGATCCATCAGATGAATCGGCTTTTTGCCGGTAACGCCAAGAATCGGCCCGCCGGCCGCATGGATGTAAACCCGCTGACCCGGCACGATGTTTTCGTCGAATCCGCCGATGGCCGCGAAATAGATGAACCCGTCATCGTTAACGTGCTTCACCATGAAACCGATCTGGTCGCAGTGTCCGGCAAGCATTATGCGAACCTTGCCCTTGGGGTTCAGCACGCATATCGTGTTGCCGTGAACGTCGGTGCGGATTTCGTCGGCCACGCCCTTCATCCATTTCCGCACAACGCGCGCGGCAGGCTGCTCGAAGCCCGACGGGCTTGGAGCCTCAATAAGCTCGCGCAGAAAATCGAGTGATTCCTTTCTCATTCTCAATCCTTTCATATATTGATGCCATGTTGCGATGCATCGGAAAGTTCTACAACGGTTATATTATCAAAAATCGTATTTTCGTTATTTGCTTGACAGTTGCGCGATATTTGTATAGTTTAATGGTTAAACTGTTATGGCTTAACCGTATGAAACAAAATAATATTTCCACACTGCACCGACAGCTTGAAACAGGCCTTGATATTGCATTGATTCCAATCGCCGGATATTTCCGCCCCGCTGGAGGCAGATGATGAGAATACGGGCGTTTGTTCTTGGCGCAACGCTGGCAGTCTTTACATCGCCCGCGAACGCGGGCGAGACAATCACATCACCTGCCAAGGCAGGTGAGACAATCACATCACCTGCCAAAGCAGGCGAGACAGCAACATCACCTGCCAAAGCAGGCGAGACAGCAACATCACCTGCCAATGGCCTGATCTCGGCCTACCGCTTCGAGAGCTACACGGTGAAGCAGGGCGGCACACTCTGGGACATCGGACGGGAGAAGCTCGCCAACCCATACACATGGCCCAGGGTCTGGCAGGTGAATCCTGAAATAAAACATGCCGACAGACTGTATCCCGGCCAGGTCATCCGCATACCTGTGGAGCTTTTAAAACCCGAACTCCGCCCGGCGGAGGCCCCGCAGGTTGAGCCGCCGAAGGTCGAAGCCCCGAAAGCCGTGAAAACCAAGACCGTACCGATCGCGGCGCCAATTCCTGCTGCTCCGGCTGAAACCCCGGTTACGGTCATGCAGGCCGAATATCTGGCCGAGCCGGACGTTATGGCATCGGCGGGTTTTGTCTCATCCGATCTTGCCGTTCGCGGACATATCAAGGGCAGCCCGACAGGGCGGGCCATATTCGGCAAGGACGACAGCGTATATATCACGCTTGCCGGCGATGAAGCCGCGAAGCGTTATTCCATTTTCCGCAAGGTCAGGGACATAATCCATCCGATTACGAAGCTTCCGGCTGGAACCCTCTACGAGGAACTGGGTTCTGTCGAGGTTACAGGCCCCAAAACGGCCGTAATCGCGGAATCGTTCAACCAGATCGAAAACGGCTCGATGCTTGGCGATTACATTGAGCAGTCTCCGGCATTGGTCAGCGCAAGCCCGCGCAGGCCCGGCATCACCGGCCATGTGCTTACGCTCAAGGAGTTCCGCCGCATGGTGGGCTTGAACGACATCCTGTATCTCGACAAGGGAGGCGACGCGGGAATCGAGGCGGGCGACGCCTTCGGCATCATTCACAAAACCGTGTCGAAGGATGAGGCCGTTGCCGACGTCCGCATTCTCAGGGTCATGCCGAACACCTCAACAGCCATCGTGATTCGCGGGATCGAAGAGATCGGCGAGGGAGATGAATTCGGCCAGATGTCAGGCGAATAGTGTCAGGCGAATAGTCTTGGCGGACGAGAACATAAATTGTCCGGGTAACAAACAACATGGAGCAGACAAAATGACATCAGCACCCCAGGGACGGCGTTTCATGGCGCTTATCGCGACGCTTGCGTTTCTTTTCCTCTTCAACTCAACGCATGTTTCCGCCGACACCGGCATTCGGGCCAGAACGGCAGTCGTTATCAACGCCGCCGACAACCGGATACTCTACGGAAAAAATCCCACGCTCAAGGTAATGCCCGCAAGCACCACCAAGCTTATGACCGCGATGGTTGCCCTCGACAAGCTGAACCCCGACGCCATTGCCGTGATAAGCGAGACTGCCGCCGAGACGCCATCGGTTCCGCCGCGCATACGGGCAGGCGAGCGATACACAATCCGCAATCTTCTGCATCTTGCGCTCATGCGTTCCGTAAACAGCGCGGCGGTGGCGCTTGCCGAAGCCACGGCCGGATCGGAAGCGGCCTTCGCCTCGATGATGAACAGGAAGGCGGTCGAAATCGGCGCGACGGACACACGGTTCATAAACGCATCAGGACTGCCGGGAGAGGGCCAGCAGATCACGGCCATGAACCTGGCCGGAATCATGAAACATGCGCTTGGCTACCCGCTCATAAAGGAAATAATCAATACCCGCACAGCCATGATCCATTCCCAGGACGGTCGGCGGCTGCCGCTTGCCAACACGAACCATCTGCTGATCACAGAGGATTCCATCGGCGGAAAAACCGGATACACGCGAGACGCGGGTCATTGCCTTGTGAGCGCTTCGGAAAAGGGCCACAACCTTCTGATATCGGTGGTTCTTGGCGAGCATGTCAGAAATGCCATATGGGACGATTCGCGCGCCATCATCGATTCGGCTTCCGAAGTGCTGGCCCAAAACCTGGCTCCTGTTGTTTACCGCACCGAAGTCGATGAGGGGCCGGTTGTCATGGCCTCGTACAAGAAGAGCCGCGCCTTTGCCGCCGCGCGCGCGGCGCTGGCCGGCGACACGGCGGAACGTCCGAACTATTCAACGCACAAGAAGTACAGGCACAAGGGCGCGAAAGTCCGCGCCGCCGCCGCGCGCAAGGCCGCAAATGAACGACGATACATTCAGCGCATGAAGCGCAAGCACGGTCTGGCGACTTAGCAGGATTGGGCCGGGCGAGGCCGCTAACTAATTCCAAATGCTTGCCTGGCTTGCAAAGCGCCTGATCGATATGATCCCGACATTCTTCGGGATAACGCTCATCTCATTCGCCATCCTGCATCTTGCGCCGGGCAAGCCCACCGACGTGCTCACCGAGATGAACCCGAAGATCACGCCGGAGGCGCGCTTGCGGCTCGAAAAATACTACGGCCTCGACAAACCCCTTCACGAGCAATACGTTCTCTGGCTCAAGCGCGTCGTAAAACTTGATTTCGGCGAATCGTTCGCATCCGACCACCGCCCTGTTTGGGACAAGATCAGGGAGCGGTTGCCTGTCACCATCAACCTCAACCTTATCTCGATGGCGCTGATGCTTGCCATTGCCGTGCCTGTGGGCGTGTCTTCGGCGGTGCGGGCCTACTCTCTCTACGACAAGATAACGACAGTCATAGTATTTATCGGCTTTGCCGCGCCCACATTCTGGCTCGCGCTTCTTCTGATGATGTTTTTCGGCGTTACGCTGGACTTGCTGCCGATCTCCGGGCTGAAATCGATGGATCACGACACAATGGGCTTCTGGGGGAAAACATTGGATTACGCACGCCACATAGCGCTTCCAATACTTGCCGGAACCATCGGAAGCGTTGCGGGGCTGTCGCGCTACATGCGCTCGAACATGCTTGAGGTTGTCCGGCAGGATTTCATCACGACCGCACGCGCCAAGGGGCTTTCCGAACGTGTCGTGATCTACCGCCATGCCTTGCGAAACGCGCTTCTTCCTGTTATAACCATTCTTGGCCTCTCTGTTCCGGGACTGATCGGCGGAAGCGTTATCATGGAGAATATCTTCAGCATTCCAGGCATGGGGCAGTTTTTCTATCAGGCGCTGATGACGCGCGACTACCCGTCGATAATGGGCGTTCTCACCATTGGCGCGGCGCTCACGCTTGCCGGAAACCTGCTTGCAGATGTCGGATACGCGGCGAGCGATCCGCGCATACGCGCGCGATGAGCGGAATATTCCTCTCCCGCTTCCGCGAAAACCGCCTGGCCGTGCTTGGCGCCGGGATAATCTGCGCGCTTGCCATGGCCGCCGCGCTCGCCCCGCTTATCGCCCCGTTCGATCCGGCGGCGATTGACCGCAGGCATATTCTTGAAGCGCCCGCGCCGTCGCATCCGCTTGGCACCGACGATCTTGGACGCGATCTTCTTAGCCGCATGCTTTATGGCGCGCGCATTTCGCTTCTTGTGGGCTTTGTTTCGGCAGGAATTTCGACCGTTGTCGGTTCTGTATTCGGCGCGATTGCCGGTTATTACGGCGGATGGATCGACAGGGCAATAATGCGTTTTGTTGACATAATGCTGGCTATTCCCACATTTTTCCTGATTCTTGCCGTAATCGCCTTCCTTGAGCCGAGTATCTGGAACATCATGGCAGTGATCGGGCTTACATCGTGGACAGGTGTCGCGCGCTTTGTCCGCGCGGAATTCCTCTCGCTTTCGGAGCGAGAGTTCGTGCTTGCGGCCCGAAGCCTCGGAGCCTCCGATATTCGCATAATGACGCGTCACATGTTCATGAACAGCCTGTCTCCGGTAATCGTTTCGGCGGTGCTCGGAGTTGCCTCGGCTGTGCTGGTGGAATCGGGGCTGAGCTTTCTCGGCATCGGGGTTCAGCCGCCCACTCCAAGCTGGGGGAACATTCTTACGGCGGGCAAGGCCAATATCGAGATAGCGTGGTGGCTTTCGGTCTTCCCCGGCCTTGCGATACTTGTGACCGTGCTCGGCTACAACCTTCTTGGCGACGGCATCCGCGACGCCGCCGATCCGCGCCTCTGGCGCGGCGGACGCGGGCCCGGAAGCTGACGGTCAGGCGATGGCGAAGACCCTCGATTTCCGTTACAGATTCGATTTCCCTGACGGCGGATCGGAGGCGTTCGCTGTCCGCCTCGATGAAGACAGTCTCGACATACGCATTGACGACAGCGCGCAACAGCCTCATTGGGCCGCGCTCGCATTTCATAAATGCCAAAACTGCACGCTAAATCCGGACGGCAATCCGTTCTGCCCGGCGGCTCTGGCGCTTGCCGGAATAATCACCGGGTTTAAAAACGTTCAATCGCACAGCGACGTGAAGGTGACTGTCGAAACCCCTGAGCGCGTGATCCTGTGCGAGACGACCGCGCAACGAGGGGTCAGTTCGCTGATCGGCCTTCTGATGGCCGCAAGCGGCTGCCCGCGCACCCGATTTCTGAAACCGATGGCCCGGTTTCACCTGCCGTTTGCCACGGAGGAGGAGACCATCTACCGCGCCGCCTCGATGTACACGCTTGCGCAGTTCTTCAGATGCCGGAAAAGCTGCGCCATCGATCTGGAACTTGCGGGACTGAAAGCGCTTTACGACGAGTTGCACATCGTAAACATGGCAATGGCCGCGCGCCTCAGGGCCGCCTGCGAGAAGGATTCGGCGGTGAACGCGCTTGTCATCCTCGACCTTTTCGCCAAGGCGATGCCCTACTCCATCAGGGAATCGCTCGACGAATTCCGCCGTTTTTTCTGCCCGTATCTGGAAGACTAAACCACGACTACCGAGTTGTCGCCCCCGTAAGGATTCGGCTCGTAACGGTCGGCAAACCAGTCGTTTTCCCATCGCTGACCGTCGATCAGGAACCTGTAATGGTACTCCTTGCCGCTTTCGAGCGAAACGGTTGCCGCATAGCATCCGTCCTTCGTTTTCTTCATCGGCGTGGCCTCTGTTTCCCAGTTGTTGAAATCGCCCACGATCATGACGCTGCCGGCCTTTGGGGCGGCGTCTTTCGGGAGTTGGAAGGTTACCTTGCAGACCGGCTTCGATTTCATGTGCAGTTTCGTGATGCCTGAGGAACAGGCTGGGGAGCCGTTTCCTGCCGCGGTCTTTTCAAGAGCGCCGGAAGCGTCTGCTTTCGCGGTTGAACTCTTGCCGGGTTTGGCGGGTGCAACGGCAGCCTTGGCAGCGGTTGCCGGTCTTGACGATTGCGCCTGCTTCGGCGCTGTTTTTTCCTTCGCCTGATTGGCCGATTTGGCCAATGCGGCTGATTTGGCCGATTTGGCCAATGCGGCTGATTTGGCCGATTTGGCGGGCTCGGTTGCTTTCTTCATCATGATTTACCTCCTTGATCCGACGAATCTGAGCAGTGACGAAAACGATTATACGTCCACTTTTCAAAATCTCAAAACAATTTCGTCATGCGGCTTCCACCGTGTCATTGCCTGGCATCTTGCCGGACGCCTATAATTGACCATGCGCCGGGCACTTATCGCATCCGTAATCCTTCATATTGCTCTGATTGCGCTTCTGCGGCTGCTTCCGGAATCCGCGCCGGTGCAGCCGGACAGAGAGCCGATGAGGGTGAGAATTGTCCCGCCGCTGCCAACGGCGGTTAGCAAGATTGTCCCGCCTGTGCCGGTTGCGAAATCTGCGCCGCCGAAGGTCGTAATTCCGCAGCCTGAACCCGAAATCCCGGCAATCACTTCGAAAATCCCCGTGATCGAATCGAAAATCCCCCCCGGCCTCCCTTTGCAAAAGGAGGGAGATATGCCGCCTGCGCCGATTCAGCCGGCAACGCCAGCTCCATCAGCAACTCCAAGTGGCGAAAACAGAGGTTCGCCCATTCCAACAGCGCCTTCATCCATTCCCTCCCCTGGCAGGTGGGGGCAGGGGGGAGTCCTCCCCGGCGGCAACCGCGCCGCCCTGTTCGATCCGAAGGTTATCGAGCAGTACGGCGCGGCGAAGAAGGAGGATGCGCCGATTACGCTTGATATTGAGCAATTAAAGCAGATTAGTCGCGAAAGAGAGATTAATGCAAATATTCGGGAAATTGTGCATCTTTGGCTGGATAACATCCGGAAATACAACATTGAACAGGAATTGACCGGCAGCTACTACGATCTTTATTTCCACTTTGAAGTTATGACAGACGGTTCGGTAGGCAACATCCAGTTGATAAGAACTTCCGGCATTCCAATGCTTGACAGGGCAGCACTTGAAGCGATGCGTGATGCAGCACATTTCCCTCCGCTTCCGAAGCAGTGGAATGGCAAAACACTTTTAGTGCAAGGTCAATTTGTTATTTTTAACAAAAATTATTACTTGCGCTGAGTCGCTACTTAACCAGCCCCCGCACCGCCGCCTCATCCGCTCCCTCCACCCTCACAACCTTGTTTTTCGACGTCTGCCCGCCTGCGATAGACACCTGAGCTTTTCTTGCGCCAAGCGCTTTTGCGACAATTTCGATCAATTCCTCGTTCGCCCTGCCCTCAACCGGCGGCGACGAAAGCCGCACCTTCAGCGCGTTTCCATGCAATCCGGCAATGCCGGGCCGCGACGATCGCGGCTCTACTTTCACCGTTATGCGGATTGCGCCGCTTTTGTCGAAGGAATAAAACTCGCTACTGCTCAATTCAGTGTTCAACCCGGCTCTCAGGCCGGGATCCGAACGGTGAAAACAGTGCCGCCGCCTTCACGGGCCGCGCATTCCACGCTTCCCTCGTGCGCCTCGACAATGCTCTTCACAATCGCCAGCCCCAGCCCCAGCCCCTCACTGTCGCGCCCCTTGTAAAAACGCTCGAATATCCTTTCACGGTTTTCCGGATCGATGCCGCGTCCGGTGTCGGCAACTTCGATAACCGCCTGGCCGCCCTGCCTGTAAACCGAAACATCAACCCTGCCATGATCGGTGTACCTGAGCGCGTTCGAAAGAATATTCACCACAACCTGATTCAACCTGTCCGGATCGCCATGCACCACAATTCCGCCGCCGGAATCGCGGTTTACCCCAAGCGCAATCCCCTTGCGGATGAAAAGAGGCCGGTAGCTTTCGGCCACGCTGGCTACAAGAACATCTAGTCCCACCGCGTCTTTTCTTATGAAAAAATAGCCTGATTCAGAGCGCGCCATCTCCTCGATGCCCGAAACCAGGCGCTCAAGCCGCCGCGTTTCCTCGACGAGGTTTTTCAGTGTCGCGGCATCGGGTTTTATCACGCCATCATCTATGGCCTCGAAGGTTCCCGCCAATACGCTGAGCGGCGTCCGGAATTCATGCGCCAGATCCGTGACCAGGTTCTTCCTGAGCGCCTCCTGACGCTGAAGAGTTTCAACCATCTCGTTGAAAGCGTGGCCAAGCTGTCCGATCTCATCGTTATGGAGGGAAGTTCCCACCCGTGCGCCAAGATCGCCCTCGCGAATCCTTTTTGCCGCATCGGTCAGGGCGCTGATGGGCCTGTTGAGGTACAGGGTGAGCGCAAGCCCGGCGACAAAGGCTCCCACGCCTGTTCCGATCAGTGACACAAGCAGGAACATCCGTCCGCGCGCCCGGAATACGTCGGCCCGCGCATCGCGAACCCGCGCCGTCTCCGTGTCGCGCACCTCAAGAGTGCCGATCTGCCTGCCTGAAAGATACAGCGGATAGGTCTCGAATCCGCCCTCGGATCGGGTCGGCATTACGCCAAGCCCCTCAAGCCGCCTGATAACAAGAGGCCCGGCTCCGGAAAGCATCCCCCTGGTGTCGGCGGCAAGCTGTCTTGCCTCATCGAACACATTAACCTCATAGCCCAGCATCAGCGCCCAGAACAGGGTGTTGTCGAGCGTCTTTGCGTCCCATCCGCTTTCGTCGTAAGAGCTTTCAAGCGATGCAAGCAGCAGATAGATCCTGTCCTCCTGCCCGCCCCTCATGAAATCCTCGAAGTCGTGCGCCATCATGTTTCGAAACGCAATATTCGACAGCAAGGAAATCGCGGTTACAAGGGCAAATGCAAGGAAAAACTTGACTTTCATCAGGGCTTATTTTTCATCCGGCAGGCCGATGAATCTGTATCCCACGCCGTAAACCGTCTGGATAAACAACGGGTTCCTGGGATCGGCATCGATCTTGTGGCGTATGTTCTTTATATGGGCATCGACTGTCCTGTCGAAGCCTTCGAACGAATATCCGTAAACCAGATCGATCAACTGGGCTCGCGTAAGCGCAAGCCCCGCATTTCTGGAAAGCGCAAGCAGGGCCTTGAATTCAACCGGCGTAAGCTCCACCTGCTGACCGTTCGCCCTCACCTCGCGCCTTGCCTCATTGATTACAAGAATGCCGCCATTGAAACTGACATGCGCGGAATTGGCGGCGTCGCGCTCGCGGCCTCCATCGGCCCGCTTGAGAACCGCCTTGATTCGAAGCATCAACTCTCGCGGACTGAACGGCTTGATGACATAGTCGTCGGCGCCAAGCCCAAGCCCGCGAACCCTTTCCTCCTCGGAGCTCTTGGCTGTTAGCATGATTATCGGCACGTCTGATGTAAGCCGAACCCTGCGGCAAACCTCCTCCCCCTCGATATCCGGAAGCATAAGATCGAGAATCACCAGATCGGCCCAGCCCAGGGCGCGGGATATTCCCTCGATGCCGCTGGATGTCCAGGCCGCCTCAAATCCCTCCGCATCAAGATAAATCTTGATGATGTCGGCGATCTTCTTTTCGTCTTCAATAATTAGAATGCGTTTCATTTTTCCCCCGAACCCAGACGCTTGAGAACAACGACCGCGCATAATATAACCGATGGCGCGCATGCTTGCCACCTGCGCTGATAGTGCCGGGCAAAACAAGCGTTTCGCGCTTGCCGAAATCTTGCCAAAACAAGCGTTTCGCGCTTGCCAAACCCGCGGACAGCGTGATAAAGTCCTGATGCTATGGGCGTCCGCGAGAATTTGAGCGATGTGTTGGAGCGGATCGATGCGGCAGCGCGCCGCTCTGGGCGCAAGGGTTCGGATATAGCGCTTGTGGCCGTGACGAAAACCGTGGAACCGGCGCTGATGCTGGAAGCGGCTGAGGCCGGAGCGAAAATATTCGGCGAAAACCGGGTGCGGGAAGCCGAAGAAAAGAAGGCCATGAGATGGCCCGACGGCGCAAGCTGGCACATGATCGGCCATCTTCAGCGGAACAAGGCAAAAACCGCCGCCGGAATATTCGACATGATCCAGTCGGTTGACAGCGTCGAACTTGCGCGGCATATCGACAGACATGCAGGCGCGATTGGAAAGACCATGCCGGTTCTGCTTGAGATCAACATGGGTTCGGAGGAATCCAAAACCGGATTTCCTCCGGATGGCGCATTCGGCGCGGCGGACGAGATTGCCGCCTTCAAGAATATAAAGGTTGAAGGGCTGATGGCAATTCCGCCGTATTGCGAGAATCCGGAAGACGCAAGGCCGTATTTCAGGCGGCTTGCCGGTCTGCGCAAAGAGTTTGAGAAGCGCGGTCACCATTTCCGCGAGCTTTCGATGGGCATGTCGCACGACTTCGAGGCGGCGATTGAAGAAGGAGCAACGATAGTGCGGGTGGGCACAGCCATTTTCGGCGGGCGTCACCAGCGTTAACTGTTATTAAATTATGGAAACGCACATCTCTTTTATTGGCGGCGGCAACATGGCCGAGGCTCTTCTTAAAGGGCTGCTTCGGGCAGGATATGGCTGCGAGCGCATAGCCGTCAGCGAGCCAAGCGCCGAACGCAGGGCGGAGCTTGAACGGCTTTACGGCATCTCCGCTACATCCGAAAACATCAAGGCCGCGCATTTCGGCCAGATCATAATTCTTGCCGTGAAGCCCGCCGTCATTCCTGCCGTCTGCCGCGAAATCGCTGGCGTGGCATCGGGCAAGCTTATCGTTTCTATTGCCGCTGGCGTCGGCTCCGCCGCCATTCTGGATGCGCTTGGCGGCGACGCGCGGATTGTCCGCGTAATGCCGAACACGCCCGCCCTGGTTGGCGAGGGCATGTCTGCGTTGTCGGCAGCCGGAAGCGCGGCTGACGCCGATCTGCAGGCGGCTGTGGAAATATTCGCAACCGTGGGCAAAACGGTTATCGTGAAGGAAGAGCTTCTCGATGCCGTGACCGGGCTTTCCGGAAGCGGCCCTGCCTATGCGTTTCTGATGATAGAGGCGTTGAGCGACGGCGGCGTGCTGGCCGGGCTTTCCCGCGCCGACGCGCGGCTTCTTGCGGCTCAGACGCTTCTTGGCTCGGCCCGCATGGCGATTGAAACAGGGCTTCATCCGGGCGCGCTAAAAGACATGGTGACATCGCCCGGCGGAACAACGATTCACGCCCTGCAGGTTCTTGAGAACGCCGGGGTGCGCGGCGCGCTTATCGACGCCGTGGCGGCGGCGGTTGCGCGTTCGCGCGAACTTGGGGGAAGCGCCTCACCCCATCCCTCTCCTTCTGGAGAGGGGGCGGCGGACGGGCGATCGGGAGTGAAAAAATAATGTTTGTTGCCGCAAATTTTCTAACCACGGTGGCCTGGCTGCTCGACAAGGTTCTCGATCTGTATTCCTGGGCGTTCATCATCGCGGCGCTTCTAAGCTGGGTCAACCCCGATCCGTACAATCCGATAGTGCGTTTTCTGCGTAGCGTAACCGAGCCGGTTCTATACCGCATCCGGCGCGTGCTGAATATCAGCGCTTACGGCGGAATCGATTTCTCGCCGATAATAGCCATTCTGGGCATACAGTTCATACGGATGTTTTTCATCAAAACCCTATTCGACATCGCCGGACAGATGTAATTAAAGGAGGTAGTTTCATGAGGATTACCCCTCTGGATATTCAGAACAAGCAGTTCCCTGTGCGTTTCCGGGGTTTCGACATGCAGGAGGTGAGCGACTTCCTCGAAATGATCCGAGAGGAACTGGAGGAGCTCATTCGCGAGAACAACTGGCTGAAGGAGCAGGCCAGCAGAAACGAGGAGCAGATTCGGGAGTACGGCAAGCTTGAGGTCGTGCTGAAAGACACCCTTGTTTCGACGCAGGAGATGGTGCGCGAATACAAGGAAACCGCGCGCAAGGAAGCGGAGCTTATCCTGAAAGACGCCGAGTTGAAGGCCGAAAACCTTATCCGCGAGGCGCAGGAGAAGGCGATCAAGATCCACGAGGATATTACCGACCTCAAGGGCATCCGCCGCCACTACCGCGAGGAGCTTATCCGCCTGCTCGACAACCACCGCAGGATGGTGGAGTTCGACATTCGATCAGAGGAAGATCAGGGTAGTGAAATATAAGGGGGTCAAGGGAACCCGCGACATCCTGCCGCCGGAGACAGACATCTGGCGGCATCTCGAATCAACGGCGGCAGGCGTTTTCCAGACATTCGGTTTCCGCGAAATCCGCGTTCCGGTGATGGAGGAGACGCAGGTTTTCACCCGCAGCATCGGCGAAACCAGCGACATCGTTGAAAAAGAGATGTACACCTTCACAGACCGGGGCAACCGCAGCGTTACCCTTCGGCCTGAAGGCACGGCTCCGGTTGTGCGCGCGCTTGTGCAGAACGGCGTGTTCGTGGAGCATCCGGCAAGCAAGTTTTTCTACATGGGGCCGATGTTCCGCTACGAACGCCCGCAGGCCGGGCGATACAGGCAGTTTCATCAGATCGGGGCCGAGGCGTTCGGCATAGACGACCCAAGGCTTGACGCCGAAATTCTTCTCATGCTCACCGTGCTTCTGGACAAGCTGGGATTGAAAAACCTCGACTGCCAGATCAATTCGATCGGCTGTCCGCAGTGCCGCCCGCGTTTCCGTGAGGCTGTGAAGGCGTTTTTCGCAGAAAGACTCGACGGCCTCTGCGCCGACTGCAAGCGCCGATACGAAACCAATCCGCTTCGCATCATGGACTGCAAGGTTCCTGCCTGCGTGGAGCTTCGCGCCGGAGCGCCGTCGGTGCTCGATCATCTGGACGAGGCATGCGCCGCGCATTTTAGAACGCTTACCGACACGCTTGCGCATCTTGGCGTGCCGTTTACCGTGAAGCCGACGCTTGTTCGCGGCCTCGACTACTACACCCGCACAACCTTCGAGGTGGTGGCCGGAAGCCTCGGCGCCCAAAACGCGGTTGCGGCGGGCGGCAGATACGACAAGCTGGTGGAAGAATTCGGCGGGCCGAAGACACCGGCAATCGGATTTGCGCTCGGCGTTGAACGCATGGTTTCGCTTCTTGCCGAAACCGCGCCGCCCGCGCCGCGCCCGGCGCTTTTCATAGCCGCGCTCGGCGAACCTGCGGCGCTTCGCGCATTGAGCATCGCGTCGGCGCTGCGAAAGAGCGGCGTTTGGGCGGAATGCGGCTATTCGGGCTCGCTAAAAAGCCAGATGCGCCGCGCCGACAAGCTTGGCGCGCGGTTTACGCTAATCATCGGCGACGAGGAAGTTGCCAGCGGATTTGCCCAGCTTCGGAACATGGAGACGAAAGAGCAGGAGTTGATCGGGCTGGACGAGGCGGCGAAGCGGTTTATGGACTGAAATCGCTTCGTCTGCCTCGTCCCTCAATGCTACTTGCCGGAATTCAGTTTTCGGATTGCAAATATTAATTAAATGTCGCGTTCTGGCATGTAAAACGGTTTGAACTCGCTGGCAATTATATCACTGAATGGAATAGCCGGATGCGTGATTTCCGAATAACGCAGCTTCTTGCCCTCGATCATTATTTTCAATGAGTGCTTGACCATATTCTCAAGCACTTCTCCTGTAACCTTATTCGGGCTTTGCGACATCATCGGAACCAGCCATATGCCGAACCATGTTTCGACCGAATCGTTTGTCCGTTTCTTCTCAACCAGATTCATGTTGTTATCGTATATCTCGATCACCATTGAATAATTGTCTGTCGCAAACGAGGGGATTAAGCCCAAGGTATATCCGGTAATGAAGCCTGCAGCCATGGCCGCTCCGCTGCTTGCGTGGTTGTAAACATACATCTTGATCTGATAATCGTTGCCATTTGCCTTGTCCGGTTCCATCGTATAGCTGCCGAAAAGACTGCTCTTGTCCAAGACCGACTTCACTATTCCGGTCAGCATTTCAGTTGCTTGTGGCATTTCGGTCTTGTCAACAGCCTCCGGCTCGCTGCGATAAAACTTCACTTCGATGTAAGCGGATGGTTTATGCTGATAGGCGGAAACATCAGGCATCGCATCAACCGCGCCTATCTCCTTGTTGGGAAATGAGGCGCATCCGCTTGACACAGTAACGGCCACAAGCAGCAAGGCAAACAGGATAAGACGTTTTGTTTTCATCTGAGACCTCCCGATGCGAATTACGCACTTCATGGTGCGTTCATTTATCAAGGACGCAAAGCTGAGGACTATGGAACCGGATTATGCCTATAAGCCCCCTCACGATGCAGACCTCGGTTAAACAGCCCGAAGTGCTGAATTTATAACAGATTTATCCGGTAATATGCAATGCAGTTGCGACAGAAACTCATTGCATGGCAATGGATCAGAATCGCATCTTTGACGAAACCCCGCGCAGATGCTATTGTAATACAATCTAATACAGTAGGAGGTTGCCATGCCCTCACAACGCGCGGTCATGACCATTTCACTTCCGCAGTCGATGGCAAGCGAGTACAGACGGATTGCAAGGGAGAAGGGGGAAACTGTCAGCGAGCTTTTCAGAGAGATATTCGCCTTCTACAAGCAGCAGAATCTCAAGCGCGAACTGGCCGAACTTCAGGAATACGGCGCATCTAAAGCCCGCGATGCCGGGATCACCGAGGAAGACATTGAACGGCTCGTTTTTGGGGACAGGTAGTGCCGAGGGTTGTCTTCGACACAAATATCTTCATATCCGCACTCATCACACCGGGAGGCCGGGGGGAAACCGCGTACCGGCAGGCAATCGAAGGCGCGTTTGAACTGTATTCATCCGTGCCGATTCTGACAGAAACCGCCGGTAAGCTTACCAATAAATTCGGCTGGAGCAATGACCGGGTTACGGCGGCTGTCCGACACATTGCCGCAACCGCCACTGTTATCAAGCCAGCTGTGAGAGTTTCCATTCTTGCCGATGAGCCGGATAACCGCATTCTAGAATGCGCCGTTGCAGCGCAGGCCGAATTCATCGTGACCGGAGACAAGCATCTGCTTGCGCTTGAGAATTATGAGGGGATTGCCATACTCACGCTGGCGGAGTTTTTGGGGATGCGGGTATGATTTCAATAATTGACATCATGACGCTATAACGCTACGATGATTGGCATAATCGATTCCAGGGTGGTGCTATGAGCGAGTTATCCAAAAGGTCTACGGTTTATTTCGATCCGTCTATTCATCAGGCGTTGAGGTTAAAGGCCGCGTCAACTCACGTATCGTTTTCGGAGCTGGTTAACGAGGCGGTTCGTTTGCTTATGCGTGAAGATCAGGAAGACCTTGCAGCCTTCGCGGAAAGAGCGAATGAGCCGGAAATTAGTTATGAAGCCTTGCTTGACGACTTGAAGGCGCATGGAAAGATATAGGATCACCTTCAAGAAATCTGTCGCAAAAGATCTTCGTGATATACCAAATCAAGACGTAAAGCAGATCCTTGCTCGCATCGTCACCTTGGCCGACAATCCGAGGGGCAACGGCTGCATAAAGCTCTCCGGTCAAGAGCGGTATAGAGTCAGGCAGGGGCTGTATCGCATCATCTATGAAATTCAGGATGACCGGCTGATGGTTCAGGTTGTGAAGGTCGGCCATCGTTCAAGCGTTTATGGCAGCGGATAGCTTGAAGTATAATCATTGCAAACAAATTGGGGAATGCCGAAATAACTTGCCGACACACCATCTTCCCATTTTGCGCAACAACAAGTTGGGGAGGGGCAACGCATGGAACATAGAAATAGCTTGCAATATATTGAAAGATAACGAGAGATTAGCTAATTGCTTTATTCAACAACATGAAGTATTTATGATGGAGGAGAAATGAAAGCATTTGTAATTATGCCATTTGCACCGGATTTTGACGAGATATACAACCTCTTTATTGCTACAACACTCACCAGTTCCGGGTTTGAAGTTTTTAGAGCTGATACGATATTAAGCCAACGAAATATTTTGGAGGATGTAGTAACTTCGATCACCGAGAGTGACCTTATTGTTGCTGATCTAACAGGGTCGAATCCTAACGTTTACTATGAATTAGGTCTCGCCCATGCTTTAGGCAAAAGGGTTTTGCTGCTGACACAATCTATTGATGAGCTCCCTTTTGATTTAAGATCGTATAGGGTGATCTCATATGACACACATTTTGCCTCGATACAGAAGGCTAAAGATGAATTGACTGCATTTGCCATCGGGGCGAAAGAAAACACCATACCTTTTGGAAGCCCCATCAAAGACTTCGCATTGCCCGCGTTATCTACGTCAAATCGACTAGCTGACGTGGTTCTTGCTGCCCCAACTGATGACGATTGTGAGCTAGGTTTTTTGGATCATATTGTTGGAATGGAAGAGGGATTTGGAAAGTTAACCGAAATTATGAACCAAGTAGGAAGCTGGACGGAATCTATTGGCTTCAAGACAGCAGAAGCGGCTGCGAAGGTGCAGATGATTAATGCAAATCCTCAACGTGGATCAGCCCGTGAGGTACAAACATATGCAAGAATAATGGCAGAATTTCAAGCCGACTATGGCAGAAAGTTATCCGTAGCAAATGCTGAGTATAGCGCCACTCTGAAAAACGTTGAGACAAGCCTTGAATATGTAATAAATGCGAATGTGGCCCAATCTGAAGAACAACGTAACCAATTATCGGAGTGGCTTGAGTTGTTAGCAGGTATCGAAGAGAGTGCATTGACCGGGAAATCCGGATTTTCAGGAATGGCCAAGACATTAGACAACAGCCCCAAAATGGAGAGGATGCTCACTAAGGCGGGACAGCAGACCAGCAAAGAGCTAAAACGCTTCGTAGCCAATATCGATCAGACTATTGCAATGATCTCAAGGGCAAGAGGGATTGGTGAAAGAATACTTAGACATACAAAGTTTGAAACCACTGTAGATGCGGTTGCCGAAGCACCTACGGCAGACGGACACGCAGTTACGCCTTGAACCGTTTCGAACGACAAAATCACATGGCCTTAAGCCAGGCATCCCGCTTAATTGTCGGAAACCATGTCGAACTAACTTTCGGCTGAACTAATGATCACCCTCCCTCCCCATATCGTTGTCATCGCCGGGCCGAACGGCTCCGGCAAATCCACAACCGCGCCTTTTCTGCTGAACGGGGCGTTGCAGGTGAAGGAATTCGTGAATGCCGACATCATTGCGCAGGGTCTTTCCGCCTTCAATCCGGAAATGACTGCGTTTCAGGCCGGGCGGATCATGCTGGAAAGGCTGCATTTCCTTGCGAACAGGCGCGCCGATTTCGCATTCGAGACAACGCTGGCAAGCAAGTCGTTCGCGCCGTGGATTGCCGGACTGCTGGAAAGCGGCTACGAATTCCATCTGGTTTTCTTCTGGCTTCCAAACGAGGAATTCGCCGTCAACCGCGTGGCCGACAGGGTTCGCATGGGTGGACACAATGTTCCAAACGCTACGATACGCAGGCGCTATCATGCCGGAATCGTTAACTTTTTCAGCATATATAAGCCGTTGGCCGACACATGGATGTTTTACGATAATTCAACCTCCAGTCCGCATCTTGTGGCATATGGCGAGCGCGAAGCTAAACCGGTTGTTATAGAAACAGCTATTTGGCATAATTGCATTGAAAACTATGGCAGGCTTACAGACACCAATAGATAACATCAGCGATGCGTTTTCCACGCCTGAGCGGATCACAAATGCTTTGGCGGCAGGCGTTCGCGATGCCTTGCTCAAGCACAAACAGACCGGCAATCCGATTGTCGTTTGGCAAAACGGCGAAATCGTATGGATCAAGGCCGAAGACATTCCGCTGGTATTTCCGGAAACACTTACGTCGACTTGACGAATTCCACCGTCTAATTTCACTTATATTCCAAGAGGTTTGGTTTAAATGTCCGACGCAGTTCATACAGCGCATGAGGAGAGTTTCGAGTTTCAGGCCGAGATCAGGGAGCTTCTGCATCTGCTCATCCACTCGCTCTACACCAAGAAGGAAATATTCGTGCGGGAGCTTGTTTCGAACGCTTCCGACGCGCTTGACAAGATGCGGTACATCCAGCTTGCGCATCCGGAAACCGGAGGCGGCGAGATTCCGCTGGAAATACGGATAGAGGTAGACGAGACCGCCAAAACGCTCGCCATCTCCGACACCGGAATCGGCATGACGCGGGCCGAGATCGTTCAGAATCTGGGAACGATTGCGAAATCGGGCTCGATGGAGTTTATCAAAAAGCTTGCCGAAGACAAGCGCGGCGACATGAACCTGATCGGCCAGTTCGGCGTGGGGTTCTATTCCGCGTTCATGGCGGCATCGGAAGTGCGCGTGATTACAAAGTCTTACCGCGACGACGAGCCGGGCCAGATCTGGATTTCGGGCGGATCGGGTAGTTACACAATTCGGGAGATTCCGGTTGAAAAACGCGGAACGCGCATCGAGGTTCAGTTGAAGGATGACGCCTCGGAATTTTTGAGCGCCGTTAGGCTTGAAAATATAATTAAAAAATACTCGAATTTCGTGCCGTATCCGGTTTTTGTGGCCGGAAAGCAGGCAAACAGCGTGTCAGCCATTTGGACGAAGCCTAAAAACGACATAACCGACGAGGAATACGACGAATTCTATAAATTTCTGAGCGGCTCGCCAGACGGCCCGGCCACGCGGCTTCATCTTGTAAGCGACGCGCCGCTGTCGTTTCAGTCGGTGCTGTTCGTGCCGAAGACCAACTTCGAGAAGATGGGCATGGGCAAGCTGGAACACGGCCCCGATCTTTACGCGCGCAAGGTGCTCATTCAGCACAACTGCAAGGAACTCGTGCCGGACTACCTGCGTTTCGTGCGCGGCGTGGTCGATTCCGAGGACATCACGCTGAATGTTTCGCGCGAAACCATTCAGGACAACGCGGTTCTTCGCAAGATCAGCCGCAATCTTGTGAAGAAGCTGCTCGATCATCTGGCCTCGATGCTTGCCGGGCGGCGCGAGGATTATCTCAAATTTTACGGGGAGTTTGGCCGCATCTTAAAAGAAGGCGTGGCGATCGATTACGAAAACCGCCAGCGCCTTGGCAAGCTGTTTTTATACCCAACGTCAGCCGGTGCAGACGACGCGCCGGTTACGCTGAAGGAATACTCCGAGCGCATGAAGGAAGGGCAGAAGGCGATCTACTACCTTGCCGCGCCCGACAGGAGGGCGCTTGACGCAAGCCCGCATCTTGAGATGTTCCGCAAGCGCGGCATCGAGATTGTTTACCTCTACGATCCGGTTGACGACTTCGTGCTTTCGGGCCTTGGCGAGTTCAACGGCAAGCCGCTCAAATCTGCCGACCAGGTTGAGCCAGACGAACTTAAAGACATCGCGATGCCGGAAGGCGCTGAAAAAACTGAGGGAAAGAAGGAAGACACCATCGCTTTCTCGTCGGCGTTCGACGCGTTCCTGAAGCGGTTCAGGGAAATTCTTGGCGACCGCGTGGAGGACGTGAAGGAGTCGGCGCGCCTCAGTTCAAGCCCATGCCTCCTGGTTACGCCGGGCAGCGGCCCAAGCATTCAGGCGCAGAAAGTCATCAGCATGATCGACCGCGATTTCCGGATGGCAAAGCGCGTGCTGGAAGTTAACAAGGACAATCCGCTTGTCAGAAACCTTGTGGCGATGCACGGGGAACAGCCGGAATCGCCGCTGGTTTCGGCCTGCTGCGAGCAGTTGTTCGAAAACGCGATGCTTATGGAGGGCATCCTTCCCGATCCGTCCGGCATGGTTCCGCGCATTCAGCGAATTATGGAAGAGGCGGCATCCGGAAAAGCGAATCGGACTTGACCGTCAGGCTTATCCGGTATAATATGCCCCATATGGATGCGAAATTATACTTCCATCGCAAGAACATAGAGCCTGATGGCAGCATTGTGGAGATGAAGATCTGGAATGTTCCGCCGTCTCATGACAAGCCGCACGGTCTTAAATACTCGCTTGTGTATATACGTGACGGGAAACGCATTGTCGGATACGACAATGCCGAGGGCCGGGGCGATCACAGGCATGTGCGACGGCGGGAATATGGCTATTCTTTCATCGATATGGACACGTTGCTTGGTGATTTCTTGCGCGATGTGGAAATGGCGAGGCGAGGTGAATTATGAAAGTCAAGAAGATCGACATCGGCATCAAAGGCCTCCCGGAAAGCCTGCATGACTTTGCCGCCGCATGGAAAAAGCTGGAATCAGGCAAGGAGATCAGGAAGGACGAGGGCGTTTATTTCGATTCCATCGATACGATGCGGGCGGTACTAACCAATAACAGGCTTCTGGTACTGAAAACCATTCGCGAGAAGCATCCCGCTTCCGTCTACGAGCTTGCAAAAATGCTGAAACGCGACCTCAAGAACGTCAATCAGGATCTGAGGATGCTGGCCGAAGCAGGGCTGGTAACGCTGGAGAAGACGGAGACAGACAAGAAACGCGTCGTGCCGCATGTCGATTACGGGAAAATACTTCTGGAAATTCCGGTGTGACAGGCGAGCCCGCCTGCGCGGGAACGCCTGATTTCGTATGATATAATGTAGCCTGCCTGCGCGTAATAATATTATTGAAGCGTCAAGGCAGATGCGCTAAAAGCCGTAAATTAAGGAGGCTTTCCGGATTATGCCTGAGCTTCGCAAAGACCCTATCATCGGACGGTGGGTGATCATATCGGTTGAACGCGGCAAGCGCCCGTCCGACTTCATAACCCGCGGACAGAGAAGAAAAGGCGGCTTCTGCCCGTTCTGTCCGGGTAACGAATACACCACTCCAAACGAAATAATTTCATTCCGCCCATCGGACAGCAAGCCGAACTCGAAGGACTGGACGCTTCGCGTTGTGCCGAACAAGTTCCCGGCGCTTCAGGTTGAAGGCGGACTTGGCCGCGCCGGAGAGGGCATCTACGACATGATGAACGGAATCGGCGCGCACGAGGTGATCATCGAGTCGCCGGATCATGAGGCCACGATGTCCACCATGCCGCTGAAGGCGCTTGAGGACGTGATGTGGGCGTTTCATCACCGCATGGGCGACCTGAAGAAAGACAGCCGCTTCCGTTACGCGCTTATCTTCAAGAACGAAGGCGAGGTTGCGGGAGCAACCCTTGAGCACACGCATTCGCAGTTGATAGCCACCCCGATAGTTCCGTCCCTGGTGAAGGAGGAGATGGAAGGCGCGCGGCGCTATTTCGACTACAAGGAGCGTTGCATCTTCTGCGACATCGTGCATCAGGAACTGGAAACCGGAGCTCGCGTTGTGTGGGAAAACCGCAATTTCATAGCGCTTGAGCCATACGCGCCGCGCGTGCCGTTTGAAACCTGGATCATGCCAAAACAGCATGAGTCGCATTTCGATTACGCATACGAGGGCAAATACGCCGGGCTGGCCGAGATCCTGCAACAGACTTTGAAACGAATGGACAGGATTCTTGACACGCCGCCGTACAATTTCGTCATTCATACCTCGCCGTTCAATACCGAGGTGAACGACTACTATCACTGGCATATCGAGATCATGCCGAAGCTGACCAAGCCCGCCGGTTTCGAATGGGGATCTGGCTTCCATATCAATCCGACGCCGCCGGAGGAGGCGGCCAAATTCCTGCGCGAGGCAAGGGTATAGGCTTGTAATGAGAATATTGATCGCCGCGTCGGAGGCGGTTCCGTTTGCCAAGACCGGCGGACTTGCCGACGTGGCGGGTTCGCTGGCCGTTGCCTTCAGGGGCATGGGGGCCGATTCATCATTGATAATGCCGCTCTACCGGCGCGTGCGCGAGCATTTCCGCCTGAAACCGCTCGGCATAGAGTTTTCTGTGCCGCTTGGGCCGGTCACCCAGACCGCGCGAATATGGACAGCAGCCCGCGCGAAAGGCGTTCCGGCATACTTCATCGAAAACGATTTTTTCTTCGACCGTGAATACTGTTACGGCACTCCCGACGGCGACTATCCGGACAACGCCTCGCGCTTCATATTCTTCTCCCGCGCCGTAATCGAGGCGGCCATCCGGCTTGAGCTTGCGCCGGACGTGATCCATTGCCACGACTGGCAGACCGCGCTCATTCCGCTATACCTGAAAAGCGTTTACCGCAGCCGATTGCCCGAAACAGCCTCGGTTTTCACAATTCATAACCTTGCCTATCAGGGGCGTTTCTGGCACTGGGACATGCCGCTTACCGGCGTTGGCTGGGAACACTTCACGCCTGAGGGAATCGAGTTTTTCGGGAAAATCAACCTCATGAAGGCAGGCATCGTTTACGCCGACGAGGTGACAACCGTAAGCCCCACATACGCCCGCGAGATCATGACACATGCGCATGGCGAAGGATTGGACGGCGTGCTGAAAAATCGTCGCGACTCGCTTGCAGGAATCCTGAACGGAATAGACACGCACGACTGGAACCCGGCAACCGACAAGCGCATAGTCGCGGTTTACGGCCCGGACGACCTGTCGGGCAAAAAGCTCTGCAAGGCGGCGCTTCAGCGCGAGTGCGGACTCAAGCGCTCGGCCAGGACGCCGCTTGCGGGCGTGGTTTCCCGGCTTTCCGGCCAGAAGGGAATAAGCCTTCTGGCTTCGGCATGTGAGCAGATCTTGGGCAAACACGATATTCAGCTTGTGGTGCTCGGAGCCGGAGACGCGGCGCTTGAGCGCAGAATGCAGCGTTTGGCCGGGGAATTCGAAGGCCGAATGCACACGCATATCGGATATAGCGACGAAATGGCGTACAGGGTGTATGCCGGGGCCGACATGTTTCTTATGCCGTCCCGGTATGAGCCGTGCGGCCTGAGCCAGATGATCGCCATGCGCTACGGCGCGGTTCCGGTAGTCCACAAGACCGGCGGCCTTGCCGACACCGTGACTGAAGCGGATGACGGCGGAAACGGGTTCGTATTCAGCGGGTTCAGCGTGGAGCGGCTTGTAGCGGCGGTCGAGCGGGCGCTGGAGGCCTTCGGCAACAGGCGGCGATGGGCCGGGATTGTAAAGAGCAGCATGACAGGCGACTATTCGTGGCGCCATTCGGCGCGCGAGTATCTGGATCTCTACCGTAAAACATTCGAAAGAACAATCGGCCATGTCGCTTAAACGGCGCTTCGTCCTTTTTGCCGCGATATACATAAGCGTTGTTTTGGTTGTGGGCTGGATGGCCTATTCCATAGACACGATCTCCGTGCAATCGCCGGCGGGCGAATATCCGGGCGGATACGCCGAACGTTTCGGCCTCTACCGCGTTCTCACCTTTTCGCTGTTCGTCATTCTCGCTCTCACCTTCTATTTCGTTGTGCGCGCGGCCCAATGGATTTCAGCGCCGGTCGGCAGGCTCACCGAAGGCTCGCGGAGGATACGCGAGGGCGACTTCGCCTTCCGGATAGACCTCGACCGCGATGACGAATTCGGCTCGCTGGCCGCTTCGTTCAACGAGATGGCGGCGGCGCTTGGAGAATCACATAACCGCCTGAGGACAAAGCTTCTTGAAAGCGAAACGCTCATGGAGGTTTCGCAGGCCGAGAATTCGAGCCTTGAACTGGGAGCCATACTGTCGTCGATCACGGCGATTGTGGCTTCCCGCATGAACAAGGACGTATGCTCCATCTACCTGTTTACCGAAGACCGCAAGTCGCTTGTCCTTCGGGCTACAAAAGGTCTTGCCCCGTCGGCGGTCGGCACGGCGCGCCTTGCAATAGGCGAGGGCATAGTCGGCGCGGCGGCAAGGGAGATGAGTCCTGTTGCCGTTGCCGACGTAAGGAGCGACAGCCGTTTCAAGGAACTTCCGGAGACGAGGGAAACGGAGTATCTGTCGCTTCTGGCCCTTCCGATCCTGCGCGAGGGATCGTGCCTTGGCGTCATAACCATCCAGTCCCGCGAGGTCTACGCTTATTCGGGCGAGGAGATCGATTTCCTGACGCTCATATCCCACAACGTGGGAAGCGCGATAAGAAACGCCCGCCTGTACGACAGCATAAGAAGACGGCTTCAGCGCCAGCGAATGCTGCACGAGCTGGGCATGGCGATCAATTCCATACTCGACCTCGATCAGCTTCTTCACGATGTCTGCATGAGGACAGCCCAACTGCTGAACGCCGAAGGGGCGATAATCCGGCTGATCGAGGGCGATCACCTGATTATTAAAGCGTCTTACGGGCTTCCGCCGGGCGTGGAGACCATGCGACCGCTGGCTCTGGGCGAGGGAATCGCCGGAATAGTAGCAATGGAGGGAAGGCCCCTGAACGTGGACAACGCCGGCAGCTTCGGCGGCCATGTGAATGTTCCGGGCGTTGACGCTAAATCGGTGCTCGCGGTTCCGCTTCGGGCCGGAGCTGTCGTGATAGGAACCATCGGGCTGTACAACAAGCGCAGCCACGGCGCTGATGCAACTTTCGACATTGATGACATCGAAACGATGTCGTCCGTTGGCGCGATGTCGGCAATTGCGATAGAGAATGCGCGGCTTTACCGGGAAGAGAAGCTTCGCGAGAGCGAGGTTCGCATGGCCGGACACAGGCTCGAAACCCTCTTTGAGAGCGTGCAGGGCGGCATAATCACGATAGGCCGCGATCTTGCGGTGCGGTCGGCCAACAGGTTTGTGGAGAGATGGATCGGCGGTGATGTCGATTCCATCATTGGAAGGCATTGCTCCGCGATCAGAACGGGCGAAACCGGCATCATTCCGGTTGAGCCTGTCGCGGAAACATTCGAAACCGGCAATCCGCGCGCCATCGATGTTCAGGGCCATATGGACGGCGATCCGCTCTATCTGCAGATGACCACCTACCCCATGCGGCACGAGTCCGGCGAAATCGAGGAGGTTATTATCTTCCTCCTGGACATAACCGAGCGGGTGCGAAGCCAGAAGGAGATGCTTTCCCTCTACAGCGAGGTGAGCCAGACAAAGAAATACCTCGAATCGCTGATCGACAATTCCGCCGACGCGATCATCACGACAGACCTGAACGGAAATGTCATGTCGTGGAACAAGGGCGCGGAACGCATCTACTGGTATTCGGCGGACGAGGTGATTTACAAGCCGATTCCGGTGCTGCCTGAATTTCTGCTTCCGGCCGAGGCCGAGAATACGGAGCTTATCAGGCGCAAGGAGACGCTACGCGACATCGAGACGCTTCGCCGCAGAAAGGACGGCACGCTGATCGAGGTTAGCGTCACGCTCTCCCCGGTTATCGATGAATACGGCAACGTTATCGGAGTAAGCGGAATCTCCCGCGACATATCGGACAAGCGGCGCACCGAGCAGGAGCTTACCCGGCGCAATCAGGAGCTTTCCCGCCTGCTCTTTATAAGCAACGCCATGCGCTCCACGCTCGATCTGCACAGGCTGCTGCGGATGACGCTCACCGCCGTCACCATGTCTGACGGCCTGGGCTTCAACCGGGCGCTTCTACTGGAAGTGGACAGCGACAGGCGGATTCTCAAGGGCTTGATGGGCGTTGGGCCGGGCAGCCTCGAAGACGCGTGGCGGATCTGGGGCGAGCTTGCCATGGCGCGGAAATCGCTCGAAAACATAATGGACGAAATCGCCTCGCAGCCCATTCAACGCACATCGTTTCTCGACCGTCTGGCGCAGAATCTTGAAATACCGATCGGCGATGACGCGGACAGCATCCTGGCAACGGTCGTAAGGGAAAAGAAACCGATGAACGTTTCCGACGCCCGGTCTGATGCGCGCGTCGATCCGATACTTGTTCAACAGCTTGGAACCGAGGCGTTCGCGCTCATCCCGCTCCTGTCGCAGGACAAGGTGGTGGGTGTTCTATGGGTTGACAACCTGTTCAACCGCCGTCCGATAACGGACGACGACCTTCGCTTTCTGGCCGCGTTCGGCAACCATGTGGCGTCCGCCGTCGAGAGCGCGAGGCTGTTTGAAAAGGTTTCCATGGCAGAGGCGGAACTGGAAAACATATTCGAGTCGATCTCCGACATGGTCTATTTCAACGACCGCGATTACAACATCAAGAAGGTGAACAAGGCGGTGGTGCAACGGATAGGACTTCCGGAGAGCAGAATCGTCGGACGCAAATGCTACGAGGTGTTTCACGGGATAGACGAGCCTTTCCACAAATGCCCGCATTCCAAGACCATTCAGAGCGGCAAGGCGTTCATCGAGGAGGTTGAAGACCCGAATCTGGGCGGCGTGTTCATGGTGTCGTCGTCGCCCATACGCGATCTGTCGGGCGAACTCATTGGAACCGTGCATATTTCCCGCGACATTTCCGATGCGCGAAGATTGAACGAGAAGCTCAAGAAGGCCGAGAAGATGGCGGCGCTTGGCGAGATGGCGGCAAAGATAGCCCACGAGATCAGAAATCCGCTCACATCGATAGGCGGCTTCGCCAGAAGGCTGGAGAAGCAGCTCGACGGCAAGCTGAAAAACTATGCGACCATCATGGTCGATTCCGTGACGCACCTGGAATCGCTCCTGAAGGATATTCTCGGTTTCGTCAGGGAGACGCAGATAGTGCTCATGCGTGGCGACATTGTCGAGATCATGGATCAGATCGTGTCGCTCTTTGCGCCATCGCTCAAGGAAAAGAATATTTTGCTCGAAAAGCATTATCAGGATATTTCGCTTGAAGTTCCGCTCGATTCAAATAAAATAAGAGAAGCGCTGACGAACCTGATCACCAACGCAAGCCAGGCGATGGAAAAAGGCGGCGTCATTTCGGTGGGAATCTGGAAGACCGACCATGATGCGGTAATCGAGGTCAGAGACACCGGAACCGGAATGTCGGAAGCGACGCTAAAGCATCTTTTCGATCCGTTCTTTACGACAAAGATGTCGGGAACCGGTCTTGGGCTGGCGATAACCCAGAGGGTGATCGAGTTGCATCGCGGACGCATCGAGGTTGAGACCGAGCAGGGTATCGGCACGGCTTTCAGAATATATCTGCCTTTGAAGGAGGAGTAATGATGAAGATTCTGGTGGTGGACGACGACAAAAGGATACAGCTCCTCTACCAGGCCGAGCTTGAGGAAGAAGGTTACGAAGTGTTCATTGCGGGCTCCGGAAGCGAGGCCATTGAAATGTTCGATACCGTCAATCCCGACCTGGTCACACTGGACATACTGATGCCCGACATTGACGGCATTCAGGTGTTGCGAAAGATGAAGGAAAAAAATCCGCTGCTGCCGGTAATCATGTCTACAGCCTACGACTACCGGGACGACTTTGCCGTATGGGCGTCCGAGGCCTATCTCGTGAAATCATCCGATCTGGCCGAGCTGAAGCTGACCATCAAGAAACTTATTGGCGGCCCTTGAGGAACTTCTTGTCACCGGCATCGCCAACGGCGGATACGGCATCGCCCGAACCGCCGTTGGCGGTGTCTTTGTCGATGGCGCGATTCCTGGCGAACTGGTTCAGGCGCGCATCGTCCGCTCTGTCCGTCAGAGCCGATTCGCCGACGTTGAATCGGTAATTTCCCCCTCGCCCCGGAGGGTCGATCCGCAGTGTCCGCTGTTTGGCGAATGCGGCGGCTGCCGGTGGCAATTCATCGATTATCCGGCACAGGTAGCATTCAAGGTGGAAATCCTTCGCGACTGCCTGCGGCGTATAGGCGGAATAGACTTCCATCCTTCTTCTACACCGCTTGCCGGGGGATCGGTTAATTCCCCGCCGCTTGTCGGGGAGGCGTTCGGCTATCGATACAGAGCAAGGCTCAGCGTTTCGAAGCGCGGCGAAATTGGCTTTCTTCGCCGCAATTCGCACGATGTTGTCGCGTTCGAAAATTGCATTATTCTGCGGGATGAACTAAATGAGGCAATCAGGCGCATCCGGTCGGCAGCCAAATTCAAGGCCGGCGGCGAGATAATTGTCGTGTGCGGGGATCACGGAATCGCGGCGGCTGTCAACGGCGACTTCATCGCCGGTTCAATCACCGACAAGATGCGTTTCATCAGGGAAACAGGGCTTTCCGGTCTTGACGTCAATGGAAAAAGATTCGGAAATCCGGCAATCGCCTTCGATCTTTCAGGCCTGCAATACACAGTTTCGGCCCGGAGTTTCTTTCAGGCCAACTGGCGGCTGAACCTGAAAATGGTTCAGGCGGTTTGCGAGCTTGCGCCGAAGGGCGCAAGAATTGCCGACATCTACGCCGGGGCCGGTAATTTCGCCATCGCCCTGGCCGCGCGCGGCCACGATGTTACAGCCGTGGAGGGCGACAAATCTTCATCCGCCGACGGCGAGCGAAACGCAAGGCAGATCAAATCCGGCAACATTCGTTTCATCCGTAAAAGCGCGGAAGCGGCAATTGCAAAGCTTCAACCGGCGGATGCCATGATCGTCGATCCGCCGCGCGCGGGAATGGAGCCGGCGGCTGTCGAGGCCATCATGCGCATGAAACCGCAGCGCCTGATATACGTTTCATGCGATCCGGCCACGCTTGCGCGCGACATGAAAAAGCTGGCGCGGCTATATGATGTAGAATCATTGCGCCTCATAGACATGTTTCCGCAGACAGGCCACATCGAGGCGCTTGCGGAGATGAGGCTTCGCTGAAGGAGGATTCAATGGAAAACACAGTCGTTACAACCCTCTCGAACAGCAGACTGTTTGGGCATCTGGGCAAGGACGACCTTGCTGATATTGCGCCTGCCTTCAAGCTGGAACGCTTCGGCGGCGACGAGTATATCTTTGCCGAGAGCGACCGCGCCGAAAGGCTATACCTTGTTTGCGAGGGCCGCGTGAAGATCGTGAAACACACGCCGGAGGGCAAGGACGTCATCCTTGAGGTTATCGATCCGCCGGAGATATTCGGCGGCGTAGCGGTGCTCGACGGGCGGCCGTATCCGGCGTCGGCGCTCACGATGGAAGAAAGCGCGGTGATCTCGATCAACCGGAAGGGCTTTTTTGAACTGATAGACCGCTACCATGTGCTGGCGCTGGAGGCCACGATATATTTCGGCGAGCGCCTGAGAAACGCCTACGACATGCTGAAGGCGGTGGCCGTGGAGCGCGTGGAGCGGCGCATCGCATCGCTTCTGTTCCGGTTCGGCGAGCGCCTTGGCACAAGAAGCGCCAAGGGCGAGATCGTGATGGAGATGGGCCTGACCATGCAGGAGATAGCCGAAATGGTCGGAACAACCGTCGAGACCACGATACGCACGATGAACAAGTTCAAGAAAGAGGGGCTGATACAGTATGGGCAGGGCCGGACGGTGCTCTACCCCGGCCTTCGCGAAAAGCTTCCGGTTGCGGAGTAAGCATCCTTCACCATTGGCAGGTTGACATGCAACGCCCTGAAAGTGGATAGTTATTCCGGAATTCACGGTTTCGGCGCAAAAATTGGAAATACTCGTTCAGCAGATAATTAACGGCCTCGTGCTCGGCAGCATCTACGCGCTCGTGGCTCTGGGCTATACGATGGTTTACGGCATCCTCGGCCTGATAAATTTCGCGCACGGCGAAATAGTGATGATCGGGGCGATGATCGCATCCACCGTGATACGCAAAATCGTCGAGGCCGGAATAAAGCTGCCCGGCCTTGTTATTGCCGCTCTTGGCCTGCTTGTTGCCGCTCCGGCCTGCATGGCGCTCGGCATCGGCATCGAGCGCGTCGCCTACCGGCCATTAAGGCGCGCTCCCCGGCTTGCCCCGCTTATAACCGCCATCGGCGTCTCGATTGTGCTTCAAAACGCGGCGATGCTTGCGTGGGGGCGGCAGTACATTTCGTTTCCGCCGATTCTGCCTGACGGAACGCATACGATTGCCGGCGCGAGAATCACCGATATCCAGATCATAATAATCCTGCTGGCCGTAACGATCATGGCAGCGCTTCACCAGCTTGTTCACAAAACCCGGTTGGGGCGCGCGATGAGGGCCACGGCGCAGTCGCCGGACATTGCCGGGCTGATGGGCGTTGACGCAAACAGTATTGTTGCCGTCACGTTCGTTATCGGATCTACGCTTGCCGCGGTTGCCGGGCTTATGGTTAGCGGATATTACGGCCTTTCGCACTACAACATGGGCTTCATGCTTGGCCTGAAGGCGTTTACAGCTGCGGTGCTTGGCGGCATCGGCAATCTTGGCGGCGCAATGATCGGCGGCATCCTGCTTGGCCTGATTGAAAGCATCGGAGCCGGTTACATCGGCCCGCTCACAGGCGGTTTTCTGGGCAGCCATTATCAGGATGTGTTCGCCTTCTTCGTGCTTATTCTGGTTCTCACGGTCAGGCCGTCGGGGCTTATGGGAGAGCATGTTGCCGAGCGGGCCTAAGGATTTTATCAGCCGCCTTGTTAGCAACCGGTGGCTTGCCTTCGGTCTTCTTTCTGTTTTTCTTGCCGCGCTTCCATTTGCAGTTGAGGCGATTGCCGGACTCACATGGGTTCGCATCATTGGCTTCGCAATCCTGTACGCGATGCTGGCGCTGGGGCTGAACATAGTTGTCGGCTTCGCCGGTTTGCTCGATCTTGGGTATATCGCCTTCTACGCCGTTGGCGCGTACACCTACGCCCTGCTTTCCTCGCCGCATTTTGGCATTCATCTGCCGTTCTGGCTTGTGATGCCGGCAAGCGCCGCGCTCGCCTGCCTCTTCGGCGTTCTGCTTGGCGCGCCCACGCTTCGGCTGCGCGGCGATTATCTGGCCATCGTAACACTAGGTTTCGGCGAGATAATACGCATATTCCTGAACAACCTGAACGCGCCGGTGAACATAACAAACGGGCCGCAAGGCATAAACATGATCGATCCGATAAGCGTTGCCGGCTTCGACATGAGCCGCCCGTCTTTTGGCGGCGCGGTTCCGGGCGTTTATAACTACTATTACCTGTTTCTCGCGTTCGCGATGCTCATAATATTTGTCTCGCTCAGGCTTCAAGACTCGCGCATAGGCCGCGCCTGGGTGGCGATTCGAGAAGACGAGGTTGCCGCCGAGGCGATGGGCATTAATATCCGAAACATAAAATTGCTCGCCTTTGCTATGGGCGCGTCGTTTGGCGGGGTGAGCGGCTCGCTTTTCGCCGGTTTTCAGGGTTTTGTAAGCCCCGAAAGCTTCGGCCTGATGGAGTCGGTGATGATTCTCTGCATGATCGTGCTTGGCGGCATGGGCAATATCGCGGGCGTGATCACCGGCGCTGTGGTGCTTTCAATTCTGCCGGAAGCGCTTCGCTATCTGGGGCCGCTTGAGGAATTCCTGTTTGGCCGGGTGCTTGTCGACCCAGCCGATCTGCGGATGCTCCTCTTCGGTTTCGCCCTTGTTGCCATGATGCTGTTTCGGCCAGCCGGAATCGTGCCGTCGGCCAGAAGGCAGGATGAGCTTAGGCCGGAGCCCGCGATTGCGAGTCAGGAGCAGGCAAGCCTTTTCGACACGAGTGATTAGCGTGGCGATGAAGCACGGTGACAGAAGGCATGGAGTTAATTCACATGGATGAACAGGATAAACAGGATGAAAGAAACGATCCGGTTCATATTCCAGGCATATATAATGTGCATCCTGTTCATCCATGTTAAACCTCTTTCTCGCATGAATAAATAGGCGGAAGGCGGCTACGGTGCTTTTATCGATCGAAAACATCTCGAAGAACTTCGGCGGCCTGAAGGCTGTCAGCGAGGTTTCGCTTGCCGTCTCAAAAGGAGAAATCTTCGGCCTGATCGGCCCGAACGGCGCGGGCAAGACAACGCTTTTCAATCTTGTCACCGGTCTGTATCATCCGTCCGGCGGCGAAATTAAATTGAACAATCAACGGGTTGACGGCCTCAAGCCGCACGATGTGGCCCGGCTCGGCATCGCCCGAACATTCCAGAATATCCGGCTGTTTGCAAACATGACAGCGCTCGAAAACGTTATGGTGGGGCGGCATGTGAGAACCCGCGCCGGTCTGGTTGGAGCAATCGTTAGAACCGGCGGCGCGCGCGCCGAGGAGGAGGCGATACGGCGGCGGGCGTTGGAGCTGCTGCACTACGTCGCCATTGCGCCCCACGCCGACAGGCTTGCGCGGCATCTGTCATACGGCGACCAGCGGCGGCTAGAAATCGCGCGCGCCCTTGCAACCGAACCGGCTTTGCTTGCGATGGACGAGCCGGCTGCGGGCATGAACGAAACCGAAACGCTTTTGCTTAAAAAATTGATCGAACGCATCCGGGATGACGGAGTGACAGTGCTGTTGATCGAGCACGACGTGCCGCTTGTGATGGGGCTTTGCGACAGGGTGGCGGTGCTCGATTACGGCAGAAAGATAGCCGAGGGCGCGCCAGCCGATGTGCAGCGAAATCCGGCGGTTATCGAGGCGTATCTGGGCGGCGTGCCGGAATAAACCGGCAATCGCTTTACTATCCCCAGCCCGGAAGCTCCGCGGTTCCTTCGGCAATATCGCTCCTGACAAGATCGAGCACGTCGGGGCTGTTCAGCGGCACGTCCACAAGCTCGTGCCGAAGCTGCGCCGTGTCGAGCCGGTAGAATTCGCCGTCCGACGCGCATTCAAGCGATATGTCGATGTCCGGCGCGCCCGCGATGAGTGCCACCATCGCTCCTGCCAGGTCGCCGACCGGCTTTCTGTCGATGTGGCTTGCGCGGCAGAATGCCGAAACCTGCGTGCCGATGCCCGGCTCCGAATCTATCGACATCGCGCCAGCCGCCTCCTCGACAGCCTGCCGCAGAAACGACAGCCCAAGCCCCACCTTCCGCGTTGTGCGCGTTGTGTAAAACGGATCGCAGGCCACAATCGCATCCGCCCGGCTCATGCCGCGCCCGTTGTCTTTAATGAGAATGCTCAGCCTGTCCTCGGCGCGGGAAATTTCAATTTTTATCGCGATTCGCGAAGCCCCGGCGATGACGGAGTTTTCGGCGATGTCCAGGATGTGAAGCGCGAAGTCTTTCATTACTGCTTAATTGGCTGAATCGGTTCAGCTCTTCTGCCGCATTCCCTGCGAAGCGCCAGCCTGATTTCTGATATTGTCGGCGATTCGATATGAAACACGGTGGATGCCCTCCCTATGTCTTCGGGCCGGTGCGCGTCGGATGAGCGGATTATCGGCATTGACGCGTTCAGGCCCAAACGCCGCGCCGCCTCCATGGCCGCCCAATACGACAGCTCGACAGCGTCGAGCGCAAGGCCGGGCGGAATAAACCCAAGCTGGCCGATTATGCCGAACGCCTCGCGGTCAACATGGCAGGCAATCGCAAGCCCGCCGTTTTGGTGAACCAGATCAACCGCCTCGTCAACCGAAAGCCGCGCGCTTCCGATTAGAAGCCTGTCGCTCATTCCGGTCACCTCGTCGAATTCGTCGGCTATCACCTGCATTCCTATCGTATCGGGATCGTTCACGCCCGGCTGAAGCCTTTCGTATAAAACAGACTGCACAGCAACAGCCTGTTCCCATTTATCGAAAAGCGCAAGCAGATGAACGTCTTCCGCCGTGCATATCTCGATGCCGGCAAGCGCGGCGATTCCCGCGTTTGCGGCTGCGGCAATGGCGGCGCGCGAGTTTTCAGCCGAGTTATGGTCTGTGACGGCGATGATGTCCAGCCCCTTTCGCGCTGCCTCGCGCGCAATTCGAAGCGGGCTCATGTCGAGGCAGGAGCATGGCGAAAGGCATGAATGAATGTGCAGATCGGCACTGAAGGCGCGAAGCATCTTTCTGTAATCCGCTTGACCGGCTTATTCCGAGCGAAGGCCCATTTTATAGAGGCGGCCCGCGATGTCGAAAACTGATAGGTTTGACCCTAGAAGCGCGATTGTCTCCGCTTCCGCCTTGGCGATAATCTCCGGCTCCGGCTTGTGGCCGCCGGCCACTATCACCGCCGCCACATCGCGCAGCGTGGCAACCGCAATGACGTTCGCGTGCGTCTGCACCGTCACCCATACCGCCCCCCCCGGCGCGTTGCCCATCACGTCAGACAGCAGATCGCCAGCGTAGCCCGATGACGCGTCCACGGACAGATCGGCAGCCGGAGTGAAAACCTCAAGCGAAAGGGCTTCGACTATCTGGGCAAGTGTCATTGTTGTTTCTCCTTGTGAAATATTGCAAATCTGATCGAATAATATATTCCGCCTAAGCTTGTCTTGCTGGTAGGATTTTATAGCATGTGACGGCAAGTGACAACATGGACGTTGATGGCAATGAAAGCTTGGTTCCATTGCCATTGCCAGTTTGTAACGGTATAATTTTTCATAGAATTTCAATGCGCCTGATCCGATGTCTCTTTTCACTATATCTATAGAGGAGGCTTGCTTATGAATGCCGTGAAAAAACTGATGGAAGTGGACAAGAAAAAAAGCATCAGCGTTACCGGTCTTCCGTTTCGGGCTGGATGCAGGGTGGAGGTCATCGTTCTGCCCGTGGAGGAGGACGTTTTCGACGCGATGGATTCTGTTGTGAAAAAGAAGCGGATTGCTTCCAGAAGCATGGAAGACATTGAAAAGATTGTCCATGAGGCTAGAGGCGTGAGGTTAATTGGTTAACTATTGTCCATCCTGTTTTTGGCCCTGTTGACCGATGCGATTATCGAGTCCGCCGATTTTGTCCACCTGAACGGCTTGGTTGATGTCTTGTTGTGTGTTTCGATAAAACGCCGGATTTCATCACGAA
>JACRHH010000003.1 GCA_016212095.1 Nitrospirota bacterium
GTTACATCCACCACACCCGACGACGGCAATTACCAGAACGATATTGCCACGCGCTGGTTCGACTTCTCCGGCGCGGGCAATATCAAAACCGTGAAGGATTGGAAGCGGAGCCTTAGCTACGATTACTTGTACAACAACCTGAACTGGCTCTCGTTCGAATCCTCCGGCCCGAATAATCCTGTCCGGCTTCCGGAAGTTTCGACGCCGATTCTACCGGCCTGGACGTACTTCCCCGACAATGCCCACGCGGTTTCAAGCATTACTAATTCCATGGGGCAATACAAACAGTTCCTCTATGACGCAAACGGCAACATGACGCAGGGGTGGGATTTTGCCAATCCGAACGCTCCGGCATCAAGGCGCGACATCACATGGAACGCCGACAACATGCCGGTGAGCATCAAGTACACAAACGGCATCAACAACGTCGCATCCACAACCCTGTTCGCCTACGACGGAAGCGGCATGCGTGTGAAAAAGACTGCGGCGTCCGGCGCGTCAACCGTGTATGTTAGCGGCGTTTTGGAAATAATCTCCGGCGTGAAAACCAAGTACGTTTTCGCCAACGGCATGAGAATAGCCCGTGTAACCGGCGCGGGAACGGCGTCGATACGCCATTACTACCATAAAGATCACCTTGGCAGCACGCTTGCGATTACCGACAAAACCGGCGCGGTGGTCTGGTCGTCCGATTACGAGCCTTACGGATTGGCGCGTTGACCGCCCGCTCCCTGCTGGTGTAGGCTGGAGCGAACCTGCGCGACGCAAGCCGGATAGTTGCGCCACGGGCTGTGAGGATTGCATTTGGATGATTGAACCCTTGTTTGTTGGAGTCAAGGCTGCTGTGATTGCCTCAATGGCGGTTGCAGCCTGCCATCACGCGTCTAAAAAGAACGGCAACATGCCTGTCATTGCCGCCGCAATCGCGCTTCTTATTGCGCCGTTTGCGCTTTATCTGCCGGAATCTCTGAATGCCGGGAATGTCATCTCCAGGCTGTCCGCTTACGAATTCATTTTGCTGTACATCGCCGCCGCGCTTTCGATACGCCTGTCTTCGGATGGAAGGTTCTCACGTGCGGCAATGCTGTTTTTACCAGCCGTTTATCTCCTGCCGGATTTCGCGGGCTCGGCGCTTCATCTGCGCGAAACAGCGTTGATGCGCGGTAACGCGGTATCCGTATTTGCAACTTCCACGGCTGGATTCATCGCCTTGTCGGCGCTGTTTATCCGGTTCCGCCGCAACGTTCTCTCGCCGGATTTCGGCGCATTCTTCGGCCTGCCGCAGACGCTTCTGTTTCTTGCCGTGATGCGGCTGCTGCTTGGCGGAGCGGGCGGCGGCTCCGGCTGGTCGATCATTCCGGCAATGCAGGCACTCACAATGAAGTTCGTTCACGACGTGGTGCATCACGTTTTTTCAATCATCCTTGTTCCAGACCATCCGCTTCTGCGCGTGACCGTATGGAACTTCATCGGGTTTTTCTTCGGGCCGAACTTCTCGATGATGGTCACTGCCGGTCTGCTCGTTACGCCGCCGGTCATGTTCGTAAAACGGATACTGTTTGCGCCCGACGTTGATGGACATGTCTTCGAGACCGCTGCTGAAAGGCGGCTTTACCGGGCTGACGTCCGTCTGTCGCGGCGGAAGGAGGCTGCCGCCGGTATCGTTTTCATCGCGGTCATTCTGGCCGCATGGTTTATCCAGGGAGGCGAAAGCCCCACAACCAGATATAATCCGGCGCCCAAGCCGGTGGTTGAGGACAAGGGAGTTGTCGTTATTCCGCTTAAAGACCCCACTATGAACCTGAAGGATGGCGCGATACACAAGTTCTCGCTTGCGCGCGACGATGGCTCGGTAATGAGGCTGCTGGTTACAGCCAGAAGCGACGGCTCGCTGGCCGTATGTCTGGACGCATGCGAGATCTGCCCGCCGGACGGCTACGGCCAGTCGGGTAAAACGGTTATCTGCCTGTTCTGCGACACGCCGATTCCGACCGACACGCTCGGCAAGGCCGGCGGCTGCAACCCCATTCCGGTACGCGCCGAGGTGACTGCCGCAGACATCAGGATAAGCGTGGCGGAAATTGTGGACAAATGGCGACGTGTGAACATGCGCGCTAATGCCGAGGGCGGCAGATGAAGGCATCCGTTGGCAAAATCTTCTCGCTTGTCGCATCAGACCGGCTGACGGTATGGCTTGTTGCCGCATGGACGCTTCTCTATGTGACGCTTGCCGTCTGGAGCGCGGAGGCGTTCACCGCGTTCATCCATCTGCTTGCGGCAAGTTTTGTGTTCAAGGCTGTTTACATTGTTTTTCTGGCGAATATCACCGTCCGGCTGATTGCGTATCTTCGCGTCTCGCTACGCGTGCGGCCATTAATGGCAGCGGCAAACGGTCTGTTTGTTGGCGGATTCATTCTGATCCTGCTCGGCTTTTTCCTCAGCGTTGCAACCAAACAGATGGCTCAGCCGCTTGCTGGCGAGGGCTCGGCTGTCGTCACGCCGTGGGACGGAAAGGCATACGGCATTGAACGTGTAGCGCCGTCGCTTCGCGACAGCGTGCTGGACATCGATGACGGCGACGGCCTGTTCAGCCTCGAACCAAAGGTTACGATTGCGACGGATGACGGCGCTGTGGAGATCGGCGCGTTTCCGCCGGTTAATGTCGGCGGCTATTTGGGCGGCGCATGGATGCATGTTCTTCAGTGCGGACTTGCGCCGGTTATAAGGGTGAGCGGGGCCGACGGCAATGTGATGCGCGAGGGCCGCGTGGCGCTACGGCTTCTTCCACCCGGCGGAAGCGACAGGTTTTCGCTTGATGGAACGCCGTACAGCTTTGTTTTCAAGCTGTCCCCGTCCAGAGTGATAAAAAAAGGAAACACCGAAGGCCGGGTTTACGACATAGTCCGCCCGGTTTATGAGATAACAGTGGTGAAGGGCGGCGAGGAGCTGGCGCGCGAACTGTCGAACAGGCCAATAGTGTTCGACGGCCTGGCGCTTGAAATCACTGGCACGTCGTCATGGGCCATACTGGACATCGCGCGCGATCCCGGCATTGCGTTTGTTGTAGCGGGGCTTGCGATGCTGGCGGCTGGAGGGGTTGTTTTGCCGCTTGCTGTTGCGCGAGTGTTTTCAATGTTGACCCGGCATCGTGCCGGGGAATACAATTCATGAAATTTTCACGCCATGAATCAAGTTGAGGGGATAACGCGATGCCCGACTTTCTCCGGAAAAACCTGCGCCGACAGATAATAGCCATTCTGGCCGCCATCGTCGGCGCGCTTGTTTTTGCAGGAACCCTTGTTTCATCCCATTACCAGACGAAAGCCATGCGGGAGCAGTTCGCCGTGTCCGGCGACAACATGGCCGCCACAATCTACGGTTCGCTCGAATTCGCGATGTCGATAGGCAAGGGAAGCGCTGTGCGGGATAATCTGGCGCGGCTGCGCAGGCAGGTTCAGAATGTGGAGGTTCTGATCTGCGACGCCAAAAGCCGCATATTTTTCGCCACCGATGCGGTGCGGGTCGGCGACAACGCCGCATCCGCAATCGAGAACGAACCGGCCCGCTCGGCTCTGAGACAGGCGCTTGCAGGTGGAATTGCCCCGTCCGGCGCGTTCGAGGAAAGCCTGGCCGATACAAGGCGTATCGTCAAGATATATCCCATCCTGAACGAGGATTCATGCAGGCAGTGCCACTCGGCGTCGGGCAAGGTGATAGGCGCGATGGTGGTGAAGATGGACGTCACGCGCGAAATGGAATCGATCACGCTTCAGGAGCGATGGAACTTCTTCTGGGGAATCATCGGCATGGTCATGATCGTGGGCATCACATACCTTGTCATGGACAGCCTGATAACCAAACCTCTCAGGCTTCTCACGGCGGGCATGAAGGAACTTCCCGAAAGGATAGCGGCAGGCGAAAATCCGGCTCTTTCGGCCACCCACCCCGACATGCCGGGCAGGATCGACGAAATGGGCGATCTGTTACGCACATTCAACATGATGGGAAACGCGCTTCACGAGAAAAACGAAGAGATACGGAAGGCGAACCTGAATCTGGCGGTTGCCAACAAGGAGCTTGAGGCGTTCGCGTACTCCGTGTCGCACGACCTTCGCGCTCCGCTTCGGAACATCGACGGCTTCTCGAAAATAATACTGGAGGAATACGAATCGCGTCTTGACGACAGCGGGCGCCACTATCTGGCGCGGATACGCTACGGAACCCATCGCATGTCGGTGCTGATTGACGACATGCTTAAATTCTCGCGTGTGAGCAGAACCGAACTGGACGTCAGACAGGTTTCCTGCAACGAGCTTGTAAACGACGTTCTGCGCGATTTTGTGGAGGAGATCAAGGCCCGGAACGTGTCGCTGAGCGTGCGGGAGCTTCCTGACGTGATCTGCGACTATTCAATGATGAGGCTTGTGTTGTCCAACCTTGTGGCAAATGCGATCAAATACAGCCGCAAGACGGAAAATCCGAAGATCGTGATCGGTTACGACGAGGAGCGCGGCGCCGTTTTCGTGAAAGACAACGGCATTGGCTTTGATATGCGCTATCATGATAAAATCTTTCAGGTTTTTCAACGTCTGCATCTGCCTGAAGAATACGACGGAACCGGAATCGGTCTTGCCATTGCCAAAAAGGCGGTGGACAGGCATCACGGTTCAATATGGGCGGAAGCGGCGCCGGGAGAGGGAGCATCGTTTTTCGTCAGCCTCCCTTTCGCGGACAAGTAAAAGAGAAAGAGCACGGCAGCAAGAGGTAGCATCCCATGATCGATCAGTCAATTCACATTCTCCTTGTAGAAGACAATCCCGATGACGTTGAACTGGCACTTCACGCGCTGAAGAAAAACAACATTCTCAATCCAATCGACGTGGCGCGCGACGGGCAGGAGGCGCTCGACTACCTGTTGCGCGAAGGAAAATACGCCGATTACAAGGCCGGCATGCCGGGTTTGATACTTCTCGACCTGAAGCTTCCCAAGGTTGACGGCATTGAGATCATCCGCATTATCAAGGGCAACGAGAAACTGAAACGAATTCCTATTGTGGTTCTTACTTCTTCGAAGGAAGAGAGGGATGTTGTGGAAAGCTACAACCTTGGAGTCAACAGCTACATAAGAAAGCCGGTGGATTTCGATCAGTTCGTTGACACGGTAAGGCACATAGGCTATTACTGGCTTCTGATCAATGAACAGGCACGCTAGGACAGCGACCCTTTCCGTTTGAAGCAGCGCCAAAACATCCGGGTGCTTTTCCTTGAAGACAACCCGGACGACGTCGAACTCGAACTCTACGAGCTGCGCAAAGGCGGGTTGAATGTTCGCCACAACGTCGCGCGTAGTCGCGCGGAATTCATGGAGTGCCTTGCCTCGCCCGACTACGACATCATCATCGCCGACTACAATCTTGCCGACATAACCGGAATCGAGGCGATTCATATCTGCCGCAGGCGCGGAATCGAGATTCCTATTATCCTGATCACCGGCATAGGCAACGAGCGCGTTGCGGTTGACAGCCTGCGTGAAGGCGCTATCGACTACATCCTCAAAAACAATATTGAAGGCTTTTCCGCCCGCGTCGTCAGGGCGCTTGCAATCTGGGCCGAGCACAGGGAGAAGGAGCAGCTTCGGCAACAGCTTTTCCATATGCAGAAGATGGAGTCGATAGGAACCCTTGCAAGCGGAATTGCCCACGATTTCAACAACATACTGACCGGCATCATGGTGAACGCAACCATGAGCCTCAAGGATATTCCGGCGGAATCCCGCTCTCATGAACGTGTCCGTTCGATAGTGGACATGGGCAGGCGCGGCAACGATCTTACAAGGCAATTGCTCGTATTCGGCAGAAAACAGTCTCTTGATTTCACGATCACCGACATGAACAGGTTCATTAACGATACAACCATGTTTGTTCGCAGAATGGTCGAGGCTCCCGTGGACATTCGCGTTACCCAAGACGGTTCCGGCCAGGACGGTTCCGGCCAAGACGGTTCCGGCCAAGACGGTTCGGGCATGTTCATACGGGCCGACAAGGGGCAGCTTACGCAGGTGATGATGAACCTCATCCTGAACGCGCGCGACGCGATGAACGGCGAGGGCACGGTCGAGATCAGGACTTCACGTGTTCCTTCGGGCGACGGCGGCCAGGAATTCGCGCGGCTGGATGTTGCGGATACCGGCAGCGGTATTTCCGAGGAGCATATAGCCAAAATCTTCGATCCGTTTTTTACCACCAAGGAGGTTGGAAAGGGAACCGGACTTGGCCTGTCCATCGTATATTCTATTGTCAAGGCTCACGGAGGCCAGGTTGAGGTGAAAAGCAGGGCAGGAGAGGGGACAACGTTTTCTCTCTATCTGCCGCTGGTTGACGCCGGAATAACTGAAACATTGGAGCCGCTGCCGGAGCAGTTCGGAGTCGATTCTGCGGGAGGGCATGAAACCATACTGTTTGTCGAGGACGATGCGATTGTGCGAACGGTATCCGAAAGCATGCTGGCTGATATGGGTTACCATGTGATCACGGCGTCCGACGGCGATGAGGCGATCGGCATATATGAACGCCGCCGGGGCGAGATAAACCTTGTGATCTCCGATTACTTCATGCCGCGAAAAAGCGGAGCCGATCTTTTCCACGCGCTTCGGGCTGTCAATCCGGACGTGAAGTTTATTCTTATCACAGGCTATTACGCCGACCGCATAGACGCCGGAATTGCCGATGGGATGACCTGCGTTCTCCTGAAGCCATACACAACTGAAGGACTGGCGCAAGCCGTAAGGAAGACGCTGGACAAAACCGGCGATTCATGATGTCTGCCGACCGGAATTCCTGAAGCCCGCTTCAGCTTATATTTCACGGCTCTTGCGCCGAAAAGTATAAGCAATGAGTGAGACAGGCAGGACTTTTGGCGGCAGAATCGGAAAATTCACCAAACTGGCAAGTGACGAGAAGCACGCGCTTCTTATATCATGCATTGTCGGCGCGGTTGTTTATGGCATAAACGCTGTATTGCCCCACCCACTTTTTGAGCCCTTGGTTGCCTCGATGCTTGCCGGTCTTATCATTCGGGCCGTTGCGGGCGAGCGCGTCAGGCTTGGCAACGCCACGGTGGCCGCCTCGACCATTCTTATCCCGCCGGGCATTCTGCTTTACGGAGCGGGCAATCTGAATTTTCTCCATATGCCGGGGGTGTCTGTTTCAGTCATGCTGATGCTGCTTGTTGTGGCGTCTGTTTTTGTGTGCGTGATCATGGCAGTCGGCAAATTGCTTGGGCAACGAGACAGGATCTCTTATCTTACCGCCGCGGGTTCCGCCATATGCGGCGCGTCGGCCATTGCCATAACCGCCCCCGCCGTTGACGCCGATTCCGACGACATTTCCATCTCCCTCATAGCCATAACGCTGGTGTCGATAATCGGCCTGTACACGTTGTTTCCCCTCGTGGCGATCACGATGGACTTCACCAGCACTGCCTACGCGATCATGTCCGGCTCCCTCATGCACTTCACCGGCTTCGTTAAGCAGGCCACATCCGACATTCCGCATCTGCGCGGCGACATGACGCAAGCGCAACTAAACTCGCTCGCCCTGTCGGTCAAGTCGCTTCGCTACACAGGCCTGCTGATTCTCATTCCGCTGTTTTCGAGCCTCGCCCGCAGGCGCGTTCATATTCCGTGGTACTTGTGGGGGTATGTTGCGGCGGGAACGATTGCATCGCTTGTGTATTGGGCCGACGCGAAGCTCTACGCGACTTGCCGCTCGTCATGCGTCATTCCGGCATACTCGGTTCTTTGGTCTATCGCCATGGCAGCCATCGGTCTTGGAACCGACGTCCGACGTCTCCTGAGCGATCATGGCGTTCACGCTTTCGTCATGGCGTTTGCCGGATTTGTCGCGGCTCTCGCTGTTTTTCTCTTCTGGGCATCAGCGGCGGGGCTTGCCTGACATGAACGACAGTGGCGAATACCGTTCGAGCTTTCGCAACAGGATTGTCGGCGCCTTCATCATCATAGTCATTGTTTGGGGCACGCTGCTGTCCGGCATATTTCACTACACGCTCAATCACATTCTATCCCGGCACGAGTTGAGCGCGTCGGCCATCGATGATATCGGGCGGCGGTTCGCGGTGGTCGGATCGATGCTCACCCTTGCCGGCATCGCGCTGTTTCTGGTCGTGGCTGTCTTTCTGGCAAGGGCGATTTCGCGGCCAATCAAGGAATTCACCGACGCGGTTTCCGAGGTGAGCCGCGGGAATCTGGATGTGAGGATCGAAACAGGCACGAACGACGAGCTTTCCGATCTGGCTGACTATTTCAATGACATGACGGCATCGATAAAACACTCGCGGGAGAGCCTGGAATCTGAGGTGCGAAAACGCACCGATGATCTGAAAGCGGCGCAGTCGCGCATCCTTCAGCAGGACAAGATGGCGTCGATAGGCCAACTGGCCGCCGGAGTTGCCCACGAAATCAACAATCCTGTCGGATTCATCATGAGCAACCTTGCCACTCTGCCCAAATACGCGGACAGGCTGGACGAGTTTGTTCGCGTTGTCGATGACGCCTTTGAGGCGCTTCCGCCTGAGCGCCGGGCGGAACTGGATGAAAAGCGCAAGCGGCTCAAGATTAACCGGATTCTCGACGACATCCGCAGTCTTGCGGCTGAATCCGCCGAGGGCGCGCAGCGCATTAAAAAAATCGTGCAGGACTTGAAAACATTTTCCCGCATTGACGAATCCGACGACAAGCTGGCCGACATTAACGCCGGAATCGAGAGCACGTTGAACATCGTCTGGAACGAGATCAAGTACAAGGCTGTTTTGAACAAGGACTTCGGCGTTATTCCGATGACACGCTGCAATCCGGGCCAGATGAACCAGGTTTTCATGAACCTGCTGGTGAACGCCGCGCACGCCATCGAAACGCATGGCGAGATCAATATTCGCACATGGGAGGATGCCGGAAGCATCCATGTGTCCGTATCGGATACCGGCCAGGGAATTCCCCAGGCAAATCTTGGGCGCATATTCGATCCGTTTTACACCACGAAAGAGGTAGGCAAGGGAACCGGGCTTGGGTTGAGCATCGCCTACGACATCGTGAAGCGGCATAACGGCGACATAACGGTGGAAAGCGAGGTGGGCAAGGGAACGACATTCATTGTGAGACTGCCGGTGACGGCCTGACGGCTCGTTCCGAACGGGTCAATCCGGCGTATGCTAGAATTGTTCGAACACTTGAGAGGTTGCCATGTGCGTGGACATCGTTTTCGCTGTTTATAGAGAGGAGGCAGAATGCGTTCAGTCAACTTGAACGAAGCAAGAACACATCTTTCCGAGTTGGTAAGCGCGGCGGCGGCCGGCGATGAAATAATTATTGCAAGATCAGGCCAGCCGCTGGCCATGCTGGTTCCATTGAAAAAGCCGGAACCGCGTCAGCCTGGACTTGCAAAAGGCCGATTGACAGATGAATTCTTCGAGCCGTTGCCCGAAGAGGAGTTGTTGCAGTGGGAGCAATGACGGATATTATCCTTGATACCCATGCCCTGCTGTGGTGGCTGTTCGACGATGAACGGTTGTCTCTGACAGCCAGAGACGCTATCGCCAAACCATATAACCGTATCTGGATTAGCGCGGCATCGGCTTGGGAGATTGCCACCAAGTCTCGCCTTGGCAAATTACCTGAGGCAGGTGATGTGGCGCGACGGTTGCCTCACTATCTGCGTCATGCAAGGTTTCTGGAGCTGAGCGTGACGATTGAGCACGGGATCAAGGCCGGCAGTCTTCCCGGCCCCCATCGCGATCCATTTGATCGCATGTTGATCGCGCAATCCCTCACAACTCATTACCCCTTGGTCACTACCGACCCTGCTTTCCGGGAATATGGAGTCGAAATCATTTGGTAATTACCACCACGGAAGAGTCCGAGCGCGCCAGACGCACGCCGAACAACTCGAAGCAACGTTGCGCCGGGTTATCCGCGAAGAGCTTTCACACGCCAGACACCGAAACCGCTTCCTCCGCCTCCGACATCTTCATCGAAAGCAGCTTGCTCACGCCCGCCTCCTCCATCGTAACGCCGTAGATAACGTCGCCCGCCTCCATGGCCCGTCGGTTGTGCGTGATGGTGATGAACTGGGTTTCATGCGCCATCTCAAGCAGCATCGTGGCGAAACGGTCGGTGTTCGATTCATCGAGGGGCGCGTCAACCTCGTCCAGCACACATAGCGGCGAGGGCTTTATCAAAAATCCTGAAAAAAGAATCGCCACGGCGGTGAGCGCCTTTTCGCCGCCCGAAAGAAGCGTGATGTTCTGAAGTTTCTTGCCCGGCGGCTGAACTATGATGTCCAGTCCTGCTTCCAGTATGCTTTCCTCGCCCACAAGCACCAGATCGGCCCTGCCGCCGCCGAACAGTTTGCGGAAAACCTCCTGAAACTTGGCGCGAAGTTGCTCGTATGCCTCGCGCAAGCGTTCGCGGGTTGTCCTGTTGATTTTGGAAATCGCCTCCTCAAGGCTGGCTGTCGAGCTTTCGAGGTCGTCCTGCTGCCTGAGCAGAAACTCGTAACGCTCTGAAAGTTCCTGATATTCCTCTATCGAGCCAAGGCTCACCGGCCCCATTGCCGCCATCTTTTCTCGAAGCGCCCGGAGTTTCTCCTCCGCGCCCTCCGTCACCTCCATTGGCTCAATGGCGGCAAGATCGAGCGCGTAGTTGTCGGCAATATGCTTCGAGAGATTCCCGGCAGTAAGCTCAATCTGCGTCATTCGCACATCGAGCTGTCCGATTCTGGCGCGAAGGGCGTCGGCTTCCGGGCGAAGTTTTTTCACTTCGTCTTCGAGCGCCCTCATGCGAAGCGCGTTTTCGGCAAATCCGCCCTTTCGGGCGGCAAGCGCGTCGGACGCCTCTTTCACACTGGCCACTGTCGCCGTCATAGCCTCAGCAGCTTCCGCAAGCGATGCCTCGATGGCGCGGGATTTCCCCTCCATCTTTTCGCGTTCAGACGCGTTGTTTTCACGCGAACGAACGCCTTCGGCTATCGCCTGGCCGATTTTGGCTGTCTCGCGGACAAGGTTTTCCAAACGCGTCTTTCTTGCGTTGAAATCAACGCGCCGGTCTGTCTCCTCGCGCCGCTGGTGATCTATCGCCTTGCGGCGTTCGACGATGTCGTTCTGTATTCCGGCGATTTCGGCTTCGGTCTTTTCGCGGACGGCAGCAACCTCGGCCAGAGCCTTGCGCCTCGAATCGGCATCGGCGGATATTCGCGAGATTTCGGCCTGAGCCTGCTCGCTTTCCGACTTCACAAGCTCAAGCCGCCGCCGTTTCTGATCGATCGATTGCCGCGCAACCGCCTCCTCACGCCTTAGGCTGTCGATTTTGCGCTCGATCTCGCGAATCTCGCCGTCGGCCTTCTGAATGGCCGAATCAAGCGCCGCAATCCGCGACCTGAGATCAGCCGCTTCCGCTTCCAGCGCGGCGGTTTTGCTTGCCGCCTCGTTAACCGATTCCGAAAGCTCCCGGATTTCGCGCTTCATCGACAGAATGCCGCGTCCGGTTTCGCCGGATATTCCACCGCCGCTGATTGCGCCTGAAGGCTCCAACACTTCGCCCGCAAGCGTGACAATTGTGCAGCGGGATGCTTCCCACAAGCCCAGCGCGGCGTCCATATCGCGCGCAATCACTGTGTCGGCAAGCAGATTTCCCACAATTGCCGCAAACGGCTCTTTCGCCGTCACCATATCGCTGGCGCGGCCTATCACGCCATCGCCCGCCGGAATTTCATCGGGTTCTATTGGCCTCGCCGATAACGGCATGAAAATGCCACGCCCGTAATTTTTCCCGCGCAGAAACGCCAGCGCCTTCACCGCCGCGGCGCTGTCCGGCGTTATCAGCGCCTGAATGCGCTCGCCAAGCGCCGCCTCAATCGCGGTTTCATACTCCTTCGGCACGGTGAATGCGTCGGCAAGAAGAGCGGTTATCTCGATTCCATGTTCCGTTGATTTTCCGGCCAGTATCTTTTTCGCTCCATCCCGGTAGCCCACAAGTCCGGAATCCATCTCCCGAAGCGACGAAAGCCGCGAAGACACTGCAACCCAAACCTCTTTCGCGGCGCGCTGGGCGGCGGTTTTCTCGTCGCTGGCGCGGCGAAGACCCGAAAGATCTTCCGCGTTTTCGGCGCGAACGCGCCGCTTTTCGGCTATCAGATCCTCGCTTTCGGCAATCCGTCCGCTTGTTCCGCCGATTGACGCCTCAGCCGCCGCAAGCTCCGCTTCCAGCCGGGAGATTTCGCTGGATGAACCCTCTGCCCGCCGGTTCTGGCGCTCAAGCTCGCGCTCGAAGGCGGCAAGCTCGCTCTTGATATGCGCCGCGCCCTCGGCCTGCCGGAAAAGCTCGCGCCGTTTTTCGTCAACCGACCGCTCGACCGCGCGCAATCCGTCCTCGGCGGCCCGCAGACGGGCGTCGCCGTCCGCTATCATCCCCTGAAATTCCTCAACCTCGCGCCGGAGTTTTTCCTCCTGAGCGGCAAGTTCGGCAAGCTCCGCCCGCATCGCGGTGTCGCGCGCGGCAAGCTCGGCGTCGCGAACCGCGCTTCGCTCGCGCCTGTCGGCAAGGTTTTTAAGCTCGTTTCTGTCGAGGCCGATCCTGCCTTCCAGCTCGGCTATTCGCTTTTCGAGCGCGTAAACCTCGCGCTGGGCGGCGTCGATCACCCGCTCCTCGCCGGTCATAGCAAGGCGGCCTTCTTCCACGGCGGCGTCTTTCGACAAAAGCAGCGCGGCAAGCTCTGCGTCGCGAAGCTTGAGCGCGTCGGCCTCGCGCGTGAGAGCTTCCATTTCAGACATGAGAGCGCGGAAATCGCGGCCCGACACCGCAAGCTCATGATCGCGCGCCTCGGCGGCCATTGCCTTGTAGCTTTCGGCGCGCCTGGCCTGACGGTCGAGCGCGTTTCGCTGGCGTTTCACCTCGCCGATGATGTCCTTTATGCGCTGAAGGTTGTTGCGGGCCGACTCCAGCTTGGCAAGCGCCTCCTGCTTGCGGACTTTGTATTTCACCACGCCAGCCGCTTCCTCGATGAGAAAGCGCCGGTCAACCGGTTTGGAATTTATGATGTCGCCCACGCGGCCCTGCTCAAGGATGGCGTAGGAGCGAAGCTCAAGGCCGGTGTCCAGGAAAATGTCGCGGATGTCGCGCAGGCGGCACTGGTTGTCGTTTATAAGATATTCGCTCTCGCCGGAGCGGAAAAGGCGTCGCGACACGCGGATTTCATCCATTGCCATGCCGCCCGGAAGCTCGCGCCCGATGCCGGAGAGCACGATTGCAACCTCGGCCATGCCTTTTTGCTTCTTGCGCTCGGTTCCGTTGAAGATGACCTCTTCCATCTTGTCGCCGCGCAGGTTTTTGGCGCTCTGCTCGCCCAAAACCCAGCGGATGGCGTCAACAACGTTGCTCTTGCCGCAGCCGTTGGGGCCGACGATGACGGTTATGCCCGGATGCATCTCGATCACGGTTCTGTCGGCGAAAGACTTGAAGCCGTTCATCTCTATTCGTTTAATGCGCATAAGGGTAAGATTTTACCACTATTCCACCTGTTTCACACGCTGAACATACAGGCTGCCCCCAGCATTCCGTAGGCATAACGGCATGTTTTCACTCAGGAAATCTGGGAAAGCCAGCGCGACGTACGAATTGAAAAAATACACGCTCCATTCGGAATTATATGCCAGGAATGCGCGCAGAAAGTAATTCTCGTTCCAGTATCGCCCATATTCCAGCCACTCGGCAGGATAGTCAAACGGATAGAACACATCGTGAAAATGGACAAAAACCCCCGACGGCAGATGCGGCAGAATGTCGAACAGCAGCATCTGGAGGTCACTTCCGCATTTCACGACGTGGCTTGAATCGATAAACAGCAGATCGCCGGATTCAAGGGTGGAAAACAGTTCCGAGGGTACATCCTGGACTTTTTTGTCTAAAATGGTCATGTTGCGTTCATCCTGTCCGGCAAGCAAGCCTTTCAAACGATCCGGATATGGCTCGATGAAGGTGATAGCCGGTCTGTCCGGAAAGAACCTTTCCGTTGTGTCCAGCATGACGGCGGATGAAAATCCGGATCCGATTTCGATAATCCTTGCCGGCCTGTGTTTTCGGAGAAAACAGTACAAAAAGATGGCGTCTGAGTATGAAAACCAGGAATTGTCGTAGAAATACCTGCAACCCGGAGTCTTTTTTTCGGGAAACGGCAATTCAGCGTAAAACGTCCGATACTCCTGAAGAAGGCTGTACTGATTCTCCCTGTTCAACCCGACATCCGGGAGTTCCATTTCCGGCGGCTTTCTGGATTTCAGATATGCCGCCACATCACTGGCGTCCGGTATCGGTGAATAGTAATGACCTGCGCGAAATGCTCCCTGTTTCATAAATCGCCTGAAAAGGTTCCGGCCTATTCTGTCAATTACAGGCTTAATGATTCGTTTCATGATCTCCCCTTTGTATCGAAACTTCCGGATGCCCGGAATGTTAGCACCATGAGGAACCGCCTTGCAAAGCATGTGCCGGGTCAATTTGAATGTGAAGCACGGTTTTGGCGCAAAAAAAGGCTCCGCTTGCGGCGGAGCCCAGAGAGGAGGGGTCTGGAAACCCTTACTGGCTTGCGGATACGCGGTTTCTGCCTTCCTGCTTGGCGCGATACAGGGCTTCGTCGGCTCGCTGTATGCAGTCGGAGAGGCTCTCGCCGTTGCGATATTCCGAGACGCCGATCGAGACGGTGATTTTACCGATCGCTTCTCCGGTTGCCTTGCGTTTGAATCGTTGAGTTTCGAATCGGCTGCGGATGTTCTCGGCGCCAGCAACAGCGCCCTTTAGCGGAGTGGATGGAAATACCACGGCAAACTCCTCGCCGCCGTATCGCGCCACCATGTCGGCGCCCCTCACGCATTGCTTGATGGTGTATGCGGTCATTCGAAGCACTTCGTCGCCTACCAGATGGCCGTATGTGTCGTTCACTTTCTTGAAGAAATCGATGTCGATCAGCAGCAGGGAAAGCGGAGTATCGTTGGCGGCTGCATCGAAAGACGCGCTTCGCATGAAGTCGTCGAAGGCCTTGCGGTTGGAGATTCCGGTAAGCGGATCGGTGACCGATTCACGGCGGACGCGCTCGAATTCCTTTTTAAGCTCGCCGAGTTCGCTGGTTGTCTCCTCAAGACGCTGCTTGAGCTCGTCGCTTGTGTCCTTCATTATGCGGGTTTCACTCAGCACGTCCTGAACGATCTTCCTGATCTCCTCGACATCGAGCGAGTCCATCAGCTTCATGGAATAGGTTTCAAGAACGTTTCCGAATCCGGCGGTTTGGGTTCCGGCACGCATCACGTAATCGAGAAGGTCTGTGAATATCTTGCGCAAACCCTCACGGATTTCGGTGAGGTTGGCGGCATCCTCCTGTGCAAGGTACCTCTGGTATATCTCGGAGCTGATGTCTTCGGAGAACTCCAGGGCGCTGCCGACTATCCGGTCTACCTCCTCCTTGAGTTCACGGTTCCGGCCCGTAACGTATTCGTACCAGATGGCATAATTAAGCGGGGTTGGAGCAACCCTGTTCTTGATCATGAGCGGAAGCACTATCCGCACATATTCGGCGGCCTGCTCGATTGTTTCGGCGTTTTGCATGGTTACGTCTTCAAGAGCGCTTCCGGCAATATGCCGCGAAACGTCTCGTATGAACTTCCTCCCAATTTACCGCCGCCCAACATCGGGCAACGACCCTCGGTAATCCTATCGACAATGGAAAATTAATCTTTAATATCGCCTGATGCAGGCGGAAAAGGAAGGCTGGGCACAAAAAAAAGGCCCCGGAAATCCCGGGGCCTTCTCGGATGGCGGATAATTAAACCCTGACTACGTTAACTGCCTTCAGTCCCTTCGGGCCCTGTTCGGTCTCGAACTTGACGGAGTCACCCTCAGCGAGTGTCTTGAAGCCGTCGCCCTGAATCGAGGAATAGTGTACAAAAACATCGCCGCCGTCCTTCGACGCAATGAATCCGTAACCCTTCGATTCGTTAAACCATTTCACCGTTCCTTCAGCCATTTCCATCTTCCTCCTAGTGTTGAATACTGAAGTTTTCCAAACAATACCGATTTAAACAAAAAAGGCCACAAAGCTAACTGTCTTTGTGGCCTTACCATTAACAAACCATATTCAGAAAACTCCGCAAATACAGTAACATGTCCAGTAACCTTAAGTCAACATAAAAAACTGATGGAAAAAACTACCCGTCGCTTCCGTTGCGCTCGATGGCCTGAATCTGGCGCACAGCCTCGATCCGCGCTCGCTCCGACGGGTTTACATCCAGCACCTGAAGGAAGTACTGGTAGGCAGCGGATGTCTGGCCGCGGCCATGCAGAATCGCGATTCCGGCTCCAAGGCTTGCCCAGTCAAGGTACGGGCCGCGCGGATAAGCGGCGATGTACCGACGGAACAGCGTGAGCGCTTCATCGAATCTACGCTCTTTCAGAAGATAATCGCCGATTTTCATCAGATCGTCGGCATTTGCCTCGCGTGTGATCAGTCCGGATGCGTCCGAAAAGTATAGTTTGGCCGCTTGCGCCGCATCTCCAGCGCTCACGGCCCCGGAAATCAACGACGAAAGAGACGAGACACGCGCCTGTCCGGTTTTTTCTGCTCGGCGGACGTGGTCGTCGCCGCCCTCACGGCTTTCATTGCTCGCACCGGCGGTTTCACCGGGCAGCCGGTCGAGCGCCCATGCTATCGCCAGGCCTGCCATGAAGCCGCCGATATGAGCTCCGTATGCCACGCCGCCACCGCCCATCCTGGGCGCAAGCAGAAACGGAAGGAGGTTTTCGGCAATGATGTAAAAGCCAAGCACAAACCGGGCCGGAACGAGTACTACATCCATGAAAAACGGGAAAAGCATCATGAATATCTTCACCCGGTTGCCTGGAAACCAGATGTAATACAATCCGAGAACGCCTGATATGGCTCCGGATGCCCCAACCATGGGAACCATCGAGCCAAGCGAGAACATCGCGTAGACCAGACTGGCAGCAATGCCGGAGGCAAGATACGCAACCAGATAGCGCATGCGTCCCAGCCGGTGTTCAACATTGTCGCCGAATATCCAGAGAAACATCATGTTGCCTATCAGATGCATCCATCCGCCGTGGAGGAACATCGATAGCATGAGCGGGCTGAAACCGAAATCGCCCGGCTTGAACGCGTTCCGGAACAGGAAAACATCGTAGGCGCTAACCTCGCGCAGAAGCATCTGGAGCGGCAGTTGAGACAGCTCCGGAATCGAACGCACATAAGCCATGAAGGCAGGGTCGCGCGGATCGGGATGCGCGAACGAAAGCGGCAGCGTGACAACGGCGAAAACCAGCACGTTCACTGCCATCAGCAGGTAGTTGACAACCGGCCTGCCGGGCGGATTGGGGGTGTCGCCAACGGGGATGAACAATCTGTCTCCTTTACAGGTTAAAGTCCGCGCCGAAATTGACGAACAGTAATGCAGGACGCACGCTACATTTTACAACTATCTTCCCAGGACAGGTGATTCGAGAGATGACGAACAACGCTGTGACGTTCGAGGTTGGTCTGCCGCTCTCCCTTGAGGTTCCGAAGGTCGAGGAGTACATCAAAACCATCGTGGTGGGATGGGAGCGCAACCGTTACCTGATCACGCGGCTTCCATACATAAAAGACAAGCCGGTGAAGCTCAAGGGCAAGGACAGTTGTCTGGTTCGTTTTCTCAGGGGCGACAACGCCTACGGCTTCAGCGCCGAGGTTATCACCATCCAGTTCTTTCCGGTTCCGCTCATTTTCTTCCAGTACCCCGAACAGATAGAAAGCATGTCTTTCCGCAAGTTCAAGCGTGTCAAGACGAACATTCAGGGCAAGCTCCTCGATGCCGGGCTTGTCACGGCAACCGACCTTATCGTGATGGACTTGAGCGAGAAGGGGTGTCTTTTGAAGGTCATGTCGGAGGGGCAGAACTTTCAGCAGGGCGGCATTTACTATCTGACATTCAAGATTCTCGACCGGCGGATAGAGAACATACAATGCGTCTTGAAGAACGAACACCAACGCGATGAACGCCAGATGCTCGGAGTGGAGTTTCAGGACGCAAAGGGCGGGAATATCGACCTGATAAGGTCGTTCATCAAGCTGATAACCGAAAACGCGGCAGGGTAATGCCTGAATAAATCGCAGGGGCGGTTCGCGAACCGCCCCCCCAATCTGTTAAATCTTCACGCCTCGGCCCATTTCACCAGTCCCCCTGTGAGCGGGTTTTCGATGAGCGGGCTTTTCGGGATTATGCGCACCGAGACGCCGCGAAGGCCGCTCGATTTGCACTTGAACTCGCCGTGGAACCGGAACCTGTTGCCCGGTTCGGGATGGATATCGATCAGGCCGTTTGCCGATGCCGGAGCCAGATCGCCCTTTGACGTGATGAATCCCTCGACCACCTGCACGTCGATGTCGGATGGATCAAGGCCGTCGATGTAAACAATAACGTCAATCGATACGCATTCGTTGATAGACGCCGATGAGCCCATTGCCACCTTGACGTCCTCGATCTTGATGCGATTCCACGCCGCTGCCAGCTTGTCCCGGTATGACGCAAGAGCCTTGGCCACGGTGAACCCGCCCTCGCTCATATGCGAGAAACGCCTTTCGGCCAATGCGTAATGCTTTTTGGCGTAGTCGATCACCATGCGGTTCGTGTTGAATACAGGGCAAAGATTTTTAAGCGAATCCTTCATCCGGCTGATCCAGCCGCGCGGCAGCCGCACTGAGCCGCGCGAATAGAAGAGCGGCACTACTTCCTTCTCAAGCAGATCGTATATCGCGTTTGCCTCCACGTCATACTGATATGCGAGGTCTTCGTACTCTTCGCCCTTGCCGATGGCCCATCCGATTCCGGGTTGGTAAGCCTCATCCCACCAGCCGTCCAGAATGCTCATGTTCAGCACCCCGTTTGCCGCCGCCTTCATGCCGCTTGTGCCGGACGCCTCGTACAGGCGTCGCGGCGTGTTCAGCCAGACGTCAACGCCCTGCACAAGATAGCGGGCGATGACAATGTCGTAGTCCTCCACGAAGACCAGCCGCTTGCGGAACTCAGGCTTTTCGGTGAATCGTACAAGCTCGCGGATAAGCTCCTTGCCGGGCGTGTCTTTCGGATGAGCTTTCCCTGAAAAAATAATCTGCACCGGCATGTCCGGGTTGTTCAGGATGGCCGCCAGACGTTCCGGGTTGCGAAGAATGAGGTCGGCTCGCTTGTAGGTGGCGAAGCGGCGCGCGAATCCGATGGTGAGGATTTCGGGGTCGAGCACCTCCTCGGCCTTCTTTATCTCGGAGCCTGGCGCGCCTCGCGAAACAAGCTGATCCCGCAGCCTTTTCCGCGCGAACGCAACAAGGCGCTCGCGCCTGCGCTCATGCGTGCGCCAGAGCTCTTCATCCGGAATCTCCTCAACCGCGTTCCATATGTTCAGATCCTCCGGGTTGGTGTACCAGCGGTCGCCTATGTAGCGGTAATAGAGCGAGTCCATGTCGTTGGAGATCCACGAGCGGTGATGCACTCCGTTGGTGATCGCGCCGATCGGAACCTCGTCAACCGGCAGGCCGGGCCACATCCCGCTGAATATGTTTCTTGAAACATGGCCGTGCAGCTTGCTCACTCCGTTGAACCGGTCGGAAAGATGCATCGCGAGCGCGGCCATCGAGAACCCTCCGTCCGCCGCGGTTGAGGCATCGGAGCCGAACGCCAGAAAACGCTCCATCGGGATTCCAAGCTCGCGCGCATATTCGCGAAAATAACGCATAACCATATCAGTGGGAAACACATCGAAACCCGCCGGGACAGGGGTGTGCGTGGTAAATACATTGCTTGCCTTGGCAAGCTCGAACGCCTCGTTGAACGAAAGCCCGTCTTTCGTCATGAACTGCCTGATGCGCTCAAGCCCCAGAAACGCCGAATGCCCCTCGTTCATGTGGCAGACCGACGGGCGGATGCCTAGCGCGTCCAGCGCGCGCATTCCTCCTATGCCTACAACGATCTCCTGCTTTATTCGCATCTCGGAATCGCCGCCGTAGAGCTGATCCGTAATATCCTGATCTATCGCCGAATTTACCGGGATGTTGGTGTCGAGCAGATAGAGCCGCACGAAGCCGACATCCACGCGCCAGACCTTCGCGAAAACAGTCCGTCCGGGCATGTCAACCGTAACAACAACGTCGCAGCCGGTTTCCGTCTTCACCTCGATGACCGGCATCGCATGAAAATCGTTCTCCGGATAGCGCTCTCCCTGCCATCCGTCATAGTTAAGGTATTGCCGGAAATATCCCTTCTGATACAGAAGCCCCACGCCCACGAGCGGCAGGCCGAGATCGGAGGATGATTTCAGGTGATCTCCGGCCAGAATGCCGAGGCCGCCGGAGTATATCGGCAGCGATTCGGTTATTCCGAATTCGAGCGAGAAGTAGGCGATGACAGGGGCGGCATGTTTTCCGAAGCATCGCTCGCACCACTTCTGATCGGTCATGTACCGGTTGAACGAGGCCAATACCCGTTCCAGATGGGCGTTGAATCCAAGATCGTCTGCAAGTTCGTCCAGCCGCTCCTGCCGGATTGTGGCAAGCATCCGGACAGGATTGTGCCCGCTGTCCTCCCATAGATCGGGGTCGATACGCCGCCAGAGCGCGATGCACTCGTGATCCCAGCACCACCACAGATTGAACGCAAGATCGCGAAGACGTTCGATCTTCGGCGGGATCCTGGGAATGACCTTGAAGACCTTAACGGGTTTCATGCCGGACTCCTTCCGGTATTACAGGCTTTATCCGTCAATACGGATATTTTTTGTGATGATTAACACATCGCCTGTACTTATCGGAAAAAACGTAATTTATTTAAACCGGACAATTCAATCACCAGCTTGGACAGCGATCGTGGCAGTGGCGGTTGCGCCGGTCGAGTCGGAAACGGTTATCGTGACGGTTCCGCCCTCGTTGCAATAATCGTAGGTAGAGTCGTCCCAGAACGCCTTTGTGTCGTCATCGCCGTAATTGGAAACGAAAGACCCCATGCCATCGCTCGACCATTCATATGGCGGCGAACCTCCCGCTGCCGTGAAAACCGCCTGCCTGCCCTCGCCGGTTCCGCCGCAGCCGGTAAGCGCGGCTGTATCGGGCGACAATGACAGCGTTTCCGCCGGGGCAACGCTGACGGTTCGCTCGATCGCGTTGAATATCTTGATAAAGCCGGGGAACGCGGCCTGGCTCCATCTTGTGGAATCAGCCGGAACCTTTATCTTCAGCGTTGCCGAATTCCTGAAATCCCTTATCGGTATCTGGTTTTTAAGCACGCCGCCTGCGTCGTCTTCCCACTGGCCGAAATAGACATGCGCGATTTCGGTGTCGTGCTCATCGAGCAGATAGAACTCAACCGGATACCAGGCCGGATCGCCTTCAACCGGTGACGGGGATGCGAGATGCGGCACGCTGTCAGGAGCGAAATGCATTATCTCAAGCACCGGATTCTGGAGGTTTTTAACCACTTCCGGAAGGCTGAATACAAGTTCGCCATCCTGTCCGTATGGTTCATTCGTCGGATCGGCAAGCCAGTGCGGCGCATCGTAGCCTATGTTGTCCCTGAACATGCCGTTTACCGGATAACCACCTTCCACCTCGCCGGAAAGGGATGTAAGGAAGTAACCGAATTTGCCTGAATGGCTCACGTGGTTTGCGCCTGTCGGCGTGATGTCGAGCATGATGCTTCCGCCGGATGTTGCCGCTGCATCGTAAACCTTCACAAACGGGTTCAGGAACGTGCTGCAATCCATTGAAAGATAGAACGAGTCAACTGTTTTGTAATCAGTGACATCCACTATGAATGTCTGGCCCATCTCCTCGTCGTCGTCATCATCGGAATAATAACGCCCGATCATATCCTCGTTGGATGTGTACAGCGAGAGTTCCATCTGACTGTCTTCCTCGCGTCCGAAATTGAATTCCAGCACCGGCCTTGTCATCGATGAGATCGCATCGGAGAGCGAGAACTCAATGTATCCGCATGTCGCGAAGTTGGCGGGTTCCGTGATGCAATCCGTTCCGCCGCCCCAGTAGGATGTCTGAGCATTGGATGAAATTACGCGGCTGCCTCCTTCACGCAGGTCGGCGATGAAGACGCCGGATTCGTTCGCGGCTTCTATCTTGTAGAAACCGGCATACGCGTTCAACCGGACGGACGAGACAGTTTTAAGTGTCAGGGATTCAGGTGTGTGATTTTCGGTGAAAACCGGAGAAAGATCGATCTGCCATGTGTAAGTCTGGTTTTCATCGACGTCGCCTACCAAATCGCTTGCGCCCACGAGATTGCCGATGTCATCCTCTATGCTGAATTTCGCAAGATGGCCGTCCATGTAATTGACTTGCAGCTCAAGAAGCACGCCTGCCTGCCTGAACCTTTGCGGTATCGCGATCGTGAATGCGCTGTCGGCGGGCAGAAGAACCAGCCCCTTGCCGTCGCCTGATGCCGACGGAAACAACCCGCGCGCGGGCGAGCTGTCGCCGAACACGCCGCTCATCGCATATGCGGCGCTTGCGGAATTGATGAGGCCGCCGATGTGGTATATCCCGGAATCGGGCTGCCGCCACTGCATTTCTATGGTGACATCCTTCGGACTGCCGTCAAGGTCGGCAAGCTTCTCTCCGGAGAAAAGAAGCGTGCCGATGCCGTCGTATGCCCTCGCCTCGAAGCGGCGCGCGGCGCCGATCGGGATCTCGAATGCCTCGCTTATCTCCACTCCGCCTGAAACGACAGTTTCGCGCGTGATTTCGATCATGTCCGTTGCGCTGATCGAGAAAACCATTTTCGCGACATCGGACGGAATAGACGCCGCCCGAACCGACCGGTTTGCGTCTGCCGCCGGTTGTCCGTTTGTAACGGCTATTGTCACTCTCGAAGTTCCGCCAACCGGTTCACTGGCCGGGCCACGGCTGCATGAGATCAGGATGAACAGTCCGGCAACAAGAATTACAACCGCAGACAGTTTTTTCATTGGATGCTCCCCGGCAAGATTATTAAACCGGGCAGAACATGCACGGTCAATAAGTTATTTTACAGTAGTTGCGAATACATGCAAGGGTAGATGGCCGCAGGCAGGAGTGGGGCTGGAATTTATGCGTACCTACGGGAAAATAGCGGAGAACCCCATCCTTGCCGCCGCTATTGCTATCACAACCGCAAGCGACTTCCTCAGATACACAGCCGGAACACGGCGGCTGGCCATGCCGCCAAGCTGGGCTGCGGGCATCGCGGCAACCGCAAGCGGAATTGCCAGATGCCACTCTATCTGACCGGTGGCAGCCTTGCCGATAACTCCGGCAAGCGACGACATGAACACAATCGCAAGGTTGCTTCCGATGGCTATGCGCGTGGGGATTTTCACGAACGCGATCATCAGCGGAATGAGGATGAACGATCCGCCCTGGCCCACCAGTCCGCCCAGCAGCCCGACAAACGCCGAAACTGAAACCGCGCGGAACCGGCTGTATCTCACGGCTGAGGCGTCTGCGCTGTCGCCCTCGTCGTCAACCGGTTTCAGCACCAGCACCGCAGCGGCAAACGCAAGCCCGGCCAGCACTGCAAGGAGCGCCCTGTTGGAAAAGAAATGCGACCCTGCAGAACCGATCAGCGCGGCGATGAAGATACTCGCGCCCATTAGCACGGCAAGGCTGTCGGAAACGAAGCGGAAACGCCTGTGGGCGATCATGCCGGAGAGGCAACTGACCAGCCCCTGCATTATCGTAAGCCCGGCCACCACCTTTACGGACAGGGGGGCAAAGCCGAAAATCTGCGGCGTGTAAAGAAGAAGCGGGGCCATGACAATGCCGCCGCCTATGCCCAGAAGCCCGGACATGAAACCGGCGGCAAGGCCAAGCCCCGCCATCAGGACGATAATGTCCATTGCAGATACGTGCTGGAGTCCGGCGAATCAGGCCACGATAACAGCCGGCTTGCCCGCCTCGACCACGCCGATGCGCGACGCCGAAACACCTCGCGACGAAAGCGTTGCCATCAGCGCGTCCGCCTCGGCTTCCGGCAGCGCAAGCAGGAGCCCGCCGGATGTCTGCGGATCCACAAGCAGTTCCGCTTCCTCCGCTGAAAGCTTCGCGCGGATTTCGAGCGCGTCGCCAAGCATCGCGCGGTTCTTGGGATTGTTGCCGGTTGATACGCCTTTCCGGTACATCTCAAGCGCGCCGGGATAGATTGGAACCGCTCCGAAATTCAGCACGATCCGCGTTCCGCTTCCGGCGGCCATCTCGAAGGCATGACCGGCAAGGCCGAAGCCCGTAACATCGGTGCATGAATGGAGGTCAAATGCAAGTGCCGCCTCCATCGCCGCCTTGTTCAGCGCGGCAACCGTGGGCAGAACGTCGCGTTCGACCCCGGCGTATGGAATCTTTCCGGCGCGAAGCGCATTGAAAATAACGCCTGTGCCGATTGGCTTGGTCAGAATCAGCGCGTCGCCTGGCCGCGCGGCGGCGTTGGTGATGATATGTTCCGGATGCACAACGCCACTTACCGACAGGCCGTACTTCGGCTCGTCATCGTCAATCGTGTGGCCACCCACAAGCACAGCGCCCGCCTCGACAACCTTGTCGTGGCCTCCGCGAAGTATGTCGCGAAGCACGCCCATGTCTAGATGCTTGGACGGAAACATAACAACGTTCAGCGCGGTTAGCGGCCTGCCGCCCATAGAATAGACGTCGGAGATTGAATTGGCCGCAGAGATCTGCCCGAACCAGTACGGATCGTCAACCGGCGGCGTGATGAAATCCACGGTGTTTATCATCGCGATTTCGTCCGTGAGGCGGTAAACCGCCGCGTCGTCGCTGGTTTCTATTCCGACAAGCAGGTTCGGATCGTTCGGGGCCGCAAGCCCCGCAAGTGCGCCCGACAAGTCCGCCGGGCCTATCTTTGCCGCTCAGCCGCAGGTTTTTGCAAGGCGGGTAAGCGTCTTTTTTGCAAACATGGCGTATCTCCTTAAGTATGTGGCGGTGTCTATTGGTTAATGATATTGGATAGATAATCTCTGTTGCAATGGCATCAAAATTCGTACCGCGCCTGAATGTAGATATTGTCGTCCTTGTCCATCTGTCCGAATCGGCTCCATTCATGGCCGCCGCCGAAGATGTTTCCGCCAAGCGCCCCCCAGACATGATCGGTGAAGTTGTATTTAGCTTCCGGATTCAGCAGATAGTCGCCACCGGAAAGGCTGTAAAAGGCAAAAAACGATAACCGCAGCGTCTGGTGCATGAGAAATTGAGTCGCCCGCGCCGAGGCAAGCTGATTGAGCTTCTTTTCGGCGGGAAAACCTGATGGCAGGTTTTTATCGTATTCGGCATGATCGATCATGTATTCCGTGTAGTACTGTGCGCCCAGCGTAAAGTCTTCCCAAAACTGGCGCTGGTAGCCAACAAGAAATCTCGCTTGCGAATTTGGAATCATCGGGTCGCTTCCATCGCTGTCGTCGCACGAATTGTAGTAACCGGCCTCCAAATTGACCACGCCATCCAGCGCGCTTCCCTGAATGCTTGCGCCGTAAACCGAAAGGGCCGGATATGTCAAAGTGATCCGCGACGGCGCCGCCGGATTGTCCGGAATCATGGCGGGTTGCCTCCAAAAGCCGCGATAGAAATACGCGGATGCGTCGAAACCGCCGATGTTGCGATAAATTCGCAATGCTATCTCAGGTTTTTTAGTGCCGGACGCCGGGTTTTCCCTGCTTCTGTCCGTAACGCCGGGCATCGGGTCGTACAGATGAAACCTTGCGCCGTCCGGATAGTTGTCCTGCTCGAACTCAGGAACAAGCACCAGATCGAATGATGCGAAGGATGGATAGAGGCCGATCTTCACGCCGTCAATTCCAGCCTTGAAATACTCCATCGGGCGGCCTGAAAAAAAAGCGGCGTAATCCTTTGGAAATACGTCGTTTATGAATACAAGATCGCCGGTTCCCCATGTGATCACCTGGCGTCCCACGCGCAAGTCCCACATGTCGGCAGAGTAGTTTGCGTAAGCCTCACGAAGCTCGATGTCGGCATTTTCACCGGCGTGTTCCCAGGCGGCATCGGTCTTCAGGAACAGACCAAACGGCCCGGATGCGGCGTCGATCCGGAGCTGAAACCGTTCTTCCGCCGATTTGAAATCGCCGCCGTCGGGGTTGGACGATGTTCCAAGGGCATAGCCGCCCTGGGCGAAGCCGCCGATCGAGACATCAGCCCACGCAGCGCTGCTTGACAGCAGGAAGAGAAGAGGGATAACATGAGCCATGTCGCCGCAAGTGGAAAAACAGGAAGAAGTTATATATCGGGCCGATCCGTTCACTTTCATCTTCAGGGAACTCGATCTGATCCATAACGAGATTCGCGAGATCAAGTCGGAAATCGCCGGAATACACCACCGCATGGACTTAATGAACGACAGCATCAACAAGCGCTTCGAGGTGATGAGCGACAGCATCAACAAGCGCTTCGACACAATGAACGACAGCATCAACAAGCGCTTCGACACAATGAACGACAGCATCAACAAGCGCTTCGACCGGTTATATCTCGTTGTCATTCTTAACCTTGTCGGCATGGTTTCGTTCCTGATAAAGAGCTTCTTCTTTTAGGCCTCATTCCACCCATTTGGCCGGGGGCTGCCTGAGGTAGCGTTCGGCAAACAGCCCGTCCTCAACCCCGATGCCATAATCAGCCTTGATATAAGCCGCCTCGCTCGAATGACCGCTCTGGAGGTTTTTGATCGATCTTTTCGTAACCGTCGGAAATCCTTTGATATTTTTCACCTCGTCGGCGCTGAATACCTTGAAAAGCTCGCCCCTTTTGTCGTAATACTCTTCCTTTAGCGGCAATTTTGTCGATTTGTCGATCCACGAAAGCTTGTGTCCGTAATCGGTGTCAGTCCCTTTCGGCGCGCTTTTTATCACATGGCAGTCTGCCGCGCCGATTCGTTCGTCCTTCACGATGGAGTGATTGTCGTCTTCGATGTCCCTGCCGGAGATGTCCTCATAGGTGAAATCCGAGCCGACGAAGCTCGACCGCCTGTCCTGCGCCGCTATTCGGCGCACCATGTTCAGCGCCGGGATGAAGAGCCACCTGTCGTCGTCTTTGCGGGGGTATTTGTTCACCAGAAATGCCATGCCCTTCACGTCGGCTGGCTGGTGGAAATAGATGAAATATTTCTGGTTGACGCCCGGCTCGCCGAAGTTCTTGCGGATCATCGAAAGCTCGCGCACGCGTTCCCGCCCGCCCTTGTCGATAAGCTTCATCATCACGCGGGCCTTGAAGTCCGCGCCGCCGTAGAGAAACGCGGCCTGCGACTGCTTCATGATCTCGTCGGCGGATGCCGCGAATGCGCGCGCCGGAATTACGATGGACAATAATGCGGCAAGTAAAAACATGGCTGATTGTTTCATGCGTTCCTCCCTTTTTCAAGCAAGCTGCCGCTTGCGAGCGTTATAAGCGCCGGAATGTAGACGATTGTCATTACAGCGCTCAGCAGCATCATGCTCACGATGAACGCTCCAACCGTAATGTATGGCGTGAGCGGCGCGAATATCATCACCGCAAACGATGCGGCAAACAGAACTGCGTTTCGAATTATCCCCTTGCCGGGGCGCTCGGCTGTCCAGAGCAGCGCGTCGGATAATGATTCGCCGGGCATTTCCCTCAGGCGCTGCCGTAATCTGCTTACAAAATGAATGGCGAAATCCACCGCCATGCCAAGCGACAGGCACGACAGCACCGATATCGGCATGTCGAAATCCTTGCCCGCATAGCCCACAACGCCATAGATGAGCAGTATCGTAAACAGAAGCGGCGTGTAGCCCACAAGCGCCCATTTTACCGAACGGAAGTCCAGCGCAAGAATGGCGAACACGGCGATAAGGGCAAGGCCAAAGCCCATGACCATGTCCCACAGAACCTCATCGTTCCAGACCAGATTGAAATATGCGATTCCCGCCGGTTTCAGATCGATCCGCATGGGCGATTCATGAGCCGCCGCCTTGTACTCATCCATCGCCTTGATAACGTCCCGCATCGCCTGGGCGTCCCAGGTTTTCAACTGCACCCAGATATTTGCGCGCCGGAACGGATAGTCAACCACATTGTCCAGATCGGACGGCTTGGCCGACATCGAAAACAGGAATATGTACTGGCCGATCATCTCCTTTGTCTCCGGAACCGCATCGAATTTCGGGTCGTCGTCATGGAGAACCCTGTTTATTCTTTTGACATAATCCACGACGGATGTCGTTTTTCCCACAACAGGCAATTTCTCAAGATGCCGCTGAAGCCCCTCGATGTGCCGCATCGCTTCCGGAGTTTTCATGTATTCATCCTCCGGCGCGGTTGCCACGACATAGGCCATCGACGTGCCGCCAAGCGACCTGTTCATCACCGTGTCGGCAATGCGCACCTCGTTGCCGGTCTTGAACCACTCCACCAGATTGTTGTTGACCCTTATTTTCGTCAGCCCCACAAGCGCAGCCGCGAAAAGGACAAGGCCGACAACCAGCGTTGTTTTCGGGTGATACGCGCCGGCTCCCGCAAGCTTCCGGAGAAACCGTGAGGTTCCGCCGGCCCGAATCTCCTGCGCCCTTGCGATCTTCTCAATCTTCTCCTCTTTCACGAATGTGAACATCGCCGGTATGAAGCTGAAGCTCAGAATCCTCAGGACAACGGTTCCGAAGGCTACAAGGCCGCCGAACACCTTAACCGGAATGATGTTCATGAAAAGAAGCACGCCGAAGCCAACGGCGGTTGCAAGGGCGGTGTTCTGCACGGGCCTGCTGACCGCGCGCATCGTTTCGATTATCGCTTTCCTCTTGTCTTTCGTCTCGCCGTATCGGAAGTAAAACTCATTGAAGATATGCATGCTGTCCGTGGCTATAGCCATCAGAAACACCGGAGCCATCGAACTCATGATATGTATGGGAAAGCCGAGGCCGATCAGCAGGCCCATGCTCCAGACGATGCTTATCATGGCGTCCATCATCAATGTGACTGAGAGAAAAAGATCCCTGAACATGAAAAATCTGACCGCCAGCATGACCATGCCGGCAATCGGCGCGAAGACCGCCATCAGCTTGAACATCTCGGCGCCGAACGTGTCGCGCGCAACCGGATCGCCCGCTATGTAGAACTTCTCGCCGCCCTTTTCCTTGCCGACGAGCTCGCGTATGCTGTCGGCAATCTCCTTGCCGTTAGCTCCCTTTTCGAGCGGAACATAAATGGCGGCGGTCTTTCCGTCCTTCGATATGATGCGATTCAGGAAAAGTGGGTTTTCGAACAGGTTCCGGCGGAGATTTTCGACGCCGGCTTGATCTTTCGGGACATCTGCCATGAGTGGCGCTACGTTGAGCGTTCCGTCCTGAACCGTCACGTTGTCAATTGTGGTGAAGCTTGAAACATCTCTGGCGGCAACGCCGTTTATCCTTAGAATCCCGTCGGTTATCCGCTGGATTCCTCCAAGCGTGTCTTTATTGAGGATGCCGTTTTCGTTGACAATCCCGACCGCGATCATGTCTTCGTAGAGGCCGAAGGTCTTTTCAACCCCATCGTTCCAGACCCTGACCGCCGACGTTGCCGGAAGCATGTTCTTTGGGTTGGTGTCTGTCTTGATCTTCGGAAACTGGGTCATGAAGGCCAGCGAAATGATTATGGCCAGCAGCACGATCAGCTTAGGATGATCAACGGAGAATTCAACCAGCGAAAACTTTTTCATCTATTTCTCCTGCTCGGCATTAATGAAGACTGACGACCTCGTAAAAAGTCGAACAAAGCCATTTTCATGTCATTCCGGCTTGTCCGGAATCCATCTTTTTCAATGTGTTACGCGGAAGAATGATTCCCGACAAGCGGGAATGACGACTTTTTACGAGGGTGCGAAGACTTCATGATTGCGGCATCAGAATGTAAGGTTCATGTCTGCCTGAACCACAACTTCCTTGTAATAAGTGGCCGGATTGGCAAGTTCCACGCCCTCGACGAAATCCGCTTTGGACATGCCGAAAAGCGGAACGTTGAGCGGACAGGCCAGCATCCTTGCTCCCTCCATGTGAGCCATGAAAAGCAGTTCCTCGACAGTTGGAAGCTCCATCTCCTCCATCCGCTTCATCACGGCGTCGGAAACCTCCTGTGGCTGGTCTGGAAGGCATTTAAGATCCTTCACCTTGTCTTTGTGGATTGCGTTAACCCCCCTTGATCCGAAGAAAATCGTCACCTTCGAGTCTTCCCTGAGCAGGCTTAACGCCGTCATTAGCGCGTTGTAAACCTGGCAAAGCTCATCGTGAAAACACATCACCGACACGTTTTTCGTTATCTTCGCCATGGCGATACCCCTTTCAGCCGACTTTCCGGCCAATATTCCTACGGCCAGTTGCTTAATCCATGCCTGATTTTGAATAGAAAATACTTTTCGAAGGCGATTTTGGCCCATTTGTATCGCACGCCAGCCTCTATCATCGATTCCTGCCGGGGCGGAAGCACCGGGTACGCCTTCATGATTGCGGCCTTGTCGCCCATGTCCATGAGGCAGAGCACATCGAGCGGTTTTTCCTGCGGCGGCGGGCCGCCAAGAATATCCGATGCGATGGTCAGCGCGGCGGTTTTGGCCATGCTCACTGTCATGTATCCGGTTTTTGGCACGCCGGTTGGAACCGGAGTTGGCTCCGGCGGCGCTATGGCCACGGCCACGCCCACGGCGAATATGTTGCGGTGCTTTGTATGCCTGTATCGTCCGTCAACCGGAATGAAGCCGCGCGGATTGCCCAGATGCGACACAGCCGGAACGCCCTTCATTGCGGGCGCAAGCATCGAGAGCTTGAACGGGAGCTTCGTTCCGTCCTTCAGAATCACCTCGCCGGGCGCAATTTCGGCAACCGCCGTATTGGCTATAACCTTTATGTCGCGCTTTGCGAACTCGTCTTCCATCATTGTTTTCGAGTTCCGCAGGCCGCCGATGCCGAAATGGCCGACATAAGGCTCGGAGGTGATGAAAACTATCGGAGCCTTGTGGCGGATTTTCCGGTGGCGAAGCTCGGTGTCGATCTCGAAGGCGTATTCGTATGTCGGGCCGGAACAGCTTACGCCCTGCACCGAGCCGATTACGGCTGTGCCGGGACTTTCCAGAAACCTGTTCCACGAGGCGTTTGTCTTTTCCGCCTGCCCCAGAGTGAAGATGCAGTCTGTGTTGCCGCCATCGGGGCCAAGGCCCGGCACTTCCTCGAAGGCCAGATGCGGGCCGGATGCGATCACGAGATAATCGTATGCAATCTCGCTCTTTTCTGTGACAACCTTCGATGCGTCTGCGTCAACGCCGGTTGCCTTCTCATTAATAAATGCGATCTTGTTGCTTTCGAGAATAGGGCGAAGCGGAACAGTTATGTCCGCCGCGCGGCGAATGCCCATCGCCAGCCAGGGAAGCGACGGGATGAAGACGAATTTATCGTCATCGGATATTACGGTTACATCGGCTTTCTTTCCAAGAAGTCTTTTCAGCTCGAATGCGGCGGTGAGTCCTCCGAAGGAACCGCCGATCACTGCGATTTTAGCCACAATTGAACCTCCCCGATAACCTCAGAACATCCCGACAACCTTGTCGTTTTCAGTCATTATATCCACCAGTCCGTCGTAGTCGATGCCTTGAATGCGGCTGCCCGCCATTGCCGAGTCGATTCCCCGCAGCTTCACATCGTCTTCCAGCGCGTATATCCTGCCGGAAAATTCCCCAATCGCGTTCCCGTCGGCGAAATACACGCCGTTCTGAAGCAGAACCACGTCAGCCGCAGCCTCGCGGGCAAGCATCATTCCACGCATTCCGTCAGTCGTATCGGGCGCGCTTTTAACAAGTACAAGCATATCGGCCTCCTAAAAGATCATCGTTTGGCCGGCTTGCCCGATCAGCGCGGCAATTTCGGGCCATCCGGTTATTTTCACGCCCGACGCCACGCAGTCCGGCGCAACATGGCGCTTTGCCAGCGATTCGCTGTCGGCGTAAACATTCACCCCAAGCTCAACCGCATCGCCAATGGCGTTTTCGAGATTCATGAAGCCGTCAGTGTCCTGCTGGCCTTTTCTTGCCAGAAAAACCCCGCCGTCAAGAAGAATGAGGTTCACGCCGATTTCATCCGACGCCGCGCCCATTGCGTGGCGCACCGCTTCAGCCGCGTTTATGTCGCCATACGGCGGCTTCCGCACAATCATTGCTATTGTTTTCATGATGTTTGCCTCCACGGTCACGCGCCGATATTCAGCCAAACGTCGCTTTCACCCATGGTTTTAAAAAGTCCCTTGAGCGAGCCAACTTCCGAACCGTCAATAAAGTCGTCTTTCGCCGCCCGGCGAAAGTTCATGCAGCCGCCTCAGAGATAGACGCGCAAGCCTTTTTGCATCAGCCCGGCGAATTCCTCCTCCGCGTTGGTTATCCCCTTCGCCTTCTGTTTCTTGAGGAAACCATACACCCCGTCGGCTGACGCGATCAGGTTAACAGTGTGTCCTTTTCTCAGCGCCGATTCCGCTATTCGAACAGTGGAGAGTGTGTTCTCGCCAGAGTAAGGCGATGTGGACAGATAGAGAGTCAGTGTCTTGGCCATACAAAATCTCCTTTCGTGATGTCCTATTGAAAAATAATAACAGATAGTAAAAAACTATTCAATGACGGCGCACAGACTTCCGAACCCGTGCGACACCATCGTTGGGTGGTTTTGTGATATAAAACGGCAGCAAATGCGCCAAATGGGCTAAACTTGCGGCAAATGGAGCGCGTTGTAATATGACTGCGGAACTTATGAAATACGGCGACCTGCTGACACAAATCAAGGGCCGTATCAGGCAGGCTCAGGTAAGGGCCACTTTTTCCGCCAATGCGGAAATGATCCTGATGTACTGGGACATTGGGCGGATGATTAGGGAAAGAAGGGCACATGAAGGCTGGGGCAAGGGTATATTGCGGCGACTCGCAACCGATCTTAAAAACGAACTGCCTGAAATAAAAGGATTTTCCGAGCGCAACCTTCAACTTATGAGCCAGTTTTATGAGGAGTACTCTGAACTGCTTTCAATTTCGCAACGGGCCGTTGCGGAATTGCCCAGTCTATTGACTTCAGCCGAAAATGGGGCACTGGCGGTGGCCCAATCAAGCCAATCTCAAATTGTGCAACCGCTCGTTGCACAAATAAGCTGGGCGCATAATGTGCTTTTGATTCAAAAGGTTAAAGACATACCAACCCGCCTCTGGTACATGCAGCAGACCATCGAACATGGCTGGAGTCGGGATGTTCTCGGCTTGATGATCAAGTCTGATGCCCATAAAAGACAGGGCGCAGCAATCACCAACTTTCAGGAGCGCCTACCCTCTCCTCAGTCCGACCTGGCGCGACAACTTCTAAAAGACCCCTATATTTTCGATTTCCTGACTCTGACAGAACCATTTGAGGAAAGGGAGCTGGAAACCGGTCTGGTAAAGCACCTTGAAAAATTTCTCCTTGAACTCGGTCAGGGCTTTGCGTTTGTCGGGCGCCAGTATCTTCTGGAGGTCAGCGACAAGGGCTTCTATCTCGATCTGTTGTTTTACCACCTGAAACTGAGATGTTTTGTGGTGATTGAGTTGAAGAAAGGGGACTTCAAGCCGGAATATGCCGGGAAGATGAACTTCTATTGCTCAGTGGTGGACGACAAGCTCAGGCATGAAAACGACGGTTCCACTATAGGTCTGATTCTCTGCCAGACTAAAGACCGTGTGCTGGCCGAATACGCGTTGCGGGACATCCACAAGCCCATTGGCGTGTCGGACTACGAGCTTACCCGCGCCCTGCCGGATAATCTAAAATCTAGCTTGCCGAGCATCGAGGAGATAGAGGCGGAGTTGAGCGGGGAGGCGGGGGAATGAGCGATTTGCCGGAAACCCGGGAATTAATCTGACTCAGCGACATCATTACTTGCCTATCAGAAAGGAACCACATAAATTGAACAAAACATACACCCCCGGAGACAAAATCCACGGTTTCACCGTAACCCGCGCGGAATCCATCCCCGAACTTCAGGCCGAGGTTGTTCTGCTTTCGCACGACGCAACCGGCGCGGAGTACATGCATCTGTCGGTTGCCGACGACAACAACCTGTTTGGCATCGCCTTCCGCACGCCGCCCGCCGATTCAACCGGCATAGCCCACATTCTGGAGCACACGGTTCTCTGCGGCTCCAGGAAATTTCCGGTGCGCGATCCGTTCTTCTCGATGATCAAGCGCAGCCTCAGCACCTTCATGAACGCGCTCACCGCCGACGACTGGACGATGTATCCGTTCTCCACGCGCAATCGCAAGGATTTTTACAACCTTCTCGATGTCTATCTCGACGCCGTATTCTTTCCGAACCTGCGCGAACAGGATTTTCGGCAGGAGGGCCACCGCCTCGAATTCGAGACTCCGGACGATCCGGCGTCGCCGCTTCAGATAAAGGGCGTGGTTTATAACGAGATGAAGGGCGCGATGTCCGATCCTCGCTCGATCATGGGACATGCGATGGCAAAGGCGCTGTTTCCGACATCGACATACGGCTACAATTCCGGCGGCGAACCGTCCGACATCCCGAACCTCACTTGGCGGATGCTGCGCGATTTCCACTCCCGCTACTACCATCCCGGCAATGCGCGGATGTTCACATATGGAAACATGCCACTAGAAGACCATCTGCGCGAGATAAACGGCCTGGCCTTGAGCCGGTTCAGCCGCGCAACGGTTGATTCCGCCGTGCGCGAGGAGCCGAAATTTGTAGCGCCGCGCGAGATCGTGGAAAAATACGCAGTGCCGCCGGGCGGCGATTACGACGCTAAATGCATGGTTCAGACCGCATGGCTCATGCCGCCGCTCACCGACGACTTCGAGGTTCTGGCCGCGAACCTGCTTTCGGCGCTTCTGCTTGGAAACCCTGCCGCGCCGCTCTACAAGGCGCTCATGGACAGCAGACTTGGCAGCCAGCTTGCGCCCGGAACAGGGTATTCAGACTCGAACAAGCAGACGCATCTTGCCGCCGGGCTTCAGGGCGTTCGCTTCGAAGACGCGCCGAAGGTTGCGGCGGTGATTGACGAAACGCTCGAACGGCTTGCCCGCGAGGGCTTTCCGGGGGAGCGCGTGGAGGCCGCGCTTCACCGCATGGAATTTGCAAACCGCGAGGTAACGGGCGATCATTTCCCGTACCCGCTCTGGCTCTATTTCCGCGCCATCGGCCTCTGGAACCACGACGGAGATCCGGTGAAGCCGCTTAAAATCGAGGCCGCGCTTGAACGACTTCGAAAAGAGGCGGCGGACGACTCATTTATAAAAAACATGATCCGCCGCCATCTGCTCGAAAACCCGCACAGGGTTACGCTCACGCTTGTGCCCGACACCGGCAAATACGAGGCGGAAGCGCGAGAAAACGCCGAACATCTAGCCAAAATCAAGGCCGATATGACGCCCGAAGAAACCGGCGCGGTTGTCAGTCAGGCGGTCGAGCTTCAGCGGATGCAGGAGGAGGAACCCGATCTCGCGTGCCTGCCGAAGCTGGGCCTGTCCGACATTCCGGTTGACGAAGCGGTGGTGAAATGCGATTTGTCGGAAGAATCCGGCATCCCGGTTGAATGGTACGATCAGCCCACAAACGGCATCAGTTCTGTTGCGTTCAGCATCGACGCATCTGCCATGCCGGATGAACTGGTGGAATGGGTTCCGTTTTTCTGCGCCACGCTCACGCAGGTGGGCGCGGCCGGAATGGGCTACGAACGCATGGCCGAGCGCATGGAGGCGGTGACGGGCGGAATCCGCGCATCGGCTGATATTGTCGAAAGCGCAAGCGATTTCAACGCGTTAAGCCGCGTGGTCGAGTTCAAGGCCAAGTGCCTTGAGCGAAACCACGGGCCGATGTTCGGCGTTCTGTCGGACGTGTTCCGCTCGCCGGATTTCACCGACATCGCGCGGCTTCGCACGCTGACCGGCCAGATCGCGACGTCGCTCGAAAACTCGATTCCGCAGTCGGGCCACCGCTACGCCGCCATGCGCGCGGCGCGCGGGCTTGTGCCGGGCGCGGCGATGCGCGAGACATGGAGCGGGCTTACGCAGGTGCGGCGGATGAAGGAACTGGCTGCCGCGCCGGACGGAGCATTGGCCGAAGTCGCCAAAAAGCTCGAACGCATCGCGGCGTTTCTTGGCGCCGCCGGAATGGTGCGCTGCGCTGTTGCGGGGCGGGCAACCGCGTTTGCCGACATTCGCGGCCATCTGGCCGGTTTCCTGCAGGGCGTTCGGGCAATATCTGCTCTGGCATTCCCGCAAATCGCAACGCCGGGAAACGGCGCCAAGCTCGAAACCTGGGCCGGGCAGGTAGCCGTCTCCTACGTCGCCCGCGCATTTCGCACCGTTCCGTACAATCACCCCGACACTCCCGCGCTTCTCGTGCTTGCCAAGCTGCTAAAGTTCGGCTACCTGCACCGCGAGATACGGGAAAAGGGCGGGGCATACGGCGGCATGGCGGCGTTTTCGTCGGGAAGCGGCATCTTCAGCATGATGTCGTACCGAGACCCCCAGCTTGCCCGCACGCTCTCGGTGTATGGCGACGCAGCTGATTGGGCCGCATCAGGCGCGTTTACTGACGAGAATATAGAGGAAGCGGTGCTTGGCGTGTTCAGCGACATGGACTCCGCGCTTGCGCCGGAGGGGAAGGCGATGCGCGAATACCGCCTGCGGCTGTACGGCATCACGCCCGATATGCGCATGAACCTGCGGCGCGGCGCGCTTGCGGTTACGAAAGATGCGCTTGCCGACGCAGCGCGGCGCTATCTGGTTGAAAATGCGGAAGGCGCATCCGCGGTTGTTTCGGGCCGCGAAGCGATAGAGGCGGCGCGAGCCGAGCCGGGGCTTGAGGGCGTGGAGGTGAGGGAGATATAGCTTGCTGAATGCCTTGGCATGGCCTGCATATTCAGGCATTTATCAGCATGAGTTGCGGTGTTGAATGAGACCAATAGCCCTAAAGCTGTTTATAGTCATATTCTTCGCACTCATTGTTACCGGTTGCCAAACCGGAAAACTTGGTATCGTAGAACATGAGTTCAATTTTTCTGGAAGCAAATCCACGATCAACTTTGTGCAAATATCCGATCTGCATTTCAAGCCCGGAGATGAATTGAACACAAAGCTGGTTCAATCCGTGCGGGAAATCAGGCCTGACGTAATTCTCTTCACCGGCGACATGATTGACGACAGAAAGAACATGGACGCTTTCTCGGATTATATCGGTGCGTTCCCGAAATCATCTCATATGTACGCAATACTTGGGAACTGGGAGTATTGGTCAAACATTGATATCGCTACTCTTGACAGAATTTATTCGGCGAATGGAATAACGCTGCTTGTAAATGAAGATGCCGTGATTAACATCGACGGCGCTCCAATTCGTGTTGTCGGGCTGGATGACCTGCTCGGAGGCAAACCCTCCCTGCTTGCCATTAACTGGAGCGATAATCAAATACTCATCGTCTTGGCGCATTGTCCAAAGCTATATGATTCGATCCGCGAAGTAATACCGTTAAAAACCAAAGTCATGGTATTGAGCGGCCATACTCATGGTGGACAGATTACTTTCTTTGGCCTGCCGTTCCGGCTCCCTCCCGGCAGCGGCGAATATGTAGCCGGTTTGTATCACGAAGATACGTTCCCGTTAATTGTTTCGAGAGGAATAGGCACGAGCGTGATAGACCTGAGGTTTTTTGCCCAGCCGGACATTATCCGCATTCTGATAAGATAATCCATAAAATCAAACCGCTGGTATGAACTGGAAGGTACAATCATGTTGATCGTGAATGAAGCAAAATATGCTGGCAGCTATCGGCTTCGCCTTGCATTCTATAGCGGGATGACTGGAACGGCAGACCTGAAGAAGACCATTCTCAATGAGAAAAGGCCGATATTCCTGCCGCTGAAAGAGGAAGACGCTTTCAGGAGCTTCAAGGTTGAACATAACACGGTTGTTTGGGTGGATGAGTTGGATTTGGCCGCTGAATATTTATTCTATCTTGCCTTCAAAAAAGACTCGGATTTACAGGAGCAGTTTAGGCGATAGGGGTATATAGGCTGACCATATAGGCTGACCGGATTTGAAAAACATGCGCGACTCAGGCAAACTCCTTTGGATGACACGATCAACTAAAGAGGTTACGCGATGCAGGATGGCCTGAAACTTGACGGGATAAGCATCGATGCGGCAAACCGGGCGCGGCCTTTCATTACTGACGTAATTGCGCTCGACGGAAACCGCATCCATTCGATCCACATAATCGGAAGCGCCGCAACAGATGAGTATGTTCCTGATATTAGCGACATCAATACGCTTCTGGTGCTTTCAACCATGGACTTCCAGATGCTCGACGGCATTGCGTCGCTCGGAAAAAAATACGCGCGAAAGCTTGTAAAATCCCCGCTTCTCATGACGCCGGACTACATTGGCAACTCGCTTGATGTGTTTCCAGTTGAGTTTCTGAACATATCGCTGATTCATAAAACGGTTTACGGAGAGGATGTTTTCGCGTCCGTTCAGGTGTCGAACGCAGATCTTCGCCTTCAGTGCGAGCGCGACATCAAGGCGAAGCTTGTGGGGCTTCGGCAGGGCTACATCTCATCGATGGGCGACACGAAGTATCTGGCCGAAGGTTTTGCTTCATCCTTTTCAGGCTATCTTCAGCTTTTTCGCGGAATACTTCGACTGCACGGTAATACGCCGCCTGTTTCGAATCGCGAAGTTCTTTCGTCTCTTCATCAGGCCACAGGCGTCGAGGTCGATTCGTTCATGTTTGTGCTTGAGCATCGCCACACAAGGAAAACTCCCACAGCTCAGGAACTGAAAAACGCATTCACAGGCTACTACCGCACAATAGAACAGCTTGGGGAACTGGTTGATTCAATCGTTTTATAGGCGAACAGTTTCAATCATCGCGGCTGCGTGGATAATCGTTTCCTGCGCGTCGTTAGCCGACGCAGCACTGAACCTTCCCGATCAGCCGCGCGATTACGTGGTCGATTTGGTCGGAGTTATAGATGACGGAACCGAGCGGCAACTTAACGGCTTTCTTCGCGAGCTTGAGGAAAAGACCGCAGCGCAGGTTGTTGTGCTTGCCGTGCCGTCCACCGATGGAGTGCCGATAGAGGATTTTTCGCTCGACATCGCGCACAACAAGTGGAAGATCGGCAAAAAAGGCAAGGACAACGGGCTGCTTGTCACCGTTGCGGTCAACGACAGAAAATACCGGTTCGAGGTTGGCTACGGACTGGAGGGGGTTCTGCCCGACAGTCTTGTCGGCGAAATCGGCAGGCGCTATCTCGTGCCGCGCTTCAGGCAGGGCGACTACGGCGGCGGAATAACAGCGGCAACCATTGTGTTCGCGAACGTAATCGCCGAGAATGCCAAGGTTGAGATAAGCGGAATGCCGAAGGTTCAGCAGCGTGGGAAAACGGTTTCAAAGCGCCTTGGTTCCGGAAGCAGCCTTCTGTTGCTGGTTGTGCTTGCGATTGTAGCCGTTGTGTTTGTCCGCCATCCCGGACTTCTCCTTCTCCTTCTGTTCTCATCGCCGCATGGAAGTTTCAGGGGCGGATACGGCGGTTTCGGCGGCGGGGGCTTTGGTGGCGGCGGCGGATCGTTTGGCGGAGGAGGTGGCGGCGGCTTCGGCGGCGGCGGCTCGTCCGGCGGTTGGTAAAACGTCAGCCGGTTTGGTTATAAGGCTATTCTGCTCCGGTTTAGGAGCAATTTCGGGAGGTAGACACATATGACACAGGGAACAAAAACGGGTCTGATAGTTCTAGGCGTTATTCTGGCAATCGTTCTGGTTTTGGGCGGATGGCTCATCGGCGGCTACAACAGCGTTGTGGCCATGGATGAAGAGGTGAAAAGCTCGTGGGCGCAAGTGGAAAATCAGCTCAAGCGGCGGTTCGATCTCATACCGAACCTTGTTGAAACTGTAAAGGGATATGCCACGCACGAAAAAGAGATCTTTGAGAAGATCGCCGAGGCCCGAACACAGTATTTCTCAGCAAAGGATCCAGCCGGAAAGATCAAGGCCGCAAACCAGCTCGAAGGAACGCTCTCGCGCCTGTTGATGCTTCAGGAGACGTACCCGACACTTAAGGCCGATCAGTCGTTCCACAAGCTTCAGGATTCGCTTGAAGGCACTGAAAACCGAATCGCTGTTGAACGCAAGCGGTACAACGATTCCGTCCAGCGTCTGAATACGTATATTCGCACAGTCACCGGACGTATCTTTGCCGCGCTTGCCGGTGTGGACAAGGCCGCCTATTACGAGATTCCGGCTGCCGAGAAGGAAGCGCCGAAAGTGAAGTTTTAGGGCCGGTTGATTATTATTTTGACATGATGTGGATAAAATGTTAAAAAGTTGTTGACAGTATGTAAACATATATTGTATAAGCCTTAGTAAAGAAGGGATAAACCGCTTGTTAGGCAGGCTGTTTTCATCGCGGATAAGGGTGGAGATACTTGCCCTTCTTTTGAACAATCCCGATCAGGGGTTTTACCTCCGGGAGATTGCAAGGCTTATCAATAAAAACGCGGCGGGCGTGAAGAGGGAATTGGATAATTTATACAAAATGAACGTGCTGTTGGTGAGGCGGGAAGGAAACCAGAAGCACTTCTCCGCCGACATGGGTTCGTACCTTTATCCGGAACTCAGAAGCCTGCTCGTAAAGGCTCTCGGAACAGAGGGCACATTGAAATCGGTTTTCCAGGCCGCCACGGAAGTAAGGGCGGCCTTTCTTTTTGGCGCGTACCTTGCCGACCGCGATAATCCGGAAATTGACATCCTGCTTGTCGGCGAGATGTCGCCGGAACTCGAACGGAAGCTCGGAGAGACCGGCGATATGCTTGGCCGGTCGATCAGGCCATGGGCAATTCCGTACGAGGTTTATCGCGATTGGATGGGGCGCGGTGACGGGCGTCTTTCCGCCGCCATTCAGGGACGACGGCTTTTCCTTAAGGGTGGGCCGTAGCGGCGTGATTATAGTTTTGTACCATCATGAGGAAGGAGGAGTTTGACATGGAAGAGAAAAAGAAGAAGTGCGGCGGCAAGGGCATGAAGAAATGTGGATGCTCGACCGAAACCCCGGAGGTGAAGAAACCGGCTGAAAAGAAGACTGTTGCCAAAAAGGCCGCCCCTGCTACGAAGTCTGCTGCAAAGAAGGTGGCCGTCAAGGCTGCCCCGGCGAAACCGGCTGCCGCAAAGAAGGTGGCTGTAAAGCCTGCTGAAACAAAGGCTGTTGCCAAAAAGGCCGCCCCTGCGAAACCTGCTGCGGCTAAACCGGCAGCCGCCAAGCCTGCTCCAGCAAAAAAAGTTGCAGCTAAACCGGTAGAAAAGAAGGCTGTTGCCAAGCCCGCTACGGAGAAGAAGGTTGCCGCTAAACCGGCTGCGTCAAAAAAGACGGTCGAGAAGAAACCGGCTGAAAAGAAGACGTCAGCCAAAAAGGCGACTGCGAAGAAAACCGGAAAGTAAAATATATTGAAGGGGCGCACCTGAGCGTGCGCCCGGTTTTTCATTATATAAAAGGGCAGGCAGATGGGTCTGCTCTTACTGTGTTTTGTTGGCTGAGTTTTGTTGGCGCGAATTACGCGGTTGCTTCTTGGAGAGCGCGGGAGCGGCAACATCCGCCTGAGCGAATTCCGTCGGCCACCACTTCCCATCCGCCCGGATTGGATGCAAGATGCTTCAGAAAAGCGACGTTCATGCGATGGCCGGATTCGTTCGAAACAATGCGTCCCTCTATCGGGCAGCCGAAAAGTGCCACATCACCGATGGTATCCAGTATTTTGTGGCGCACGAATTCGTTTTTAAAGCGCAGCCCTTCGGCGTTTAACACGCCGTCGTCACCGATCACGACCGCGTTTTCGAGTGATCCGCCCATTGCCAGGCCGCGCGCACGCAGTGCGTTGACGTCCTTAAGGAAGCCGAATGTTCGAGCTGCCGCGATTTCGTTTATGAATGTTTCATCAGAAACCGAGATCTCCATCTTGTCTTCACGAATGACAGGGTGGTTGTAGTTCAGGCGGTATGAAACGCTGAATCCCCTTCCCGGCATCGCCATTACAAAGGAGCTTCCCTCGCTATATATTGCGGGCTTGTATATGCGGACATAAGGCTGTGGACGGTTCTGGTTCACCGGGTCGGCCTGCAGAAGCACGCTCACGAATCCGCGCGCGCTGCCGTCGAGTATTGGCAGTTCAGGGCCATCGACATCCACAATGAGGTTGTTTATTCCAAGACCGGACGCAGCCGAAAGCAGATGTTCGACCGTTCGAACCTTTACGCCTTCAGATGCGAGATTCGTTGAAAGCATCGTTTCGACTACATTTTCGAATATTGCTTTAATTTCAACGCCTTTTCTGCGGAAGACTATGCCTGTATCCACCGGGGCCGGCCTCAATGTGATCGAACATGGCCGACCGGAATGGAGTCCGATGCCGCTGATGTATGCTTCTCGTGCTATTGTGTGCTGTGTACGCATGATTTGCATGATTAGCAAATATCATGCCCGTTTATGGGCGGCGAGGAAGCTTGGTGCGTGTGGTAAAAGTGTGGCTAAAGGTACACACCCCGCGTGGCGTGACTGGCTGAGGTACGTCTGGACGCCATTAAGTTTATGGATATGTCAGAATTAACAACCATGCATATCCTTACAGCATTAGATACGTTGGGAATGGAAACGTTTATTCTCGGCCTCGGTCTCCCCAAATACCGTGTACGGCAGGTGCAACGCTGGATATATACACGCGGATGTGGGGACTTTGGCCGGATGTCTGATCTTTCGAAGGAAGCGAGGCGCACACTGGCGGATCAGTCGCAAATCCGTTCCATCAAGCCTGTTGATGTGAGGACTTCGTCGGACGGAACCGAAAAGTATCTGTTCAGACTGGCAGACGGCGAATCGGTCGAAAGCGTCCTGATGTTCGAGCCCGGCAGGGCCACTCTCTGCGTGTCGTCGCAGGTTGGCTGCGCCATGGGATGCCGGTTCTGCCGCACTGCGTCGCTTGGATTCAGGCGCAACCTTGAAGCGCATGAGATCGTCGAGCAGGCGCTTTATGCGCGGGGACGGCTTCTTCCTGATTCGGACATTACCAACATCGTGCTCATGGGAATGGGGGAGCCGTTCGAGAATTTCGGCAATGTGCGCGAGGCGCTTTTCAGGCTGACCTCGCCTGATTACGTCGGCCTGTCGAAGCGCCATGTAACCGTTTCCACAAGCGGCAACGCCGACGGAATCCGCAGTCTGGGTCAAACGGGCCCGGACGTGAACCTTGCGGTATCGCTTAACGCCACAACCGATGAGGTTCGAAGCGAGATAATGCCGATAAACCGCAAGTTCCCGATTTCGGAGTTGATGCGCGCCTGTCGCGAGTTTCCACTAAAGCCGTATCGCAGGATTACATTCGAGTATGTGATGTTGCGCGGCGTAAACGATACCGAAGCGGATGCAAGGCGGCTGATCGGGCTTATAAAGGGCCTGCCGTCGAAGGTGAACCTGATTCCGTTTAATCCCTTCCCCGGCGCGCGTTTTGAGCGTCCGGTTGACGCGGATGTTGAGCGGTTTCAGTCGATACTTGCAGCCGGAGGCGTTTCAGCGCCGATCAGGAAGAGCAAGGGCAGGGACATTGCGGCGGCATGCGGGCAGTTGAAGGCGGAGAAGGATATGCCGCCGATGTCATAGGATGCATACCAAATCCGCTCACACCCCCCGTTTCGGGGCTCGCGACATACTCAAGTATATCGGGCCGGGATTTCTTGTCACGGTCGGCTTCATCGATCCGGGTAACTGGGCCTCCAACATCGCTGCCGGATCCGATTTCGGCTATCGCCTGCTCTGGATGGTGACGCTTTCGACAATCATGCTGATTATCCTCCAGCACAACGCCGCCCATCTTGGCATAGCCACCGGATTATGCCTTGCCGAAGCCGCGTCGAAACATTTCTCCAGAGCCGCGTCGTGGACGTTTCTGCTTACCGCGGTAGCCGCCTCCATCTTCACCTCGCTTGCCGAGATACTTGGCGCGGCCATTGGGCTGAACATGCTTCTGGGGCTGCCGCTCAAGATCGGCTCTATGCTTGCAGCCGCAGTTTCTCTTGCCATGGTCTTGACGAACGGCTACAAGCGGATCGAGATATGGATTATCGGCTTTGTCTCGCTTATCGGCCTGTCGTTTCTGTTCGAGTTGAGTCTTGTTGACATCGCCTGGGGCGAGGCTGTGCATGGTTGGTTTGTCCCGTCGTTTCCGTCAGGTTCTGCTCCGGTCATCATGAGCGTTCTGGGCGCGGTTGTCATGCCGCACAATATTTTCCTGCATTCGGAGATAATTCAGAGCAGACAGTGGAATCTTGAGGATGAAGCGACGATCAACCGGCAGTTGAAGTACGAGTTTATCGACACGCTTTCAGCCATGCTTGTTGGATGGGCCATAAACAGCGCGATGATTCTGGTTGCGGCCTCGGTTTTTCACGCCGGCGGCATGGCTGTGAGCGAGCTATCGCAGGCGCAGGAAACCATGAGGCCGCTTCTTGGCGACGCGGCTTCGACCGTTTTCGCGTTTGCGCTCCTGCTGGCGGGCTTTTCGTCGTCCGTGACTTCGGCCATGGCGGGCGGAAGCATCTACGCCGGAATATTCCATGAGCCGTACGATCCGGCGGACAGCCATTCAAGGACGGGGGCGGCGCTGACAATTCTCGGCGCTCTTGCCATCATCATGTTCGTAACGAATCCGTTCAAGGGAATCATCTGGAGCCAGATCATGCTGAGCATCCAGCTTCCGATCACAATTTTCGGGCTGATTGCGCTTACGTCGTCGGAGAAGGTGATGGGGCGGTTTGTCACTCCGGGTTCGCATAAAATCATGCTCTGGACAACCGCCCTCATCGTAAGCGCATTGAATGTGATGCTGCTGGTGAGTTTTATCTAAACCGGCGGGGCTCCCGCCCGCACGCGGGCGTCCACGTCGGCCTCGAACCGTTTAAAATTCTCGCGGAAAAGTTCGGCAAGCTCCCTTGCCTTCAAGTCGTAGGCAACCTTGTCGGGCCACGAATCGCGCGGATTCATGATCTCAGACGGCACGCCTTCGCACGACAGCGGCACATGCAGGCCGAAGAACTGGTCGGTTCTCGTCTCGGCGCCGCGCAAACCGCCTTCCAGAATCGCGCTGATAATGGCGCGTGTGTGCGCGATGCTGATTCTGCGCCCTGTGCCGAAAGCCCCGCCTATCCAGCCTGTGTTCACCAGCCAGCAGTCTACCTTGTGCCGGGCGATCCTGTCGCCCAGCAGCCGCGCGTAAACCGACGGATGACGCGACATGAACGGCGCGCCGAAGCAGGTGCTGAACGTGGCCTTCGGCTCCTTGCCCACGCCCTTCTCTGTTCCGGCCACCTTGGCGGTGTAGCCAGAAACGAAGTGGTACATCGCCTGCTCTTCGGTGAGCCTAGCAACCGGCGGCATCACGCCGAAAGCGTCGCATGTAAGCATCACGATGTTCTTCGGATGGCCGCCCTGACCGTCCGGAACGGCGTTGTCGATATAAATGAGCGGATAGGCTGCCCGCGTGTTCTCGGTAAGCGAGTCGTCGTTAAGGTCAAGTTCGCGTGTCTGCGAATCGAACCCCACGTTTTCCAGAATGACGCCGAATTTCCGTGTGCATGAATAGATCTGCGGCTCGGCTTCCGCCGAAAGGCGGATAACCTTGGCGTAGCATCCGTTTTCGAAGTTGAAGACGCCGCGGTCAGACCATCCGTGCTCGTCGTCTCCGATCAGCTTGCGCGATGTGTCGGCTGAAAGCGTGGTCTTGCCGGTTCCGGAGAGGCCGAAGAATATGCATACGTCGCCGTCGTCGTTCATGTTGGCCGAGCAGTGCATCGGAAGAACGTCGCGCTCCGGGAGGATGAAGTTCATTATCGAAAAGATTGATTTCTTGATCTCTCCGGCATAGCTGGTTCCGCCGATCAGCACCATCTTTCTGGCGAAGTTCACGATAATGAACGTTTCGGAATTGGTTCCCTCCTCGTTCTGGTCGGCCAAAAATCCGGGCACGTCGATGACCGTGAAATCCGGAACGTGATCGATCTGCTCCTGACCGCGCGCCACGGGAATGAACAGGGCGCGCGCGAAGCGGCTGTGCCATGCGCGGATGGATATTACGCGGATCGGCATTCTGTACTGCTTGTCGTGACCGGCCCAGCAGTCTTGAACGAAAACGTCCTTGCCCTTGATGAAGCTCATCATCCGGTTGTAAATCCTGTCGAAGTTCTCCTGGGATATGCCCCGGTTTTCTTTGCCCCACCAGACCGAATCCTCGGTGGTGGGTTCGCGGACGATGAATTTGTCGTTTACGGCGCGGCCTGTGTGAAGGCCGGTTCGCACAATAAGCGGGCCGTTTTTGGCCAGATTGCCCTCCTTGCGCGAGATGGCTTCCTCGAAAAGCGCCTCGACAGGCAGGTTCCAATACTCGTTACCGGCGTCGATGCCGTGATTCTCGATTCCATATGTTGAACGCTTGATGCCCATGAACTGCCTCCGTAAAGCGCCGGTTGGCGCTGATTTATCAAGTAAACAAATATCACATCACGAATCGGATGAAACTTCAACCAAATAATATTTTGTCTAGTATAATACGCGATTCGTAAAGCCGGTGCTCTGGTTGTGATCAGGCTTGCGCTGTTCTCCTGTGGAGCATTGTTACTAAGGTTGTATTCCGGTCATTTTCCGGAGGGGGATTCGGATGCTATTTTTTGGGGTTCTGCTTGCCGCGTTTCTGTCTGCGGCTGAACCGGCGACCGCTTCGGGCTTGCCCGATACCGGGCAAGTATCATGTTATGACGCTTCAGGACTTGCAGTGCCATGTCCGGCTCCCGGCGCTCCACTTGCGCAGGATGGAAGCTATTCCGGCCATCCGCTTTCATATGCCGATAATTACGACGGAACTGTTACCGACAACAATACATGGCTTCTGTGGCAGGGCGCGGAAACCGCGCCCATGGATCATGCCTCTGCCATGAACCATTGCTCAGGGCTTTCGTTGGGAGGCATTACCGGCTGGCGGTTGCCGTCACGAAGCGAGCTTTACGGCATTCTCGATTTCGGCCCTGAGGCAGGAGCGTTGGCCAATAACGCTGTTTTCCCGGGAACATCGAAACTGTGCTACTGGAGCGCGACTGCTGGTGCCGTCTCGCCGGAATCAGGAGCATGGAACGTCGATTTTGGAGGCGGATCGTCCGGCATCAAGCCTGCTGCAACGCTATGCGGTGTTCGGTGTGTTTACGGGACGGAGCATGTTGCGGCTTTTCTTGACAACGGAGACGGGACGGTCGGCGATGACGCAAACGGATTGATCTGGCAGCGTTATGCAGCAACGCAGGCGATGTCCTGGGAGTCGGCCCTGAATTACTGCGAGTCTCTGACGCTTGGCGGATACGATGACTGGCGTCTGCCAAACGTCAAGGAACTGGAAACATCGCTTGATCTGTCGAGGATTGATCCGGCTGTTGATGTAACGGTTTTTCCTGATGCAGGTGGCCTGGCTTACTGGTCATCAACATCATCGTCTTTGCCGGCGTTCGCCGCGTCCGTCAATTCCGGAAGCGGAGAAGTAATGACCGGAACCGGAAAAAACTCGCAATTGTTGATGGCCCGTTGTGTCAGAACACGTAACCTTGCCGATGTCGTTCTTTGGTTGGAGAATGCCCAGAAGACGGTTGCCGCAAGGTCAACGACTTCATTGATGCTGACGGTTACAAACAACGGCCCAGATGTTGCCCAAAATGTAAGGCTTTCCGGAACCATACCCACGGGCTCAACCCTTATTTCAGCCGTGACAACGTCGGGATCCTGCTTGCAGAACGGCTTGTCGCTCGACTGTGAGCTTGGGAATCTGGATTTCGGCATGGCTGCCGCCGTGTTTGTAACCATGGCAGCCCCATCGACGACAGGTTCATTCCCCGCATCATTCATGCTGACGACGTCGAATCAGGATCCGGACACCGGCGGCAATTCGGCTGTCTGGAGCCTGAACGTGGCTCGGATAGTCAGAACTCTCGGCGTAAGCATCACTGGATCGGGTTTTGTTTCAGGCGATGGCATAGCATGTCCAGGAGACTGCTCCGAAGCCTATGCAGACGGCGTGTCTGTTGTCATTGCGGCTGCACCGGAGAGCGGATGGGCTTTCAGGCGATGGAGCGGCTCGATGACCGGAAGCGTCAATCCGGCGTCGGTAAGCATGTCTGCAAACAGAAGCATGGCTGCGGTGTTCGAGCCCGACAGCGATGGAGACGGCGCGCCGGATTCTATTGATAACTGTCCATCTACTTCCAATATGGATCAAAAGGACGCTGATGCCGACGGAACAGGTGATGCCTGCGATTCATGTAAGTACGACATGCGGAACGATGCCGACTCCGACGGAATCTGTGGCGATGTTGACACCTGTCCGCTTGACCCCGACAATGATGCCGACGGAGACGGCATCTGTGGAAACATCGACAACTGCCCACTCTCGCCGAATCCGGATCAGGGAGACGGCAACGCAGACGGCATCGGCGATTATTGCTCCAAAGATGTCGATTTGTTTCCTGTCTCGCTGGAAGGCCCGTCTGTTGCCGCAATCGGCGAGGCAATGAAGGTTGAGATCACTGTCCGCAATAGCGGAAGTTACCAAGCCGGCAGGGATTTTGAGGTGTCGCTCTATCTGTCGAGTGACGGGATTGTCCGCAGCGGCGATAAACCGGTTCGTTCCATATTGTTTCGGCGAGGCGGCGGCGGATTGAAGAAAACCTGGCGCGGCAGCGTGATGATTCCGCCAGATACACCTGCCGGTTACTGCTATCTTGTTGTTGCTGTCGATTCAGGGCGGTTGATTGCGGAAATCAACGAGATCAATAACACACTGGCCGGAAACAGGATCGAAATCACACGTAACACGCCTTCGATCAACAGTATCGTAATAGAAAAAATCATGTATAACCGTGTTTCAGGCGAGTTGGCGGTGTATGCATCGAGCGCCTACGGATCAAACGCAATGCTTGAGTTGGCGGGGATCGGCCCGATGAGTTGGGAGCCCGAAAAACGGTGCTGGAAAATAAGGGTAAGCGGATTAGCCGAAACCAGTGTCAGGACAATAACCGTCCGTGGCGCTGAGGGGCAGGCGGAATCATCTGTTGTGATCAGATGAGCGGTATTAATAAGGCTTGTGTAATATGCCTGAGGATTTTTATAATAGCCAAACATAAGTCAGTAACGATAATGTGTTGCGACGTTTTCATGAGCAGGGGATTCAGCTACACCGGATTATTAATTAATAAAGTAAACGTTAGAGTGCCGACCGACGTCGGTTAACAGTATTTTGAAGCCATTATTGGAGGGGGGTATCTGTATGAGTAGTCTGTCATCTGTCGTTCATGCGCGCATCGTCGTTTTGTTGGCTTTCTTGTTTCTGCCGCTCAACATTGCATTTGCCGCAACGATCCTGCCTGATTCGGGCCAGACACTATGCTACGACGGCGCCGGCGCGGTAATAACATGCCCGGCTCCCGGCGCGGCGCTGGCTCAGGATGCCAGCTATCCGCGCAATCCGCTTTCTTACACTGACAACGGCGATGGAACCGTAAGCGACAACAACACCGGGCTTATGTGGCAGAAGAATTCCGCCGGGCAGAAGAGCTGGGATGCTGCTGTGAGTTACTGCAACGGCCTGACGCTTGGCGGGAACTCGAATTGGCGGCTGCCTTCAAAGAAAGACCTTGTGGGTATTATTGACTATGGCGGAGCTTCCACAAAAGTAAACACCAATTATTTTTCAGGAGCCGACACTTCTTACTGGAGCTTAACCCAGCGAGCCCAGTCAAGTTCATATGCGTGGTATGTGTCGTTTACGGATGGCAGCGCCTCCACGCTTGGTAAAACCAACTATCTAGGCGTCAGATGCGTAAGCGGAGGGCAGACAGCATATGGCGATTTCATCGATAACGGTAATGGAACAGCTACCGACAGGGCTACAGGCCTGATCTGGCAGAAGGCGTCAGGCGTTCAGGGTGCAACCGGCACTACACTGAACTGGGGAAGCGCAATAAGCTACTGCGAAGGGCTCACGCTTGGCAGCACAACAAGACAATGGCGACTGCCGAATGCGAAGGAACTGGAGTCGATCACAAAAGATACCGCGTACAATCCGGCAGCGAATGCAACGTATGTATCTGCGGCGTCTCAAGCGTACTGGACATCTACAACTGCAAGGAGCACAGCATACGCCGTATCAGTGAACTTCGCAGAGGGTAATGTAGTGGCAAGCGGAACGACGAACCTGAAACCTTCAAAGCAGCATTTCCGGTGCGTGTCGTCGCCTGTAACAGACAGCGCCGATCTTGCAGTATCAATGGACGGAAGCCCGACAATAGCGTTGCCGGGAGCCGTCAATTATTTCGTGACAGTCACCAATAACGGAACAGGAATTGCAAGGGGCGTCTCTCTTGACAGTTTGATTCCGTCGGCGTCATCCACTGGGCATCCGGATGTAATTTCAATCAGTCAGGGTACATGCGCCACATCAATCGGACGGGTGCAATGCTCCATCGGCGATATGGCGTCCGGAGCCAGGGTTTACGTAAAAGTTGCAACGATCGTTTTCTCGTCAACAACACGCGTCATTACCAGTTCAAGCGTTTCCTCTACGACACCGGATCCGGTTACCTCCAACAACTCCGTGCTGTTGGAGACTGTAATAACCAATAATTCCGCCAATCTGAATGTGAGCTTGATCGGATCAGGACACGTTTCCGGAACCGGCATAGACTGCCCAGCCGACTGCTCCGAGCGTATGCCGCTTGGCAATGGCAACAACAAATTCGGGGGGACGTCATTCCTCTCCGTCAGTTTGACGGCAATCCCCGACACCGGATGGATGTTCGGCAACTGGAGCGGCGCATTATCGGGCAGCCTTAATCCGGCATCGCTGCTTATGGATGCCGACAAGAACGTCATGGCCAACTTCGTGGCCGAAACCGATGGTGACGGCGTGCCGGACTCGACAGACAACTGCCCGTCAGTTTCCAATACGAATCAGGCCGACTGCGATCAGGACGGCATCGGCGACGCTTGCGACACAGCTTCCACATGCTCAACCGACACAGACCATGATGGCGTTTTCGACGACGTTGACAATTGCCGCTACCGTGCAAACAGTGATCAGCTTGATTCCGACAATGACGGTATCGGCAACGCATGTGAATATGCAGTGCCCGATACCGGACAGCTCGGATGTTTCGATTCGGCTGGGACTCCAATTGCGTGTCCAAAGCCTGGCAGCGCAGGCGCGCAGGATGGAAGCTATAACATTAATCCTCCATTGCTGATCGATTTTGGGAGGGGCGTTGTGATCGATTGGCGTTCCGGCCTGCGGTGGCAGAAGGCGAGCGGCCCGGCTATGGCATGGGGCGATACAACCGGTTCATGCACAGTCAACTGCGTTGACGCCCGGAGTTATTGCACTGGCCTTACGCTTGGAGGTTATACGAACTGGCGGCTTCCAACAAGGCGTGAGCTGGCCGGCATCGTAGAGCCGCAGCAAACCGGGCCGACCATCGACAAGGCGTTTTCCGCCGACACCGTTGCTTCGAATTACTGGACATCGGACGAGGATGCGAAAAACGCGGCAAACGCGTGGGCCGTTAATTTCGGCAACGGTTATTCCATGACCGGAGACAAAAGCAGCCTGCGAAATGTCAGGTGTATCTCAAACGGCAGGTTGGCGTCGGCATCCTTCACGGATAACGGCGATGGAACCGTGATTGAAAACGCATCCGGGCTTATCTGGCAGAAATCGGCGATGGGGCCATATTCATGGAGCGCGTCGCTGGACTATTGCGAGGGGCTTACGCTTGGCGGAAGCACGCAATGGCGGCTTCCAAACGCAAAGGAACTTGAAAGCGTTCTCGATATTTCCAGAGCGTATCCTTCAGTCGATCCGCAGGCGCTTCCGACTTCGTCCACCGCCAGCCTATGGACATCGACAACTTTTGAGGGGTATCCGTCGTATGCCTATCATGTCGGCTTCGGAAACGGAAGCATTGGCGCTTATGCCAAAAGCAAGACCGATTACCTGCGCTGTGTGAGCGGCGGCAAGCTGAGTCCGTCCGGACAGTCCGATCTGTCGGTAGTCGGAACCGGCGGCCCGAGTCCGGCGCTAGTTTCCGAGAACATCAGCTATACGCTTACTGTTGCGAATAATGGCCCTGACGCCGCATCCGGAGTTATTCTGACGAACAATCTGCCTGCAGGAACCGTTTTCGTGTCTGCGGCATCAACTCAGGGAACGTGTGCCGAGTCAGGTGGCGTTGTTTCTTGCAGCATTGGGGATATGACTAAATTGGCCAATGTGACGGTGGACATTGTTTTGCAGGCTCCTGTCTCGGCAGGCGACATATCGAATACCGCCTCGGTTGCTTGCGACACAACCGATCCTGATCTCGTGAATAATTCGGTTGCAATCGGCACGTCGGTTGTGTCAACCATTTACAACCTGCACGCCGCAGCTTCAGGGCCGGGAAGTGTTACGGCTTCCGGCATTAGTTGTCCGGGCGACTGCTCCGAGCGGTTCGCCGACGGTGCGGTTGTCAGCCTGAATGCCGTTCCGATACCGGGCTGGATCTTCGCCGGATGGAGCGGAGACGCGGGCGGCACAGCCAACCCGCTTTCTGTAACGATGAACGCCGACAAGAACATCACCGCGCTGTTCGATTCCGACAGCGATGAGGATGGCATTGTGGATGCTCAGGACAACTGTGCTCTCGATCCTAATCCGGATCAGGCGGATTCCGATATGGACGGCATTGGCGATGCCTGCGATCCATGCGCTGCTGATCCGCTTAACGACATTGACGGTGACGGAGTCTGTGGGAACGTGGATAACTGTCCGGATGCGGCCAACGCGGATCAGATCGATCTGGACATGGATGGAGCCGGCGATGTCTGCGATATCTGTCCGCTCGATGCCCTGAACGACGCTGACAATGACGGCGTTTGCGGTAATGCGGATAACTGTCCGGCTGTAACAAATCAGGATCAGAGCGACCTCGATGGCGACGGGATCGGCGATGTCTGCGATTCATGTCCGCTGGATGCGCTCAACGATGCCGATCACGACGGCTATTGCATGAACGTGGACAACTGCCCGACCGTATCCAATCCCGATCAGAGCAACCTGGATGGCGACGGGATCGGCGATGTTTGTGACACTTGCCCGCTCGATCCGCTGAACGACATCGATGGCGATGGTGTCTGCGGGAATGTGGATAACTGTCCCGTCAATCCGAACGCCGACCAGAAGGATAGCGACGGCGACGGTATGGGCGACGCTTGCGACATCTGTCCGCTTGATGCCTTGAACGACATGGATGGAGACGGCATCTGCGGTAACGTGGATAACTGTCCGATGGTTGCGAATGCTGATCAGAAGGACAGCGATCAGGATGGCATTGGCGAAACGTGCGATTCGTGTCCCTTCGATCCGTTGAACGATATGGACGGAGATGGTGTTTGCGGAAACATTGACAACTGCCCGCTTGTCGCAAACATGGAGCAGAATGATGCGGATGGCGACATGATTGGCGATGCCTGTGACAACTGTTCGTTCAGCCCAAATCCGGCTCAAGCAGACAGTAATCATGATGGAACCGGTGATGTATGCTCGATGCCCGTGGATCTTGTCATCGGTTCGGTTGGCGGGCCGTCGTCGGTGAGCGCAGGCAGCGCGATTGGGGTTGAAATCACCGTCAACAATGCAGGGACATACCAGGCGGGCAGGGATTTCGATGCCGGGATACTTTTTTCCACCGACCAGACAGCAGGCAGGGCGGGCATCCTGCTTAAGACTGTCAGGTTCCAGAGGCTTGCAGGCGGTGCTTCCTCGTCGTGGCGGGGGAGGGTGATCATTCCTGAGGACATCCCCGCAGGGTTGTACCATATTGCCGCGATTGCTGATTATGGCCGTGTGGTTCCTGAGGTTAACGAGATAAACAATGGAACAACCGGCAATCTCATTTCTGTTTCCGGCGGCGTGCCGAGACAGAACAGCATTGTGATTCTCAAAGCCGTGTATAGCCAGGCGCATGAGGTGCTTGTGGTTCGGGCTGAAAGTGTGTATGGAAGCACGGCGTCGCTTGCCGTTCAGGGTTTTGGCGCGATGCAATGGAACAACAGCAAGGGCTGGTGGGAATTGCGCATTTCGGGCGTGCGTGCCGATGTTGTGCCTTCTGTAATTACAGTTACCGGCTCAGAGGGTTCGGCAAATGCGCCATTGCTGAGTCAATAGTAAATTCATGTTGAGCCAAACCTGCCGGAGGCTCCGTCTCCGGCAGGTTTCTTGTTGTATAATGCAAAACATATTCCGATGAAGCTTATGCGATATTCAAGATTCCTTGCGATCTCGATTCTGGTGGTTCTGGCAGCCGCGGGATCAGCATCGGCGGCTCAGCCTGATTCACTGTACACAGTTCAGACCGGAACGTTCGTTCCGCTCGATCCGGCGCGCAAGCAGTTCGATACGCTTGCCGCATCGCTTGCAAAGCCATTGCGCGGTCTCCTCCGGATAGAAAAGGGCGCGAAGTTTCACGTGGTTCGGTTTGGGCTTTTCAATAATCCGGTTGAAGCATGGAAAGCGGCCAGAGAGGTTGGCGCGATAGCTCCGGATGCGTATGTCCTGCGTGAACCGGCCGGGACTGTCGAACGGCTGGCGTTGATTTCTCCCGGCATCACCGGCACGGAGAAAATCTATGCGGTTGAGGCCGGATGCTTTACCTCGAAGGATGCCGCAATGAAGGCGTTGAATGGATTGAGGCTGGAGACCGGCGGAGGTCAGGCATCGGCAACGCTGGCTGATAATGCCGGTGATTCTGTCATGCGAATCGACTGGCTGGCCGGTATCAATGCGGCATGGAGCGCCATCAGACATCTGTCGGCTGTTTCAGCCTGCGTTTCCATTAGCGGATCGGAGGCTCTGCCGCCGCCTGCCGAATCCGCCGCGATAACCGTTGCCAAGCCGGAGCAGGCTGTTGCAGCGGCTAAAACCGAACCGGAACCCAAGGGCAAGGCCGCAAATGTGCATCGACCTGAAATCGACAATGAGGACAAGGTTTCACCGCAAGCGCAATCCCCGGACGCGAACTCAGCCGGAAGCGCAACAGGAGAATCAATCGGCAGTGCCGCAGCAGACGCAGCCGAGGATATGGAAACAACCTTCGGCAAGATAAATGACACGATGTCGGCCATGCTGGATCAGCATGAATACGGAAAGGCTGTTCAGGTAATCAGGGAATACATGAAACGTTTTCCCGACAATCCCGATCTTTACGCGTGGTATGGAGCAGCGCTTTCCGCAATGGATCGTCCGGACAAGGCTCTTGAGCAGTATCGTAAAGCGGCTGAGCTGGCCCCTTCCGTTCCCGAATTTCACGTTAATGTCGGCCAGAGCCTGACGAAGATCCACATGAACTCGGTCAAGGACGCTATCGACTCATTCAATGCGGCCCTACGTCTGAATCCGAACGATGTTGCTGCCCTGGAGGGGCTTGGCAGTGTTTACGTGAGCATCGGCTACGGGGACATGGCCGAGGAACTGGTGCTTCCACGTATGCAGGAGCTTGACAGTGAAGCCGCCAAACGGCTGGATTTGCTCATCAAGGGCGGCGTGGACTGGAGCCGATGACAAGGCTTGGCGAGCCTGCAAGGTGGACAAGAAACGCATCTCTGTGATATGTTCTCAAGCTGATTGCACGCCCCCTTAGCTCAGTAGGATAGAGCACAAGTTTCCTAAACTTGGTGTCACAGGTTCGATTCCTGTAGGGGGTACCAGAAAAACATCCGGTTAGATCCGGTTAAAACAAAAAACCCGGCGGAAACGCCGGGTTTTTTGTTTTCAGTCATGACTGGAAAGTCGGCTACTTGTTCATCATCTCAAGAAATTCCTTGTTGTCCTTCGTGCCGCGAAGCTTGCTCAGAATGAACTCCATGCTCTCGATCGAGCTTAGCGGATGAAGCACCTTGCGGAGGATCCACATCTTGTTCAGAACGTCCTTCTCTACAAGCAGTTCTTCCTTCCGGGTTCCGGAAGCGTTGATGTCGATGGACGGAAATATGCGCTTCTCCACCAGCTTGCGGTCGAGGTGAAGCTCCATGTTGCCGGTTCCCTTGAACTCTTCAAAGATAACGTCGTCCATGCGGCTGCCGGTATCGACAAGCGCGGTGGCAAGAATAGAGAGCGAGCCGCCCGATTCTATGTTTCGGGCCGCGCCGAAGAAGCGTTTCGGCCTCTGGAGCGCGTTTGCGTCGAGGCCGCCGGAGAGAACCTTGCCGCTAGTGGGACTTATGGTGTTGTAGGCGCGGGCAAGGCGCGTGATGCTGTCAAGCAGAATCACCACGTCTTTCTTGCCTTCGACAAGGCGCTTGGCCCGGTCGATCACGATCTCGGCAACCTGACAGTGGCGCTGAGGCGGCTCGTCGAACGTGGAGCTGATAACCTCCGCGTCAACAGTCCGCATCCAGTCGGTCACTTCTTCCGGGCGCTCATCGATAAGCAGAATGATGAGCTGAATCTCCGGATTAGCCTTCCTGATCGCCTTGGCGATGGATTGCAGAAGCATCGTCTTTCCGGTGCGCGGCGCGGCAACGATCAGTCCGCGTTGTCCGCGTCCCACAGGCGTGATCAGTTCCATTACGCGCGTGGAGTAATCGGTCGGATTATGGTCGAGATGAACCTTGCGCGTGGGATAGTATGGCGTGAGGTTGTCGAAAAGCGGCCTGTGAATGCTGGCCTCAGGCGGCTCGCCGCCTATCGCCTCAACCTTGAGCAACGCGAAATAGCGCTCGTTGTCCTTGGGCTGGCGAATCTGGCCGGTAACGAGATCGCCGGTGCGAAGGCTGAAACGCCTTATCTGCGACGGCGAAACGTAAATATCGTCGGGGCCGGGAAGATAGCTGAAGTCCGGTGAGCGAAGGAAGCCGAATCCGTCCGGGAGGATTTCGAGCACGCCCTGGGCATAGATGCAGCCTGTGCGCTCGGTCTGGGCCTGGAGAATCGCGTATATAAGATCCTGCCGCCTCAGGCTGCTTCCGCCCTCGATGTTCAGATCGACAGACATCTGAATGAGGTCTTCAGTGGCCTTGGCGCGCAGTTCCGCGATATTCATGCGGAGTTCTTTTTTCTCGCCGTTCGCCGGCTGCTGCGATGCGGTTTCATCCGCCGCAACCGAGGCCACGGGCGGCTGGTAAACCGGCCTTTCCTCCGGGTATCCGCCTCCGTTGCCGCTTCTATGCCTGCTTTCGGTGCGTTGGCTGCCTTCGCCGCGCGGAACGCGCGTTCCCCTTCCGCCTCTTGGTGGTGTTGATCTGCCGGAGCTTTCCATATCCTTCTTCCTTGCTTTGTGTGAGAAATGTTAAATCGTTGCCGAATTAAGCTCTGATGATTCCGCTTCGCTAAAGTTGATATTCACTTATCGATAGTAATAACGTCAGTCTTTAATTCCCCATAATCAATGAACGGCGAAACAGCTCGGATTATCTTCCAACGGAGCGGCGATTAACTGGCTTGTTTCAGGTGCGCCAAAATATGAGTCGAGGATGTATTCGGAACCACAGTGTAATGGTTGCTAGGATACATAACGCACAAAACCTTGTCAATACAGATATGGATGCAGGTTGAAAACATCCAGAAATAATGTCCGCAGAAGTGTCATTTTTTCGCTTCCAGCCGCAGAAAACCGTGGATCGCGTCCGAGAGCGGCGTGCGCCGCAGGAATACCGCGCGACGCGACGCATCGAACGCGCCGCGCGCGTCGCCGGCGGCAAGACGCGTGACTGCGATTCGCTCCATCGAGGCGGCCATCATGCTTGTGGAATGGAGAAGCATCAAATCCGTGCCGCAATTCCGGCATGTGCCAGCCGACTTGCCGGGCACTCCGCATACGGGGCAGGCATCCATTTCCGGCTATCTACCCAGCCGGTTTACAACAACCTCGGCTGCGCGAATAATGGTTCCGTTCCAGATATAACCCTTTCGAACCTCGCCCGTCACCATTTCGTCTTCAAGCGCCTGATCGCAAACAGTCTCCACCTCGCGCATCGAAAAGCTGTTGAACCGTTCACCGGCGGCGTGGATTTCGCCGACGCCCCAGGAATCGAGCGAACGATCCATCTGGCGCAGCATCAACCGCTGCCGCTCGCGCATCGCCTCCACCATCACCTGCTCGCCGCCGATCAGCTTCGACATCCCGGCTGGCTGGTAGGCTTCAGCAGCGCGCAGGGCCGACTCCATGCCGTCCCTGATCTCGACAATATCCGTCAGCACCGGCTTCAGCGCGTCGATGCGCGCGTTTTCGATGTCAAGCCGCTTTCGCTCAAGCTCCTCGCGCAGTACCGCATTGCTGGAGCTGACCGTGTCGAGCAGAACATTCGCGTGATCCAAAGCGCCCTTGAACGTGCGCGTCTCCTCGCGCACCTCGTTTTTAAGCGACGCCAGCTCGGTGAGCACAAGATACAGATCGGCGTAAACCCTGCCGTCTGTGCTGTCATCGGTGAAACCGGCGTGGACGCCGTGTCCTCCCGGCCCTCCGCCCGAATTGTCCAGATATTCGGCGAACCGCCTTATCAATTCATCCTTCGATTTTGCTTCCATGTTTCTCCGTTACAAGTTGTCCCTGTCTGCTGTCACGCCGCGACATCTCCTTTCGTATGTCGTCCAGAAGGTGATGGCGGCTCAGCGACCACTTGGGCGCAATAAGAATATCATGCGGCGCGGTTGCGCAAAAGCGCTGAATGTATATTTCGGGCGAGAGGCGTTCAAGGAAATCGCAGACAAGCGCGATGTATTCCTTGTACTCCAGAACAGGAAACGGCGTTTTCTTGTACTCGATGCCGAGTGCCGTGCCTTCGACAACCTGAAGCTGGTGAAGTTTCAGAAACTCAACCGGCAACCGCGACATCTCTCCTGCCGCCTCAAGCATCTCTTCGCGCGATTCGCCCGGAAGCCCAAGAATGAGATGCGCGCCGATATGAATTCCGCGCCCGGCTGTCATCGAGACGGTGTCCAGAAAACGCCGGTAGTCGTGGCCACGGTTCACGCGCAGAAGCGTCCTGTCATGAATCGATTGCAGACCGTATTCGACAAGCATGAATTTCTCCCGCGCCAGTTCCGCAAGCATGGCAATCTTGTCCTCGTCCACCGCGTCGGGCCGCGTGCCGATGGCAAGGCCGATCACATTGTCGAACGACAACGCCTCGCGGTAGAGCCGCTCAAGCGTCTCAACCGGCGCGTGCGTGTTCGTAAATGGCTGAAAATAAACAAGAAATTTGTCGGCCTTGTACCTTCGGGCCGTATAGGCGATGCCGTTTTCGATCTGCTCCAAAATCGGAACCGCTGGCTTGCAGGCTTCGGGACGGAAGCTGTCGTTGTTGCAAAAGACGCACCCGCCGCGCGCGACTGTGCCGTCGCGGTTCGGGCAGGTGAAACCGGCGTCGACGTTCACCTTCGACACGCCCGCGCCGAAACGGGCGCGCATGTAATCGCCGAAGGTGGAGATTCTGGGCTTTGCGGGTGTGAGCAGCGTTTGGGGCATTAGTTACGGTGTGGGCGATTGCTAATGAAAGTGCAGCCGCCTGTCAAAATGTCGTAGATGCTTCAAATTCCTATTGCTTTCAGCATTTCCATCTCCTTGCGCAAGATGGTATTGATAACTTTATTTAGATCGATATTTTTAATCAGAGCCTTATTGCTGTAAAAGGCTTTGATCTCCTTGTCGAGATATATCGGGATCTCAAGCTCTTCCATCGGCCTGTAGAACTTGCCCTGCTCAGCTTGTGAAAAATCATATTCCTTTTTCATTTCTTGCATATCCTTTCGAAGTATTGCGCTGCCTCATGTTTTGCCGCTTTCCTCGCGGAAATAATCCGAACGATCTCCTTGCCCTCAAATTTCCTGAAGGTATGGGCAACAACAATAATCATTTTTCATTTGGCATTTGCCCCATCGTTATCCATCGGTCTTCGTCACTGGAATGCTTATCATCGAAAAAAGTGAGCATATATCTGTCGGCGAAAACATAACTTGCTTCGGTGAATGCCACCTTGTGTTTCAGCCTGTTCACCCTGTCTTTTTCCTTATCCCATTCAAATTTCACAAATCAATTTCCTGCCCGATCTCAAGCGGCGTGACCTTTCCACGGTCTTCCGGGTTTAGCGCGGCAACGAAGTCGTCAACCGTGCCGGTGAGCGCCGGGAACGTGGCGTAATGCGTGGGAATTATGCGCGACGGGCGTATCAGCTTCACGGCGTATGCGGCCTCGCGCGGCCCCATCACGTAGCGGTCGCCTATGGGAAGAAGCGCCAGTTCCGGCGCGTAAAGCTCGCGGATGATGGCCATGTCTCCAAACACGTTGGTGTCGCCGGAATGATAGATCGTGTAGCCGTTTTCGAGCTTGACGATGTATCCCACGCATTCGCCGCCGGGTAGAAGGGCGTCGCCTTCCTTGATGCTTGAACTGTGATCGGCGTGAACCATCGTTATCCGTATTCCGCCCGATACTATGCTTCCGCCCTTGTTCATGCCGATGATCTCGTTTTTCCAGCCCTTGGCGGACAGGTGGAGGTAAATGTCGTGAATGCAGACGATCTTCGCGCCTGTTTTCCGGGCAAGCGGTTCGAGGCTTCCGATGTGGTCGCGATGCCCGTGCGTGAGCAGGATCAGGTCGGCCCGGTCGAGCGAGCGCACGGTGTTGGTTGCCAGCGGATGATCGAGCCACGGGTCGATCAGAATGATCACGCCTTTGGCGGATTCGATGCGGAAGCCTTCATGTCCGAGCCATGTTATGTTCATTGTTGTAAATCCGTCATGGGATACCGGATGCCGCCCGTCAACGCTTTTTTCGTTTGAAGTCCACCTGAACGACATTGCCGCCCTGTTCTTCAACGGATGGTTGATGCGCGGATTGTTCGTCGGCGATCTTCTGTTTCGCGTCAGCCGGGGACGGAGCCACTATGAGCTGCGTGCTAAGTTCCGGAGAGCTTATTGCAACAATATGCGCCGATGGTATGTAACACTGCTGTGGCGAGGTTCCAAACACGAGGGTGCATTCGATTGCGTCGCCGGGCCATGCAAAGTTCATCCGGCGGTTGAATACCAGCACCAGTCCCGACTCCTTTTCTTCCGGCAGGAATCCGCGTGAGCCGATCATCACTTCGTCCGAATAACGCACAACCACGAAAACCCGCCCGATAATGTCCAGGATTTCGTAAAACACCTTCTTTTTCAGTTCCTCCACGCGTTCGCGGATGGCGTCCGGCATGTTTTCCTTCTTATCTGCCACGTTTTCTTGCCTCGGAATACAGTTTTTCTCTCGGATTTCCATCGTATGCGCGCTCGATTTCCGCAACGGCTTTTTTCTGCTGGTCGGATAAATTACGCGGCATCACAACCCTTACGATAACATATTGATCGCCGCCGGTTCCGGCTCCGGACGCCTTGACGCCCTTGCCGCGAAGCCTCAGTTTTTTCCCGGAATCGGTTCCCGGCGGAAGCGTTACAGCCGCCATGCCGTCGATTGTGGGAACCTCGATTCGCCCGCCAAGCGCCGCTTCCGCAACAGTTATGGGAACATCCACAAAAATATCCGATCCTTCGCGCCGGAAAACCGGGTGCGGCAGAACCGTAATATCAATGTGCAGATCGCCCGGCTGGCCGCCGCCGGACGCGGCCCCGCCCATGCCGCGAAGCCGCAGCCTCGATCCGTCGTCAACGCCAGGCGGAATCTTCACCTTGGCGGTATCGGTTGTCCTCAACATGCCGCGTCCGCCGCATGTTCCGCATGGACGTGTGGGAATTCGTCCGGTTCCGGCGCATTTCGGACATGCGCGGGCCTGCTTGAAGAAGCCATGCCCCACTTGAACCCGCCCTCCGCCGCCGCACGACGGACAGGTTATCAACTTGCCGTCTTCCGCGCCGGAGCTGCCGCAGGCGCGGCAGGCTGAGTCTCTTTCGTATGTGACAGGCCGGGTGACGCCGTTGACGGCATCCTCCAGCGTTACGTCCATCGACATTTCCATGTCCGGGCCGCGAGTTTCACGCCTTCCGGCTGAACGTGTTCTACCGCCAAGGATGTCGGAGAAAACATCCTCGAAGCTGCCGCCACCGCCACCGCCGCCAAGATCGCCGAAGTCGAACGAAAAACCGCCGAAGCCGCCACCGGGCTGTCCGGTGCCATGTCGGCCAAATCCGCCGAAGCCCGCGCCGGGAGGCGGCTGAAAACCCTGATCGAACGCGGCCATGCCGAACTTGTCGAACTGGGCGCGTTTGGCGTCGTCGCTCAACACTTCGTATGCCTCGTTCAATTCCTTGAAATTTTTCTCGGCGTCCTTGCTGTTCGGGTTAAGGTCTGGATGATGTTTGCGCGCAAGCTTGCGGTAAGCTTTCTTTATCTCGTCCTTGCCGGCTTCGCGCTTCACGCCGAGCACATCGTAAAAGTCTCGTTTAGGCAATGCTTCCTCCGGCTAAAGTCAATCTCTCCCATAATTGTCGCGGCGTCATTGTTTCAATGCCATTGTAGCTTCCAATCTCAAGAATGTCGCTGTCACCTGTTATCAATAACTCTGCCATGCCTCCGATTGCCGTGCCGATAACCGGCAGATCATCAGGGTCGCGGCATTCGGAAGCCTCAACTGGAACGGGGGGGGTAATCTCCGCGATATCATGGAGATAAGTAACTATTTTATCAGCGTTTTCCTTGGTCATCCGCAATTTGCCGGCAAGTTTATCCGCCACTTCGGCAAGAATATACTCGCTTAAGACAACCGTATGACTGGATACGCATACCTCAAAGACATCGGCGCAGAGCCCGCGCGAGGCAAATGCGGCGATTATCACGTTCGTATCCAGAACGATCCTCACGATATTACTTTAAAAACATCCTCGTCGGTTAGCAATCCCTGAGCTTCCGCGAAGGGCAACGTCATGCTGCGAAGCTGGCGGAATTTTCTGATTGCCAGATAGCGGCTTACGGCTTCACGAATGATCTCGCTTTTGGAAACATTCTCCGCCCTGCCTATGCTTTCGAGTTCATCCTGAAGCTTGCGGGGAAAACGAATTGTGATTGTGTCGCTCATAATGACGCGCCTCCATGTCCGCGTAAGACAATGTAGCACGCAACGCCTTTCGTTGCAAGGCGGTGGCGGTTATAGCCGTGCTAGTTTATGGCTACGGCAACGCACATACACTTGCTATCGACTCCATGGCAGACACCAACCGTTCATTCTCTGTCGATGGGGAAAACAGTAAAGCGTCCATATTGAGAAAAATGTTCATCAAAGGCAAAGGCATTGGTTAGGCCGAGACGCTCCATGACTGCGAAACTCGTAGCATCAGTAAATGAAAAACCTTTATCCCCGTATTGCTTCAGAATCTCAAATGCCTTTTCCTCATCCTCGGCACTTATCCTGTGCAGTGTGATAAGAGGGTTGCTTTTGATAAGCTCCGCCATTTCTACGGCAACAGCATGGAGCTTGCAAAAGTACGTATAGACTTCATCAAGGATAAAATTGGATGTATGAAGCCTGAGCTTCTTCGTCTGTATTTCCTTTAGAAATTCCTGAGCGTCATTATGATTATCATCATCCGCAACACGAAAGGCAACGAAAGCGCTGGTGTCAACAAAGATGTCTCTTCCCTTCACTTGTTCCGTCCATAAATATAGTCATCATGCTGGCGCGAACCGTTCTTCATGCCCATTTGCAGATGGTCGTCAGAGAGCGAAAACAAGGGGTTATCCTTGTAATCACTGTCGTTGGGCAGCCGCTCGTCGATCAATTCCCGAATGATCCCGGCGATGCTCGATCGCTTCCTTTCAGCCTGCCGCTGGAGATACTGATATTGCTCCTTTGTCAGGTATATCTGAGTTCTATGTGCGTCTGTCTGCATGTTGCGCCTCTTTTACTGGTATTGTGCTGTATATACAGCATGATGTCAATAACGCGAATTCTTGCCTTTGACACATTGAATCCCCCATCCGCGTTTCTGATACTATACCGCATGAATAACGACAACCGGATAAAAACCGCCGGCGAACTGGCCGGCGATTATTTCAAAAACGGACTCTGCTGTTCCGAGGCGGTTTTCAAGGCCGCGCTCGATGTTTTCGCGCCCGGCTACACGAAGGAGCTCGTCCGGCTGGCAACCGGTTTCTGCGGCGGCATGGGCGACAGAAGCGGCCCGTGCGGCGTTCATTCCGGCGCGATCATGGCAATCGGCTACTTCACCGGACGCGATGAGCCCGGCGCAAGCGACAGGCTATGCCGCGAGCTTTCGGCATCATTCAGTAACAAGTTCCTTGAGATGAACAGGGAAATCGTTTGCAAAGACCTGCTTCACAAGATGCGCTGGACAAACTGGAACAAGCGCGGCTGCCGGAAGCTGACCGTGGCGGGCGCCGAGATTCTGGCCGGAATCATCATCAGTAACAACCTGACGCCGCCAGGTCAATAAATCAGCCAATAATCAGGCGGTTACAACCCTGCCGTCTTTAATCGAGATCATGCGGTCTGCCTTGGCCGCGAGGTCGCGGTCGTGGGTTACGATAACAATTGTGACGCCCTTCAGGTGGATGGATTTCAGGATATTCACGATGTTTTCGCTGTTTCCGCTGTCGAGGTTGCCGGTCGGCTCGTCCGCCAGAATGATTTCAGGGTTGTTCACAAGCGCGCGCGCGATTGCCGTCCGCTGCATCTCGCCGCCGCTTAACTGGTTTGGCATGTGGCTCATCCTGCCGCCAAGCCCCACGCCATCGAGGATCGATTCGATATGCCCGCGCTTTGCCTCAGTCTTGTTGAAGAGAAGCGGAAGCGATACGTTCTCAAACACCGACAGGCCGGGGATGAGATAGAACTGCTTGAAAACAAAGCCGATTTTCTTCCGGCGAATATCCACCAGCGCCGCCTCGTCCATATGGTCGATGGCCACGCCGTCCAGCCGCACGGCCCCTGACGTTGGCGTGTCGAGACAGCCAAGAATATGAAGCAGCGTGGTTTTGCCCGATCCCGACGGGCCGGTTATAGAAACCAGCTCGCCCTGACCGATTGACAGGTCAACCCCGCGCAGCGCGTACACATCCTCCGAACCCCGGCGGTAAATCTTTTCCACTCCGTGAAGCTCTATCATCCCTTTATCGCCTCGATAGGATTGATGCCGGAAGCCTTCCACGCCGGATAGACGCCAGACAGGATGCCGACAATGAATATGAACGCGAGGCTTGCGGCGGCGATTTCCGGTTCGAAGGCCACCATGTCGCCGCTTGGAACGTAGGGCATGAATTTTTTCACCAGCATCTCGATCAGGTCGTTTCCGGCTGTCGAGGCGAATATGCCAAGCGCGCCGCCGGCAGCCGAGATGATCGTGGTTTCGCCAAGGATCATGCGGAAGATGTCGGCCCGCGACGCGCCGATGGCCCGCATCATGCCGATCTCCTGCGTCCGCTCGAACACTGCGGTGAGTATGGAATTCATCGCGCCAACCGCGCTTATCAAAATGGCGATGAACGAGATCGACAGGCTAAGCACCTTGGCCGAGGCCGCAAGGTTTGAAATGCTGCTAACCACCTGATTCATCGTGACAATCTGGATGCCCGGAACTTCGCGCGACAGATCGTCGGTGATTTTCTGAAGCGATTCCGGATTTTTCGCCTTCACGCCGATGGCTGTCGCGCCCGACGGCCTGCCGATAACCCCCTGCGCCGTGGCGATAGGCATGTAAATGAACGCGTCATCCTGGCTGCCGGTGCTTCCAACAACGCCGGAAACCCGGAACTTCTTGTTTATGCCGGAATAAACGATCTCTCCGCCAGCGCCAACTCCGTGGTGCTTGGCAACCTCGTCGCCAAGCAAAATCTCGTCACCCGCCGATGGAACGCGGCCATCGATTTTCCAGCCCGGCTTTATCACCGGAAGCAGCGCGGTTTCAACTCCGTAGATGAGATCGATCCGATCCTTCGCCGGATTGGGAAGCTGGGCCACCAGAATGGGCGTGGCAAGCTCAACGCCGTCCTGCCGCTTGATCGAATCCATTACGCCGGTGTCCAGAAACTTCGGAATCACCGCGCCGTGCAGCACAAGCGACGCAACCTCGTGCGCGCAGCCCGACGGCACAACCATGAAATGAATGCCGGTGCGCTCGATTTCGCGCGAAAGCCCGCGGTCGAACCCCTTGTTGAACGACAGGATCGAAAACAGAACAGCAGTCGATACCGCGATGCCGAGAACCGTGAGCGCGGTTCTAGTTTTGCGGCGAAGCAGGTTTCTGGATGCCAGGCGGGAGAAAGTCATCGGACTTCAGCCGCTAATATATGGTCACGCCGGTTGCCACGATCTGCCAGCCCGGCTGCTGCGCCGCGCCTGCGATGCCCGACACCTTGGCGCGCTTTCCGGTTCTGGGCGGAATGGCCATGCCGTTTGGAGCAAGATTAATAAAAATCTGGCCGGTTTCATCCTGCAGGAAAAACCAGCATCCGTTCGACATGCACTGCGTGCTGATAGTGCCTTCAAGCGTCACGGGAATGCCGCGCTTTTCGGGGTAGAGCATCACGTCCTTCACCTTCACCACCGGAGCCTTGCTGTCGTGGCCCGCGCCGAATTTCTCACCTGAGCAGCCCGCAAGCATGAACACCGCCAAAACAATAACAGCCTGAGCCAAATGCCTATACGTCATGAAAAAATCTCCTTGTTGCGTAATTCTGCAATTCTAGCATTTCAGGCGGGAAAATTCGCGAAATGCCAAGGGCTTACCGGATATATTCCCTGAGGCCGTCTTCAAGCCGCTTGAGCTTCATCGGAAAATCGGCGCTCACGTTTTCGGGCGGCGATCCGGTTTTGTCCACCAGCATTTTCATAAGCTCCGGCGTGATCGGCGCGACAGACGGCGCAAGTCCCATGAGCGAGACAAACGGACGCATCAATCCGGCTGGAATATGCACATTCGGCTTGCTAATGTTCATCACTCGCATCATCACGTTCAGGATTTCGTCGAAAGTGAACCGCTCCGGCCCGCGCATCTCGTAGGTCTTGCCGAATGCCCGCTTGTTCATGACCACCGAAACAAACAACTCAGCCACATCCTCCACCCATACCGGCTTCCAGATGTACTGTCCGTCGCCGATAACAGGCACAACCGGCGCGGCTCGTATGACCTTGGCAAGCTCGTTGAAATTCCGGTCGTCAGGCCCGAACATGACCGAAGGGCGGATGATCGTGTAGCGCAAGCCGGATTTTTTCAGATGCTCCTCGGCCTGGAACTTGGTTCTGTGGTAGCGGCTTGGCGCGTCGGGCCGGGTGTTTTCCGCAGACATCAGCACGAAGTGGCCAGCGCCTGCGCGCGCCGCTGCGTCTATCACGTTTCGCGCGCCTTCAAAATGCACACGCTCGTAGGTCTGCGCGCCTGTTTCCTTCAAAATGCCCACGAGGTGAATCACCGCGTCGCAGCCCTTAATGCCCTCATTCAAAGCCGCCTGCGAGAAAATATCGCCGGAAATCGTCTCCACGCATTTATTGAGAGCCGCCAGTTTCGAAGCCGAACCCGGCGAACGGGCAAGCAGACGCACGGCCATGCAGCGCGCGCAGACCTTTCGCACTATCTCACGGCCAACAAAGCCGGTTCCGCCGGTGATGAAAACCTTCATGATGAGTTGATTGGCTGCCGCTTGCATGTTAATCCTGTCGAACTATTGTAGCGCGTGGGAACGGCTTTTTTGGGGGAAGGTCAGATTAATGGATTGCAATGATTGCGCTGATTTAATCTGTGGAATCTATTTAATCTGCGTTAATCTGCGGTTCAGACGTCTGCCGGCTTTGAGGACGATAACAAGTTCCAGTTTTGGACGGGATCATGATCCGGCCCGAAGTATTAATACTCGCGTTAATTGCCGGATGTTGGAATTTACTTGACTGATATTTCCGGAAGTTTTAGCCTAACCGCATAGACACATGCCAAGAGAGATATTCGCGGAGGGCGGATAATATCAAAACATGATGACGGTGGGGGCATGAATCATGAAAATTCTCGTAAGCCTGAGCAATCAACTTCTCTGTGACGCTCTTGGAATGCTGCTGTGCGGCGATGAAAAATTTGAAAATCTTGCGGCGCGCGATTTCAGCGCTATTGACGGATTCAATCCGGACATTGTGCTGGTTGATTTCCTGACTCTTGGCCGCGGCGCAAGCGAGGCATGGCCGTCGGCCAAAATCATCCTGATCGACAACGGCATTGCCGAACAGACCGTTTACGCGCTGATTCACTACCGCCTGAGCGGCGTTATTTCTGTCGATACAACGCCGGAGCTTTTCAGTAAGGCCATTCGTGTTGTGCATGAAGGCCAGGTCTGGATCGACAACACGAACATCAAGGCGGTGCTCAATCATGCGGGGTCGATAACCGGCGGCATGAAATTTGAACCGGTAAGCGCGCGCGAGCAGGAGATCATAAACCTTGTCGCGAGGGGTACTTCCAACAAGAATATCGCGCAGGCGCTGTTCATCAGCGAGCAGACCGTCAAGGCTCATCTTTGCAGGATATTCCGCAAGATGAACGTTACCGGCAGGGCGCAGCTAGCGCCGTTTGCCGTCTGGAACGAAAACGCTACGGCTTCTCCAGAAAGCTCCTGAGCCACTTGCTCCGGGCCGGGTGGCGAAGCTTCCGCAGCGCCTTCGACTCGATCTGGCGTATGCGCTCCCTCGTCACCTCGAACTCCTGCCCCACCTCCTCAAGCGTGGCCGCGTCTTCCTCGCCTATGCCGAAACGCTTCCGGAGCACGCGCTCCTCTTTCGGCGTGAGCGTTCTGAGCACCCGTTCCAGATGCTGCCGGATGTCTGAGCTTATCACCTGCTCCAGCGGCGACTTGCCTGAACTGTCCTGTATGAAATCCTGAAGGCGGCTGTCCTCCTCCTCGCCGATAGGCGTGTCGAGAGAGATCGGCTCCTTCGATATTTTCATGATTTTGCGAACCTTTTCAACAGGAAGCCCCATCTTTTCCGAAAGCTGCTCCGGCGTCGGCTCCTCGCCCTGGCTTATCATCATTTCGCGGGAGATCTTGAGCATTCGGTTGATGGTTTCCACCATGTGAACCGGAATGCGTATGGTGCGCCCCTGATCGGCGATGGCCCGCGTGATGGCCTGCCGAATCCACCAGGTTGCGTAGGTGCTGAACTTGTATCCGCGCTGGTATTCGAACTTCTCAACGGCGCGCATCAGGCCGATGTTGCCCTCTTGAATAAGGTCGGCAAGGCTCATGCCCTTGTTCACGTATTTCTTCGCGATGCTCACAACCAGCCTCAGATTCGCCTCGATAAGCTCGCTTTTGGCGGCTACGACATTGCGTTCCAGCTCGTTTATTATCGTGAGTTTCTTCTTTGTGTCGATGGCCGAAAGCCCTATCGATTTCTCGATCTGATCCAGATTGTAGCGAGCAAGCTGGTAGCGCTCGGCCATCACGGTAAGCTCGTCGGCGTTCAGGCCGGTGCGCTTTTCGAGCACCTTGAGCTTGCGCCCGGTAAGGTTGTTAAGCGCTGAAAGCGGATGGCTCAGCCTTCGCTCGAAATCGTAGATGAGGCGCAGGGTGTCATCAGTCTGGCTCACCGCCTCTCGGATGAAGCTTATGAACTCGCTCAACACGTCGTCCTTGAGCGGAAGCAGCATGAGTTCGGCCCGTATGTCTGCCGTGATGGCGTTTGCCTTCACCGCGTCATCCGCAAACAAAGATTCGGCGCGCGTCTGCTTGCGCTTGAGCTGCGTGATTTTCTTGAAGAAAAGCTCGGCGTTTTCCCGTATGTCGGTCTCCTCGTCGCCCGGAGTTGACACAATGCTCTGAACCGCAATATCGCCTTTTTTTGCCATGTCGGCAAGGGCGAATATCTTCCTTATAGTAAACGGAAGCGAAAAGAGCGCCTCCTTCAGCGCGTTCTTGGCCCGCTCTATTTCGCGCGATATTACAACCTCGCCGTCTTTGGTGAGAAGCGGCACATGGCCCATTTCGCGCATGTACGCCTTTATCGGATCGTCGTAATCGGTTTCCTCAACGTAATCGTATCCGGCCTCCGGGGCAGCCTCGGCGGAGGACTCTTCTTCCACCAGATCCACGAATGGATTGTCTTCAGTAGCCACCTCAACTTCAAGACCATCGTCAACGGTCTCTTCAGGTTCCACATCGTCGAAGAACAGCCTGTCATCATCAGGAATTTTCATATCTTCAGGAATCTCTCCTTGCCTTTAGCTTGCGCTGCTTTTCCAAAAATAGCGCCATCGCTTCCCGGTCTCCCGCGTCTATGCGGCTTCTGAGCGTCTTCTGGGTGGTCAGGCTGCCGCGCCGCCGCACCTGATCGAGCGATTCGGTGAAGACCCGCTCCGACTCCTCGGCGTCGAAATCGGGCTTTGCCAACAGTGCTGTAAGAGCGCTCCTTGCGGGGCCGTCCGGCAGATTCGCCATGAACCCCTCCGCGCTCCATCTGTTGCCCGCCCCCATGAACGCGCCTAGTCTAACAAAAAAATCCCTCAGTTGAACATCAGTGAATTCATTGCCGGTTAGAGCGCCGAGCATCGTTTTAATCCGCGTGCCGTCCTCGATGGCTGTGGCAACAAGCAGCCGCTCTGACCGGTGCGCGGCTTTTTGCGCTTCCGGACGCGCTTTGGCTGCCGCCGCTTCCGCGCCTGCGGCATCTGTCCTGCGTGAAACCTGTTTTGCCGCCTTTCCGGATGCTTTTTCAAGTTCCTCCATAAGAAACGACTCGTTGATTCCAAGCCTGCCGGAGAGTTTTTTCAACTCCCGTCCGCGCATGATCGCGTTTGGAATCTCGGCGATGATCGAGACGGCCTCACCCGCGCTGATTAAAGCGCTGTTGGCTGATGCTGCGCCATTGGTCGCAGTGCCGGTTCCGGCGCTGCCGGTTAAAATGAAGTCCACCATCGGCTGCGCATCGGCTATCAGCGCGCTGAAAGCCTCGGCGCCGCGCGAGCGCAGGAAATCGTCCGGATCGAGATTGTCCGGCAGCACAAGCACGCGCGGATCGAGTTCTCCGGCCAGAAGCACCCGAAGCCCCTTGCGCGCGGCGCGCCGTCCTGCCTCGTCGCCGTCGAAGACCAGAACCACGCGCTCCGTGAAACGGCGAAGCAGCCGCGTGTGGCCGGGCGTAAGCGCGGTTCCGAGCGTGGCAACTGCGTTTTTGAATCCGTGCATGTGGCATGAGAGCGCGTCTATGTAGCCTTCGGTTATGAGCGCAAACCCGCGTTTCTTTATCTCATCCTTTGCCATGTTCAGGGCGAAAAGGGTTTCGCTCTTGCTGTAAACCGGGGTTTCGGGCGAGTTCAGATACTTCGGCGTTCCGTCGCCAAGGGCGCGGCCTCCGAAGGCAACGGTCTTGCCGTGGATGTTTTTTATCGGGAAAATCAGGCGGTTGCGGAATCCGTCGTAGAGATTGCCGTTCTTGCCCCTCACCACGAGGCCGGAAGCGACAAGATGCTCCGGCCTGAATTTTCGCGCTTGCAGATGCGCAAGAAGCGCACGCCAGTCTTCCGGAGCCGAACCGATGCCGAAGGCGGCTATGGCGTCGTGGCCGATCCCGCGCTTTTCGAGATACTCGGAGGCCGCCTTGTCGTCCTTCAAGCGCCGCCGGTAAAACGTTTCGGCCTCCTCGTTGATCGCAAGCAGAATTTCGCGAACCTCGGTGTTTTCCCGCCTGGCTGCCGGCACTTCCATGCCGTATCTGGACGCCAGAGCTTCCACCGCCTCGCGGAAGTTGATGCCGTCGCGCTTCATAAGGAACTTGAAGACGTCGCCGCCCTCGCCGCAGCCGAAGCAGTGGAATATCTGGCGTGACGGATTCACGTTGAACGACGGGGTTTTTTCGGCGTGAAAGGGGCACAGGCCCTGCCAGTTGGCGCCGTTTTTCTTTAGCGAAACGGACTCCGACACGACATCGTATATATCCGAGCGCGATCTGAGTTCGTCGAGAAAAGCCTGATTGTTCACCCTTGGTTCCTGCCCAAACGGTATGTCATGGGGAATATCTTATAAAATCCGCGCCCTTTTTGTTCCGGTTTTATTTAATATATAAAGCCGTTGCAAATTGCTTGCCGGGATAAAAAACGCATGGGGAGGAACCGATGCTGTCAGAAAGAGAAAAACTCCGCTACAACCGCCAGATGATGATGGAGGGATGGGGCGAAGAAACACAGAAAAAACTCAAGAATTCCACCGTTTTCATCGCCGGAGCGGGCGGTCTCGGCTCGCCGGTTTCCGTTTATCTGGCGGTTGCCGGAATTGGCAATATCAGGATATGCGATTTCGATTCGCCTGAATGGAGCAACCTGAACAGGCAGATTCTTCATAATCCGTCGCGAATAGGCATAAACAAGGCCACGTCGGCGAAGCTCACGCTTGAATCGCTGAACGCCGACATCAACGTTACCGCGTTCACGCACAAGATTGACGAGGACAGCGTTGACGAGATGGTGGGCAACGCCGATCTGATTGTCGATTGCATGGACAACTTCCCAACCCGCTATGTTTTAAACGACGCTGCCATCCGCAAGGGAATTCCGCTGGTTTTCGGAAGCATCTGGGGCATGGAGGGCCGCATGAGCTTTGTGCATTCGCCTGAGACGCCGTGCCTGAAATGCATATTCCCGGAAGCCCCGCCGAAGGAGGTTTTCCCGGTTGTGGGTGCAACCCCCGGCGTGATCGGCACGTTGCAGGCGCTTGAGGTTGTCAAGTATCTAAGCGGAGCCGGGCCGAACCTGAAGGGAAAGCTGATGGTATGGAACGGACTGAACGCGGAGTTCAAGAACTACAAGGCGTACAGGGATCCGGAGTGCCCATCTTGCGGCAGTAGATAAAACTCCAGTTATTGCAGTCAGCGGAACAAGCCGCCGATAAAGTTGCAATCAGCATTAGTCGAGGTGAGAGTATGAAGATAATGGCGGCGTTTTTCATGGCGATCTTGTTTGCCGGAGTGTGCGATGCGGCTGAGCTGCACATCGGCCTGATTCCGGAACAGAATGTCTTCAAGCAGGTGAAGCGTTACACGCCGGTTGGCGATTATCTTCATAAGAAGACCGGCATGAAGATCAATTTTGTCATACTGCCTCGATATGGAAACATTCTTGAAAGCTTCAACGAGAAGAAGCTTGATGGCGCGTTCTGGGGAAGCTTCACCGGAGCGCTTGCCATCACCCAGCTCGGAGTTGAGCCGATAGCGCGTCCGGTGAACCCTGACGGGAACTCGACTTACAAAGGCTATATTTTTGTGAGGAAAGACAGCGGCATCAGGAATATTGCCGGCATGAAGGGCAAAAGCCTTGCATTTGTGGAGAAGGCGACAACCGCAGGCTACATGTTCCCGATGGCATGGTTCAAGAAACATGGGATCACCGATCTGGGCAGGTATTTCAGGGAGCATTATTTCGCCGGCAGCCACGACGCGGCGATAACCGCTGTGCTCGACAGGCAGGTCGATATCGGATGCGCCAAAAACACGATATTCGACATGCTTGCCCAGAGCGATCCGCGCATCAAAAGCGAATTGATGGTTATAGCCGAATCCTCGCCGGTTCCGTCGAACGGGTTGGGTCTTCGCAAGGGGATTTCCACGGATGTGAAGGAATCGATCCGCAAGGCGCTGCTTGGAATGGCCGACGATCCGGATGGGCGGGAGATCCTCAGGGAATTCAGGGCGCTACGATTCATATCGACTTCGAAAGAAGATTATGCGCCGGTATTCGATATGGCCAGCGACGCCGGAATTGACATAAAACAGTACAGGTATCTGAACAAGTAGCAGTTTTCGAATGAAGCGGAAGATCATCCTGTCGCTCTGCGCCCTGTTTCTGTTCTTTACCACCGGCGCTGTCGTGGCAAGCACATACGTCACCGACATCACCTCGCGTCTGAGCCACCTTCTGAAGCTGCATCACATAGAGAACCTTCGCCGGGAACTGGTCAGCAACATCCAGACCGTGCAGGCCGATCTGTACACTGTTTACACGCCGGAAGGCCACGACATGGATTCTATCGTGCGGAACATGGCCGTTCTGGAAAACAGCGCTCGCCAGTGCGCCAACGCCTGCCATCATCAGCCTGAGATTCAATCGCAGTTGAAGGAAGTTGAATCCAATGTGGCCGAGTATGAAGCCCATCTGAGTTACTACATCACAGCCGCCGCCAACTCCGACATGATTCAGCGCATTAAATCCGACGCCGCCATTTCCGGAAACCGGCTGCTTGCCCTGACCGAGCGCATGTCGATGGAGGCCAGCAGAAAGCTGGGCGACATGACAACGGAGGCCATGGTCAAGATAGAAAAGGTGCGGGTAATAATTGTCGCCACGCTGATATTCACATTTATTCTTGGCGTCTGGGTTTCGATCAGGCTTACCGTATCGGTAACGCGTCCGGTAGGCGAGCTGTTGAACGCAACCAGGATTATCGCCGAAGGCGGGGTGGGGCATACGATCGGATATTCGGACAACACCGAATTTGGGGGGCTTGCCTCAAACTTCAATATCATGAGCAAGGCCCTTAAGGAGAGCTACAACAAGCTGACCGCCGCCAACCATGCCCTTCAACTGCAGATGGATGAAAGGATTCAGGCCGAGAACGCCCTGACGATTTCCGAGGCTTTTCTGGGCAACGTTTTCAACAGCATCCGCGATCCGCTCTGTATTGTTGACCGCGATTACGCCATAGTTCGCGCCAACGACGCCTATGCGCGCCTTCAAAAGAAGGATCCGCCGTTCATCATAGGCACGAAGTGTTATACGACCGCCTTCGGCAAGCCTGAGCCGTGCGCTGACTGTATCGTGCTCAGAACTTTCGACACGGCTTCTCCGCAGTGGGTGGAGAAGTACGAACGCGGCGCAAACGGTGAGGATAGATGGCTTGAAATCTACACCTACCCGTTTCTCAGTGCCGACGGCACCGCGCAATACGTTGTGAAGCATCTGCGCGACATAACGCAACGCAAGATGATGGAAGACGAAGTGCTGAAAGCCCGCAAGCTCGATTCCGTTGGCGTGCTTGCCGGCGGGCTGGCGCACGATTTCAATAACCTGCTGACCTCGATTCTTGGGAACATCAATCTGGCCCGGAGCTACCCCTCGCCGCAGATCAAGGCTCTTGAGCGGCTGAACGAGGCCGAGCGCGCCGCGCTTCGGGCGCAGGATCTCACCCAGCAGCTTCTGACATTCTCCAAGGGCGGCGCGCCCGTGAAATCGGCGTCCTCGATTGCCGAACTCGTGACCGAAACAGCGAGGTTCGTCACCACCGGCTCACACGTCAGATGCGAATTTGACATGCCGGACGATCTTTGGACATGCGATGTTGATGCCGGGCAGATCAGCCGTGTTGTGCATAATATTGTGGTCAACGCCGAACAGGCGATGCCGGGCGGCGGAACGATAAGGATAACCTGCCGCAACGTAGTGGTCGGCGGCAGCGATTCAGTGCCGCTGGCAGCCGGTGATTACGTGAAAATATCGATTGCCGACACAGGCGTCGGCATCCAGCCGGAGATGATCGGCAGGATTTTCGATCCGTACTTCAGCACCAAGCAGAAGGGCAGCGGGCTTGGGCTTGCGGCAAGCTATTCAATCGTGAAAAAACACGACGGACACATCGCCGTGCAGTCGGTTCCCGGCGTGGGAACAACATTAGATGTGTATCTTCCGGCAGACCGCTGCGCCGTAACGCCTGTGCGGCACGATGAAATCCAGCATTCGACCGGAAAGGGGCGGGTGCTTGTGATGGATGACGAGGAACTGGTCAGGGGAGTGGCTGTCGAGATGATAAAACAGCTTGGTTACGATGTCGATTACGCCACGGACGGATCCGAGGCCGTGGAGCGCTACAAGGCCGGAATGCTTGGCGGCTCCCGATACGATGTCGTCATAATGGATCTGTCCGTGCCTCGCGGCATGGGCGGCAAGGACGCGGTAGAGAGACTGCGTGAAATCGATCCGAATGTAAGGGCGATTGTCTCCAGCGGGTATTCGAACGATCCGGTCATGGCAGAATTCGGAAAGCACGGCTTCAGCGGAGTTGTGGCCAAACCGTACCGTATTCTTGAACTGGGACGGGCGATTCAGCGCGTGATGAACGTAGAGGCGTGATCTAGCGAAGAAACTTCAGGAACGCGGCTATCGCGCCAAGCTGGCCGCACCAGAAGATGAACATCCACTTGATGATTTCAGCCCTGTTCTCGGCCAATCGGCGCTCGATGCGATCTTCCATGCGCGCCATGCGTTCCTCGAAAAGCTCGCGGGTTACCAGTTCATGCGTGAGCTTTCCCTCAATTTCTATCTTCTTTCGCATACTTGAGTCATCAATTGCCGACTCGACAGCCTTGACAAACGCCTTGGCGTCTTCCTTGCCAAGCCGGGCCTCAAGCATTTCGTAAATATCGCTTGGTAACGCAACCGCCATGACGAAATTATAGCGCAACAACTTCGCACGGGATAATCGAACCGGCTCTGCTGATTCGCCGCTGTAAACAATATTACTTTTCATATCCGAAAGTTTACACCCGCCGTATCGCGTTCAGGGGCATCACTTGCGGAATATCCGTCGAACTCCTTGATTGCAAATAGCATCCCCCGCTGATTCCGGCTCTAACGAAACATGGCATATTGCTTGCTCTCTTCCGTAATAACGTTTGATGGGATATATACAATGTTCGATTCCTCGCAATTTTATGAAGTGTTCATCGAAGAGGCCAATGAAAAGCTGGCCGAGCTTGAGGATGGGCTTTTGCGCCTTGAGAAGGATTCGCGGGGTGGCGAACTGATAAACACGATCTTCAGGGCGGCCCACACGATCAAGGGTTCAAGCGGCACTCTTGGGCTTGACGAGATGTCGAAGTTTACGCACTCGATGGAAGAACTGCTCGATCTGATGCGGAGTGACGTGCTTCGGCCCGAAACGGATGTGATAAGCATCCTGCTGGAAGCCACCGACCGGCTGAAGGATATGGTGGCGGCCTTTGCCGATAGAGCCGCCTTCGACTACGCCTCGTGCTCCGGGCTTGTTGACCGCATGGCGCGGTTCCTCTCCCAGCCGGATGCGCCACAGTCCGGCAACATGGCGGCAGAACCGTCCGGGCAGGTTTCCGCATCCCGGCAGGATACCGGCAGGAAGGAGGGGGAGCTTTACCGGATAATCTTCGTGCCTGATCCCGGCATTTTAAAGAGGGGCGCGGATCCGCTTTTAATTTTTGACGATCTCAGGGAAAACGGTGACATTGTCGATATCAAGGCCGATCTGTCGCATGTTCCGGCGCTTTCCGGAATAGATCCGGAATCGCTGCATATCCGGTGGGATATTACGCTAAAAACCGGGCTGAGCGCTCCGGAAATCCGGAGCATGTTTGAATTTGTCGAAGACGGAAGCGAGATTCGGATTCTGCCGGTGTCTGCCATTGAAACCGGTACGCCGCTCTTGGGCCGAATGCTTGTTGAAGAGGGAATTGTGAGGTCTTGCGATCTGGATGAGGCGCTCAAAGCGCAGAAGAAGCTTGGCGACATTCTTGTGGAGCAGGGCAAGGCCGCCAGGGAAGACATAGAGAAGGTTGCGCGCAGACAGGGAGAACTCAAGGCCGACACCGCAAGGCATTCGGTGTCGTCAACCATACGCGTTGATCTGAGAAAGCTCGACACGCTCATTAACGCGGTCGGCGAGATGGTGATAATTCATTCGATGTTTCAGCAGGAGTTTCATGGCCACAGCGAAGCGCATGGTCGAAGCGGAGCGCATGGCAAATTCGACGCGCTTTTCTCCCAGCTTCAGCGAATTGGCGGAGAAATCCAGGACAGCGTGATGTCCCTCCGGATGCTTCCGGTCGGCGACGTTTTCAACAGGTTTACCAGGCTGGTCAGGGAGCTTTCCGCCTCCCGTAACAAGAGCATTGAACTGGTCATCTCCGGCGAGGACACGGAACTGGACAAGGGCGTGCTTGAAAAGATAACCGATCCGCTTGTTCATCTGATCCGCAATTCCATCGATCACGGCCTTGAGTCGCCGGAGGCAAGGGCGGCGGCGGGCAAGCCGCCGCGCGGAATGTTGCATTTGAGCGCATATCAGATGGGCGATTCGGTGTATATAGACGTGGAGGATGACGGCAGGGGCTTAAACCGTGACCGCATCATCGAGAAGGCTGTTCAGCGCGGAATTATCACCAGCGCCGCCGGGATGACCGAAGACCAGATAAACGAGCTGATATTCCTGCCCGGCTTTTCGACAGCCGAGAAGGTGAGCGATGTTTCCGGCAGGGGCGTGGGCATGGACGTTGTGCGCAAGAACATCGAAACGCTGAACGGACGTGTGCATATCCGCACAAGCGAGGGAGTCGGCACGAGCATATCCATAAAGCTGCCGCTGACGCTCGCGATAATCGACGGGCTGAAGGTGCTGGTAGGCTCCGACACGTTCATCATACCGGTCACGTCCGTTGTGGAAATGCTGCGCCCGGCCCGCGACGACGTGAAAAGCCTCGGCGAAAAAGGCGAAATGATCCATGTGCGCGGCGAGTACGTTCCGCTTGTCCGCCTGCAAAGGGAATTCGGAACAAGTCTGATGCGCGGGAATCCGTGGGAGGCTGTCGTGGTTGTGGTCTCGCACGAAAAGAGAAAGAAATGCCTGCTTGTGGATGAACTGCTCGGCGAGCAGCAGGTTGTGATCAAGAATCTTGGCACGGCCATGCCGAAACTGGACGACATCGCGGGCGGCACTATTTTGGGAGACGGCACGGTGGCGCTTGTGCTGGACGTGCCGGGAATAATCGAACGAAGAACCTGCGCGACAGCGTGAAACCAACGCGACAGCGCCAAACAAGGAGGCTCCAATGGCATTCAATCCGGTTACCGATGAAAGCGTTCCGATGGCGGACGGCGGGCAGCATGTGGCGTTTTTCCTGAACGACGAGGAATATGCCGTTGACGCGCTCAATGTCCGGGAGATTATCGAGCTTTCGACCATAACCAGAATTCCGCACCTCCCGCCGTTTTTTCTTGGCGTGGTGAACCTGCGGGGCTCGATCATCCCGGTTGTCGATCTCAAGCTCAAGTTCGGCATGAGAGACGACAGTTCTCGCAGGCACACCAGCGTGATTGTCACGGAATTCACTGCGGGAATCATGGGGCTTGTCGTGGACTCGGTAACCGACGTCCTCCGCATTCCCGACGATTGCCTGATGCCTGCTCCGTCATTCGGGGCGCAAATAGATACTGAATTCATCAAGGGCCTGGGCCGGATGGGCGACAGGCTGGTTCTCGTTCTCGACATGAACAGGGTGCTTACGGACGAGGAAAAGGCCATTCAGGCGGAAACCATGAGCGAAGATGCCGCAACTGCATGACAGACAAGTGAAAAGGAGAATCGCCATGAGGATGACCATCGTAAACAAGATATACGCCAGCGTTGCAGTTGTGACAGCCGCGCTGATCGGTCTTGCCCTGTTTGCCGACGCGAACATCAGTCATATGGGGAAGCGTATTGATGAAATCGACAGATACCGGGAGGTTCAGGCCCAGATTGCGCCAAGAATAATCGACCACCTGAAATGGGCCGAGAATCTGGCGGTTGGCACATTGCTTATGGGCCACGAGTTCAAGGGCCAGACCGATCCGACAAAATGCAAGTTCGGGGAATGGTACTACGGATATACGCCGCCGGATGCTGTCAGAGACGCATACAGGGCGATCGATGAGCCTCACAAACGGCTTCACGCAACGGCGGGGAAAATAATGGCGGCTGTCAGTGCGGGCAACCACGATCTGGCCAAAAAGATTTATCAGGATGAAACAACGCCCGCGCTTGAGGATACTCAGGCAGCCCTTATCAGGATGAGGCTGGAATTCAAGGATAAGGTTGTCGGCAAGATGAGCGCCGAACTGGCGGCGGATCAGCGCGACATGGGCCGAGATCTCATGTATGTTTTCGCCGTGATAATCCTGTTTCTTGGCGCATCGGCTCTGGTTTTTCTCGCAAGACCGATACGGCAAGGCCTTGCCGCCATCGGCGCATGGGTGGAAGAGATGGCTGGAGGAAACCTCGCCGCGAAGGCCGACATAAAGTCCGATGATGAACTTGGCGACATGGCGGCGAAGCTAAACCGGATGCGCGAGAAGCTCAAGACAGTGATTGTTCAGACAAAGGAGTCGTCAGGTCAGGTGTCGGATGCCGCCGATCAGATGGCCGACGCCAGCCAGAACTTCGCGCAGAGGATTACGGAGCAGGCAGCATCCATCGAGGAAACTTCCGCTACGATGGAGGAGATGTCCGCATCCATAAGGCAGACAGCCGAAAACGTGCGCGAGTCCGGCAGGCTGGCCCAGTCAACACGCGCGCTTGCGGAGTCCGGCAGCGAGGTGATGGTGAGCACCATTGCGGCTCTGGATGACATGAACAGGTCATCGGGAAAGATTGCGAACATCTCGAATGTTATCGAGGATGTGGCGTTCCAGACTAATCTGCTTGCCCTGAACGCAGCGGTTGAGGCGGCGCGCGCCGGAGAGCACGGCAAGGGTTTCGCCGTCGTGGCCTCCGAGATCAGGAACCTTGCGCAGAGAACGTCCCAGTCGGCCAGGGAGATCACCGGCCTGATCGAGGACAGCGTTGACAAAACCGGGCGCGGAGTGCAGCTTGCGCAGGAGTTGAACCGGAAGCTTGAGGAAATCGGAACCGGAGTGAGGAAGGTTACCGATCTGATGGACGAAATATCCGCAGCCGCGGGCGAGCAGTCAGCCGGAATCAGCCAGGTGAATGTTGCCATGTCACAGATAGATCAGGTAACCCAGCAGAACGCGTCGCTTGTGGAGGAGATGGCATCCGCGTCGGATGAAATGGCTGCCGAGGCCAAAAACCTGATGAACATTGTTTCTTTCTTCATATCTGACGATACCGAAAAGGCCGGGATGGAAGATCATCATCTGGCTCAACCGGCCCGGCTGCCCGCGCGCCGCGACCGGCGCCCACGGCGGATTGCGCGCCGCGCGCAATCCGGATGTGGCAGGACTTCGTTCGACCGTGGCGCGCGTCAGGCCGGTGATGCGCCGACATATGGCGGGAAGAACATGCCGGCGGATTTTGCGCAGTATGACGACGAGGATTTTCAGAAGTATTAAAGGAAAACAGGCCGGATGCCTATCGCAGCCAGGCTGTCCGCGCCGGCAGTTGTCCGCCATCGTTACACGCGCCTTTACCGGATCTTGTTCTGCAACACCGAGCGGACAAGATCGAATTCGCTCTCGATTCTGACTATCAGCCTCGCCGCATCCTCGTTGCTGTATGGCTCAAGCTGTTCCAGCGACTTGCTCGCGTGAGACATGCTCATGGCGCCGATATTGCCGGAGCTCGATTTGAGGCAGTGCGCTATCTTCCTTACGGATTCCATGTTTCCCCTCACAAAGGCATGCCGCAGGTTCTGGAGCGACACCGGAGTGTTCTCCAGAAAGATGCCGATTATGTGGCCGACCAGATTCGGCTCTTTGTCCTGCTGCAGTTCGGCGATCTCGTTCAGATATGAATCGTCGATCACCGGAATTCCGGAATGGGGATGCAACTGCTCTCCCGAACAAAAACCGTTCCCGTTCGCCTGGTTTCCAAACAGATTATTCATCTTGTCCTCCTTGCGTGGTCATGCCGCGCCGAAACTTTCGGCGGTAACAGTCTTCCCGGTTGGCATCCATCGCGCAACACAGCTTCTTATCTGCTCCACCCTGAAGGGTTTGGTCATGTAATCGTCCATTCCGGCTTCCAGACACTTGTCGCGCACGCCGTCGATGGCGTGGGCCGTGAGGGCTACAATTGGCGTGCGAGGCTGTGATGCGCCGCGCGCCGGGTCATTGATGGAGGCTGCTTTCCTTATGGCCTGTGTCGCCTCGAAACCGTCCATCTCCGGCATCTCGCAGTCCATGAAAATAAGATCGTAGCGCTTCATGGCCGCCGCCGTTACCGCCTCCATGCCGTTGCACGCGATATCGACATCGCATCCTATTCTTTCGAGAATATGCCGCGCCACTTCCTGATTTACGAGATTGTCTTCAACCAGAAGCACATTGGCGGGCAGCTTCTCCGGCGCCGCCATTGCCGGCTCCGGTTCACCGGTTGCCGAGCCCCCGGCGCCCACAAGCCGCCTGACGCATTCATACAGGGCCGACTGGCGCACTGGCTTGCTGTGTATCTCCGTAATTCCGTGCTCCAGTGTTTCCTCGGACGGCATGAGATTGCCGATGCCCGACAGTATCACGGTTTTTGGCGAACCAAAAGCCGGACTTGAATTGATGATCTGGGCCAGCTCGATGCCGTCCATGCCGGGCATGCACATGTCTATCAGCGCGATGTCGTGCGACAGGCCGGCCTTGCGCGTTTCCCGCAGAATCGTTAGCGCCTCCTGCCCGCTCGAAGCCGTGTCATGCACCACTCCCCATGTGTCGAGCATGTACGCGATCGCGGAAAGGCTGGTTGCGTTGTCGTCAACAACAAGTGCGCGTATCCCTTCCAGCATCCCGAAAACACGAGGTTTTTTCGTTGCCGTTTTCTGTTTTGCCAGCCTTGCGGTGAACCAGAAATGCGCTCCGCCGTCATCATTGTTTTCGAAACCGATGTCGCCGTCCATCAGTTCCACTATCTGCTTCGCAATGACAAGGCCAAGTCCTGTTCCGCCGTGCTTGCGCGTGGTGGAACCGTCGCCCTGCATGAACGGCTGAAAGATGTTTGTCACGGCCCCGGATGATATGCCTATTCCCGTATCCTTGACCGAGAAGCGTATGATGCATTCATCCCGGCTGTCGATCAGCGTCTGCGTTTCCACGAAGATTTCGCCTTTTTCGGTGAATTTGACCGCGTTGCTTATGAGGTTGGTCAGCACCTGCCGTATCCTCACCGGATCGCCGATCATGTCGGAAGGCACGCCCCTGTGGACGAGCATGACCATGTCCAACCCCTTTCTTTGGGCCGGCTCGCTGAAAAGCTCCACCACCATGTCAACTGTGGTATGCAGGTCGAATTCGATCCGTTCCAGCGTCAGCTTGCCCGCCTCTATTTTGGACAGATCGAGTATGTCGTTGATGATGCTAAGGAGCACCTCGCCGGAAGTGTGGGCTATCTCCGCGAATTTGCGCTGTCTGTCGCTCAACCCGCTGTCGAGCAGAAGCTGGATCATGCCAAGGATGCCGTTCATGGGGGTTCTGATCTCGTGGCTCATGCTGGCAAGGAAAGCAGATTTCGCCTTGTTGGCGGTTTCGGCGGCCTCCTTGGCGGTGTTCAGCTCATTTGTTCTGGCAAACACCTCCTCTTCAAGCCGGTCATGATACCTGCGCAATTCGGCGTCGCGCTCCTCGACCTCATGGTTGAATCCGTCAACAAGCTGCCCTATTTCGCCGCCGCCGGTGTTTACCGCCCGGATGGAGAAATTTTTCTCCGCCGAAACCTTCTTCATGGCATTTCCCGGTTGCATGGGCGGGCCGGCAATCATTCGCCGGAAGCCATGCAGGCCGGAATGGTTATTGTTACCGTTGTTCCCATGTCTCTGGCGCTTCTGATGCCCAATTTAGCGCCGCATTGCCTGATGGCTCCATGAACTATCGAAAGTCCGAGTCCGCTCCCTCCGCCGGTATCCTTTGTGGTGAAAAACGGCTCGAACATCTTCAGCATCACCTCATCCGTCATGCCGGTTCCGGTATCGGAGATGGAAAGCTCCACGAATGCGCATTTGGCGCGAACACGGGATCGGGAATTGCGGATGCAGCGGGTTGCAATGTTCACCATGCCGCCGGTCGGCATGGCTTCGGCGGCGTTGATGACAATGTTGCGGATGGCGATCTCCATTAGCGACGCGATGGTCAGAACCCTGGGCGCATCCGGATCGAGTTCGGTGTCGATCGTGATGCTGTCGGGCAGGATGCCTTTCATGCCTGAAACAGACCACGACACCAGGCTGTTGATGTCCACCGGCATTGCCTGCCCTTGATGCTTTCCGGCAAACAGTGCCACGCTTCCGGTGAGATCGACCGCTTTCCAGGCGAGTTTCAGGCTTTTTTCCAGATGCGTGTAGACCTGATCCTCCGGCTTGAGCTTCATCAGCGACAGTTCGGTCAAAGTGATGATTCCGGTAAGGTAATTGTTTACCTTGTGCGAGAATCCGGCAGCCAGACGCTCGGCGGCTGTCATGCCATGGCTGCCGCATGAGATCGGCCCGGCGTCGCGGACATCTCTTGCCGATGCGTTCACCTGAAATTCGCCCATATGAATTCTCACCTCTTTCATAAGCTGGGCAAGCACACTACACGAACCATGCCACAAACGGGAATGGCTTCGCGGCGCGAAATCCATGAATTCTTGATTCATGGCAACATGAGGAAAGTTGACCGGTGTAAAAGAAAGTTAACGGAATCCGCGGGGTGCGCTGCTTGCCGCGTTGCTACTGATGTTTCTGCTTCAGGCGCTTGTGAAGAGCCTGCCGTGTGATGCCCAGAAGCGACGAGGCGGCGCTTATGTTGCCTTTGCTGATTTTGACGGCATCGCCGACCAAATGATTCTCGGCTTCGCGCAGTGTGGGAAACGACGGAAAACACAGCATGTAACTGTTTTCCTTTCCGTCATCCGGCTCCATGTGGAGCTCCCTGACATGACCGAATGCGTCGAGCGAAATGCCGCCGGAAGTTCCGTCGTGCCGCGCCACAGCGTCGTAGAGCATGGCGCGAAGCTCCCGAACGTTGCCCGGAAAGTCGTAACCGGCAAGAAGCCTGTAAACCTGCTCAGTCACCGGCGGCCTGTTTTTTGACATGGATATCGCGGCTTCCTGAACATAGTGATCGGTGAGAAGGGGGATGTCTTCCGTTCTTTTCCTCAAAGGCGGAATCCGGATCTGGTGAGCGCAAAGCCTGTAATAGAGGTCGTTCCTGAACTTGCCCGCGCCCATGAGCGCCGGCAGATCCCTGTTTGTTGCCGCCACGATTCTGGAGCCGCTTCGACGCGGCATGTCCGAGCCCAGCGGGTAGTACTCCCTTTCTTCAAGCAGGCGCATGAGCTTCACCTGCGCCGACTCCGGCAGGTCGCCGATCTCATCGAGAAAGAGCGTTCCGTTTTCAGCGCGCGCTATCATGCCGTCGCGCCGTCGCTCGGCGCCCGTGAACGCGCCCTTCTCGTGGCCGAAAAGGGTGTCTGAAAACATCGTGTCGTCGAGTCCCGCCACGTTTACAGCAACGAAATCACCCGCGCGTCCGCTCAGGTTGTGCATGGCCTGGGCGAAAAGTTCCTTGCCGGTGCCGGTTTCGCCTGTTATCAGCACCGGTTGGAAAGATTGCGCCACAGCCTCCATGTACAGGAATATCTGATGCATGGCGCGGCTTTGCGTGATTATCCTGTCGAATGCGTTCCGGTTTCGAAGCTCTCCTCCCAGAAGGTAGTGCTTGAGCGTGGAAACCTCGTTGCGAAGCGAACTGATCTCGATCGCCTTGCCGATGCTTAAAACCAGGCGGTTCCTTTCCACCGGCTTCACAAGATAGTCGAACGCTCCGCTTCTCATGCAATTTACAGCGGCGCTCACGTCGTTTGCCGCGGTCAGTATGATGACCGGAATGTGTGGAAACCCGTTCCTGATGCTTGCCAGAAGCTCCGTGCCATTGATGAACGGCAGGCCCAGATCGAGAACAATGGCGGATATGGGTTGCTCCGCGAGGAACGGCAAGACCTTTCGCGCGTCGCTAATGGTTTCGATGTCCTCGAATCCGCTGCCCTGCAGAAGCAGCTTCAGGCTTTCAAGGATATATTCCTCGTCGTCAACCAGCAGCACCGGATGACGGCGGGTTTCGATGCGTCCGGCGCCTGGGTTCACGGCGAAGCCGCAAGTGGATTGGCGGCGATGGCGGGAAGCATCACGATGGCTGTTGTTCCTTCGCCGGGTGACGACCGGAATTCCATTGTTCCGCCGTATTTCTGGACAATTGAAAGCGAAATGCTGAGCCCAAGCCCCATGCCGCTTCCCTTTCGCGTCGTGAAGAATGGCTCGAAGATGTGATCAATCTCCTCCAGTGTCATTCCGCCGCCATCGTCGGTCACGCTCAAGGTTACCATTGAGTTTTTTTCGTCGAACCATGTTGAAATGTCTATACCGCCGGATTCGCCGGATACGCCGGTTCTGGCGGATGTGGCGGAAAGAGCCTTGAGCGCGTTTGAAAGAAGGTTGATCACCACTCGCGCAAGCGCCCTTTGGTTTCCGCGCACAGGCGGCAGATTGTCCGCAAGGCGGAACTTGCAGGAATCGGCTCTGCTTCGAATCTCATGATTCATGATGATGACGGCGTCCCTGATCGACGAGTTTATGTCGGCGCTCTCGTTTACGGTTTCCGATGTCGATGTCGTGGCGCCCCGTATGCTTGTGACAATCTCGCTGATTCTGGCCGAGCCGTCGGCGATTCCGGCGATAATGCCGCCGACAATGTCGCCTCTGTCCGCATACGAGAATCCGCCAATAGTGAAGTCGCCGTACTCCTCAAGGCGCTTTTTAAGAATGCGGTCGGTATCGTCCCAAATATCGGCCAGAATCTGGGCATTTGTCATTATGAAATTGTTCGGATTGTTTATCTCGTGGGCTATTCCGGCTGCAAGCATGCCAAGCTGGGCAAGATGCCAGTCTTGCGCCACGTTTTCCTCAAGCACAATCCGTTGGCTGACGTCCCGAAGGCAGGCATGGCGTTTTCTCTCGATTGCCGCGTCGCCAAGCTGTCCGGCAAGATCATGAATGACCGAAACGAGCTCTTTTTTTGAAAGAGAGGAAAGGCCGGAATATCGCGTCTTGCGCGCTTGTGAACCTTTCGGGTCGTGAAGCGAGCCGATAGCCGGAACTTTGCCGGCTTCTGTCTCCCTGATATTTTCCATATGACAACCACCCCTGTCAGCCGGATATGCTCAACCTGAATCCGGGCCGATTAGGGGAATATCCCATGAAAACTGGCTGGTGTCAAATTGTGAATAATGAGTTCATAATGTTGACGGATTAGTGAATGTTGTGAATGACGCATGAGTCCGGGGAAGGTTGACAGTGTTCCGCATTTTCCTTACGATTGAAGTAAGACACTTATTTCCTTACCTGGAGGATCTCGATGATAGTGGCAAAAGTTACATCCAAGGGGCAGGTGACTATTCCTAAAAAGGTCAGGGACAGGCTGGGCGTGCACCCGGGCGAGGATGTGGGGTTTGAGGAGACTGGGGGAGTGGTTGTGATAACAAAGGCGGTGGCCAAATCGCCATTCGACAAATGGGTCGGCAAACTCGCAGAGCTTGAGGGGCGGAAGAGTGATGATCTGGTGAAGGAGCTGCGAGGGCATTGATCACTGCGGTCGATACCAATATCCTGCTCGACATCCTTATTCCCGGCGAGCCGCACAGCGAATCCTCGAAAAGTCTTCTGGACAGGCATCTGGCAAGCGGCAAGCTGATCCTGTGCGAAGTGGTTTTTGCCGAACTTGCCGCCCGGTTTCCATCTGAGCAGGAACTGAAGCTGTTCCTTGCCGAAACCGGCATGAGGCTTGTCCCGTCCAATGAAAAATCGCTTCATATAGCCGGGATGCGATGGGCCGAATTTGCGCGGAGGAGCAGGAAAGACCGTTTTTCCTGCGGCAACTGCGGCGCTGTTTTTGGCGCGGCCTGCCCGGAGTGCAAGGCAGCGCTTACAAAAAGACAGCTTGTCCTTGGCGATTTTCTGATCGGCGCTCATGCCCTTGTTCATGCCGACTGTCTGCTTTCGAGAGACCTCGGAGTGTACAAGAGCAATTTCCCCGGCCTGAAAGTAGTGGGTTCGGCTGTTTTATAATGAAGCAAGATAATTAAGTCGGTTTGCACATGATTATGAAAATGACTAAAACGCAGATTGACCGGTTGGGCGACCGCTTGAAGGTAGGCAAGGTCAGCGAAGCCGACTTGCGCCTTCTCGATCAATATCGTCTTTCTTTTGCAGACGCTTACAACATGGTTGCAGGAGCCATCCGCAAGGAACTTGGGCTTGAGCCAACGGGCAGGCCGGCAAAATCGACACCTTCCATTGTTGACAAGCTGCGACGGGAAAGCATCCGGCTAACGCAGATTCAGGACATCGCCGGTTGCAGACTGATTGTGTCGGACATCAAGGCTCAGGATAGCGTTGTTAACCGGCTGAGCGGTTTATTAAAGACGGTTCATATAATGGATCGTCGCGAAAAGCCGAGCCACGGCTATCGGGCGGTTCATGTTATTGCGAGTCACGATGCTAAAATGGTTGAAATTCAGGTCAGAACCGAACTTCAGCACATGTGGGCAGAGTGTTCTGAAAAGATGGCGGATTCAAAGGGTTCGGAGATCAAATATGGCGGCGGCGATGAAGCCACCAAATCTTTTCTCAATGCGCTATCGGATTTTATTGCAATGAAAGAAACGCATGTTGATGGGACAGGAGTAAGCGATGCTATTTCTAATTGAATATGACCGTGACCAAGGTCGAGTTGTTTTAATGAAGTCGTTCGACGAAACCCAGCACCGGGCAGCCGAGGAGGCCCGGCTGGAGAGGGAGCTTGACTTGAACCGCAATGGAATAGAACGCGAGGTTGTCATCCTCGAAGCCGCAAGCGAGGAAGCGTTGCGCAAAACCCACAGGCGCTACTTCGAGGACTTGGCCGCGCTTGCACATGCGCCAGCGCTGTGACAGGGAAGGATTCCGATAACCGCCGCAAAAGGATAATAATAATCGGCGGCGGCGCTGCCGGACTCATGGCGGCGGGATGGGCAGCCGAATGCGGCGCGGATGTGATGGTTCTTGAGCGGATGAGCCGTCCTGGCCGCAAGCTTCGTATCACCGGCAAGGGCCGGTGCAATATAACCAACATTGCGCCGATGGCCGAGTTTATTGGGCATTTCGGGCGCACTGGAAGATTTCTCCGTCACGCATTTGCCGAATTTTTCTCAAACGATCTTGTCGCATTCCTCGATTCCCTTGGCGTGCCGACGGTTGTTGAACAGGGCGGGCGGGTGTTTCCGGCAAGCGGGCGGGCGGAGGACATCGTCAACGCCTTGCAAAACTGGGCGATTGGCCGGGGCGCGAGCATCAGGATGGATGAACGGGTGACCGGGCTTGTTATTGCCGACGAAAAAATTGCCGGAGTGCGGGCAGGGAAGGGCGCATATGACGCAGACGCCCTGATTGTGGCCACCGGCGGCGCGTCGTATCCGGCCACCGGCTCGTCGGGCGACGGTTACAGGCTTGCCCGCGACGCCGGACACACGATTGTTCCGGTTCGACCGGCGCTTGTGCCGCTGGTTACGGCTGGCGATATCGCCGGGCGATTGCAGGGATTAAGCCTGAAAAACGTGAGCGCGAAGGCGTGGGCCGACGGGAAAAAGATTGTGGAGGAATTCGGCGAGATGCTGTTCACGCATTTCGGCGTGTCGGGGCCGATAATTCTCACAATCAGCGGAACAGTCGCGGACGCTCTGCGGGAGGGGAAAAAGGTTGAAGTTTCAATCGATCTGAAACCGGCGCTCGACGACAAAAAACTGGACGACCGCCTTGTGCGCGACCTGAACGAGCACGGCAAAAAGCAGCTTGGCTCGATGCTCAAGGAGCTTCTGCCGAAGTCGCTGATTTCCGTCTGCACCGATTTGACCGGCCTGGATCCGGCGCTTCCGGCCAATCAGGTGAGCGCGCAGCAGCGGAAGCGCCTGCGGTTGTGGCTGAAGGATTTCCGGCTGGATATTACGGCAACCCGGCCAATTGACGAGGCCATCGTTACCGCCGGCGGAGTGAAAACGTCGGAGGTTGACCCCAAAACCATGGAGTCGCGGATTGTAAAAGGGCTGTATTTCGCCGGAGAGGTGCTTGACATCGACGCCGACACCGGAGGCTACAACCTGCAGGCCGCGTTTTCAACCGGGCGGCTCGCCGGAGTATCCGCTGGCGGCTCGTCAAGTCTCGCCGGAGTATCCGCTGGCGGCTCGTCAAGTCTCGCCGGAAGATCCGCTCAGGATTTTATTTTTTTGTCCGAGTAGAATATTAACCATCGGGGCAGTAATCATTTATCTACACTGCGGGAGGGTTTCACTTATGAGGATTGCGGCGGGTGTTCTGTTTCTGGTTTTGGCGTCGCTGACGTTTTCAGGCGATGCGGATGCGTTTGGCGAGAAGAGGAGAAGGCCGAAGCCGGTCGAATTTGGAAACATTGTCATAAAAAACTATTCGGAGAAAGCCAATATTGCGCCGGTGATGTTCAACCACTGGCTGCACCGTTCGAAATACACATGCAGGCTCTGCCACATAGACATCGGCTTTGCGATGAAGGCGGGCGAAACCGGGATTACCGAGAAGGACAATCTGGCCGGAATGTACTGCGGCGCGTGTCATAACGGCAAGATCGCGTTCGGGCCGGACGATCCGCGCGCGGCAGGCAAGAGCAGAAACAGTTGCGAACGATGCCATTCCGTCGGACGAAAGGTGGAATTTACCGGCGATTTCGCCGAGTTCCGCAAGCCGCTTCCGAGGGAGCGGTTCGGCAACGAGATAGACTGGATGAAGGCCGAGGAACAGAAAATCATTACATTGACCGACCAGATAGAGGGCATATCGATTAAGCGCAACAAGTTGAAAAACCCCGACAAATTCGAGATCAACGCAAGAATTGCCGGGATGCCGGACATAATCTTCTCGCACGAGAAGCATACGGTATGGAACGGCTGCGAACTCTGTCATCCCGATCTTTTCGGCGTGAGGAAGGGCGGAACCGAGTACTCCATGGAAGACATTTTCAACGGCAAGTTTTGCGGCGCATGCCACGGCAAGGTGGCTTTCCCGAACGAGGATTGTCAGCGATGTCATTCAAAGCCGGTTTTTTAACCGTTGCGCTGGTTGCAGCCGTTGCGCTGACCGGATGCATGTCGATGGACGCCGAAGAGTCCGAATGGCACGAACCGGCTGATCCGTCCGACAGCTATTCGCCGACGGCACATGCCTATGGAAATGTCCTTATCAACAGGATGTCGTCAGCAAGCGGAGTTACTCCGGTTCTATTTTCGCATTGGGCGCATCGTGTCAATTATTCATGCAGGGTTTGCCACTTCGAGCTTAAGTTCGAGTTCAAGGCGAATCAGACCGAGATAACCGAGGCCGACAACATGGACGGCCAGTTTTGTGGCGCCTGTCATAACGGCACAACAGCATTCGGCCATACAAAGGATAACTGCTCGAAGTGCCACGGCTATGATGACGACGAAAACAGGCGGGAGTTTGTTGAAATGGTTACAAAGGCAAATTCGTCGATGATTCAGCCGATAATGCCGAAATCCAGTCACGGCAATAATATCGACTGGTCACGCGCGTTGTTGTCCTTAAAGTATAGTCTAGATCCCGGAGTAACCCAGATGCCATACGATTCGGTTCTGGAGCTTTCCGCGGAGGCCGACCGCATTCCACCCGCCTATTTCCCGCACGGCGAGCATGTGTATATTCTGGATTGCGCGAACTGTCATCCGGATATTTTCAACATCAAGAAGAAAACCACCAGGCATTTCAGCATGAGATACATAACCCAGGGCCTGTTCTGCGGGGTTTGCCATGGCAAGGTTGCTTTTCCCGTGGACGATTGCGAGCGGTGTCATCCGGCCATGAAAGGAAAGGGATGAAGAAGACAGCGGCGGCGATTACAGCTTCAGCGTTATTGTCGGCAACGTTATTGTTGCCTTCCGTTGTTTATGCCGGAGATGATGAAGGCGGAGTTGTTGCGCGGCTTGAGCGTTTATGCGGGAACACCGAAAATGCCGCCGATCTGACACCCGGCGAGCTTAAGGCTGCGATTGCCGAACTGGAGGCACTGGATGCCGAAGTCAGGAAATCGGACTATGCGAAAAGGAAGCTGTATCTGTTCCGGATTGGTAAATGCCGGGATTTCATCCGGTTTGCGCTGGATGTGAAAAAATAGGGACGGTTCGCGAACCAACCCCTACAATGCCGTAACTCCTGCGGTTGCGTTTCCTTCCGGGCCGGTTACTGAAACCGTCGGCGGTGCGTTTGCAGGCTCGATTCCGTTTATCCGTATTTCCCACCACGCCTTGTCGGGAATCCATGTCATTGCGCCGAAGCCGTCAAGCACGAGGCCTGCGGAGAATCCGTAGGAACTGGTTGCTCGAACCGCAAGCTGTTTGGCTGCTGAATCGTAAACAGCGTGGGTGATTGCGATTGTGTTGGCGTATGAAACTGTGTTGGTAATCGTCATGGCGTTGCCGCCAAGACTGTTGTTTGTCTTGTCGGTTTCCAGAAGCTGGTTGTGAATGTCGGCGGCGGCGCCGATGTAATAGATGCCATCAATAATCCGTGACGGCATCGCCAATGTTCCCCGCCAGGCGGAGCTGCTGTTGGCTTCCATTCTGTCAAAAGCTATTTCTCCAAGCAGATGATCGTCGGACGTGATGGCCGAATCCTTAGAAATGTAAATGCCGGTACTGAACGGTTTTGGGGCCGGCTTGCTGTTGATGTTGGATACGATGAGCGTAAGCGGTATCGTTTCCGACTGGCGCGCCGATGCCGGGCCGGTTATTTCGCCGACAACAAGATCGGGGATGTCGTCATCTTTGATGGTGCATACTCCCGTGTCATCTGATGTTGCCACTCCTTCTGTAGTTGGCTGGATAACGGCTTGAAACGTTTCCGCGCCCTCGTATAACACATCGTCGAATATGTTGATTTTGATCAGTGCGGTTGTGGAATTGGGCTGGAATTTGATCTTGCCGAATGTCTTTTCGTAATCGGCCACTGCCAGCGCGGTGTTGTCCCTGGTTATATAGTGGAAACTGACATCCTTCCAGCTTGTCGAAGCACGCACAAGCGATACGGTGAATGTGGCCAGTCCTGTTGTTTCGTTGACGCTTGCATCACTAATGCTGATTGTTTCACATGCGCCATTCTGATTGATATTGACGCCGATCTTGACTGCTTCGCAAGCGTTGATGTAGGCGTTTCCGTCGCATCCGCATACGGCTTGCACTTGCGACGGGCATATGGTTTCCGGAGCAAGGGGTGCGCATATGCCGCTGGAATTGCAGTTTCCGACAGGCTTTTCGCAGAAGTAGGCGGTTCCGCAATCCACGTCGTTGAGGCATGGCGGCGGGATGGGGCCCGGATACTTGAAGGCTATGCCGTGATAATGACATCTCATGCAGTCGCTGCCGTTGTCGATGCTGTAGGCGTGGCGGGTCTGCTTGTTGTCGGTATAAGCGAAGTAATGAGTCTGGGTGTGGCATGTCTCACAGATTCCTGTGCGTTGCTGGTTGCCGTCGTTGTCGATGTACGAGTAGTTGGTTCCGTCGCCGGGTTTGCCGAAGAATTTAACGTATCTGCCGTCAACGGAACTGTTTATCATCTTGCCGTACAGGACATAGAACCAGACTCCAACCACATGCGTTGCGTCGCCGCGCACTGTCAGTTTCCTGTTGCCCTGGCTGTCCGTTTCGCAGGATTCAATCTGAAACGAGAACGTGCCGTGCGCCGTGTTGGTAAAGAATATGTATCCCTTCCATCGGTTGCTTGCCCATTCGGAAGTTTTGCCGACAACCGGAATGAGCGTCAGCCGTGTTTGGTTCATCGCGGAATTGTAGGCTTCCGCTGAATCGACATAGCCTGAAACAAGCGACGCTTCCGCGCCAAAAGACCAGAACTGCTTCTGATCGTGAGGCGAATGGCAGGTGATGCACCGGACTGTCCAGCCCCCGAACAGACCGGTTGTGTCAGGCCAGGCAGCGCTTGAGTATTTGTTGCCAAGAGTGACTGAGCCGTGGGTCTCCATCATTTCAGCCGTAACGTCGTTATGGCAGTTCCAACAGACGTTGTTTTCGGGAACATCGTCAGCATCGTTCACCACGGAAGACCAGAACGGCGGCGTTACCGTGGAAATGTAATGACAGTCGCCGCAGGATACCCCGTTGGTGCTGTTGTGCGGCGCGTCAAGTGATGAGTCGTAGGATGAAACGGCATTTGCGCAAGCCAAGACCGTAGCCAGAACCAGTGTGGCAATATAATGAATTGAACGCATCCCCCTCATCCGTCCGGCCATCAAGGCCAATATTAAACTACGGTTGCAGGGGAAATAGCTTCGTTATGCATGCCGGTCTGCCGGTCAAGGCTCCGGACATCGGCCTTGAACCCGTGGACAATGCCTCATAAGGCAATTCCGACAAGGTTCTTCCCCCTCCTGCCGCTGTGAAATCATGTTGAACTGACCGCCATGACCTTCCGGAGTGTTCAACCGGAATGCCGCACTGAGCGCGTCGTCAAAGTCTGGTCAATGTATAAACTTGCCCCGATGTTCCTCGTAAAGCCTGCAGGCTTCAGCGGGATCTACCGAAAGCGTCTTGAGATACTGCTTGATATAACCGCGCACATAAGTATCGCCCGGTATTCTGTCGTACTGTTCCGATTCGAGCGCCTTCAGGTATTCGACGCGAATTCGTGTGCTGATCGAGATTTCGTTCAACGAAATGTCCGCGCCCTCACGGTGTCTTCTAAGGTATTGTCCCAGCATGGCCCAGCTCCTCCCCGGATTTTTCCGGTGTTTTTATATTTATCCGTTTCATGTTCCGGACAAACCGGATGACGGATTTGTCTGAATGCCAAAGAATGCCTGCAGAAGCCGATGGAACAAGGTGCAAATAAACCGGACGAAGCCTGTTCTATCTTTACCGCTCTACTGATATACACTATCGAAGCTTATGAAAGCAAGGGAAATCTGTGGTTGCCGCTATTGACCTGTTGACATGGCAATGCCGACGCGTGTACAACAGTCGGTTCTGATTCCATATATATGTGTACAGGAGAAACACCATGAGCAACGAACCAAACAAAATCATCTACTCGATGGTAGGCGTGAGCAAGCACTACAACAAGAAAGTCATTCTCAAGGACATATATCTGTCGTACTTTTACGGCGCCAAGATCGGCGTGCTGGGCCTGAACGGCTCCGGCAAAAGTTCTCTACTGCGTATTCTGGCCGGCGTGGACAAGGAATTCACGGGCGAGACTGTTCTTTCGCCCGGATACACCGTCGGTTATCTGGAGCAGGAGCCCCTTCTTGACAGCACGCTCACAGTGCGTCAGGTGGTGGAACAGGGCGTTCAGGAAACGGTCGATTTAATGAATGAATACAACAAGATCAACGAGAAGTTTGCGGAGCCGATGTCTGACGGCGAAATGGCCAAGCTCATCGAGCGCCAGGGCGAGGTGCAGGAGAAGCTGGACGCGCTCGACGCCTGGGACATGGACGCGCGGCTTGAGATGGCGATGGACGCGCTTCGCTGCCCGCCCTCCGATTCCACGGTTAACGTGCTTTCCGGCGGTGAACGCAGGCGCGTGGCCCTCTGCCGTCTTCTGCTGAAAAAGCCCGACATCCTTCTTCTCGACGAGCCGACCAACCACCTCGACGCCGAATCGGTGGCATGGCTTGAGCATCATCTGCAAAACTACGCCGGAACCGTCATCGCGGTCACTCACGACCGTTACTTCCTGGATAACGTTGCCGGCTGGATTCTGGAGCTGGACAACGGAAAGGGAATTCCGTGGAAGGGCAACTATTCGTCGTGGCTGGAGCAGAAGGAGGCTCGGCTTGCCAACGAGGAGAAGGCCGAGAGCGCCCGGCGAAAAACGCTCGACCGCGAACTGGAATGGATACGGATGAGCCCCAAGGGCCGTCACGCAAAGAGCAAGGCGCGCATTTCGTCTTACGAGCAACTGCTTTCGCAGGATGCCGTGAAGCGCGCCGAGGATCTGGAGATATTCATTCCGCCCGGCCCGCGCCTTGGCGACACCGTGATCGAGATGGAGAACGTGAGCAAGGCATACGGCGACAATCTTCTGGTTGACGGAATGACTTTCGCGCTGCCGCCCGGCGGCATCATCGGCGTGATCGGGCCAAACGGCGCCGGGAAAACCACGCTTTTCCGCATGATTACCGGACAGGAACAGCCCGATTCCGGAACAATGAAAATCGGAGATTCCGTAAAACTTGCATACGTTGACCAGAGCCGCGATTCGCTCGCGCCGAACAAGGCCGTCTGGGAGGTTATTGCCGACGGGCAGGAGACCTTCCGCCTCGGCTCACGCGAAATCAACGCCCGCGCCTACGCCGCGCGGTTCAATTTCACCGGCTCAGACCAGCAGAAACTCGTTGGCGTGCTTTCCGGCGGCGAACGGAACCGTGTGCATCTGGCCAAAATTCTGAAGGCGGGCGCAAACGTGATTCTGCTTGACGAGCCGACGAACGATCTCGACGTCAACACGCTTCGCGCGCTTGAGGAGGCTCTGGAAAGCTTTGCCGGATGCGCTGTTGTCATCAGCCACGACCGCTGGTTTCTGGACAGGATAGCCACTCACATTCTGGCGTTCGAGGGCGAAAGCCGCGTTGTCTGGTTCGACGGCAACTATTCGGAGTATGAGGCCGACCGCCATGCGCGTCTTGGAGCCGCCGCCGACCAGCCGCACCGCATAAAGTACAGGCCGATGACAAGGGGGTAGTTGCCATTGGAATGTTGAAATCGTTCCATTCGATTCCGTGGTAGTATGAAGAACCTTGACGTATGGGGGATAAGGAATGTTCAGTTTGGAGTTTCTTGAAAAAATAAGATTCAAGTACCTGATGAGCAAATCCGGGCAGGTGGAATGGCTGCGTTCGAAGGGGATGCGGATAGGCAAGGGTTGTGATCTGCAGGATCCTTACATGTTCTACGACATAGACTACAGTCTGATTGAAATTGGCGACAATGTTACCGTGACTGCAACGGCGGGCTTTATGACGCATGATGGAAGCACGCGGGTGCTTGTAGGTAAGCATGTTCCCCTGATTCCTTCCATGATCGGCAAGATTGTTGTGCATGACAACGTGTTTGTCGGAGTGCGCAGCCTCATCATGCCTGGCGTGACAATCGGCCCCAATTCGATTATTGCCGCCGGTTCGGTCGTTACGCGGAGTTTCGATGGGGGGGCTGTGATTGGCGGCATTCCGGCTAGAAGGATAAAATCCATTGAAGAGTATTTCAGTGGTATTGGCCAGTTGCCACGCTTGAATAGATCTGTGCTTGAAAAAAAGGAGCGTCTGACCGAAGGGGTGAAGTATCTTGAGGTTCTGGGCGATCATCCGGAAACTGAGCCGTTTATGGAGAAGTTGAAGAATTATTGCTCCGGGGATGGATCGTAATCATCCTGTTATTATTATGTGTCAATGTTTTTATAAGAGCTGCTGCTGATTGCCGGGCAATAGAATAAAGCGTGGCCATCAGGGCGGTTTTGAAAGGCGGTACAACAATGAGCAAAAAGTCTGGAGTATCCATATTCCTTTTCCTCGTCACTTTATTCCTTTCAGCACCTGTCCATGCTGCATGGACTTACGGCGCTGTCACGATTCGTCCTGATCATCCGCGTCTTTACCTGACAGCCGACAATATAGCCGAGTACCGAACCCGTATGAATTCCCACCCCGGCTGGACTACTGCGGCCTTCGGCGGCAAATCATACAAGCAGAAGGCGGACGAGGGCGATGCGGTAGCCGCCGCTTTTGCCTATCAGATAACCCAAACGGCTTCATACTGCACTGCCACAGCCATTCCTAAGGCTCTGAACGGGACTGAATCCAACCTCAAGAACCTCTCCCTCATATTCGACTGGTGCTACGATCAGTTGACTGCAAACGATAAAACCAGCCTGATTAACATCATCGTTGCCAAGGCCAACATCGGAACCGAGGCATTGCCTGCCGATTCCAACTCAAGTCAGTGGGTTCTCCATTCGGAGGAGTGGATAAGCTATCCATATGGCCCTGATGCCGGAATAGATAGCGCGAAATGGCATGCCTGGGCCGCACTTGCCTATCACACTCCAACACTGCCAATTAAAGCTGAGGATTATTTCAAGAAGTTATGGGAAAACGGTAAGTTGACCGATCCGGTCAACCTGATGAATTATCTGAAAGATGGTTCGTGGCCGGAGGGCGGCTACTGGTTTGCCGGCGCCAAGTTTTCTTATCTGATAGAGCTTTTTTCCATGTTGAAATCTACCACCGGCTTGACGGCAGCATCCGAATATATCCGGAATATCGGGAATTTTCTTATGTATCAATCTGATGCCTACAACAAGCGGCTATGGAACCTCACTGGCGATATTAAAGGTGATACCGATCAGGCGCCAACTACTGTCTGGCAGCTCAAACGGATTATGTTGTTTGCTGCCGGGTACTCGCAGAGTCCTTACTTTAACTGGTTTTTGAACAATGCGTCGGGGTACAAGGTTGGCAAGGACATGACGATTACTCCTCTTGAAGAAATGCTGAATTTCAATCCGTTGCTTGCCCAGAAAGAACCACTCGATATTTCTGAGAGCAGGTTTTTCCCCGGCTATGGTTTGTTGCTTGCCAAATCGGGATGGAATACCAACGCAACGTACCTTTCATTCAGGGCGAACGATTTCTTCGACGCTCCGAACTCGCACAATCATATGGACGTGGGCAGTTTCATAATTCACAAAAAGAATTACGCGATTTCTCCTGATACCGGTATATATACGTATTATGACCGCAACCAGCATCAGTCTAATTGGTTCAATCGCTCTATTGCGCATAATGTGCTTCTGGTAAACGATCCAAATGAGAAGCTGGAATACAATGGGTATAGAATTGCCGGCTCCGGGAATCCGGATTATACGGTTGATGCAGCTGTAACCAAGGATGGCGGTCAGAAATACCCGCAAATAAGAGACAGAAACTATGCTGAACTCATAGCTAATTCCGTTCAGACCGATGTTTCCACAATCCTGGCCAGGGAAAACTCTCCTTCTTTTGATTATATTTCTGCTGATATTACAAAGGCTTATAATATTCATGTCACGCAGGGTAACAGTGTCGATCCCGACATCCACAAGTTGCAGAAGTACAATCGGAGCCTGCTTTTCCTTCGTGACGGTTACATAATTGTTCTGGACAGGGTTGAGGCCGACGACGCAGCATTCAAGAAGCGCTGGCTCCTGCATCTGGAAGGCGAGCCGACGGTAAACGGCACAATGACGGCGCAGGATGTTGCCGGACATATCGAGTCTTACGACGGCGATTATGTCTCCAGCACGCATCCGATGAACAGCCAGAAACTCTACGTCAAGGCGCTTCTGCCGTCTGCCCGCACAATCAAGCGTATCGGTGGAACCGGCTATGAATTCTGGAACGAGGGCAAGAACTATCCGCTTCAGCCCACCTGTGACGGATGCGCTTACACCGGAGGCAACAAGACCTACGAGGAAGCTCTTCCGGGGCCGAACAACAAGTATTCCGCCGGGCAGTGGCGGCTTGAGATATCGCCGTCTGTGAACTCGGCGCAGGATATTTTTCTGAACGTTATCAACGTGCCCGACACTGCCGATCCGATGCCTGAGATTGTGCGCATATCGAACGCCGACGGCAACATGCCGTCGAACAACATGATAGGCGCGCAGATCAAGAAGGCAACGGAGCATAGCATCGTTCTGTTTGCTTCGAACATCAACGGCGACGCGCTGACCGCTGATGCCAATTACACCGTGACGACCAGGCAGGCGAAGCATATGATCTTCAACCTGAAGCCGAATTCGCTTTACCGTGTGAAGGCGGACGGCGTTGATATTACGTCATCTCCTTTCAGGACAAGCGGATCGGGTCTGCTGGGGTTCACCCACAGCGACGCGGTTGACAGCTTGAAGAGCTACACAGTATCACTGTCAGGCACAGCCGACATATATCCGGCCCCGCCCATGGATACCGAGCTTGCATTCACCACGTCCCCAAACAGAGCCACACTGTCATGGACATTGAGCGCCGACGACGGCGCTGGCGACAACGATGTTGCCTCTTACAATATCTATCGCAGTTCGACCGAGAGCGGCGTGTATTCCGTTATAGGAACGGTGCTGAAGGGCATTGCCTCGTACACCGATACCACCCCGTCCGGCGGTTACAACTATTACAAGGTATCGGCGGTGGACACCGGCGCGCTCGAAAGCGCAATCGACTACCAGAACGCCTTTGGGATCAATTTCGACTCCCCCTCTGTCTCATCCGTCTCCGTGAAGGACAGGACATCCGCAAGCGCGTCATACACCAACGAGCGAATCGTGAACATAACGATAACGGCAACCGATCCTCAGGGCGATGGCACGATTACGAAGTATCTGGTGAACGAGTCGTCCACTAAGCCTGATGCCACGACGATGAACGCAAGCGGCACGGCGACAGCGCCGACCACGTACACGCTGACGTCAGCCGAAGGTTCGGCAACAGTGTATGTGTGGGTTATGGACGCGGACGGCAATATAAGCGATCTGGCTCCCGGCAGCAGCGCTACGATCGCGCTCGATCTTACCGCGCCATCGGCTCCCGGCACTCCCGATCTGGCTGCGTCAGATGATACGGGCGATTACGGCGCTGACAACCTGACGAAGAACACAACGGCACTTACGATAACCGGCACTGGCGAAACCGGCGCAACTGTTCAGTTGTACGACGGCGCAACCGCGGTAGGCCCAACCGGCACGGTGTCTGGCGGCACGTTTTCGATAGATATTTCGCTTGCGTCAGGAACGCATTCGATCACCGCCAAGCAGACCGATCCTGCCGGAAACGTATCTGCCACAGCGTCCGCCGCGCTGTCGATAACGGTTGATACAACGCTTCCTGACGCTCCCGGCACTCCCGATCTGGCTGCGTCAGATGATACGGGCGATTCCGGCGCTGACAACCTGACGAAGAACACAACGGCACTTACGATAAGCGGCACTGGCGAAACCGGCGCGACGGTTCAGCTTTACGA
>JACRHH010000037.1 GCA_016212095.1 Nitrospirota bacterium
CGGCCTGACAGGGCTAACGTCCGGCACGGCAGGAACGATTAAGATCCGTATGAGCATCAAAGGCAATGCCAAGACCTCAGACGGCACATCGTCCGGAGTTCCCGCATCCTTCACGATAACGGCTCCGTAATGAAACGCAGCAACCGGTTTGTAATACTTCTTGCCGCCGCGATCACGGTCGCGGCGGCCTTTATTGCGCCTTCCGGGAGTCTGGCCGCCTCCTGTTGCGGGGGCGGCTCGGCCTCCACGCTCGTTCTGCCGAAGCTGGGGCAGAGCGAGTATTCGGCGTCGCTGGTGAAGGAAACATACACCGGCTATTGGAACGATACGGGAACGTGGCGTAATACCGGTTCCGACCAGAACCAGTATCGCCTTGAACTCGGAGCCGCCATGCGACTCGCCCCGCGCTGGCAGGCGTCGATCTCGGTGCCATACGCATGGAATAGATACAGGTCTTCGGCTACGAATTCCAGCACCGACGGCATCGGCGACACGACCATCGGCATAAAATACGAGAACTTCGAACACGCGATGTGCATAACCGACATCGAGAACTGGCGCGATCTTCTGCCCGCGGTTTATATCGGCGCGGCGATGACATTGCCAACAGGCATCTCGCCTTACGACGATGTCGAAAACAGCTTCGGAATCACCGGGCGCGGCTTTTACCGCATGGACGGAAATCTCTTGATCGAAAAAACGATATATCCGTGGAATCTTTCGCTTGATTTTTCATACGGAACATCGCTTGAGCGGGATGTGAACCGTGAATATGGCAACTATGTGGAGCCGTACCGTAAAAAGCTCGGCGACCGGTTTGCCGCTGCTGTGCGTTTCGGGTGGGGCTACGACCTGCCTTGGGGCGGCATGACGCTTACTCCGGCAGTAAGCTACTCATATGTTCACGAAGGCAAAGGCGAGATAAACGGCAGCCAGTACGAGACAAGCGGGTTTAGTTCTCGAAGCGTTGGCGCGTCGCTTTCGCTAGGCAATTTCACGAATGAATGGATCGGAACGCTTTCCTGGGGCCACGCCATTAAAAAAGACAACTGGGGCCGCAATTTCCCCACAACCGATACCTGGATGCTGGGGGTTAGCCATGTTCTCTATGAGTAAACATTTTTATGCGGCGGCTGTCGCGCTGCTTTTATGCGTCACGCTTTCAGGCTGCGGCGGCATGACGGACGACCTGAACCCCTCCGGCACCGACAAGAGTCCACACGTCACGGCCGGAACCATCGGAAATCAGCCGGGCCAGAAATCGGAGGACTTCACACTGCCGACCACCGACGGCGGCACGTTCAAGCTGTCCGATCATCTCACCGGCGGCGCAACCCCCGCCGATGCCGTGGTGCTTTACTTCACCATGTGGTGTCCCGCATGCAGCAGCCACATGGATCATATCCAGATCGACCTTATGCCGTTTTACAAGAATGCGGGTAAAGCCGTCCGTTTCGTGGCGGTGGATTACCTGAACGCGGTGGATGCGGCGCGCAACGAGCAGCAGATGGCGGGATACGACGGAAGCGGTTTTATTGTGGCGGTTGACACCGGTGACGTCGCGGAGAAATTTTTCCGCGCCACGATGGGAACAACCGTGGTGATCGACAAGGACGGCGTTGTCCGGATGAACGAGGATTTCAAGGACGGCGAAAAGCTTAAGGCGGTGCTTTCGGCGGCTACCGGCGAATAAGCATTTCCGGCGGCGCTTTCTTCCGCCCATTTTGGCAATCGTTTATTTTACAATTGAGCATTGCTATTCCGTATCAGGAGGGCCGCAACATGGAATGTGCTCAGGAGAACAATCGGAAAAACTGCCCTTGCACCTACGAGCCGTGCGAACGCAAGGGGAACTGCTGCAAATGCCTGCGCTATCACAGAAGAAGCGGCGAGCTTCCGGCCTGCTTCTTCCACGCAGCGTTCGAAAAAAGCTACGATCGCTCGGTGGAGAACTTCATTGAAATGGTGCGGACGGTTGGGATGAGGATGGATTGAGGGGGATTACCCCCTCGCCTCCCGCGCCCTTGCTTCGAATTACCTAATCGCATTCATGCGTTGCGCCACGAACCTTGGCCCGCGCTTGCCATGAATCACCGCAAGCACAACTATTCGTTGTTTTTCAAAGAGATAGACGATCTTGTACGGAAATCGCTTGATCAAATGCTTTCGTGCCGTTTTGTATTCCGGCGGGTGCGCTTCCGGATTCCTTGCCATGAAAGCCAGCGCCGCGTCGATCTGCAACAGAAAGTCGCGTCCCAGCCCATCACGTCTGGCCTCGTACCACGAAAAAGCGTCCTGCAAGTCGTTTTCAGCTTCCGGGCTGATGATGACCGCATATTTCATCTGCCCGACAAAATCCTCTTGCAAACCTCATCCCACGGAGAACCTGCATCTGGATTCATGTGATACGCTTCCAGTCGCTCGTCAATAACCGCCTTTTCCTCATTGGTCAGCTCAAACGCCTCCTGATTTGCCGCAATCGTATCCCAGATGTCTTCGACAAGCTGAATCCTTTCAGGCACTGAAAGCGCAAGCGTGTCGGTTGCCGTAATCCGCTTCATTTCTTACCCCCTCGCCTCCCGCGCCCGCGCGTTTTCTATCGCTATGCCGCTCTGCTCGGCAAGCACCGTGGCCACATCCACCTCGTCCTCGCTGAAATCACGCTTGAAGGCGCAGTAGAGCCGCATTTCGCCGATAACATCGCCCCGCAGCATGATCGGAACCACCAACATGCTGCCAATTCCCTCCTCCTTCGCCTCCTTCGGGTAGATGATGCGAGGATCGTTCACAACGTCATACACCATCACCGGAATGCCGGACAAAGCTTCGCCAACGCTTCGGGCCGCGTCAACCACGCCCTTGTTCAGGTATTTCTGGCTCAGGCCGTGCGACGCGGCAATAACCAGTTTCTTCCCTTCGGCGTCCAGCAGCCTTATGGTGGCGGCCTTCAGGTTCATGATCTTCGGAACCGTGCGCACGATAACCTGAAGCACGTCCTCGGTGCGCGGAGCGGAGCCGACTGCCATCGCTACCTCGTGTATGGCTTTCAGGTAACGCGCCTCGCGGGCCAGACGGTGGAACATCCGCGCGTTTTCTATGGCCGTGCCGCACTGAAGCGCAAGCGACGACGCAAAGTTTATCTCGTCGGCGCTGAATTTTCTTGGCTGGTTTCCAAACACACGGAGCACGCCGATGACGCGGTTGCCTGATTTTACCGGAAGCGACAGTATGCTTCGAACAGGCGGATCGCAGTCGCGAAGCTCTATACCCTTCGGCTCGCGGTCTTCAATAACCGAAGGCTCGGCGCGGAGATCGTCCGCCCTTCGCTCAACGTCCGTAAGCACCTCGGAAATACATGCGCTCGATATTCCGTGGAGGGCTGCAAGCTCAACCCCGAATCCGTCCTCATCCAGAAGGTGAATGGCGGCGGAATCCAGATCCATCGCCTCCGGAACCTTGTTCACTATCATGTCGAGCACGTTTTCGATGTCGAGTGTGGAGCCGACCGCGGCGGCAACCTCCTGAAACAGGTTCAGGTAGCGCCGCTCGCGCGAAAGCTTCTTCTCGAAAAAACGGGCGTTCATTATGGCTATGGCGGCCTGTTCGGCGATTGCGGCCATGAAGCGCAGGTCTTCGTCGCTGTACGCCATCGGCTCGGCGGAATACATGCGAAGCACGCCGATCACGTCGTCTTTAAAGCGAAGCGGCACGGAGATGATGCTGCGGATTCCCTCGGCCTCGGCCTCGGCGCGGTAGCGCGCGTTCGGGTCGGCCAGTATGTCGTAGATCGAAACCGGCTTTCCGGCAAGCGCGTCCTCGATGCTCTTGTCGTACTGCACCGGCCCCTTCCCGGCGTAACGCTTGCTCAGGCCGTGATATGCGGCAACCTCAAGCTGGCTGGTCTGCCTGTTCAGAAGGCGAAGCAGGCTGGCCTTCACGTTCATCACCTTCACGACGTTCGTGACGATATGATCGAGCACTTCCGACAGCGTGAGGCTGGCGCTTATCGCCTTGCAGATCTGCTGATAGCTCTGGAGGTAGACCTTCTTGGTGAAAATCGTCTCGGCGCAGTCCGGACACATCGAGTGGGTGAATTCGCCGAAACCTTCGCGCGTGAGAACAATTTCGAGTTTTTCCCAGACGTCGGCGCCGGTTCGAATGCTTTTGCACCATCCGCAGATCGGCACAAGGCGGCTGCCCCGCGCGTTTGAATCGTTTTCCGCATTTTGCATGTTTATAAATCAGAACAAGGCCGAAGTCATGTTCTGTCTCCCTTTGCCGATATTCTATTAGTAAATCAGCCGGGATGACAACAAATTACAACATTTATCCTCTGGCGGCATGGCTGCGTCCTGTGTTATTGTCGATCCAATGGCCAATTCCAGCATGATCGGCAGCCGCATCTAATGGGCGAAGCGCTTTATCAGGGGCGGCATTTTGTGCAGGCCGGAGACTTCGTCCATGCGGGCGAGATTTCCACGCAGCTCAAAAACGCGCTCAAAAAGCTCGGATTCCCCCAGCCCGCCATAAGGCGCGCGTCGATAGCATCCTACGAGGCTGAGATCAATCTGGTAATCCACAGCAAGGGCGGATGGTTTCAGTACCGGGTTGAGGCAGACCGGATCGAATTCATCGTGCGCGACGTGGGGCCGGGAATAGAAAATCTCGACCTTGCCATGAAGGAGGGCTGGTCAACCGCCACATCGGAGGTGCGCGAGATGGGATTTGGCGCGGGCATGGGGCTTCCGAACATCAAACGGAATTCCGACCGGTTCCGCATATCGTCGGGCAAGGGCGCGCAGACAATCCTGGAATTCCGCATAAACGTGAAGTGGCCAGGCGACAAGAAAATGCCGGTGTATCTGGATTGGTAACTGAATTATATCTTGATTGAAAAATGGAGCGGGAAACGGGATTCGAACCCGCGACCCCAACCTTGGCAAGGTTGTGCTCTACCAGCTGAGCTATTCCCGCATCGATTAGCGGTTAACAAAATACCCTATCGAAGCCATTTTTGTCAACCTGCCGCAACCTGCCGCAACCTGCCTCAACAGGCAAAGCCGGACACATTCCGCAACATGAAACTGATATACGGCGAAATGCTATCCGGCAACAGCCTCCCGCTGTCCGCTGCCTGAGTTCATGCTTATAGGCTCACGCACGCCAAACCGCGACTTCTCCATGACAATCTGGAAGCCACGCATCTTTGAGGCGTTGAAGACAAGCGGGGCCTGCAGGTTGAGCGTGACCTGCGGAGGCGTTTCATCCCTGCGGACGTTCATTATGGCCATCACCACCAGGTCTGCCGGGTCGTCCACTTCCAGAAGCTGCTTTTCCACCGGGCTTATGTCTGGGGCATATTCGGGAAAAAACAGAAACGGATCGACCACCATGAACGCCACGGACGGATCGTCCACGGCCTGAAGCCACTTGATCGACGTATCCTTGTAGTCCATGAGGAAATACGCCTTCAGGCGGTCGAAGCCAAGGATGCCTCTTGGAAAACTGATTACCTTGTCTTCGGGAATCTCCACTTCTCCGAATCGCGTCGTATCTATCCTCACCTTTTTTTCACGCTCCTTTTGATCCAGTCGAAGTCGTCGGGCTTCATCGCCGAGGCTGCCAGGTTCGCTCCGCGAACCTTTTCATACACCTCGTCCCTGTAAATCGGCGTCTCGCGCGATGCGTCTATTCCGAGCTTCACCTGTCCTTCGCGTATCTCGACAACGACAATGTGGATATTGTCGCCGATCCAGATGCCTTCACCGGACTTCCGCGTTAAAACAAGCATGGTTCTCTCTACCCTCCTGGCCCCATTCCCATTTCACATGGAACCAAAGAAAAAGGCATTCCGGCAAATCCTGCCGGGGACAACCGCGCCGGGCCGATACTTCCGTCCCGACACCTCCCCGCGCGGCCAGACCGCGCATCATGAAAACTGATCGGCAGTCAATGTCGTTGACTTAAGGGCGGAAACCATTTCCCGGCCACGCGGAATGCACGGTTACTGCAAAAAATCAAACAGCGACTGGCTGAGCGTCTTGATATTTGCGCTTCTGAGCGTATCTATCGCGGCCTGACGCCGTGCAAGAACCATTGCCGCCTCGATGATGTCGGCGTCTTCCACTCCCGACAACGCCTGCTGAACCGACAACTGCTCATCCTCGTTCCGCTCGGATTCGATATCCAGCCTGTTGAGGCGCGCGCCCGCAGTCGCCTCTGTATCGCGCAGGCTGTTCTGGTCGGTCTGAAGGCTTCCTATCGCCACGTTAATCCCGTCGATGTCGTTTGCATTCATGGCGGTTATGAATTTGTCCATCGACGCAAATATTTCGCTGAACGCGTCGCTGCCCGCAACGTTGGATGCGATGACCGCCCCATCTCCCACGGAAATATTTATGGAGCCCGTATCGCCCTGAAACATGTATGTTTCCGAAATATAAACCGCGTCGTCCGCGGTTGTTGAGGCGGAAGACGCCACGGTGTCGTCGGCGCTGTCGAATCCGAGCAGGTTTCTGGCCGTGGCCAGCGGATCGCTCCATGCAAATGTGATCGGCGCTCCGGATATGTTTGTGAGCGAGAACCTGGCGGTTGACGAATCGTAGTCAACGGTTACGTTTGCCGGGCCGAGCCGGGTCTGAATCTCCGTGATAAGGCTTGCCTCGGTGTATGCCCCTTCCGTAAGCGTGACGGTCTGAAGGCCCGCGCCGAAATCGGCCCTGAACGTTTTGTTGGACGACGTAACCGTGAAGCCCTGCGTAAAGCCGACCGCGCTGTCGGCTTCGGCAGTCGAGCCTGCTGCCACCGAATCGTCGGCTCCGGTGTCGAATCCGAGCGTGGCTGCCGCGGTTGAGCCGGCGTCTGTCCAGAGCAGATCGAGCGTGTTTGCGTTGTCGGCATCGCCGGCCACGCTGAACTTGTTCGTGTCGTAGCTGAATGAAACGTCGTAAACATCCGCGCTTCCGTTTGCCGCCTCAAGCTTCGACTTGATTTCGTCGGCAAGCTGCCCCGGCGTATAGATTGCCGAATCGAGCGTTACGGTAAACGGCCCGCCGGCGGTTCCGTCGTCGAACACGATTGAGTCGTTGACGCCCGGCTCTATCACGATGGTTTTTGCGTATGGGGGCGCGGCGGTCTTCCATCCGCCGAAGATATAGCGGTCTCCAATCCTGGTGTTGGCCAGCCCGGCAACGGATTCCCTGATTTCAACCAGTTCCTTCGCGCCGTTGGCGCGATCAGTGGATGTGTACGTGCCGCTTGCGTACTGCACCGCAAGCTCGTATGCGCGGGTGATGGCATTGCTTGCGCTCTGAAGGGTTGTGTCCGTATGCGAAAGCAGCGTTCTTGCAGCGGTTGAGTTTCGCCTGTACTGATCCATGCGCCCGATGCGCACGGAGTAATCCATCGACTGATATGTTCCGGTAGGATCGTCGGACGGGCGGTTGATGCGCTTGCCGGATGCAACCTGCTCCTGTGCCGTCTGAATGGCGCTGAGGTTGCCCCTGAGGTCAAGCAGGAACCGGTCGTAAAGCGTCTTGTTCGATATTATCATCTGCCGGCCTCCGTTATCGCAGGTTCAGGATCGTCTCGAAGAGCTGATCGGCTGTCTGGATTATCTTGGCCGCCGCCTCGTAGGATCGCTGAAAACGGATGATGTTGGACGCTTCCTCGTCGAGCGAAACGCCCGATTTCTCCTGCATCCTCGAATTTAGCTGAAACATTACGATGTCGGTGGCTTCGAGATCACGGTTTGCGGCTGCGGCGTCCATGCCCACCTGGCTCACAAGCGTCCTGTAATAGTCCGTGTAGGTTGAACCGGAAACCAGAGTCTGACTCTGGAGATCGGATATTGATTTTGCCATGGCGCTATTGCCGGGCAGACCGCCGGAAGTGGACGCCGCCGCGACCTCGTTGGCGCCGGATATGAAAACCCTCATGTTGGCCGCCGAGTCCGCGACAGCCGCAGGCTGGATGAAAAAGCTTCTGCCGGTCTTCCCGTCGAGGCCGTAGCCGGTTGAGTGCAGGGCGTTCACCTCGGTCATCAGGGAATAAGCCATCGTATCCAGTTGATCCAGATAATCGGGTATGGATGTATCCCTTACCGCAATCTGCCCCTTCAGCTTGCCGCCGGTTATATTGTCGAAATTCAGCATGTCGCCGGTATTTGCAACCTTGATGTCGTACATGCCCTCGGAATCGGGCGTAACCTCAAGGCTCGAATATGCCTGCGGCATGACAAGGCTCTGTCCGCTGACAACAACGGTAACCAGGCCGTCCTCGTCCTCGAAGCGGTTCAACTGCATATACTCGGAAAGCTTGTTGATGGTTCTTTCGCGCTCGTCAAGCAGATCGGGCGACGCGCCGTTTTCGGCTATCAGGCGGTTTGAGCGGTAAATCCCCGCGACAAGGTCGTTGACCTCGGCAACGCTGTTTGACAGCTCGTTGTTCACCGACTGGCGATAATCGGTGAGCCTTGTGCTCATGTCATTGACGCGCGCTGAAAGCATGTTGGCGGTTTCTATAAGTGAAATGCGCTGCGGCCTGCCCTCCGGGCCGGAGGCAACCTCGTCCCATGCGTTGAAGAAATCCTGCATGGCGGTTGAAACGCCGGAGACATTCTCGTTGAACACATCCTCCACGCGCTTCATGGACGACGACATGGCGTCGTAGGTTCCACGCCTTGCGGTCTCGTTATGCGCCTGCAACTGGAGGAACGAGTCGTAGCTGCGGGAGATGTCGCCGATCTGCACGCCGCTTCCGATCCATTCGCCGCCGATGAAATGCGGCGCCGATGTGTCTATCGTCACATCCTGCCGGTTGTATCCGGCTGTGTCGGCGTTGGCTACATTATGGGCCGTGACACTAAGCGCATACTGGCTTATCAGCAAGCCGGACTTGCCGATATTGAAGATGTTCGAGATGTTCATGGCTCATGCTCGTTTTGAAACGAGCCTTCCTTCCCCGCGGGCCCGACCTCCGGTAAGCAGTCCGATGAATCCGGCGGCGGCTCTGGTGTTAAAGAGCAGACCGCTTACGATTGCGTCGTTCCTGCTGTTCAGTTCCCGAAGCCGCGCAACGCGCTTCTTCAGGAGGCCTCCCACCCGGAGCAGATTGCTGCCTTGCTCCGGGACGATGCCCGCGATATCCGACATGACGGCCTCCGGGCCGATTCCCGACTGCGCTGCAATTGAGCGCAACATACACGCCCTGCGCGCCTCAAGCTCAAGAAACTTCTCCTTGAGCCTGCCTTTCTCCCTCGACAGCGAATCCAGCTTGTCGGCGCCGTGCCGCCTTAGCGACTCGGCCTCCTCCAGCAGCAGGAATTCGAAGCTGTCGCAGAGTGTCAGTTCGTCTTCGAGAACCCGGATCAGGCCGTCAATGTCAGAGGATTGTGCCAAGCATCGTCTCCTTCAGCATCTTGCCGGCAACGGCCTCGCCGCGCACGTTGTAGGTTCCGGTTGCAAGCTGCTCCTGCATCTGGCGAACCTTCTCCTCGCGCACGTCCGGAGCCTTCTTCACTTCCGCAGTGATCTTCTGCACTTCCTTGGCTCTCGATGAAATCCTTACGGAGTCGTCGCGCTGCTGGGGCGCGTTCTTCTCCACCTGGGGCTTCTCCGCCGCCTGACGAAGATAAGCCTCCTTGACCTCAGGGAGCTGATTACTATTTCCACTAATCTTCATAATAGCTTCCCTCCTTTCAAATAGCTTATCGGCGGATAATGCCTTATCTTTAGTTTTATTTCCAGAAAATTAATACTTTCCGGAAGATTTTTCCCTTATTTTTCCGTCAATTACATTACTGTGCGTCATGCTGTTGACATGCACTGTATCGCGCGCAACACTACAGGGATCGGCTGCGTTGTTATTTTGCGACAAAGCGACGCTTGGGGGCTGTTTTCCGGTCATGCGGGCAAATGCCTCGCCCATTCCGGTTCCCTTTCGCGCGATTTCGTCGGCCATCGCATTCTGGATCATCGTTTCGTAAATATCGTTTCCCAAGCCGCCGCCCGGAAGAAAACCGCCTTCCGGCATCATTTTTGTGATTTCCTTCATAAGCTGGCTTGCAAACAGCGCCTCAAACTTCTGTCCAACCGAGTCGGTTGAACCGGCGGAATTGGCTCTGCCCAGTCTGCTTACAAGGCCATCCATTGAGGCGTTGCCGACGGTTAAAAGTCCGGCTGATGCGGGCGATGCAATCATTACAGAACCTCCAGTTCGGCCTTGAGCGCGCCAGCGGCCTTGAGCGCCTGAAGTATCGCGATAAGATCGCGCGGGGTAACGCCGAGCGAATTCAGCGCCCTGACAACCTCGCCAAGATTCGCGCCGCCTATTTCTATAAGGGATGCCTTTGCTTCCTTCACCTCAACCTTCGTGTCGGGTATTACCACGGTTTCGCCCTTCGGGCTAAACGGCGACGGCTGCGACACAGAAAGCGATGTTTTAATCTCCACCGTGAGATTTCCGTGCGAAAGCCCAACCGGCGACACTGTCACCCGCTCGCCAAGCACGATGGTTCCGGTCTTTTCATTTATAACCACGCGGGCCGGGATGTCGGTCTTGACTTCAACCGATTCCAGAAGCGCCAGAAACTCTATCACCCGTCCGGTGTACGACTCCGGAACCTTCACATGCACCGAGCGCGGGCCGTCCGCTTCGGCGCAGACATCGTCGAGCAGCCTGTTGATGGATTCGATGGCCGAGCGAACGGTTGTGAAATCCGGCGTGTTCAGCACGATGTCAACCGCCCTTGAATCGGCGAAGCTAACCGGAACCTCGCGCTCGATAACCGCGCCGTCCGGCACTCGCCCCACGGTCGGATGGCCCTTGCTCACGCCTCCGGCAGCGAATCCGCCGATGGAGATCGCGCCCTGCGCCACGGCGTATGTTTCGCCGTCGGGGCCGGCAAGCGGCGTCATCAGAAGCGTTCCGCCCTGAAGGCTTTTTGCGTCGGAGATGGAGGAGACTATCACGTCCAGCCTGCTTCCGGAGCGCGCGAAGGTGGGCATGTTGGCCGTGACAACCACCGCCGCCACGTTTTTGGGCTTGAGATCGGCGTCGTTTACGTTCAGGCCCATGCGCCGAAGCATGTTGCCAAGCGCCTGCGGCATGGAGCCGGCCTTGTCGCCGGTTCCGTTTAGTCCCATCACAAGCCCGTAGCCCACAAGCTGGTTGTCGCGTATGCCGGAGATGGAGGATATGTCCTTCAGTCTCTCGGCTGAGGCGGAGGATGCCATCAAAACGGCTGCGAATACAACCGCTATTATCGCCACTGGTGGGCGTGAGCTTAGAACGGCCATACTACATCCAGCGCGCGGGTCATCCAGCCCGGCGACTGCCTGTCGTCGATCACTCCGTCGCCTGTGAGCGAAATCTGCGCGTCGGCAACGTAGGTTGATATTACGGTGTTGTCGGATCGTATGTCGGAAGGACGCACGATGCCGCGAAGCACCAGTATCTGGTTTTCGTTGTTCACAAGCGTCTCCTTGCGGGCCTCAAGCACCAGGTTGCCGTTTGGCAGCACATCCAGAACCTTGGCGGTGATGAGCGCTGTTAGTGTTCCGGCCCGCTGCGTTGCGCCCTTGCCCTTCATTTTGCTCGATGTTGCGCCCGCCGCTTCAGGCGAAAACGCCTGATTCATCCCTAGCAGATCCTTCATGCCCAGATCGAGCGGCAGGCCCAGAAATTTAGTGAGGCTGCGGTCGTCCGACGATGTGCGTTCGGTGTCGGTGGTGGCGCTTTTTGTTCCGCTCACGCTTTCAACTACGCGTATTGTCACAAGGTCGTTGATCCTGCGCGCGCGGTTATCGTGAAAGATTCCTCCATTGCCCCGCCAAAGCGAGCCGGGCGCGGCATCCGTTTTCTCCTCCATGACCGGATAATATATCTGAGGCATAGGCTCCGCCTTAACCTGCCGCGCCTCGCGCGCTCCGCCGCACGCGGCAAGAAAGCCGCACGCGAAAACCGTTACCGCCGCGAACCGCATCGCGGCGAGCGGCATTAATGAAAGCCGCATAGATTTTGTATTGGTAATTGTGTTCATGTTCGCCTCCGTTTGCTCCGCCATGGTGCAAAGCAATGGCGATGCCAGCGTTGAAACGCCAATTAACGCCCTTTGCGGGCTGGCGCGGTGGGGAAATTCGGGCTGGACGGGGAAAAATGTTCCATGAAAATCGAAAGCGGCACTTTCGATTTTCAAGGTAATTTCCGACGGCGCGCTGTCCGGCGAAAGGCTGGAAACGGCATCCGTCAGTGATCGGCGGCAGATGTGCTACAATTTCCGCGCAATCAACAGCCGGCAAGGCAACAAGCAAGGCAGAGGTAAAAAAATTGGCAAACGAAGAAACAATCCCGTCGCTGCGTTACGACGAAAACGGCCTAATACCGGCCATTGTTCAGGACGACGAAAACGGCGAAATACTGATGATGGCCTACATGAACGCCGACTCCCTGCGGATGACCATCGAGACCGGCAAGACGCATTTCTGGAGCCGCTCGCGGAAAAAATTCTGGATGAAGGGCGAAACATCCGGCCATGTGCAGGAGGTTCGCAAAATCCTCTACGACTGCGACCGCGACACGCTGGTTATCAAGGTGAACCAGATCGGCCCCGGCGCGTGCCACACCGGCCACCGGAGCTGTTTCTTCACCACGATTGACGGCGTGGAGACATCGAACGCCGCCTTCAGCGCAAACGAGGCGTATAAAAAGCTGCCGGTTCTGGAGCATCTTCAGACTGTCATCCACGACCGGCGCTGCAATCCGAAGCCGGATTCATACGTTGCCGGGCTTTTCGCCAAGGGCCGCGAGACCATATACAAAAAGGTTGGCGAGGAGGCGGTGGAAACCGTGATCGCGGCGGCGTCTGGCGAGCGCGACGCCACAGTGCGCGAGCTTGCCGATCTCATGTTTCATACGCTTGTGCTGATGGAGCATGAGGGGATTGCCTTGCAAGAAGTGTACGATGTGCTTTCCGGACGCACATGCAGCCTGAAAAAGAAGACCGAATAGGAGGTAGTAGATGAGCGCCGATTGTTTGTTCTGCAAGATCGCAAACGGAGATATTCCGGCGAAGCTGGTTCACGAGGACGACATGGCCGTTGCCTTCGAGGACATAAAGCCGGTTGCGCCGGTGCATATTCTGGTGATTCCCCGCAAGCACATCCCGACGGTTGACGACATCGAGCCGGAAGACTCGCAGGCCGTGGGGCATTTATTTCAGGTGGCTAAAAAAATCGCGTGCGAACGCGGGCTGGCCGAAAACGGCTACCGCCTCGTTTTCAACTGCAAGGCCGACGCCGGACAGCTTGTATATCACATCCACCTGCACCTTCTGGGCGGCAGGAAGTTCAACTGGCCGCCGGGCTAACAATATAATTGCCGTGGGCGACAGTTCCCCAAACCGCCCGAATTATCTGAAATTTCTCGACAGGCACGATCCGGCTGGCAGAATTGCGGCAATGCTGCGCCTGCTGGACGGCTGCCGCGTATGTCCGCGAAACTGCGGCGTTAACCGTCTGAAAGACGAGCGCGGGTTCTGCCGCACCGGGCGGCTTGCGCTTGTGGCAAGCCACTGCGTTCACCACGGCGAGGAACCGGCAATTTCCGGCTCGCGCGGCTCAGGCACGATATTTTTCGGCAACTGCAACCTGCGCTGCCTTTTCTGCCAAAACCGGCAGATTTCGCAGGGCAACGACACGGGCGAGGAACAAGGCCCGTGGCAGATTGCCGACATGATGCTCGAACTCCAGCGCAAGGGAGCCCACAACATCAACTTCGTTTCGCCCACCCATGTTGCGCCGCAGATGGCCGAGGCCATAGTTGTTGCGGCGGGGCGCGGCCTGCGCATCCCGATAGTCTACAACTCGAACGGATACGAATCGGTTGAGATGCTGCGGCTTCTGCGCGGCTTTGTGGACATCTACATGCCCGACATGAAGTATGGCGATGACGAATCCGCCGAACTCTGCTCCTTCGCGCCGGGATATGTTCATTCAGCGCAGGCCGCGCTGGTTGAGATGCGGCGGGCTGTTGGGCATCTGAGGCTTGACGGCATGGGCGTTGCTCGAAACGGGCTGCTGGTTCGTCACCTCGTGCTGCCAAACGATATGGCCGGAAGCCGGGATGTGCTTCGGTTTATCCGTAGGGTGATTGGCCGCGAAACCTCAATTTCGCTGATGTCGCAGTATTTCCCCAGCCACAAGGCGGCGGGCCACCAGCTTTTGGGGCGGCCCGTCCGGGCCGGGGAATATGCAGGGGTGCTCGATGAGATGGACAGGCTTGGCCTTGACGGCTGGATTCAGGAGCTTCAAAGCAGCGCGTATTACCGTCCCGATTTCGAAGGGGATCATCCGTTCGAGGGGTAGTAAACACGCGCTGCTTGCTGATATTGCCGCTACATGCCCCTGAAGATTATCTCCAGCGTAATCAACGCATAAGAGGTCGTCAGCACCGGATCCTTTTCCCACCACCGGCCCGTGGGATTCACCCATGAGCCTTCCTCGCCGTTCTGAAGCGACATTAGCCTGAGGGCGAGATCCTTGCGCCAGTTCACGGTTTTGCCGTCTTTCAGCGTAATATCATCCGCGCCATACGCGCTCAAGCCCTTGGCCATCGTATGAAAGTAGTAAAACAGGCCTTCCTGTCCCATGCCCGGATTTTCGGCAAGCGTATAGTTCTCGCCCAGCCATTTGTAAACCGCCTGAACTCGCGGATCGTCCTTCTTCAGGTCGGCGTAAATGTAGCTTAGAAGTCCGGCGTAGCTCATGCTACCGTATGAGCGAAGCGCCTTTTTTCCGGATGGCAGCGTAACCTCGCCAGCCTTGCTCTCGTCCTGGGCGTAGACAAATCCGCCCTTGTTCGCGGCATCGTCTGCCACCCACTCGTGCGGATTGTACTGCGGCAGGTTCTGGCAGCGCTGGATGAAATTGATGGCCGCTTTCCAGTCGAGCTGTTTCAGGTTTTTATCGGCCTTGTCCTGATCGAGATACCTGGAATAATAGAGCGCCTCAAGGCCGATGTACGTGTTCGACATGTCTGTGTGTCCGGTTTTGTTATAGCCGATTCCGCCCTCGTTCTGAAGCGAAGTGACGTATGCGCGGGCGTTTTTCAGCGCCGCGTCGTAAGACGGATCGCGCGCCATCAGAAGCGCCATCATGGCGATGGATGTGTTGTAGTTTTCCATCGGCGTGGCGGTTTTCCTTGAATATATGCCGCCGTCGGGCTGAACATTCGACATCAGATACCTGTAGCCGTTCTGAACAATCTGCGGCTTTTCGGCCATGTACCTGCCCGATGGCTCTCCCATGAAGGCTGTGAGCACAAGGGATGACAGCGCCGGATGCTCCGGCTGCGACCATGATCCGTCCGGATTCTGTTTCTTCTCCAGCCATTTCAGCCCCTTCTCGATGGCATTGGAGATTTCGAACTTCAGCGATACGTCCCGCTTTTTACCGATAACATCCTTATCGGCGGCGAATGCGGCTCCGCAGAGCGCCACCGACAACAAAACCACCAGAAACGATACTGTTTTCTTCATGTTTTATCTCCTGCGCGTGATTACTTTTTCACGGCTTCGATGGTGATCGACGCCTTTGTGCCGGGAACCGGAACCTTGTCGGTGTTCACAAACAACATCGTATCGTCGCCGCCTTCGGGCATGGGGTTGTCGATGATTGCGGCGGGATCGTGGAATATCGCAACCAGCGAGCGCTCGATCTGCGCCATCAGACGGCCTTCGACAATCTTTGAGCCGGTGAACACCCAGTTCATTCTGGCCATCGGCTTCTTGTTCTTCATGTTCATAACCAGTTCCTCGATGCGCGCCTTGTTTGACTTGCCGCCGTCCTGCCATTCCACACTGATGACAACCGGATCGCCTTCAGGCGCGCGAGGATCGCCCTGATAATCGAGCGGGCGGCCGCTTTTCATGCCGAGCAGCACAAGCGCAACCTGCAAGTCATACGGCGAAATCGCTGTGCGGAGAAGGCTTTCATGGAGCTTGCCGTGATGCGCGACGATGGCATACTCAAGGCCGCCCTCCTTCATGTTGAACTCGCCATCGAACCTGATGGCTCTGGCCTTGGGGTCTACCTCGACCGCGCCCAGCCGTATGTTGCCGTTTTCGAGCATTTTTATGGCGCTCGGCATCTGAGGATATGAATCGGGCGGAAGCGGCGTTTCTATCGTCACGCCCGGAGGAAGCTGATCCTCCGGTGGTTGAGCCCAGACATCGCCGGAAAGCGGCCAGGCAATTGCGGCTAGCGCCAGCATTGCCAGCATTGCAGGAATAATACGAATACGTTTGAATCCGACCATTATTGCCTCCTGAAAAAAGAAATTACCGGCGGCATTCAGCGCCGCGCATTCCATTGCACGATTGATGTGCCTATCATTCTAATGGATAACGAATGATCGGACAAGCGGGTGAAAACGAATTTCAGGCTTTGCCTCGTGACGCTTTACCTTGACATTGCCTGCCATGATGCTATGCTTGAATTCAAGAACGCGCGAGGCACAAAAAAAGGGCGCCCGGCGGTTCGCCTGGGCAGGTTTCAAGGCGAGAGCCGAGTTTCAGCCCTTTCCAAGGGTCGTTAGACCCAGCCTCGCCGTTTGCATGTCCTGATGAATCTTCCACTTCTTTTCGACTCTTGCCATGCGCCTGAATCCCGTCATTCAAGTTTTTCATCCGTTTCTAAAGTTATTGAACAAGCCTCCGATAAATACCTTAAGTGGAAGACCGGCAAACGGGCAGTAGAAAGGAGGCGACAGGAAACATCACGGGCCCAAAGCTTTAACGCCACGTATATCGCGGGATTTTAATCCCTGAGAAGCAGCGCATGGAAGCGCATAGTTACATGGAGGTAACGCATCATGGCAATGACCATCAACACCAACCTGTTCGGTTTGAACGCGCAGAGGAATCTCCGCAAGACCGAAGCCCCCCTTATGACCGCAATGCAGCGGCTCTCTTCCGGCCTGAGAATCAACTCGGCCAAGGACGACGCCGCCGGTCTCGCAATCGGAACCAGAATGTCCCGCCAGATCATCGGACTCTCCGTTTCGATCAGAAACGCAAACGACGGCGTGTCGTTCGCCCAGACCGCTGAAGGCGCGATGGAAGAAATGACCACCGCCATGCAGCGTATCTACGAACTTTCCGAGCAGGCGGCCAGCAACAACACATCAACCGACCGTTCAAACATGAACGTTGAAGTTCAGGAGCTTATCGCCGAGCTTAACCGCGTCGTGAACCAGACCAGGTTCAACGGCGAGAAGTTCCTCAACCAGGCCAAGAGCATCGATGTGCAGGTTGGCGCGGATGTGAAGGAAACAATCAACATTTCGACGTCCAACGTGTCTCCGAACACCTTCGGCGTCGCAACGAACTATTCCGACACATGGACAGGCACGGACATAGCGAAGTCCGCCGGACTTGCGATGCTTTCCACGGGAATCGCTGCATCCGCCACGATCAACGGCAAGGACATCGGAGACGCAATTACAAGCGCCACGGCGTTCAAGAACAACAGCCAGAACATTGTCAACCGCATTAACGACTACACAAGCGAGCACGGCGTAACCGCGTTCAGCTACGGCAACTCGGTTGTTGCCAACACAGCCATCGCAGCCATCACGCTCACATCCGCCGCGGCAGCCCAGTATGTTGATTCCGGATACCTGACAATCAACGGAACGCAGGTGGGAAGCTTCGTGGCAGCGGCAGCCGGAGGCGCGGCAAGCGCCGATACCGCCATGAGCAACATGATCTCCGCCATAAACGCGAAATCGGCTACAACCGGCGTGGTTGCATACTCGATGGACAAGTCCGATTTCACGGTTTCGAGCGTCGGTCAGGCAAGCAGCCTTCTTGTTCTTACAAACACCACCGGAGCGGCAATCAGCGTCTCGATGAACTCGGCGGTCACAAACGGAACCGCGTTCACAACGCTTCTTGCCTCGGCCACCATGTCGGTTTCCGCCGGACAGAACGGCAAGATCGTTTTCAACGGCAACTTCGGCGCGGGCTCGACAACCTTCGACGGAACCGCCACCGGCGCAGCCTTGGGCATTTCGTCCTCGGCGTCAACCATCGCGCTTACAGACAAGTCCGTGAACGAGATCAGCGTGACCAATAACGCGAACGCCAATATCGCCATTCTTGTCACCGGCAAGGCGCTCGACACCCTCAACAGCCAGCGCGCGACGCTCGGCGCGAAACTGAACAGGCTCGATTCGACTATCAGAAACCTCGACAACGTTCGCGAGAATCTCGAAGCAGCCAAGTCGAGAATCATGGACGCGGACTTCGCCGAGGAATCGGCAAAGATGACGAAGATGATGATCATGCAGCAGGCTGGTGTCTCGGTTCTTACCCAGGCGAACACCATCCCGCAGAACGTGCTTGCCCTGCTCAGGGGTTAAGCATAAACTGATGGAGGAACGGGGAGAGCTGAAATAATGCTCTCCCCGTAAACATGGTCATGAAAATAGGCGGAACTGAAAACGGTTGGCAGGCGGTCTTGCCGTTTGCAAGGGGCAGGAACAGCAAGAGCGCGGTGTCATCCTCTGAACCTGGGCGTGAGGATGTCCGCGCGGTCAAGCCGGCCGATGCAGCTACGCGAGAAACCGGAGGCAGCGTCATTGCCGATCTGGTCAAGGAACAGGCAAAGGACGCCACAAAGGCTTATTTCGCCATCGACGACAACAAGAACGTGGTTATACGGGTAGTTGACTCGAAGGGAAACGTCATTCAGCAGATACCCTCGGAGGCCATGCAGAAGATGGCCGACGAGTTCAAGAAGAAGCTTGCCGCTGGCGATCTCTTCAACATGAAGGCATGAGGCGGTCATGGGCTTAACAATCAGCAGCGGCCTGTTCTCCGGCATGAATACCGATCAGATCGTCACACAGTTGATGACGCTGGAGAAAAAGCCGCTTGAAACGCTTGCAACGCAGAAGGCCTCATACCAGGCCAAGATCAGCTCATACGCCAGCTTATCAAGCGCGCTGTCCGGACTTAAAAGTGCCGCGAACTCCCTGGCCGACGCCGAGTTTCTCTCGATGTCGGCATCGGTGTCGGATACAACGGTCTTTTCGGCCTCGGCAACTTCCAGCGCTTCGGAGGGCGTATACAACATCAAGGTGAGCAGACTGGCTTCAACGCAGAGCATCTACTCGCCGGCATACACGGCGGAAAGCTCCGAGGTGGCGGATCTGTCTTCGTTCTCCACCCAGAAGCTGAGCATACAGGTGGGAAGCAATGCGGCGGTGGAGGTTACGATAACATCGGCGAACAATTCGCTCACAGGCCTGCGCGACGCCATCAACGACGCCGGAACAGGCGTCACCGCGTCGGTGGTCAATGACGGCTCGAATTACAGGCTGATTCTTTCGTCCGATTCAACCGGAGCGTCCGGCAGGATTATCGTCAAGGCCGACGAGAACGGCGACGGCACGTACACTGAGGCCGGAGGCGACATCGACAGCACCGGGCTTTCAAAACTCGCGTTCAACGCAACTTACGACGCGGACGGCCTGGTTACAGGCGGAACCGCGAACATGACACAGTCGCAGGCCGCCCTCGACGCGGCTCTTACCGTGAACGGGCTTTCGGTCACGAGGTCGTCGAACGAGATCGACGACCTCATCACCGGAGTCACGCTCAATCTTCTTAAAACGGAAACCACCAGCAACGTGAAGCTTACGGTGTCGAAGGACTATTCTTCCGGATCCGCCAAGGCAAGCGCGTTCGTTTCGGCATACAATTCGGTGATGAGCCTTGCGAAGGGCCTGACATCGGTGACGGACGGCAAGAAGGTTCTGCTTACCGGCGATGTGACGGCCCGGTCGATCATGTCGGGGCTTCGCTCGGCAATAACCGCGAGGTACGACGGTCTGTCCGCGGCGCGTATGGGCATAAGCCACGACAAGAACGGAATGCTCACACTGGACAGTTCGGTATTTTCCGCGGCCATGGAGGATGACATCGACGCAGTCGCGGCAACGCTCAACTCGATGGGCGCGGCGCTTGAGACTACCGTGTCGGACTTCATAACCACCATGATTCCCGCCCGAAAGACCGGAATCCAGAACTCGATCTCGCGGCTCAACGACAAGATCGAGAACATCAACCGTAACCTGACGCTCAAGGAAAAGAGCTATCGGGACAGGTTCAATGCCATGGAAGAGATACTTGGCAAGTTACAGAAGAATGGCGATTTCCTGACGCAGCAGTTCAGTAATTCGTCGAGTAAATAGCGGCGCGGACATGGAAGTCCGGCGCCGGATAGCAGTCGCGCCTTTAACCTCAGGGAGGAGATTATGTTTATGACCAACGGATACGGAACGGCAAACGGCAGCCTCGGAGCCTACCAGAACGTGGATGTGAGAACAGCGGCTCCGGAGCAGCTTCTTCTGATGCTGTACTCCGGCGCGATCAAGTTCACGACGCAGGCCAGGGAATACATGATTGCCGGAAGGAAGGCCGACAAGGCCGAGCGGCTGTCGAGGGTATGCCGGATAATCGAGGCGCTTCAGACCTCGCTGGATGTGGAGACCGGCGGCGAAGTGGCGGAGAACCTCTCAAGGTTGTACTATTACATGATGCTCCAGCTCACCAAGGCCAATATCCATAACGACCACGCCATTCTTGACGAGGTGATAGGGCTTCTTGCAACACTCAACGAGGGCTGGACAGCCGCCGTGAACAGTTGCAGGGCGGTTAACGGGCAGGCTGCTAATGCAGAGGCCGGAAAGGGCAAGGCCGAACCGGTTCCCATGCGTCAGCCGCTTGTCGTGGCAGCTTAGTAAAGAGATGATCGGGGGGGGCTACCGTGAATATCTGACCGGCAAGGAGCGTCTTTTAGCGGCGCTCCTTGCCGCATCCGAGGCGATGAAGCAGGCCGTTGACAGCGGGGACGAAGATGAAGTAGTCTCCTGCCAAAACAGGCGGGACGCGTTGATCCTCGAAATTCGAAGCCTGGACGGGGATTTTCCAGCTCCGGATCCTTCCTCAACCGAAGCGGCGATTCTGCAGGATAAAATAAAATCACTCATAGCCGCATCGCTGGAACTCAACAGACAATTGTCCGAGACGCTGTCGGCACGGCTCGATGACATGAGGCTGGAAGGCAGGCGCGCCGAGGCGGCAAGGTTGTATGAAAAAGCCGGAGCCGGGCGGCGGATTTAAGGTTATCGCCCTACCGTCCGATATGTCTTGGTAGAGGGGTGGCCGAAATGTTTTTGGCTGTATGACGCAGGGAGGCGCATGATGACGATAAGCTCCTTTCCGGTTGGAAACGTCCTCAAGACCTATAATCGGGTCATGCGGGGCGGCTTTCGTCAGGAAGACGCAAGAGACGGCGGCGCGCAGGTGAGGGATGTCGTGACCATCTCGCTTGAGGGCAAGAAGAAGCAGATTATGGATCACGCCGCTCGTGAAATTATCGAAAAGGTGAAGGAAACCAGATGATATGGAAAAGAGTGATTTCAGGATTCTGATAGCCGACGATGACTCAAGCGTGCGCGATGTTGTGCGCGACATGCTTATGAGGGAGGGCTATGTCGTTGATCAGGCGGTGGACGGGCGCGACGCGCAGGCAAGAATCCTGGCCGGATCGTACCATCTGATAATCACCGATCTGATGATGCCTGGCGCTGACGGACTGAGCGTTCTGAAAAGCGCTCTCTCGCTCGATCCGGACACTTCCGTTGTGATAATCACCGCCTATGCGACACTGCAAAGCGCGCTCGAAGCGGTTCGCGAGGGCGCTTACGATTACGTCACCAAGCCGTTCCGGCTGGAGGAGATGCTTGTTACGGTCGGCAACGCCTTCAAGCGGACAAGGCTCATCCAGCAGAACCGCTTTCTGCTCGGCAAGCTCAAGGAGCAGGGCAGAAACCCCAACGATCCGGTCGTGAGGCTCGAACGCCTTTCGAAGCTCAAGGAACACGGCTTCGTGGACGAAGACGAGTTTTACGCTCTAAAAGAAAAGGTTATTGATGCTATCGACAGCACTGCCGAAAGTACTCGTAGTCGATGACGATCCCCTTGTAAGGGATCTTCTGGTTCAGGTTATCGGCGAATCCGGATACTCGGCGGATGACGCCGAAGACGGCGAAACCGCTCTGGCAAAGATGAGCGGCGGGCGCTACGACGCCGTATTTACAGATCTGATGATGCCCCGCATGGGCGGAATGGATCTGCTGCGACGGCTCAAGGTTATCAATCCGTCCGTTCCGGTAATCGTGATCACCGGATTTCCGAGCATGGAAACCGGCATCAGCGCGCTGAAGGAAGGCGCAACCGATTTTGTCACCAAGCCTTTCCGGCTGAACGAAATCAAGCTGCTTCTGGACAAGCTTGTCAGAAAAAGCAGGCTGGAACAGGATTCGCAGGCAGGCGGCGGTCATAACTTCCTTGATGTGGTCAACGAGAAGCTGTACGAAAAGGTCAAGCATATCTCGATGCTTTCCTACATCAACGAGAGCATCAGCGAGATACGCGAAAACAGCAGGCTCATGGACTGGGTTGCGCATACCGCGCGCGATCTGACCGGAGCCGGCGAAGTCACTGTCGGATTCATAGAGGAAGACCGTTTCGTTGTAAGACGCGCCCTTGGGGTTTCAAGCGGGCTTGTCGTGAAGTTTGCCGGCACCGCAATGGCCGAGGCGCAGCGGACAAAAAGCTGCTGTCAGTCGCCTCCGGGCGTGCCGAGTCCTTACGGCGTTTACACGCTTCTGAGCGGTTTTCTCTCGGTTCCGCTGATAATCCGCGATGAGGTGATCGGTTTCCTGAACCTGTCGGGCAAATCCGACGGCAGCACATTCACCGACGAGGAGGCGCAGCTTGCGGCAGCGCTTGCCGAAAAGATGGTTCTGCGGTTCGAAAACAACGCGCTCTACGAATCGCTCTACACAAACTTCATCGACACGCTGAAGGCGCTTGTTTCGACAATCGGCGCCCGCGACTCATACACCAAGGAACACTCCGAGAGGGTCACCCGTTACGCCCTGGAGATGGCGCAGATCGTTGGCCTGAGCGACGAGGAGAGCGACGCCATCAGGTTTGCCTGCTATCTGCACGACATCGGCAAGATAGGCGTGCGCGACACCGTGCTTTTAAAGCCCGGACGGCTTACCGTGGAGGAATTCGCCGACATAAGGCAACATCCAATCATCGGCGATTCGATAGTGCAGTCGCTGGCGTTCCTGCCGCTTGAGCGAGCCATAATACGCCACCATCATGAGCGATGGGACGGTCTTGGCTATCCCGACGGCATCGGCGGCGATGGCATTCCACTGCTTGCGCGGCTGGTCGCCGTGGCCGATACCTACGATGCGCTGACCACGATGAGGCCGTACAGAAATCCGCAGGGGCATGAATTCGCGATACGCGAGCTTATCACGTATTCCGGAAGCCAGTTCGATCCGGCTATGGTGGATGCTTTCCTGCGAACCGAAACAGGCCGAAACGGGCCTCGCTGCTAGATTGACAACGCACATGACATAAATGAGAGGGGAGCATCGCGCTGCCTTCCTTGTTCAGTATGAAAAATCATCCGGAACAGGGAATTGCACCGTGAACGATACGATTGAAATGCATAAGGATGGCGACAGGCGGCATTTGCAGGATGAGGGCAGGCGCGACGAGGATTACTTCAACCGCAGGATGCTGTTTCTGAATTCACTTCTTACAGAGATAGGTTCGACGCTCGATCACCGGGCGATTCTGGCCAAGGGGGTTTCCGGCGCGGCATCGCTGCTTCGCGCCTGCGGCGGCTATGTGATGACCGCCGAAGGCGGCTCCCTGTCGTTCCCGTACATCTGCGCGCCGGACGATGAGCTTGCGGAGCTTGCATTCGACGATAATGATGAAAACCGGCGTGCCTTCGGATTCGAAAGCACTGTGATGATCGATGGCGAGCAAGGGTTTGCAGGCCTGCGGGAGCGGTTCTGGGAATGCGGCATCCAGGCGCTTCTGGCCATTCCGCTTGTTTCAGGGAAGATGTCTTTCGGCGCGATGGGCGTCTTCTCGCTCGATCCGGACAGGAAGTTTTCGGAGCGCGACACCGAACTGCTGAAGGTGCTGGCGCGCGGAATAGCCGTAGCCCTGAACAACAGCATACTTTTCGACGAGGTGCGCGACACGCAGCGGCAGTGGCAGGCCACTTTCGACTGCATAACAGACGCCATCATGATCCAGAACGAGGACGGCGTTATCCTTCGCGCCAACCAGTGGGCGGCCCAGCAGGCCGGCACGCGTCCCGGAGACATGGTCGGACGGCGCACCGACGAGATGTTTCCGGTTCCGAAGTCCGTAAAGGACGACCCATTCAAAAAGGCGATGGAAAGCGGCGAGCCCGTTTCGTTTGAGACCTCTTCCGGCGGGCGCGATTACATGGTGAGCGTATTCCCGGTTGAGTACCCGCGCGGAACCGGTCGGGCGTGCGTGCATGTGCGCAAGGACGTGACCGAACTGAAGCGTCTTCAGGCGCAGCTTTTCAACACCGAGAAGCTTCTTGCGATCGGCAGGCTTGTATCCGGCGTGGCGCACGAGATCAACAACCCCCTGACCGGCGTGATCGGGTATGCCGAGCTTCTGATGCGTAAAAGCGGCGGCGAGGGCGAACGCGAACTGAACAAGATTCTGGAGAGCGCGCTCAGGTGCAAGTCGATTGTGGAAAACCTGCTCACATTCTCGCGGCAGAGACCGCAGGACAGGCAGTGCGTGGTCATCAACAGCATCCTGGACAACACGCTCGATCTTCGCTCGTACTGGTTCCGCCAGAACCGGATCAATATCGAACGCCATTATGGCGATGTTCCGGTTGTCATGGTGGCGTCGCAACAGATTCAGCAGGTTTTCCTGAACGTGGTGGAGAATGCCGAACAGGCCATAAAGGAAGCTCACGGAGCCGAAGGCGGCACGATAACGATTGAAACATTCCACGCCGGAGGCCGGGTACTGATAAGCATCAGCGACAACGGCTGCGGGATGCCGGATGATGTGGTGTCGAAGGTGTTCGATCCGTTCTTCAGCACGCGCGAGGTTGGCCAGGGCGTGGGGCTTGGGCTTTCCAGCTCCTACGGCATCGTGAAGGAACACGGCGGCGATATGCGCATCCAGAGCACGCAGGGCCAGGGATCGACCGTAATCATTGAACTCCCGGCGGCAAAGATAGGCATGTAGAGACGCATTTGCAATGCGTCTCTGCCGGCGCGGCAAACAGCGCCACTTGCAGTGCATCCCCCGGTTTTTCGTCAATTGGTTAATATATCGGATGACCGGAACAACCCAACCGTACAAACTGGTTCTATTCGACATCGATGGCACGCTGATAAGCACCGGCGGGGCCGGAACACGCTCGATGAGCCTCGCCTTCGAGGAACTCTTCGGCATACCAAACGGATTTGCCGGACTGACGATGGCAGGCCGCACCGATCCGGCGATCATCCGCGACGGATTTTCCCGCCATGGCTTCGACTCATCCGACGGTTTTTACAGCCGCTACGAGGCGGCGTATCTGCGCCATCTTGAGCGCGAGATTCTAGCAAGCCAAAACCGCCGCGTGATGCCTGGCATAGTCGAAATATTAGCGAAGCTGGCCGACGGGCCTGTTGCGGTTGGCCTGCTTACCGGCAACATGGAGGACGGCGCAATGATAAAACTTCAGGCGATGGGGCTTTGGAATTACTTCGCCTTCGGCGCATACGGCAGCGACCACGACGACAGAAACAGGCTTCTTGGCGTTGCGATGAAGCGCTACGAGAGCCTCCACGGCAAGCCCATTGAGCCGCGAGAGGTTATCGTTGTGGGCGACACTCCCAAGGATATTGAATGCTCGAAGCCGTTTGGGGCGGTGGCGGTGGCGGTGGCTACCGGGCCATATTCCAAAGACGCGCTTTCAGCCCACGCGCCGGATCATCTTTACGACGATCTTTCCAACACGGCGTCGTTTCTGGGCATTGTTGCAGGAAGTTAATAGAATTTTTACGGATCAAAAACTCCCCCCAGCCCCCCTCATTGAGGGGGGAGGCTAAGCCGGGGGGAGCGAGAAAAAACATCCGAGAGGACTTGCTAATGAAATACAGAACAGAAAAAGACACGCTTGGCGAGGTCAGGGTTCCGGAAGACGCGCTCTTCGGCGCTCAGACCCAGCGGGCGATTGATAACTTCCCGATCAGCGGACTGACGCTTCCGCGCCGGTTCATAAGGGCGCAGGCGATAATAAAGCTTGCCGCGGCGCGGGCGAACCGCCGGGCCGGGGCGCTCGACGAAAAACGCGCCGCCGCAATCGAGCAGGCGGCGCAGGAGGTTGTTGACGGCCTGCACGACAGCCATTTCCGCGTTGACGTGTTTCAGGCCGGAGCCGGAACCTCGCAGAACATGAACGCAAACGAGGTTATCGCAAACCGGGCCAACGAGATTATGGGCGGCGCGCGCGGCGACCTTTCGCTATGCGGCCCGAACGATCATGTGAACATGGCGCAATCCACCAATGACACCATCCCGTGCGCCATTCACATCTCGGTTGCCGAAGCGGTGAAGCACGACCTCATGCCAGCCATTTCCGCACTGCAAAAAACGCTTGCGAAAAAGGCCGCCGAGTTCATGCCGATTGTGAAATCCGGGCGCACCCACCTTCAAGACGCCGTGCCGATGCGGCTTGGACAGGAGTTTGCGGCGTGGGCGTCGGCTGTGAAGCGCGACATGGGCCGGATTGAACGCGCGGCGGAAACGCTTCTGGAACTCCCGCTTGGCGGAAACGCCGTCGGAACCGGCATAAACGCCCATCCGAAATACCGCGCTTACGCCATCAAGGAAATCGCCAAAATTACAAAAATGCCGTTTAGACCCATGGAAAACATGTTCGAGGGCATCCAGAACGTGGTTGGCGCGCTTGAGCTTTCCTCGGCGCTTCGCGGTCTTGCTGTCACGCTTTCGCGCATCGCAAACGACGTGCGCCTGCTTGCCTCCGGCCCGCGCACCGGTCTTGCCGAACTGTTGCTTCCGGCTGTTCAGCCCGGCTCGTCTATAATGCCGGGCAAGGTGAATCCGGTGATGCCGGAGATGCTGAACATGATCTGTATTCAGGTTGCAGGAAACGACGCGGCTGTCTCGATGGCCGCGCAGTCGGGCCAGCTTGAGCTGAACGTGATGATGCCGGTTATGGCGCATAACCTGCTGCAATCAATAACCATTCTGGCCAACGGCGCGTCGGCGTTCAACACGCGATGCCTTGCCGGGCTGAAGGCCGACAAAAAACAGTGCGCCCAGTGGATGGGCCGAAGCCTAGCCATCGCCACGGCGCTCAATCCGGCAATAGGCTACCACAAGGCAGCCGCCGTATCGAAGCGCGCCCACGCCGAGAACAAGACGGTGCTTGAGGTGGTGGTGGAACAGGGCATTCTGCCTGAGGCGGAGGCGAAGAAGCTGCTCGATCCGGAGCGGCTGGTGTGATGCGACGAGTGGTATAATTATTCCATTATTTGCAGGAGGTTATCGATGCAATCAGTCAGCTTGAATCTTGATCCAGGCGTTTTGAAAACCATAAAATCCAGGGCGATGGCTGCCAATGTGCCGGTTGCAAAAATCCTGCGTGACGCGGTTGATTTATACCTGAAAGAAGATGAAAAGCGTGCAGCCAAGTTGCGCGTGCTTGAATGCCTGAAGGAAAAACCCTTTGGTGGGATGAGCCAGTGGGACAAGCATCACGAGGAAAGGACAGGCGCTGATGCTTGCAGGCGTTGACACCGGTTTCTTCTTTGCGACGGGCGGTTTAGCGCTCTGAACTTCTCCACCCTCATCTCATGCTTCGAACGTATCGAGGCCACCAGCAAGCGCTTGGAGATGTTCGATATTCTGGCCGACCTCTTCCGGCAGGCCGCGCCGGACGAGATAGATAAAATAATCTACCTCTCGCAGGGGCAACTGCTTCCGCCGTATCGCGGGCTGGAAACCGGCATGTCGGCCAAACTCATGTTGCGCGCCGTTGCCGATGCTTCCGGCCATTCCGTGGCGGAGGTTGAAAAGGCCTACGACAATAGCGGCGACATGGGCGACACCGCCGAGAAACTGCTTTCAGCGCGCAGGCCGAGGCAGCCTGTTTCGTTGTTTGATGCCATCAGCGAGCCGCCGCGCGCCGAAACCGTGGGCGAGGTTTACGCGATTTTGATGGAAATCGCCCGGACTTCCGGGGCCGGAAGCGTGGAGAGAAAAATCAGCCTCACCTCCGATCTGCTTTCAGCCGTCTCGCCGGTTGAGGCGAAGCATATCTCGCGCTTTGTCGTTGGAAAACTGCGGCTTGGCGTTGGCGATCCGACGGTGCTTGAGGCGCTTGCCATTACGCACGGCGGGCGCGAGCACAAGCAGGAGCTTGAACGAGCCTACAACAACTGCTGCGACCTTGGGCTTGTGGCAACCACGCTTCTGAGCGCCGGCATGGACGGCGTGAACAGGATGCATATCCGCGCAGGAACGCCCATCCGCATGGCGCTTTGCGAGCGCGTAAGCTCGGCGGATGAGATAATCGCCAGGATGGGAAGCGCGGCTGTCGAGGCCAAATACGACGGATTCCGCATTCAGGCGCATATAACCGGCGGCGATGTGGAGATGTTTTCGCGCAATCTGGAGCGCACAACCGGCATGTTTCCGGAAATCGCCGAGGCCCTGCTGGCGCATCTGAAGGCAGAATCTGCTGTGATCGAGGGCGAGGCGATGGCGTTTGACGAGATCACCGGCGAACTGCTTCCGTTTCAGGTGACCATTCAGCGCAAGCGAAAGCACGACATCGGCGAGATGGCCGAGAAATTCCCGCTTCGTTTTTACGCGTTCGACCTTTTGTATCTAAACGGCGAGGATTTGACCGGCTTGCCGTTTGTCGAGCGGCGCAATCTGCTTGAAAGCGTGATCGTTCCCAACTCGGTCATCACAACGTCGGAGATGTTCATAACCGAGCGGCCCGAAGAGATAACGCGGGCGTTCGAATCGGCCATAGGGCGAGGGCTTGAGGGGCTGGTTGTTAAGCGGCCTGATTCCGGCTACACCGCGGGCGCGCGAAACTTCAACTGGATAAAGCTCAAACGCAGCTACCGGGCCGAACTTTCGGACAGCGTGGATTTATGCATCGTTGGCTATTTCCTTGGGCGCGGCTCGCGCGCAAAATTTGGCATCGGCGGCGTTCTGGCGGCTGTTTACGATGAGGAAGCCGACATGTTCCGGACTGTAACCAAGATTGGCAGCGGTTTCAGCGAGGACGAGCTTGCGGATATAAAGAAGATGCTGGACGTAACCGCGCTTTCGCACCGCCATCCGCGTGTTGATTCCGCCATCGAGGCCGACGTCTGGGTTGAGCCTCGCCATGTAATAAAAGTGACCGCCGACGAGCTTACGCGCTCGCAGCTTCACACCGCAGGGCGCGACGAAACCGGAACCGGATTTGCGCTACGGTTTCCGCGATTTGTGGGCGAACTCCGCACCGACAAGCGCCCGGAGGACGCAACCACGGTGCGGGAAATCGTGCGGCTGTACGAGATGCAGGGGGCAGCAGCGCCGTAGCAATATCGGACGGTTCGCGAACCGCCCCTACGTGTCACGCCAAAACCGCCTCATCCTGATTCACCACCAGAAACAACGCCATGCTTCCCCTGTCGTCGTAATCGAAGGCAACGGTTTCACGCACAAGAACCGACACCGTGTACGCCAGATCGTCGAGCTTCTCCTTCAGCCCTGCTTCCGTCCGATCCTCAAGGTCGTAGAGTTCCAGGATGTCCACAATCTCCTCGATGTCGTCGGTCTGATAAGATTCCAGCGTTATCCGTCCGGAATGTGCCGAATTGGCCGAATTGGCCAAGCTGGCCGAACTGGCCGAACTGGCCAAACTGGCGTTCAGGCGCTTTATCGCGTTTTCTATCTGAAACTTCACCCTCTGAAGGCACACGTTGTAAATTTTCGCGTCGTCGTCCATGTCAAGCCACCTCGTTTTAATGTCAGCCGTCGTCGGCTTCCAACATAGAGCAACCGGCGTGCCATATCGCAAACAGCCTGAATACGCCATTTCCAGGCCGATGGCGGATATGTGTAGATAATATATTTATCAAGTTGTATGTTATATGCACAGGACGCAACATGGAAACAGTATCATTGCTCGCAACAGACCCAACCTTGGCCGCGGAGCTTGCCGCTGTTTTGCCGCCGGACATGAAAATCGCTGATGCGGTGACGGAGAATGACTGTCTGGCGGTATTTTTCGACATCGACAGCGTAAAGCCCGGCGAGATCAAACGGCTTGGCCACCGGCATTTCATTGTTGCAATAACGAAACATCGGCAGACCGGGCCGGTTATGGAGGCCACGGCGCTTGGCGCATACGAGGTTCTGCACAGGCCGCTTGAGCGAGGCGCGGTGCAATCGCTGCTTGAGGAAATGCGGGCATTGCGCGCCGAGACCGGCGACGCCATGCCGCTTTCGCATCTTCCGCCCGCGCCCACATGCGCCATTGTCGGCGGCTCGCCGGAAGTGATGGACGTATGCAAGCGGCTTGCGCGGCTGTCGCAGGTTGACGCGCCGGTGCTGATAACCGGCGAAACCGGAACAGGCAAGGAGCTTATCGCCGAAACCATCGCGCAGATGTCGTCGCGGTTTGGAAAGCCTTTTGTGGTTGTAAACTGCGCGGCCATGCCGGAGGCGCTGCTTGAGTCGGAACTGTTCGGATTCGAGAAGGGGTCGTTCACCGGAGCAACGGCCCCGAAGGAGGGCTTGTTCAAGATCGCCGACGAGGGCTGCGCGTTTCTGGATGAAATCGGAGAGCTTCCGCTTCCGATCCAGGCCAAGCTGCTTCGTTTTTTGCAAACCCAGACGTTCTACCCCATTGGTGGAACGAGGGAGACGCACGTTAATGTGCGGGTTCTGTCGGCCACGCACCGCAACCTTGAGCAGATGGCGCGGGCCGGAACCTTCCGGGAAGACCTGTTTCACAGGCTTCGCGTAACAACAATCCACATTCCGCCGCTTCGGGAGCGCAAGGGCGACATCCTGCCGCTGGTGCTATTTTTCCTGAACCGCTACCGGCATACGGCCCCGCTTGAGATCGCGGGTTTTTCACGAAAATTCCTCGAACGGCTGGAGTCGCACGGCTGGCCGGGCAACATCCGCGAACTCGAAAACACGCTCCGCTCCGCGCTTGCGCTCGCAAAAACGCCATATCTTTCAACGCACGAGCTTGGCGGCCTGAGCAGGCACGCCGCGTTATCGGAAAACGACGGCAATGCTGAATTGCTTGCGCCTCACGTCATAGCGCTTGCAAAGCGCTTGCTGGCCGGCGGCGAGGCGGACATTCACGGCAAGCTGCATCGGGAGGTTGACGCCGCGCTGATCGCGGCTGTCATGTCGCATGTTGGAGAAAACCAGTCGGAAGCCGCGCGGCTGCTTGGAATCAGCAGGCTTACGCTGAGGAAAAAGCTGAGGCGGTAGTACGCTCATTCAACTCCAAGCGCCTGTTCTGTCTTTGCCGGATTACGGCGCAAATCGAGAATTCTGTAAACAACAACCGCACGCTTTTCGTCAATTTTGTAATAAACAGCGTAAGGAAACCTTTTTGAAAGCAGACGATGATAGCCGAAAACCTGCATGTGAATTCCGCCGTAAAGCGTCAATGAGTCTATGTCGGAAAAAAGCGAATCAAAAAAATACTCGCCGACGCCTTCTCCCTGCTTTTCGTAAAACAATCGCCCCTGATGCAAATCGTCCAGAGCCGAAGAAAGCAACCGGATTTTCATTCGAACCGGTTCCTGAGTTCCTTTTTCGCATCGTGCCAATCCATAATGCGCTCTTGTCCGGCTTCAAGCCTCCGGCTTGTTTCAAGCAACATTTCCTTATGCCAATCCGGAGATTCCAGTTCAGCCTCATCCCTTGACAAGTCTTCCCAAATGGCTTCCATGACCTGAAGTTTTTCTTCCCTCGAAAGGCGTTCTATTTCGATAACACTTTGCATTACCCAAACCTCTTGCATTCAGTTAACCTGCGGTCAGCAACCGCATTATACCCTAACCGTGTTCCCCGACTATATCAATCAACTCCTCGCGGAACGCGCCGTTTTCAAGCCGCCACGAATAGCCCGAAACCATCCCGCCGCCGCTTATCGAGAAGATAAAATACGAAAAGTCCTCCCACGCCGCGTCGAGGTCTGTCTGCGACGGACGGGGCGGGTGATCGGGGTGGCTGTGGGCGATGCCCAGAATTTTCAACCCGGCATTTCGCGCCTCGGCCTCCACGCGCCTGTAATCGTTCGGGTCGATGTCGTAACGGTCGTTTCGGCTGTCGGCGTTCCGGTTCGTAACCTGCGCGAATTTTTTTATGACCGGCTTGTCGGGCCTGCCGGTCTGAACGCCAAGCAAAAGCCCGCAGCCCTCTTCCGGATAGCATTTCTCGAAATACGCGCCCATTTCCCGGAAAAGCGCGCGGGTGAGCGCCGGGCCGTAGAACCGGCGGCTCCATATCTTTTCGTAGAGATACCGGTCTGCGCCATCCGGCAGAACCGTCACGATAACGCCGCCGGGGCTTCGGTCTACCATTCTGAGCGCGGCTATGTAATTTGCTCCGGATGAGATGCCGGCGAAAACGCCGCGCTCCGCCAGCAGATCCACACCCTTGTATGCGTCGTCGGTGGATATGAAAAGAGTGCCGTCGAGCGCCGCCTTTCCGGTTTCGAATATTCCCTTCATTTTCCGGCCATCGAGCTTGATCTCCGGCACAGCCTCGGTTGCCATATGCTTTGTTCCCTCTATGCCGTGAAAATCCTCGGCGGGTTCCACCGAATATGCCGCAACCGACGGCTTCAGCCGTTTCAAGCCCCGCGTTGCGCCGATGGCCGTGCCGCCGGTTCCGGTTGCCGCCACAAAATGCGTAACCCGTCCGCCGGTCTGGGCGAAGATTTCGTCGGCTGTCTTGGAATGCGCGTCGCAGTTGGCCTGGTTGTAGTACTGGTTCGGCCAGAACCATGCTTCCGGATCGGCCTTGTAGATGGACAACGCCTTTTCTAACGCGCCGTTCGACCCGGCAAGTTGATCGGAAAAAATTACCTCGGCTCCGGCGGAACGGAGAATATCCAGTCTTTCCACGCTTGCCTGCGGCGGAGCTACGATTGTCACCGGATAGCCCGCAAGCCGCCCGATCACCGCAAGGCCGATGCCGGTGTTTCCGCTTGTGGCCTCGATTATCCTTCTGCCCGGCGCAAGCGAGCCGTCGGCCAGCCCCTTTTGAATCATGCCCAGAGCCGCCCTGTCCTTCACCGAGCCGCTCAGGTTGTGGCTTTCAACCTTGGCCCATATTTCGGCGCGGCTTCCCGGAGGCGTGAGGTCGATCAGGGGCGTGTTGCCCACGCGAAGGGCTATTTCTGAAAGCGTCATATCCGGATTGTACCATGCGTCCGAATCAAGTTTTGCGCGAATCAACCGAAAATAACGCAAGGGCGAACACTTGGAATGTGGTGAACTACCATGCTGAAACGATTTTTCAATTGCGCTTTTCGATCGGGCAAGAGTAAAATGGGTCAAACTTGTTTCGGGGGGAATACCGTGGCTAAACCTATAAAAGAGACGCCAGTGCTGTACGGCAAACATTCAGACCGATTTTTGGCTGCTGTCAAAAAAAATGAAGACACTCGTGTGTCGCCAGAAGAATACAATCAATCCAGAATAATCTTTGAGCGAATACTTAAAAAGGCGAAACTTTAACTGTCGGTGAGATTACCCGACGCGCTTGCGTTGCTTGAGCCTTTGGAATACAGGCGGATTCCCGTTGGCGTTCCGCTGAAGCCATTTGATTGCGGCAACGCCGATCTGAACGATTTCTTTCATAAAGACGCCAAAGACTATGCCAGTCAATTGCTCGCGGTAACATATGCTTTTGAAACAGACGATTTGACCGTGGCTTTTTTCAGCGTTCTTAATGATGCAATTTACAACAAAGACAGTCACGGTCAAAGAATAACAAACAAACTCACAAGGAGAATTCCCAACCCGAAGCGTCGTCCAACCTTCCCGTCCGTCAAGATCGGTCGATTCGGCATTTGCAAAGACTATCAGCGCAATGGCGTTGGAACGGCAGTAATCACGTTTATCAAACACCTCTTTACGGCAAGCAATATAACCGGATGTCGCTTCGTTACGGTTGACGCCTATGCCGAAGTTGTTGAATTTTATCGGAAATGCGGCTTCCATTTCCTGCATGACGCAGATCGTCGCGATGACACGCGCCAGATGTGGTTTGACCTGAAAACGTTTTCGCCAGACTGAGCGCCAGCCAGCAGTCTGGCAAATCCGGCAAAGCAGACTGCGCTTGCATAACCCGATTACTTGACCATATCAATAAACCTTGACTAATTTCGTCGAGTATATTATTGTGTCTGTATGAAGCCGGGCCGTTGGCCTGAAAGGGAGGCATCGCAAATGAAAAACGTATATCTGGACAGCGTGGCGACAACGCCGTGCCATCCCGACGCGGCGGCGGCGGCGATGCCTTATTTCACCGAAATCTACGGCAATCCGCAGAGCGATCACGAGGTTGGCTGGAAGTCTAAAATGGCGATAGACGAGGCGCGGCACGAGGTGGCGGCGCTCATCAATGCCACGCCTGAAGAGATCATATACACGTCTTCCGGAACCGAGGCGAACAACTTTGGACTGAAGGGCGTTATCCATTCGTATTCGGGCAAGGGGAAGCATTTCATCATATCGGCCATCGAGCATCGCTCGATACTCACGGCGTCGCGCTTTCTCGAAAAAAATGGCCACGAACTGACCGTCTTGCCGGTTGACCGCTACGGTTTGGTCGATCCGGAGGATGTCCGGAAGGCGATAAGGCCCGACACGGTTGTGGTTTCGGTCATTCACGGCAACAACGAAATCGGCACTGTCGAGCCGATTGCCGAGATCGGCAGGATCACGCGCGAGGCCGGAGTACTTTTTCTGGTTGACGCGGGTTCGAGCGGCGGCGTTGTTCCGGTTGACGTGAAGGAGATGAACGCCGATCTGCTTACTCTTTCCGCCCACAACTTCTACGGGCCGAAGGGTGTTGGCGCGCTTTATGTGCGAAAGGGCGTGAAGATCACTCCGCTCATTCATGGCGGCGCTCAGGAGCGCGGGCGGCGCACCGGAATCGAAAACGTGCCCGGCATCGTGGGCATGGGCGTTGCGGCGCGGCTTGCCAAAGCGGAAATGCCCGCGAGAATTGCGCATCTTACACGGCTTCGCGACAGGCTTGAGACCGGCATTGTTGGCGCGATTCCGAACTCGGTGATTAACGGACACCCGGAAAAGCGGCTTCCTCATATGCTCAACATGTCGTTTGAGGGCGTCGAGGGAGAGTCGATGCTTCTTTCGCTGGCCGACGAGGGTGTGTTTGCATCCAGCGCGTCTACCTGCACGATGATGTCGCTTGAAACATCCTATGTGCTTCTTGCCATCGGGCTGTCGGGCTATCTGGCAAACAGCACGCTGATGATGTCGCTTGGAATATGGAATACGGACGAGGACGTTAACCGCGTGATCGAGGTTCTCCCGCCGATTATTGAACGCTTACGGGCAATGTCGGCAGTGCCGACAGCAGTATGATTTGGAGGTGTAATCATGAAATACTCTGAAACGGTGATGGATCATTTCAGGAATCCGCGCAATGTGGGCGATCTTCCCGGAGCCGACGGCGTTGGCGAGGAGGGCAACCCCCTCTGCGGCGACGTAATGCAGATTGCTATAAAGGTTGCGAACGACAGGATCGAGGACATACGCTTCAAGACATTCGGCTGCGGATCGGCCATTGCGGTATCGAGCATGATAACCGAGATGGCCAAGGGCAAGACGCTGGATGAGGCGCTCAGCATATCCAAAGAGATGGTTGCCGCGGAGCTTGGCGGGCTTCCGCCGAACAAGATGCACTGCTCGAACCTGGGTTCGCTGGCGCTCAAGAAGGCGATTGACAGCTACCGCGCGCGCGGCGAAGGCGCGTCAGCGCCTTCGTTGGTTAATTCGGGCGCGTCAGCGCCTTCGTTGGCAAATTCCTCCATGTCGCACTAACTTATATTTCAGTCCTTCCAGCCGATAGGAATAGCGGAGTCTGTATTCGTACTGTTTCCGCCGGCATGGGCAAGACCGGCGGAATGTCGTATCATTTAAGCTATATTCCCGCAGGAGGAGTTGGAAATGAAAGTTGCAGCAATCGCGGCGGCCCTGATGTTCGGGCTGCTGTTTTATTCGGAACCGGCCGCCGCGAAGCCTCAACCGCCCAAAGAACTGCTGGAGATATTCAGGTCGATCCAACAGATCGAAACCGGCTATGAATCCGGCGCATGGGAAAAGGCGCTGTCCCTGACCAACCGTATCGAGTCGCAGATAAGCGCGGCGTCCGCCCGCATCGGCAAGGATGTCAATGCGTCGGTTATCAACGATTTCAAGGTTGTCCTGGTTAATCTGCGCGGCGCGATAATCCAGAAGAATCTCAACAGGTCAACCAACGGACTCATCATGTTGCAGCGCCTGCTTTTCGATATCATGATGGCGTATGATTACAAAAAGCCGCCCATTTTTACAGTGATAGAGAAGTATATCGATGAGGCTGCCGAATCGGCTGAGAAATCGGATTTCACGAATGTTGTCAACGAGATGAAAGAGATCGACGCGCTTTTCAGACAGGCCGGACAACTTTTACAGGAACGCAACATCAAACCAGCCGAGCTTGACGGCATTTCATCTCTTGTTCAGGAGATAATCGAAGCCGGCTCGGCAGGCAACAGGGAGGGGACGGAATCTTTGCTGAAAAAACTCAAGGCCAGACACAAGGCTGTTACGGCAAGATAGCACCGATAATGCCTGAAAAACCGTTGCCGGACAGATGCAAGGCAGACAATCATATCCAGGAGGGAAGATGCGCCTTTCAAATTTGACGATACGCGGCGGGATAGCCGCCGGTTTCATCATCGTGCTGATGGTATTCGCGATTCCGGTGGCGTATTCCGTTTACACAAACTACACGATACAGCGAAACGCAAGCGAACTTGAGAAGGTTCTGCACGTGCTGCTCGAAGATACATCCGAAATGCTCACGCTGCTTCAGGAAACAAGGCTGACGCTGACGGCAGCCATATCCGAAGCCGAACCGGGATATGTCAAGCGGGCGGAGACAATTGGGCATGAATTCAAGAAGCGCTCGGACGAAATCCGGAGGTTAAACGACGGCGCCAACATACGCGATATCGCCGAACTGTACGACAGGTATCTCAAGACCGGCGTTGCTGCCGCAACCCAGATAAGTTCGGGGAGAAGCCTGGTCGGCATTGCGGATGAGGTGTCGAAACTGGAAAGCATGGCCGGGGATCTGAAGCTGCGGGTTGAAGACCATTACAAGTATCATCATGAAAGGTTTATCGACAACATAAGCACAACCTCCAGGCATTCGCAACGGGCCATGTATCTAACACTGGGAGCATTCGTCCTGGCGATTATTGCAGGCACATGGATTACCACGCGCCTCTCAGGAAACATTGCCGACAGGATAGGCCTGGCATCCGACAAAATGAAGGATTTCGCATACGGCGGAGGCGACCTCACGCAAACGCTCGACCTGCCTCAGCACGATGAAATAGGCCGCATGGCCGAAAATTTCAACCTGTTCATGCAGAACCTGCGCGACATTATCAGGATGATCAAGACAACGTCAGACGGCATAGCCACGACATCGAGCCATATCACGGTTGAAGCGGGGAGGCTGAGCCGGGGAGCGGAGCATCAGGACGAGGCTGCGTCCGTGACGCTCAGAACCATGAACGAGATGTTCGGCGCGGTGACCACCATCTCGTCGAGCGCCGAAAGCCTTGCGGGAAACGCCCAGGAAACGTTCGAAGCCGTGCAGGGCCTGCAAAATTCGGTTGTCAAGGTGGAGGACAACGCGATCAAGCTCACGCGGGCTATGTCCGGAACGATATCATCGATTCAGGAGATGTCCACGTCGATCGGCGAAGTTGCAAAGGGAGCCGATGTTCAAAGCAACCGCACCAAAACCGCCGCTGTGGCCGTCGATAGAATCGCGCAGTCGATAGAGGACGTGCTCTTTACGGTTCAGCAGGCCGACAGCATCGCCAGGCGCAACGCGGAAACAGGCGAGACCGGACGCAAGGCAGTCAGGCAGGCCGAGGAATCGATGAACACCATGATTGAAGTCATGCGCTCCACCGTCGATGCCATCCAGAAGCTGGGCGAACGCTCGTCGCAGATAGCTGACATCGTTCGCTTCGTGGACGACATCGGCGAAAAAACGCGCCTGCTTGCGCTCAACGCGGCTATAATCGCCGCCCAGGCAGGCGAACACGGAAAGGGGTTCGCCGTGGTTGCAAACCAGGTTGGCCAGCTTGCCGACCGCTCGATGACCGCGACGAAAACAATCGAGAGCGTCATTCGCGACATTCTGAAGGAGACAAGCGGCGCGGTGATACTTGCGGAGAACACTCTTCGTGAAACCGAGGAGAGCGTGCGTCTTTCGCAGGAGGCGGGCGGCTCCATCCTTGATATCATGGAAGGGCTTGAGCAGTCGGCCACACTGTTTACCAGGGTCTCGGATGCCTGCGTAAGCCAGAAGCGCATCGCGGAAGAAGTGGTTGATGCCATGGACGCGCTTAACCTGATCTCCGAACAGGTAAGAACCGCGATGAGCCAGCAGCTTGCAGCCAGCAAAAGAATCGGGGACTCCGCGGAAAATGTGATGGAAATAGCCGAGGATGTACGGTTTGCCTGTCAGGAACAGACGCAGACAACCGCCCTTATCGCCTCTTCGATAAACGACATCGAAAAAACAACTCATGCGGTTGCCGCTGCGGCGGCCCAGCAGAGGGCGGGCGGACAGAACATAGTAACCATCATGGCAAATGTGAAGGAGATATCCGGCGGCAATCTGGAGTCGGTCAAGCGGCTGCTTGCCGCCGACAAGAAGCTTGTCGCAAAAAGCGATGACATGGTGAGGCTGGTCACGAGGTTCACGACGTAGGGGCGAACGGCCGTTCGCCCTCTTGCCATTCGCCCCTACTTGGGAGCTGCTTGCCCCGCCCCTACCCCTGATTGAATTTCTCCAGCCTGTACAGAAAAGTCTTGTAGCTCATCCCCAACAGTTTGGCCGCCTTTGCCGCCACGCCGTCGGTCTTTTCCATGGCCTTGTTGATGAGCGCCTTCTCAAGCGCCTCGAAATCCAGCCCCTCGTCCGGAATGTCCATGCTGAACGAACCTGCCGACCCCGGCGCTTCCGCGGCGCGCAACTCGCCCTGAATATCCTTGCGGTTTATCGTGCCGGTTTCGTTCAGCAGAACGGCCCGCTCAAGCACGGATGAAAGCTGCCTGATATTGCCCGGCCACCTGTACGCGGCAAACGCCTTCATCACGTCCTGATCGACGCCGGCAACACGCTTTCCGTATTCCTGATTGTACTTGTTCAGGAAGAACGAGATCAGTTCCGGCAGATCCTCCATGCGTCTCCAGAGCGACGGCATCTCGATTGTTATCACCGATAAACGGTAGTAGAGATCTTCCCTGAAGCCGCCCGACGCAAGCTCCTTTTCCAGATCCTTGTTGGTTGCGGCGATTATCCGCACATCGATGCGGATGTTTTCCTTCCCGCCCACGCGCCGTATCTCCTTCTCCTGAAGCGCGCGCAGAAGCTTCGACTGCATCGGCAGCGGCAGATCGCCTATTTCATCCAGAAACAGCGTGCCGCCCTCCGTGATCTCGAAAAGCCCTGCCTTTCGCGTGGCCGCTCCCGTGAAAGCCCCGGCCTCGTAGCCGAACAGTTCACTTTCAAAGAGGTTTTCCGGAATCGCGGCGCAGTTGAGCGCGGTGTATGGCTTGGCCTTGCGCTGGCTGTTATGATGAATAGCGCGCGCGATAAGCTCCTTGCCGGTTCCCGACTCGCCGCGTATGAGCGCCGTGACTGACGACGGCGCGATCTTTCGGACTATCTCCATCGCCTCGCGCATGGCGGACGAATCGCCGATGATGCCCTCGATGCGGAACTGGCCGTAAAGCTCGCGCCTCAGGCGAAGGTTTTCCTTCAAAAGCGCGGCCCTGTCCGCGGCGCGGCGCACGGTAAGCAGCAGGCTGTCCTTTTCGAGCGGCTTGGTAAGATAGTCGGCAGCGCCCTTCTTGAGCGCCTCGACCGCCGAATTGATTGTGCCGTGCGCGGTCATGATGATTATCGACGGCCCGGCCATCTCCTTCATGATCGCCTCCATCAGCTCGATGCCGTCCATGCCGTTCATGCGCAGGTCGGCCAGAACGACATCGGGATCGAGCCTTTTGGCAAGCTCGATGGCCTCTTCGCCGGATGCCGCCGAATATGTTTCGTATCCGGCGGAATCGAGTATCGTTTTCAGGATGTCGCGCTGAAGCGGCTCGTCGTCAACAATAAGTATTACCGGCACGGTTTTCCTCCCAGGATCACGTCTCGCCGCCAAGCGGCAGCGTTATCGTAATGGTGCTTCCCCTGCCTTCCTCGCTGCGAAATGAAATTTTGCCTCCATGCTCCACGATAACCATCTTTGTGAAGGCCAGCCCAAGCCCCACGCCGTCCATCTTGGTGGTGAAGAACGGATCGAAAACCTTTTCCGATTTCCCCTCAGGCATCCCGCCGCCGGTGTCGGTCACCGTCACCATGTAATTTGATTGATCCGCCGAGGTTCCGATCTTCAGCACGCCGCCGCCCGGCATGGCCTGAAACGCGTTGGTCACGATGTTGTACAGACATGCCTTTATCAGTTCGGGGTCAACCATCAGATCGCGGCCCGACTGGAATTCAGTCGTGACGGTTATGTGATCCTTGCGCGCCTTCGCGGAAACCAGTTCAACCACCTCGCCAGTCAGTCGAACCATGTCGGTCTTTTGAAGGTTCAGGGTTATCGGCTTGCCGAGCTTCAGGAAACTTTCAGCAAACCTGCTCACGCGAAGTATCTCCTTCTTCATGTTCACGAGAATCGACTCGAACTTCTCGGCCTTCTCAGCATCTTCAGGGCGGTACGCCTCGCGGATATGATCCACCGACAGGCTCATGAAGTTGAGCGGATTCTTGATCTCATGCGCGATGCTCTGGGAGAAATAGCCGATTCCGGCCAGATGCTCGGCCTTTCTAAGGCGCTCGCGAAGCTTCTGCTCCTCGCGCAGCCTGCCAAGCATGTAGTTGAAACCGCGCGACAGATCGCCTATCTCGTCCTTGCGGCTCTGCATGGAAAGTTCTTGGTTCAGGTCTCCGGCAGCCACCTTGCGCGCCGCCGCCACGACATTCTCAATCGGCATCGTGTATCGCTTGGCCAGAAAAAAAGCCAGAATCGTGCCCACGCCAAAGATGAGGGAGGCGGCTATCACGCGATTGATGATGCTCGTGCGCAGGAATACCGAAAAATGCTCCGTATTGATCTTCATGTGAATGTAACCGGCAAGCGTTTCTCCGCTCATCACCGGAATTGTAACGTTGTAAACCGGCACGTCGTCGCTGGCAGGGCCGCCCAGATTGGCCTTGAAAATAAGTTCCTTCTTGTTCTTGGTTATCCATTTGCCGACTTCCTGCGGATTGGTGCTGGATACGATTCGATCCGAGGTGCTGACGATCGAGATTTCATTTACGCCCTTCTGGTTCAGGCGCTGGAGGTATTCCTTCAGGCGCTTCTCGTCAACGCCGCCGCTGCCTGATACCTCGCGTATGCCGATCTGTATCGCTTTCAGAAGGCCTGAGGTCTGTCGCTCGAATTCGTTGTACAGGGTTCTCTCTGTCTGGTAGTAGAGAAAGACAAGAATGAAGATCAGGCTCAGGTTCAGGAAAACCATGATCGCCACAAGCTTCTTGTTCAGCGTGGGTCTGAAAAGGCGGCTTCCGAGCATTATTATCCCCGTTTCATTTTACCTCGCCTCTTGCCTTCCCCTGACTAAAAGGGGATACAAGACTGCCGGCTTTCTCCCGCTCCTTCAGGAGAGGGCCGGGGTGAGGTTCTATCTATGCGGATCGTGGATTATAAAACTTTCGAAGTTTTCCTGAAACGCCCAGTAAAGCGCCTGGGCTTCCTCAGGATTCATCGACAAATAGATATAGGTTGAAGAAGGATTCTTTCTGTATTGATCCACCAGTGTGATTATCGCGCGGGAATAACGCCAGTAGATGCTGTCCCACAAGTCGGCAATTCGCCCCTTGAAGCCCTCCATGCGTCCACGCACATGCATCACCACATTATCCTCGAAGAACAGATCGTACGATACGGGCATGTCTTTAAGTTCCTGCGCCTCGGCGTCTTTCTTTACGGCCCTGTCGGCTATGGAGTCGCCGGTCTTGATGGTCGGCTTGACAAGCGCCTCTTTCCTCAGCAGTGAAAGCGCCTTCAGCGTAGGTATCCGGCCCCATGCGCTCCACTTGACGATATTCAACTCGCGGTGCGTTACTCCCCTTGCCCTGAACTGGGCAAGCGATTTATCGAGATCGAAGACAAAATATATCGACGGCTTTTTGGCAAGCGCGAACTCGGCGTCGAGGATCCTGTTTTCCTTGCGCAGGTCGTACAGTTCATCAGCGACAGCCGGAACGACGGAGGCGACAAGACAGACAAAAATCAATAAGGCGGAAATCGTTTGGCGCATTAGTGTTTTTATTGATAAAGATTAATAAATCGTGACCTTGGCGCCGATCGGCACATTCTTGTACAGCGCTTCAAGATCCTCGTCGCCTATCCTTATGCATCCATGGCTTACGTTTCTGCCGAGAAGGCGCTTGTAAAGCGTGCCGTGAAGATAGTATCCGTTTCCGATGCCAAGCGCGTAATCGCCCAAAACACCGCTTTCAATCCGTTCCGTGCTGTTCTTGGGCGGTATCGGCTCTCCATCCTCAATGAACGCCCAGTCCGGCTTCACCCAGTCCGGCGCGACCTTCTTGACCTGCACCGAATGTTCGCCGCGCGGTGTATCGAAAACCCATTCGCGCTTGCCTGCCGGATCCACCAGCTTCTTGCCGGTTCCGCAGGACACAACCGCCTGCCGCACTGTCTCGCTGCCGTTTTTTAGCCAAAGTATATTTCGCGCCGTATCGACGACTATGTTTACACCCTTTGGAGCAAGCGCGTCAACGCGGGCCTTGAGCTTCAGGTTTTTGTCCTTCAGCGACTTCAGATCGCCACCGCCATCACCCAGCCGGGGCGCACCCTTGGCGGCTGATGACGAAAGATAGTAGCCGATCCCCTCGGCGGCGGAAAATAGAACGGCGACGATCACAACGATACCTGCAAGGAACCAGACGATAGCTTTCATTTTGACTTCCTACAACTCTTTGACAGCGTTCGAAACACGATTGTCGAAATCCGACGATCCAACTATGGTAACAGGCGTGCCGTTGTCTACGATGCGATACAGCTCGTCCATCTGGCCGTTGTCAAGCCCTACACAGCCATAGGTCATGCCCAGACTGCCGCCGCCATGTATCTCGATAAGATTTCCTATGCCCGCGTTTCTGGGAATGAGCCCTTTTCTTTTTGCCAGGGCAAACTGTCTCCTGTCCTCGTCATTAGGGTAGTTAATCAATAGCGCCCTGTGGTATTTGCTGTTTGGAACTTTTTTTATTACGCGGTAGCGGCCTTCGGGAGTTGCCCTGTCGCCAGCGAACATCTTGTCGCGAGCGCCGTTTAACCCGATGCCTACATCGTATGTCTTGTGAATCCGGCCCGCGCGATACAGGTAGAGCGTTTTGTCTATCTTGTCCACGATTATGGCGTAATCGCCGCTTCTTCTGGATTCGGCCACGGTTTCGTTGACCCATGCCCGCCATTTGGTTATCTGGTTTTTGTCCGTGAACCGGCCAAGAATGGGTCGCATCCGGTTTGCCGCCGCATCCACGTAGTAGACAGCGTCCTTAAGCTTCTGCTCTGCTTCGGGGTATCGGCCCGTGTCGTAAAGCTTGGAAGCCTCCGCCAAAATGACATCGGCTGTGGACACATGCTTTCTGCAGACGCGGCCCTCGTTAACAAGGGTGCTAAGACGGGTTATCGTTTTGGTTCTGCTTTTCAGCAGCGCAAGCTGATCGGCAACACCTGCCGCCTTGACGCTCTTGCGCTCCTTGAGGATTTTATCGACCTGTTCGCCCTCGCTGATTATTTTTCTGTATTCGGCGGTTACGTTCTTGTAATTCCTGAACCAGCCGAACCGGGCGTTTTCCTTCACAAGCATGTCAGCCCCCCTTCGCAGGGAGGCTTTGAACGAGACGTACTCCTTGGGAGCGTAGGTCTCGGCTCCTTCCTTCCAGAGTCCGCGCTCCTTCTGCGTGGCCTGCGCAACCTCAGACGGTATCGGCGGGGTTGTACACCCCGCCGATGCGCTGAATACTGCAAGCAGGAGAACTGTAACTACTGTTCGACTACCGAAAAACAAACTTCCGTATTCCTGCTTCCCGATTCAAAATTTTAATACCGAATACTTACGGTATTAGTGGCCAGCCGGCTTCTTTGCTGCCGGGGCAGCCTTGGCGGCGGCCTTCTTGCCCTTCGGGGCCTTTACCTTCTCAAGGGCGGCGGTGATTTCGCTGCCGATGCTCTCGGCCTTCGACTTGATGGCGTTGGCCTTGTCGGTGGCGCCGAAGAAGTCTTCCTTGCCGATCTGTCCCTGAACGTCGGCGAGTGCGGCCTCAAAACCTGCGACATCAGCCTTCATTGCTTCGAGGTCTGCGATCGAGCCCTTTCCCTTCGGAGCCTTCTTCAGAAGCTCGGTGGCGCTGGCAACGGCAGCCTTGGCGGCTTCCTGAGCGGCAACGGCAGCCTGCTTGGCGGCTTCCTTGCGGGCCGGGATCATGCCCTTCACATTGGCGGCATCACCCTTAACCTTAACATACATTTCGCGGGCCTTGTCGAAGTTCTTGAAAATCTTGGCTTCCTGCGTCTTGACTTCGTCAGCGGCTGCCGCTGTTGCATCGTGAAGACCCTTGAGCTCATCCTTCGCGTAGATCTCGCCGCCATCGGCGACAACCGCATCGATACCGGCCTTGGCATCGGCAGCTTCCTGTGTCGGCGGCTGGCTGCAACCAACCGTGAATGCCATTACGAACATTGCGAACATACCGAGAACCAGCTTCTTTGACAGACTCTTCATGCCTATCTCCTCCTTAAGAGTAAAATGTTTTCCTTTCGGTGCGGGGCACGCCGCGACCAGCGCGGAACGTCCTTCGCATCCAATGCGGAGGCAGAAAGCAATTGCTGTGCCAGGAATTGGCAGATTATAAGGTGGAATCGTAACATCGTTGCGCTGCACTCATAATCGCGCATATTCCAATAATTTGCAGCAGAATGGCGGACTGCAAAATTCCAGCCAACTCCCCAAATGAGGACAATTCTCCTCATTTGGGGATATTGCCATGATTACTGTACCGGCTCCTCCAGATCGGATACCGGCGCTTTGGTCTTGTCGGCGGCAACCTGCTCGATAATGAAAAGGAGCTGTCCTTCCTGAACCGTTTCATTGAGCTTCACGCACACCTCAACAATCTGGCCGTCGAAAGGCGCCACAATCGTGTTTTCCATCTTCATCGCCTCAAGGTTGGCTATCTCCTCGCCCTTATGCACGATGTCGCCAATCTTTATGGCTCCGCGCTCCGGATTGCCGATGCGCCAGATGTTGCCGTTGATGGCCGCCGGAATCTGGCCCGCCCCCTTTGCCATGCGTATTTCCGACTTTTTGGCGCGCGGCGTTTGAACCTCGTACACGCGGGTATTGTTGTTCATGCGGATCACTACATGAATAACGCCGTCGTGCTCTCCGCCTATGGAAAGAAGCTCAATGGTGTAGGGCTTGCCGCGAAGATCGAATTCAACCTTGTCGCCTACCCGTTTCAGCCCCTCCCTCCAGACGTTGGTCGGCAGGTGAAGCGGAGCGTCTCCATATTTTTCCCTGAAGTCGATCATCTCGACCGCGTCTTTGGGATGCATCAGATAGAGGATGAACTCATCCTGCGACGGCTCGCGGCAGAGGGCCTCGCCAAGCGTCAGCCTGAGCCTGTCAAGGTTGTCCTCCTCGACAGATTCAAGCGGCGAGGTTTCCTTGCGTCCGGCCAGCTTCGCCTGCCATTCCTCGCCGAAGGCGCTGCGGTAAACCCATTCCGGCGGCCAGCCCATCGGAAGACGTCCGTATCCGCCAAGAAGCAGGTTTTTGAAATCACCGGGGGCTGTCTTGAACAAGCCAAGCAGCTCATCCTGATCCGCCTTGTCCATCGCCTCGAATTCGCCGTTTTTCTCCACTACAAACCTTGAAAGCAGATCGATCACATGCTTCACTCCGGCAACGCCACGCTCCTTGTCGTAGCGGTTCACTATGCCGCTGCATGTAACCCACGTGATCTGCGATCCGGGCGTCACGTCGAAATAGCGGATTATCCGGTTATAAAGCGACATAACCTGCAAAATGGCAGGCATCAGGTGCAGGAATCCGCCGTTTGCCGCCTGCTCGAACGAGCTCGGAAACGCGCCGCCCGGCATCCTGTGCTCCGTAACCGTGTGGTCGTAGCCCTTGAACGGAGACTCGGCCCATTCATAATGGCCTATCCAGCCGCGCGCCTTCTGCACAGCCTGCTCTGCCTCGGCCCTGTCGATATTCACCGGAATGCCCGACTCCTCAAGATAGGCGTGAAGCCCAAGTATCGGAGCCTGGCCATAGAACCGTGTCATCGAGTCTTCCTGCGCGTCCAGAATCTTCGCGCCGGCCTGTGCCGCGGCAAGAAGCGCCGGCATCGCAAGCCCGTCCGTTGCGTGGCGGTGATACTGGATCACCAGCTCCGGATACGCCTGTTTAATCGCGTCAACCAGGCTGCCGATACGTTTGGGGCTTCCCACTCCTGCCATGTCCTTGATGCAGAGGATTATCTCGTTCACGCCGCCGCAAAGATCGACCATGTCGCGCACAACGCCCAGATAATATTCGTTTGTTGTCCAGTCGGCCTGCGTAAACGAAATCGCGGGCTGAAACAGCCTTCCGCGCCGCATCACAACCTCGGCCACGGTGCGCATGTTTCGCACATCGTTCAGGAACGAGAAACAGCGCCACACGTCTATGTCCACGCGCGAAACCACGTATTCGATCACGTTGCGCGGATACGGGCGGTAGCCCCAGAGATTCGTCTCGCGGATAAGTGTTTGCAGCATGACGTTCGGCATGAGCTGACGCAGTATGTCGATCTCCTCGAACGGGCTTTCCCTGCGGTTCATGACGCCGACGTGCCATCGAGCGCCGCCGTGGCATTCCGCGCTGAAAAGACCCATGCGGTCGTAATGCGGCGCAAGCGTTTTCAGGTCGTATATCCTGTGGCGGTTCTTGAAGTCGGACTGCGCGGCGTCGCGCATTCCCGTGGATGTGATGAACACGCCTGAGGCGTTTCTGACGGTCTTTACTATTTCGCCGGGCAGGGTTCCGGGCTTGATGAATTCAATTGGCATTGCTTGCACCTACATCCATTTTTGTGGCCCAAGCGCCGAGATCTCGGCAACGTAACGGGCTATTTTCAAGACATCATCCTCGCTGGTGCTCTCACGGAACCGGGAGATGAGTTCGTCCATGTGTTCCTCAATGAAGCGGGTGGAAACCTCGCCCGATATGAACGCCGGATGGCGGATTATGCTTAGAAGTAGCGGCGCAAGGGTTTTTACCCCCTCAACGCGCAGGTTCCGGCTAAGAGATCTGTCCATCACCCGGATCGCGTCCTCGCGATCCGCCCCGGCGGACATCAGAAGCATGAAGAGCGAATCGTAATAAGGCGGAATGTCGGCTCCCTCGTATGCGCCTGACGATATGCGAACTCCCGGCCCCTGCGGTATCTGCAAGCGGGTGATAGTGCCGAACGACGGGCTGAAGGTCTTCGGGTCTTCGGCGTTCAACCGCACCTCAAGCGCCCAGCGGTTCGGGCGGATGTCGGACTGATTAAACGGCAGACGCTTTCCCATCGAAACATCAAGCATTATGCCTACAATGTCGAGGCCGGTGATCAGTTCGGTGATGCCGTGCTCCACCTGAAGGCGGGTGTTCACCTCAAGGAAATAGAACCGCCTGGCATGAGCGTCGAATATGAACTCCACGGTTCCGGCTGTCGAATAGCCGATCTCGCGCATCAGCCGCACGGCGGTGAAGCAGATCTCCTGACGCAGATTGTCATCGAGCGTTGGCGACGGAGCCTCTTCGATGATCTTCTGGTTCCGGCGCTGAAGCGTGCATTCGCGTTCGAAAAGATGCACGACGTTTCCGTGTTCGTCGGCCACGATCTGAACCTCGATGTGGCGTCCGCGCTCGATATATTTTTCCACGAGAAGCTTGTCGTCGCCGAACGCCTTCTTCGCCTCCGACCTGGCCTGGGCAACGGCCTGGGACATCTGCGAGTCTTCCTCGACCTTGACCATTCCCTTGCCGCCGCCTCCTGCCGACGCCTTGATGATGATCGGGAATGTCACGCCTTCGTCGCGCATCCACTGCCGAATCCTGTCGGGATCGTCCACATTGCTTATGCCCGGAATGGTCGGAACGTTCGCCCGGCCCGCGATGATCTTGGCCTCTATCTTGTCGCCCATCATCCGGATTACATCGGGCGACGGGCCAACCCATACAAGTCCGGCGTCGATGACCCTTTGCGCGAATTCCTCGTTCTCGGCCAGAAAGCCCCAGCCCGGATGAACTGCGTCGGCTCCGGTGTCCTTCGCCGCGCGTATGAGCCTGTCCATGTTCAGATACGATTCGGCGGGCGGAGCCTCGCCGATATGAACAGCCTTGTCGGCCATGAAGACGTGATGCGAAAGCCGGTCGGGTGTGCTATAGACAGCGATGGTGCTGATTTTCCTGTCGCGGCAGGTATGCATTATGCGCACCGCGGGTACGCCACGATTGGCAACCAGAAGGCTTCTTATCTCTTTTTTCATTACCGTTATCCCAGCGAAGTTACTTGATGCGTCGGGACAAGCCCGCGCCAGCCGATTCATACCTCGATAAACTAGCCGGATTGAATCAAACGAGTTGTAAAGTATATCATGTCTGGCCGCCAGGTTCATACATCGGGCGGCGGCATCAGGCGGCGGCGCAGACGCTCATGTGTTATTATTTTATTTCTATTCCGGAATCGTTATGTCCCGGATGATATTAAACGCCATAAAGGCTTCATGCGCAAGCAGTGAAGAAATTGGAGAAGCATTGAACAATTTCGACGTTAGCGAGGACAAATTCCGCGAGGAATGCGGCGTGTTCGGCGTGTTCAACCACATCGAGGCGGCCAACCTGACATATCTGGGCCTGTACGCCCTCCAGCATCGCGGGCAGGAAGGCGCGGGCATCTGCTCGTCCGACGGCAAGATGCTTCATCTGGAGAAATCCATGGGGCTTGTGGCCGATGTTTTCTCGGAGCGGCGCATCCAGCGCCTGAAGGGACAGATGGCGATCGGGCATAACCGCTACTCAACGGCGGGCTCTTCGTCGCTTAAAAACGTTCAGCCGATTCTGGTCAACTATTCGCTTGGGCAGCTTGCCATTGCCCATAACGGCAACCTGATAAACGCCGCCGAAATCCGGCGCGAACTGGAAGCAGAGGGCGCGATATTCCAGTCCGACTCCGACAGCGAGGTGATAGTTCACCTGATAGCTCACGCGCGTTGCGGTAACCTGCACGACAGGATAATCGAGGCGGTGCGCCGCATATCCGGCGCGTTCAGCCTCATTTTGATGACCGCAAACGAGATGATCGTGGTGCGCGACACCCACGGATTCAGGCCGCTGGCGCTCGGCACGCATGACGGCGCATGGGTGGTGGGCTCGGAAACCTGCGCCTTCGACCTGATCGGCGCGGAATACATCCGCGACATCGATCCGGGCGAGATGCTCGTGATAAACGAGGACGGCGTCAAGTCGATTCAGTATGCAAACCCGGCAAGGCTTTCCCACTGCATCTTTGAGTTTATATATTTTTCGCGCCCCGACAGCAACATCTTCGGCAACCTGAACGTCAACGAACTCCGGAAGGAGTTCGGGCGAAAGCTTGCGCGCGATCACGCGGTTGAAGCCGACATTGTCATCCCGGTGCCGGATTCCGGCGTTCCGGCAGCCTTGGGCTACGCCGAGCAGGCCGGTATTCCGTTCGATTTCGGCCTTATCCGCAACCACTACGTCGGCAGGACGTTCATCGAGCCGCAGCAGAGCATCCGGCATTTCGGGGTAAAGATCAAGCTCAATCCGATAAGAAAGCTGCTTGAGGGCAAACGCGTGGTGGTCGTTGACGATTCGATAGTTCGCGGCACAACCAGCAAGAAGATAGTCAAAATGATCCGCGAAAGCGGCTGCGCCAAAAGCGTACACTTGCGCATCAGCTCCCCCCCCACGGTCGGCCCGTGCTATTACGGGATAGACACGCCCACAAGAAACGAGTTAATAGCGTCAACCCACAGCGTGGAGGAGATACGGAAGTATGTCACAGCCGATTCGCTCGGCTATCTGAACACAGACGAATTGAGGGAGGTTGTACCGAACTGCGGCAATTACTGCATGGCCTGTTTCGATAACAGATACCCGCTTCCGTTCCCGAACGATCGACTGTTTCAGCATACGCTTTTCTAGCCGTCATCAGCACTTTAATAAATATATATACGTCGCGCGAAAAAAAAATAGTGACTTTGCCCGTCCGGATTGTTTAACATTATGCAAACGGCAGAGCCGGTTTTGCGTTTCGTCGCAGAAATAGATTCAGGACAGCACCGCCACATATAAAGCGACAGACGCGTAACCACTGGAGGGGTTGTGGTGGGGAGTCGCGGTTTTTTTTACTATGGTCATGCGGTTAATGCGGCTGGAGAATCAGCGCATTTGGCTGGTTGTCTTTTTCTTGCCCTGTCTTTTCTTCTTGTATTTTCAACCTCATCCCACGCCCTTTTCGGTTTCGGTTCCTCCGAAGAAACCCCAAAAGGCTCTGTTCTCACCCCCCAGGAGTGCAAGCTGGAATTCAACAACAGGAAAAAGCAGATCCGGACGGAGCAGAGCGTTGACCTGACAGCCGCCAACATCGCTTCAGTGTTCGGATCGATTCACAAGACATGTTCATACCGGGAGGAGCTTTTTCAGTACGCGCTCAGAAAAGGCAAATACGACAATGCGCTTCTGTCCGGAATTGGCCGCGCCCTTTACGAAGGCGCCATCTTTGGCGCGATAAATCCGGACGATGACTGGAAAATGGAGGCGCGGAAGGCCGATCTGCGGCAAAGGATGCTCGGAGCGGCAGACGCGCTGCTTGAACGATACAAGGCTGAAAAGATTCCTTACGAAAAATACGCCGACGGAATCAGGCCGATGATTGGATTCGCCCGGCTGCAACTCGATTCGAGATCCTCATCGGCTTCCGGCGATTATGGGGAGTCCAAACTGCCTTCCGAAATTCCGGTTGACGAGCTGGAATTGCTTGCCCATTCACCGGCCACCATGTTTGTCTATTTCAACTATTATTCCGATAACGGGATCCTGGGAAATTACCGCAACTTCGAGACAATGCGGACATCCCTCGACAAATTCCTCTCAGACGCTGAAGACGCCTGCGAATTTATCCTGACGCTCTCATCCGGCGAATTACGGGTGCTTGACCTGGGATTCGGTCTCCAGATTCAGGCAGCGGTTGAGGGGCTCGCCGCGCCGTCGAAGCAGACCACTTCAAGTCCGGCCTTCATACGTGATCCATCGACAGGCCAGGCGCTGCCGGATCCATTCCTGATGGTTCCGGCCACTCATAATGCCCCTTACAGGACATGGCTCGGCGGATATGCCTATATCCTGAAACCTGAGCCGTCATCCATCGGAGAAAATAAAACTCTTGCGGCGGTCATCGACAAGGAACGAACCGCTAAACCGGTAAGCCCAAGGATGCGCGTGCTTCAGCTGCTGGGCAAGGTGAAGCCTGAGGAGGAGCCGCCAAAGACTGAAACCGTAACCGCAAAATTTGACAAGCCACGCGTTTATCGGATTATAAGCTACATATCAAGCGAGAAACTCCGGGAGCTTGAGAACTCCTGCGGAACCAGGCTGAATAATTTAATAGCTATTCCTTGACGTTTCCTGCGTTCAGCTTGCCGCCCGCACGCCTTTAAGATTAAGCTGCACGCTTACCCGCCCGTTCCATTCGTTAAGTTGCGGCGTGAATGCCGCGTCTATCAGACCGGCGCCTTGAAGCGTTCCGGCGTCGCCTCCCATGTCGAATCCTATCGAGTCGAGCGTGGAAAGCCCCTGACGCAGACGCATCTTCAGGTGATTTTTCCCGACTATCCGAAATTCCTGCGGCTCGACGCCCTTGCAGCCTAGCACCGGTTCCGGGTTCCCGCAGCCGAAAGGCTCCAGCATCGCGATTTCGCGGGCAAGCGCGTAGCTAACCTCTGAAAGCGAAACAGCCGCGTCGATCCGAAGCGACGGTAAATATGGCTTGCCGTCGAGCGTTGCCGCCAGAATTTCCGACATGCGGGCGCGGAATTCATTAATGCGCGCTGTTTGAATTCGCACGCCAGCCGCCTGGTGATGACCGCCGAAACCCTCCAGCATGTCGGCGCATCGTGTGAGCGCGCCTGTCAGGTCAAACGGCGGAATGCTGCGGCCAGAGCCTTTGGCCAGGCCGTTTTCGACGGAGAGCAGAATTACCGGACGCGAAAACTCATCGGCCAGACGGGCAGCCGCGATGCCGAGCACGCCGTGATGCCATCCCTCGGCGCAAGCAACTGTCACGCCGGTATCCGCCGGATCGATCATTGCGCGCGCGGATTTCAGCAGTTCGGCCTCGATCTCCTGACGCTGCCGGTTGTTTTCGTGCAGGAATCCGGCAATCGCAAGCGCCTGATCCTCGCGCCCGGTCGTAAGCAGATCGACTACCGGCGCGGCGTCGCCAAGCCGTCCGGCTGCGTTTATGCGCGGGCCAAGGGCAAATCCGATGGTCGTGCCGGTAACAGGCTTGCCTGCCGCGCCCGCAACCTGAAGCAGCGCGCGCACGCCCGGACGCGGAGCGGCATTAATAGCAAGCAGGCCCGTCTTCACGATTATCCGGTTTTCGTCCACAAGCGGCACAACGTCGGCAACAGTTCCCATTGCCGCAAGATCAATCAGTCCCATCGCCCGATCTCTTCCGGCCAGAGCCTCGGCAACCTTCCATGCAACTCCCGCGCCGGCCAGATCCTTGAACGGGTAACCGGAACCGGCGCGGTGCGGATTCACAACCGCAACGGCGGCGGGAAGCTCTCCGGTCTGGCTGTGATGGTCTGTTATCACCACATCCATGCCAAGCGACGCGGCAAGCCTCACCTCATCGACGGCAGAGATGCCGCAGTCCACCGTAATAATCAGCCTCGCGCCAAGCGATGCAGCCTTTCGAACAGACGATTCGCTCAGGCCGTATCCGTCGGTCAGGCGGTTCGGGATGATAAATCGGGCATTCGCGCCGATCATGCGAAGCGCCTCCATCATGATAGCGGTGGATGTGAGTCCGTCAACGTCGTAATCGCCGTGGATGAGCACCATCTCGCCGTTTTCGGCTGCCTTGCGAATGCGGGCGACGGCCCTGTCCATGTCGGGAAGAAGAAACGGATCGCGGAGGTTGTCGGTCGATCCCTTTAGAAAACGCGTGGCGTCTTCGGGCGTGGAGATTTTACGGTTGACCAGAATCTGCGCCAGAGCGGGAGATATTCCCGCCCCGGCTGACAGATATTGAAGGTATTCCCTGTTTGTTCTTGATACTACCCAGCGCACATCATGCCAGACAAACTAAAACCGCCATCAGGCTGCTGCTGACGTCTTCTTCTCAAGAGCAAGCACAATCGGGCTTGCAACGAATATAGAGGAGAACGTGCCTACCAGAACGCCCAGGATCATCGCAAGCGAGAAGTCGTGCAGCACCTCGCCACCGAAGAAAAACAGGCAGATTGAAGAAAGAAGCACCGTCCAGGAAGTGATGATTGTGCGTGAAAGCACCTCGTTGATGCTCAGGTTCATGATCTCGATGAGCGTGGATTTCTTCTGCCGCTTCATCTCCTCGCGAATCCTGTCGAAGACCACGATCGTATCGGTGAGCGAATAACCGGCTATGGTCAGAAGCGCCGATAGAAGGATGAGGTTTATCTCCTTGTCCATCAGGTAGAAAATGCCGAGCACCGCCATCACGTCGTGGAATGTGGCCACGGTTGCGCCCACTCCGAAGCGAAACTGGAATCGCCACGCGATGTAGGCAAGTATGAACAATGTGGCCAGAAGCACTGCCCAGAACGCGTCGTTCCTGAGGCGCGACCCCACTTTTGGGCCGATCTCGGTTGTTGAATCGACAACGAACTTGTTGCCGGGAATGCCCTTGCCAAGCGCCGCCACAATGCGGTTCGAGGTGTCGCCCAGTTTTTCCTCTTTGCCCTTCATCCGGATGAGCACCTTGTTTACAGACGGAAAATCCTGGATGTCCGGCTCTTTCAGCCCGCCCGCCTCAACAGCGGCGCGAACGTCATGAACACTAACCGGGCGTTCGAACTTAAGTTGAACCGCCGTTCCACCGGCGAAGTCTATGCCGAGGTTGGCCTTGCCGGTAAATACATGAATTACTGCCAGAAGGCCTATGAGCGTAAGCACGCCCGACACGGCGAAGGCGTAATAACGCTTGCCGAGAAAATCGATTTTTGTGTTCTTGATAAGTGTAATCATATGCTGAGCGCCTTGACCTCCTTTCTGCTGTTCAAGAGGTCGAAGACGACCTTGGTTCCAACAAGGGCGGTGAACAGATTTATCGAGACGCCCAGAAACAGCGTCACCGCAAAGCCCTTTATCGGGCCGGTTCCATACTGGAATAGAACGGCTGCGGTTATCAGCGTGGTCACATGCGAGTCCACAATCGTCAGAAACGCCTTGTCGTAACCCGAATCCACGGCTGCTCGCGGCGTTTTGCCCACAAGCAGTTCCTCGCGCATGCGCTCGAACATCAGCACGTTGCTGTCAACCGCCATTCCGATGGCCAAAATCACGCCCGCTATGCCGGGCATCGTAAGCGTGGCACCAAGCCATGCCAGAGCGCCAAGCAGAAGCAGGATGTTCAGTACGAGCGCAAAGTCGGCGATTACGCCCGACAGCTTGTAGTAAAAGGCCATGAATAGCGAAACAAGAATCATGGAAGCGATGCCCGCGAGCTTTCCGGCCTCGATGGAGTCGCGGCCAAGCGTGGGGCCCACGGTCACGTTCTGTATCATCTTCACCGGAGCCTGAAGCGCGCCGGCCTTGAGCACGATGGCCAAGTCCTTGGCCTCCTCCATCGTGAATCCGCCGCTTATTTGTGCTTTACCACCGGCTATCTTCTCCCTGATTTCAGGCGCGGAATGGATGTTCTTGTCGAGGACAATCGCCATGCGCTTTTTCACGTTCGCGCCGGTCACGTCCTCGAAGAGCCTTGATCCCTCGTCGTTGAATTCGATGCTGACGTACGGCTCGTTGAAGCGGGTGTCTATGCTGACACGCGCATCGGTAAGCAGATCGCCGGTGAGAAGCGATTCCTTTTTCACCAGATACACGCGCTTTGTCACCTGCTGGGTCTGCCGGTCAACCTGGCGGCCAAAGAGTATCTCGGTTCCTTCCGCAAGCTTCGGCGAGAAGTTCTTTATCAGATTCTCCTCCTCGCCCGGCTGAACCGACGCCGGAAGCTCGGCGGCAAGCGGGCTTGTCTCATCGAGCATCTTGAACTCAAGAAGCGCCACACGGTTTATAAGCTCGATCGCCCGCTTCGGGTCTTTCACGCCCGGAAGCTGGATCACGATCTCGTTTGCGCCCTGACGGTGAATTGTCGGCTCCGCGACTCCGAACTGGTCAATTCTGTTGCGGATGGTCTCGATGGCCTGATCCACCGAATTGGCCTTGATCGTTTTGACTTCCGCCGCCTGAAGCGCAAAAAGCAGATCGCTTCCGGTTGTAAACGAGCTTTCAAGGCTTGGATACTGGTCTTTAACCAGAGCCGCGACCGCCTTCGCGTCCGACGCGCCGATCACGCGGATTTCGGTGCCGGACGTCTTCACGTCAGCGGTAATATTCTTCTTTTTAAGCGAATCCCTGAGATTTCTTCCGAGCCTCTCGATTGTCACATCGACAGCCTTGTCCCATTCGACTTCAAAAACAAGATGCAGTCCGCCCTGAAGATCCAGTCCCAGAACGATGCCTCTCGACGGCATGATGTTTTTCCACCACTGGGGCATGGAGTTGTACGTACTTGTGGCGGGAAGCAGATAGACAAGCGCCACGATTATTGACGTGGCGATAAGTCCAAGCCTCCAGATGATGCTTTTCTTCATCATTCCTCCTGATTGGCCTCCTGATTGGGATGAGTGCTTTTGCGGCGATGGAACAGCTCGTGAAAGCGCCCTGTTTATTCCTCTGTTGCGCTTCGAATCGCGGCAACAGCGGAACGCAACATCTTCACCCGCACGTTATCGGCTATTTTTACTGTAACTGTATCGTCAGCCACTGTCTCGACAAGGCCGTACACGCCGCCGTTCGTGATGATTTTATCGCCCTTTTTTAGATTGTCGAGCATTGCCTTGGTCTCTTTCGCGCGCTTCTGCTGCGGACGGATCAACAGGAAATAGAAGACGACAAATATAAGGATAAGCGGCACGAACTGGCCAAGAACGCCAGCCCCGCCCTGTGGAGCAGCAGCCGTATCGGCTGCGATAGCCTCTGTCACACTGAAAAACACTGATGTTACCTCCCCAAAAAATGATGTTACTATACCTGTCCGATTTGCCGGTTTTCAAGTTGACACGACAGCAATCAAAGCCCCAAATCCAGCCGCTTCTGCCTCAGGAAATCCTCGACTGACTCGCGGTAGATGTCGCGCGCGGCGCGCACCGCCTCGCTCACACGGCTGTTGTAAAGCTTGAGGCCTTCCTTTATATCATCGCCAAACTCGTTGAAGAACGTGTCGTTTCGTATCGAATTTTCGACCTTTTTCGAGTTGTAAAGCCATATGTCGGACATTATGGTGCGCGCAAGACGGCGGGCCTTTTCCATAGCCTCAGCCATTTCCGGCGTAATCTGCTCCTGCGCCTCCGGTGAGATCCGCTCCTGCGCCTCCGGCGCGACAGGTTCGCCCGGCGGCTGTGGCGGTTCCGGCTGTGGCGGTTCCGGCTGTGGCGGCTGTGGCGTGGGCTTCTTTACGATAAAGGCGGTGGTGCATTTCGGACATTTGAACTTCGTGCCGGATTCCGCCACGCGGTCGTCATCGAGTTTCAGCTTCGTCTTGCATTTCGGGCATAGAACTACCATCTCGCCGACTCCTGTAACCGAAGTTTATGTTCCAAAGGCGCATGACAGGCTCTGCCGCGCCGTTAATAATCTGCATCAAACGGGCCGAAAACACAAGATAAATGCGTCTTCAGGCAATCACCAGACAGCAAGCGCGAGCCCTTTCAGGTACAGCCCCTCCGGGTGATAGATGTTGACGGGGTGATCGGCGGGCTGAAAAAGGTGGCGCAATATCCTGACGTTCCGCCCGGATTCGATGGCAGCGGCGGTAACCGCGCCCGAAAACATCCCCGGCCCGACAGCCTGCGAGCAGGAGAAGGTGAAGATAATCCCGCCTGCCGCCACCTTTTTAAACGCGGCCAGATTGAGCCTTCTGTATGCCTGAACAGCCTGATGACGGGCAGAGATATTCTTGGCAAACGCAGGCGGATCGAGGACTATAACGTCATAGAAATCATTCGGCGCGCCATGCAGGAAATCGAAAACATCGGCAACAAAAGACTGGTGTTCGCTGCCGGTTTCGTTCAACGCAATGTTTTCGTCCGTCCATTCGATCGCCCGCGCCGAGCTGTCAACCGAATGAACAAGCGACGCTCCCGCGCAAGCCGCGTAAACCGAGAAGCCGCCGGAATAGCAGAATGTATTCAAAACTCGTTTCCCTTGCGCGTAACCGGACAGTATCGATCTGTTGTCGCGCTGATCGAGGAAAAAGCCGGTCTTCTGGCCTCGCTCCCAGTCCACATTGAAACGGAGTCCGTTTTCGGTGATGAGCCCGCCGGTCTTCTCTCCGAACAGATATTGTCCGCCCGCTTTACCCGATCCCTTCGAGGAGTGCGGCTTGTGATAGACGGCGCGCAGGCGCTCGCCATAAATCGCGCGAAGAATTTCCGCAAATGTATGCGCTTCCCGGTGCATGCCCTCGGAATGCGTCTGCATGACGGCGGTTCCGTTGTACCAGTCAACAATCAGGCCGGGCATTCCGTCGCCCTCGGCGTTTATCAGGCGGTATGCGTTTGTTGCTGCGTTTTCGGCCAGTCCGGCTGTCTTTCTAAGGCCATACGCATTCCTGAACCGCTCATCCCAGAGCGTTCTGACATTGGCAATGCGTTCGAAGCCGACGATTCTTACAGCGATGCTGCCGGGAGCGTAATGGCCGATGGCCAGATACTCGCCGTCTTCCGAGAAGACCTCGACAAGGTCGCCCTCGCTTATCCCATTGTCCATGCGCTTTATCGCGCCGGAAAAAATCCAGGGATGAAACCTCCGGGCGGAGTCTGTTTTACTTCTTTTCAATACTATTTGCGGATAGGCGGGCATCAATTATATTGCTCCGGTTTCATGCGATTATTGCCTCTTGACAGTCATCTGCCGACAGAGTAAATTGAAATTGTAGCAGGTGTTTGAAGACGGCGTTTCGGAGTCGAGCGGACAAGGTAACGATTGAAGTAGGCAAGGGTAGAAACGTGCAGGTTACGGTGAGCACGCCTCAAGCAGCAAGAGGAAGCCTGAAGCACCGGCCGCGAAACCCACTTGTAAAAAGTCCTGTCGACGTCAACTCCGAAACGCCGCATCTGTTTCCATGAAATCCCTTCCATCATTTGCCGCTTGACCTGTCCATTTACACATAATAAAACAGGAACGAAATCGCCGCATCCGCAATAAATACCAGTAACAGACTTCTCATGACCGCGCGGGTGGCCACCTGGGGCACGGCTGTCAGGCTGCTTCCCGCGTTCATGCCCTGAGCGCAGCATATTGCGGCGATGCCCAAGCCAAACAGGACGCCCTTTGTGGATGACATCAGTATATCGAGAAGCGTGAGTGACGAGATGACTCCCATGCCGTATACGCCAAACGGGATGCCGAGCGCAAGCGACGCAACCAGCACGCCGCCCAGAATCGCGGCGATCTCGAAATAGAGAACCAGAATAAGCGCGGACATCACCATTCCAAGCACGCGCGGCGCAAGAAGGTAGACCGCCGGATTTATTCCCATCAACCGCAGGCTCTCGATCTCTCCGGTCACCTGCATGGTTCCAAGCTCGGCGGCAACAGCTGTTCCGCTTCGCGCCACTACGATAATCGCGGCCAGAAGCGGCCCCACGCCCCGCACGATAACCCATACAAGCGTCCGCCCGGTGAGCGCCTCGCTGCCATGCCCGGCAAGGCCGATGATCTGGGCGATGATCGCAACGCCTATCACAAGGGCGAGGAACGTGACTACCGGAACCGCCTGATATGCCGTGAAGTATATCTGACGCAGGAAAACCGTCATCACTGCCCGCCGCCGGAGCGCGGTAACAACGCCGCCGGGGCGGAACAACGGCGTCATCATCGCGACAATATCGGAAACCGCTCCGACGAAAACGATTGCCCTGCGACCGAGATATTCGAGCATTGCGGCTAGATGAATGGAGTTCGGCGCATCACCAGAAGCGCCACTGGCCGCTTGAAAGAACGTAAACGCCGAGCATGAGATTCGTTACGCCGTGCGCGATTATCGGATACCAGAGGTTGCCGGTTCTGTAAAGAAGCAGGTTGTAGGCCGCGCCCGCCATTATTCCGGCAAGCCAGAGATAGTGCTCAAGCCCGAACAGAACCGATGATATTGCAAACGACGCAAGCGTGTATGCGCCGATTCGAACAGAGAGAAAATCCGGATTGATAATGTAGCGCAGGATGAACGACCGCCAGAAAAGCTCCTCGAAGACCGGAACCACAATCGCGGCCCCGAATATTCTTACGGCGAAAAATATCGCTCTGCCGCCATCGGGAATAGAGCTTGGATTGAAAACCTTCTGGCCGCCCATGACGGCGAACTCCCAGTCCATGTTAATCCAGAGCACGAAAACTACCGCTCCGGCAGCCACCGACAGTAAACCGCTCGACATGTTCGGGCGAAATCCCTTTAGCTCGTCATAAGATTTCCGGAACGCAAACAGCGCCGCGAGCACGCAAATTGTCTTGACCGCGTAAACAAACGCCGGAAGCACAGCAGACAGGTTTTCGGGCGCAAGCTGCGCGATGAACGGCTCAAGCGCGATGAACGCCATATACACGCCAAACGGAAGAACTCGCGGAACCCACGGCTTTTCAAGCAATTGCTCCGGCATAAGCAAGCCCCTTCAGAAAATGAGATGAAGAATTATATCATCGCGCGCAATATTGTATTATCAGCAATGGATCCGGTAACGCACATAACCGCCGGGGCTCTGATGGGCAGAGCCATCCGCCTGCGAACGCCGCGGGCGGGCATAACAGTTTTAGCGATCATCTGCGCCGTGCTGCCGGACATCGATAATTTCATAGGCCTGATCGGGCCGGAGCTGTATCTGCTGCATCACAGGGGAATAACGCATTCATTGCCCGGCATAGCGGCGCTTTCGGCGCTCATGGCCCTGCTGTTTCGGCGCTTCCGGAGCGAACTGCCGGATTTTCTGCCGACGTTCCTGATAGCGCTTGCCGCGATGGGCGGCCATGTTTTCCTCGATGTGGTAACAAGCTACGGTACGCAGCTTTTCGCGCCGTTTTCAGACAGGCGGTTCTCGCTCGACAGCGTTTTCATAATCGATCCGGTATTCACCGGCTTGATGGCTGTTCTGCTTGCGCTGTCGTATTCAAGGCGGCGGGCAGAGCTTGCGCGGGCCGGAATCGCGCTGATTCTGCTTTATCCGATGCTTTCGCTTGCCGCAAGGGAATATGCCCGCCCGAACGCCGAGGCAGTTCTTCACTCCCAGGGTTTTTCGTGCGAGAAGCTCGAACTGGTTCCGGATGCGTTCGCGCCATTGCGCTGGAAGGCGATAGCAACTTGCGGCGATTCGCTGCTGTTTTTTGGAGCGGGCGGTGGGAATAATCCGGCTCCTGCGGATGGCATCAGGTCTTTCCGCCGCGCCGACCTGTCGATTCTGCGAAACGGAGCGTCGCGCATCTCGATGTTCCGCACATGGGAATGGTTTGCGCGGTATCCGTTCATGGAGACAAGCGAAACCGGCAACGGCGGAAAAATAGTCCGGTTCGGCGATCTTCAGTTTGAAAGCACGTGGGATTTCATCAAAAAGCGCTGGAACGGCGGCGTCAGGCCGTTTTCACTCGGCCTGACGCTTGACGGCAGCGGCGCGATGACAGGCTGGAGCTACACGCGTCCGGGCCGCGAAACGGTGACGATGCGCGTGCAGTAAACTCCCCCCGGCCTTCGGCCTCCCCCCTCATTGAGGGGGGCGCGGGGGGAGTTGTTTCCCTCCCCTACGCCAAAACCGCCTTCTGGGCCGCGATCAGGCCGCCGATTCCGCCTTCCGCAAGCGCCATCATGCGGTTCAGGTCGTCCCTCGGAAAAGGCTCCGATTCCGCCGTGCCCTGCACCTCCACGAAACCGCCGCGCCCGGTCATGACGATGTTCATATCCACCTCGGCCTTCGAATCCTCCTCGTAGCAGAGATCGAGCAGCGGGCGGCCATCGACCATGCCCACGCTTATCGCGGCCAGATAATCGATGAACGGGTCTTCCGCAATCTGCCCCGCCGCCATTGCGCGGCCAATCGCAAGCCGCAGCGCGGCATACGCGCCGGTTATCGACGCCGTGCGTGTGCCGCCGTCGGCCTCGATCACGTCGCAGTCTATCCAGACGGTGCGCTCGCCAAGCTTTTTCAGATCGACCACCGCGCGCAGGCTTCGCCCGATCAATCGCTGAATCTCGTGCGTCCTGCCTCCAACCTTGCCCCGCGTCGATTCGCGCGGCGTCCGCTCCTTCGTGGCCCGCGGCAGCATCGAATACTCCGCCGTGACCCATCCCTGGCCCTTGTCCCTCAGGAATGGCGGAACCTTCTCCTCAACGCTCGCGTTACATATCACCCGCGTGCGGCCAAGCTCGATAAGCACCGAGCCTTCCGCAGCGCCGATAAAATCCTTCAGCATGGCTACCGGGCGAATTTCATCGTCCCGCCGTCCGTCTGTTCTCAACGTGATGCCTCCGTTTGAAGCTGTATTTTTGAAAGATTTTCGACCGTACGGCCAAGAAACCGCTCCACCAACAGCGCGAATTTCTGCGGCTTGTCGGTCACGAAATATTCATGCGAAGGCTGCGCTTCGCCCGCGTTCAATATGCCGTCCGCCGCCAGAATGCGGCGCACCTCAAGCGCGGTCTCGACCGCCGAATCCACTAGAAGCGTATCCGGCCCCATCACCCGGCCTATCACTCCGCGAAAAAGCGGGTAGTGTGTGCAGCCCAGAACCAGCGCTCCCGTGCCGCGCAACTCCTCCAGATACCGCCTGGCCACAAGCTCGGCCACGTCGTCGTCAACCCACCCCTCCTCGGCAAGCGGCACGAAAAGCGGGCACGGCCTGCACCTCACCTCGGCGTCAGGGTTCAGCATGGTGATGGCCCGCTGGTACGCGCCGCTTTTGATGGTTGCGTCGGTTCCGATCACCGCCACGCTATGCGCGCCCGACGCAACCGCCGCGCGCGCCCCCGGCTCGATTACGCCGACAACCGGGATGTCTACCTGTGCCCGTATGCTCTCCAGCGCCACTGAAGACGCCGTGTTGCACGCAACAACAAGCAGCTTTATCCCGCGCGATTTCAGGAACGAAACGCTCTCGGCGCAGTATTTTCGCACGGTTTCGTCTGAGCGGATGCCGTACGGCACTCGCGCGGTGTCGCCAAGATATATGGTGCTCTCCGCCGGAAGCTCGCGGTGAATCTCCCGCAGCACGGTCATGCCGCCAAGGCCGGAGTCGAATACGCCTATCGGAAGGTCATTCCTCATCGTATTCATCCGCAACCGGACGCCCGGCGTCCAGATGCCCCCAGAGCGTATCTATCTCCTTGCCGTCGATCAGGAATTTAACCGCCTGCACGCTGCCGACGTTCTGCCTCAGGCTCTCATAAAAACCCTGGATTGAGAGATATTCGCCTGTTGCATCCTTCGGAGCGCCGGAAAGCGCGGATCGATCCAGATCGATGTAGGCCGAGCCGTCCGCGTCGATGAACAGACCCTTCAGCGAAGTGCCGGAGGGAACAAGCGGCTCGGCCAGTCCGGATAGAAGTATCGGGCCGCGCAGAAGCTCGTCGATCACCGCCCCGGCGCGTTCGACATCCGATGCCCCGCGCAGTGTTATCCGGCGCTCCTCGGCGGTCAGCGCATCGCCCTTCGGAAAGAAAAGACGCGCGTTCACCGTTTCCCATGCCCTGCCTTCGGCTGCGGACGGCAGAACAGGCTGCGTCCTCTGTTCAAGCAATCGCATCCGCCCTTTGTAAACCCCTGCGGCAAGCGACGCGGCAATGAGGGCAAGCGCAAGAAATATCCACAAAACGCGCATGTCAGCGCCTGTTTTCCGAAGACGGCTCAAGCGCCTGAAGAATTGCGCGGATTACCGGCGTCGAAACCGTCTCGTCGTCCAGATCGATATTGGCCGGAATTTCCACAAGCACGCCCGGCGTGTGAATATGTTCGGTCATGTAAAGCGGAATCTGGCGCGAAGAAACCGCGTCTTCGCCGAACGCCTCGGCCAGACCGGCAAGCATCCTGTCGCGAAGGCCTTCGCTTTCGGCCCTCACGGAGTTTTCTATCGCCGAAAATACCGAAAACCGCGCGCGGCTTCTATGCAGGCCGACATAGAGGTCGGGCGTTTCGTTGTTAACACGCGATGCCCGCTCCTGAAGCGACACGTAGCGGTTTGCGTCCCGCGTGAGCGCAACCTTTGTTCCGGCCTCGCGAAACATGTCCCTTAGCTTTCCGGCCAGAACAAGAACGGATTCCTTCTCGCCCGGAAGGCCCGGATCGAAGCCGCCGTGGCCCGGATCGATCACGACCTTGCCGGCGGAAGCGGCGTATCGCAGCAGTTCGCCGTCGCTTCCGGCGGCGCTCGCGAAACCGGCAAACGGAACAAGCAGGATAATGATCAGGCAGACGCAGAGTTTTTTCACGGCGGTATTATAGAACAGCCGCTTCGGGTTTGTTGCAGTCAGCCGCGCCCTCGCGTAAACTAGTCGCTATCCCGAAATACGGGAGCGTACAGGGTTCTGGTGTCCCTCCCGGACTTCAAATCCGGTGTTGGGCTCCAAAAGGGTCCAGGGTGGGTTCGATTCCCACACGCTCCCGCCATTAACTCAAATGAATTGATAAGGATATTTTCTCGAAAAGCCGCCTGAGATACTGCTGCCAGCTGTTGACAAACAATGTTATTCGAGGTTTAATTACGCGGAAATGATACCGTTAGCCGAAGTCACAGATCGTGAGCTGTTGGAATTGCAGGCAGAAACCTGCAAGGTGCTGGCCAATGCCAAGCGCCTCGAACTCCTTTATGCGCTGAAGGACGGCGAAAAGACGGTCGGCGATCTTGTAACAATTCTCGGCGTCTCCAAGGCAAACGTCTCTCAGCATCTATCCCTCATGCGCAACAAGGGCATTGTAAAATCCCGGCGCGACGGCATTCACATCTATTACCGCGTCTGCAACAACAAGGTGAATCAGGCGTGCGCTCTAATGAAAGAGGTTCTACTGGAGCTCAGCATCAAACCTGTCCGCTGATCCATATTATTGGCCGCATTTTTTTAGCAATACTGGTTGCAAAGTTTCGAAACAATCGGCTACCATAGTTAGCAAGGCCCGATCTTGTCGGGCCAACCGCCCGCAAATGACATTGCGGGTAATATGGGAGGCAATATGAAAAAAACACTGGTTTCACTCCTTGCCGCCGCGATGCTTCTGCCGGCAGCACCCGCCATCTCCGCAACAGCGGACGAACTCTCGTCAAAGGTCATTCAGCTCGAAAACCGCCTGAAGGAAATCGAACATGAGCAAAAAAGGCTGTCGTGGCTCGACATCAGCGGCGATTTCCGCACCAGGCTCGATTCTCTTCGCGGCGAAACTGCGGATTACTACAAATTCACCGACGTGCTTCCTTGGCAAATGGGAGGCATGGTCGGCCCAATGCCGGCGGTTACCACCAGCCAGAACGTAAAGAACGATACACTGTTAACCAACCGCTTCGGCCTTAACATCAACGCCAACGCAGCAGAGAACGTGACGGTCAAGAGCCGTCTTCTCATGTACAAGGTTTTTGGACACCAGACCGGCGGCCCGGCAAGTGGCAGCTACTTCGCAGACCGGATGGGCGCAACGTTTGACGGAACATCCGGCCATACGCCCGGCGACAATTCGCTTCTCGTGGACTACGCCTACGCGACCATAAGCAACATTGCCGAACAGCCTGTATGGTTTTCGGTTGGCCGCAGGCCATCGACAACCGGGACCCCGACCAACCTCAGGCAGAACAAGGAGAAGTACGGCACTGCTGGCGTGCCCGGCCATCTTATCGACTACGCCTTCGACGGCATGACGATCGGCTATGCGCCCGACATTGAACTGCTTCCCGGCGCATACGCCAAGTATTGCTGGGGCCGCGGCTTCGATAGCGGACTCCAGACCAGTGGCTCACCGAAAGACACCGACTTCATGGGCATAAACGTTGTTCCCCTTTCAACCGACAATCTGCATGTTGAACTCCAGTGGGATCAGGCGAAGGACATCTTCGACACCTACCCGGATTCAGGGGTTTCCACCAACCTCGGAGACATCACTCAGTATGAACTGCTCGTGACCGGCAAGCTCGAAAACCTCGGCCCAGGCACTCTGAACCTGTTCGGCTCGGTTGCAGTCTCAAAAACCAGCCCCAACGAAAACCTTTACAAGATCGATTCAAACGGTGACGGCGCAGCCGACATGGGCGTTGCAGGTCTTCTCTACGATGCGGGTGACAAGTCCTCCCGCACCGGCAATTCGTACTACATCGGCGGGCGCTACGACTACGCCCGCACCAAGACAAAGATCGGCGCGGAGTTCAACCACGGTTCAAAAAACTGGCTCACCTTCGCCCCCGCAGCCGACGACATGTGGACAAGCAAGCTCGGCGCGCGCGGCGATGTGTACGAGATCTATGTTGTTCAGGAGATCCCGCGCATGGCTATCTCTAAGCGCGGAAGCGCATTCGTGAGGGCCGGTTACCAGAGCTACGACTTCGAGTACACCGGAAGCAATTCATGGATAGGCGCGCCCAAGAAGATCAGCGAGCTTTCATCCAGCCCGGCCAACGCGCAGATGCTTGCGCCAATCGACACGGCAACCGATGTTTACCTGACTTTCGAGGTGACGTTCTAAGACGCATTACGCTGCATGTAGAGACGCATTGCAATGCGTCTCTACATGCAGTGCGCCCCTTACGATTAAATCTGCGCAATCAGTGTAATCCGTTTAATCTGCGGTTCAGACAATCTTGAATCATCCCCCCGCCATCTTCTCCAGCAACATCTCCATCAGCCTGTTGCCCTCCGCGACATGGCTCTCGCCGCCCAGGATTTCCGCTTCGGACTGAATGAATCTCCCCTCCACAAGCTCGTCTCCGCAGTTGCCCGCAAGTGACCGGATGCTCTCCGTGGAGGTTTCCAGATGGAATTGCAAGCCGACAACGCGGCCATCGTACTCGAACGCCTGATTCGTGCAGGCTTTGCTCGATGCAACATGGGTTGCGCCGGGCGGGATGGCGAACGTGTCGCCGTGCCAGTGGAACGCCGTGAATTGTTTGGGAAATTTTCTAAACAGATGTGAATCTACCGCTCCGGGGGCAAGCTCGACAGGAAACCAGCCGATTTCCTTCTGCGCGTTTCTTGTTACCCTGCCGCCCAGAACGTCGGCAATGAGCTGCGCGCCAAGGCATATGCCGATAACAGACTTTCCGGCTGCAATCGCATCGGCTATCGCTTTTTTCTCGGCTGCAAGCCATGGGTATTGATCGTGCTCGTAGATATTCATCGGCCCGCCCATCACCACCAGCATGTCGAAATCAGCGGGTGGAGGCGGGACTTGCGCCGCATGAAAAAGCGTTCTGGTGATCTGATGCCCACCGGCCATTGCCCATGTCTCGATATGCGCCAGCCCCTCAAACGGAACATGCTCAAATGAATGGATTCTCATATTAAAAACCTCTCATGCGGGATTTTCTGCCACTGCATCATGATAGCCGCCGCGCTCCGGACGGAACATGACAAATATCATACCGCCCTTCGGGTAATGCTGGTATAAATAATCATCAGCGAATTCAATCAGCCGTCAAGGAGGCAAACATGGAAAAGGATTCAACAATAGAGGGATGCCCGTCATGCGCCGGAATAGGCGTGATACCCAAAATGGAGGAGAGCGCTTCGAAGCTCACGCATTGGCCAATACAGATCAAGCTGATGGGAACGGTGATCCCGTTTCTGCCGAACGCCGACCTTCTGGTGGCCGCCGACTGCACGGCGTTTTCGGTTCCGGACTTCCAGAACCGGTTTCTTGAGGGCAAAAAGCTGCTGATCGGCTGCCCCAAGCTCGACAACGCGCAGTTCTATGTGGAGAAGTTCACCGAGATTTTCACCAACATTCCTATTAACAGCCTCACCTGCCTCCGCATGGAAGTGCCATGCTGCGGCGGCATGACCGCAGTGCTTAACGAGGCTATAAAGCGGTCGGGCAAGGCGATACCGTTCAAGGAAATCGTGATCGGCGTGAAGGGGAATGTGCAGAAGGAGAATGTCATTTACGAGTAGCGCAAATGTGGTAGCATGTCTGCAACGCCGGTTTACAGGAGAGGGGCATCTTATGAAAAAGCGTTTCAGACATGCTGTTTTCGCGGCAATTATCAGCATTGTTGCGTTCACAGGAACAGCCGACGCGACTGTTCTGTACTGGGCCGACTGGAATTTCGGAGCTAATCCGTTCCCGCAGGCCATGAACGAGCTTGGCATTACGTATGTGAACGCGGTCAGCAACGACGATTTCAACGCGAAGCTCGGCTCCACAAACTGGGAACTGGCCGTATTGCTTCTGCAGGGAGATTTTCACGGTTCAGCCGAATTCTCGAATATACCCGCCTACCTTGGAGGCGGCGGACGGATGATTTTCACCGACTGGTATAAAGACACAACAATGGCGTCGTGGTTCGGCGTCAATTACACAAGCGACGAGAACATGAGCGCCGTAGCCATTGCGGATGCTTATCTTCAGACCGGCGTCGGGGCATCAATCGATCTGGCGAATCCGGGCAACAACTGGGTCACCTGGTCGATGGGCATGAGCGTCACATCCGCGTCTTCCGCGGCGTTTTTCCCGAACGGCGACACCGCCATCGCGGTCACGCCAACGGGCAGCATAATTAACGGAATGATGAAGGACACCTTCGCGGACTACGGCAAGGGGTTGCAGCTTGCCAAAAACGAGCTGACATACGGGCAGGCGGCGATTCCGGTTCCGGAACCGTCAACACTTGTTCTTTCGATTATCGGTCTTGGCGGATTGGTTGCGTTTGGTAGACGTTATTCCATTTCCGGATCAAACGTTCAACAACCCCTCCCAAACCCTCCCCTTGCCAAGGGGAGGGCAGGGTGGGGTTATGGTTTTTTGATTTAGAATCGGAATTACAACCCGTAGAGACGCATAATTATGCGTCTCTACGATGGCAATGCGTCTCTACGTGAACAATTATTGAATCAGCCGCCCAACACCTTTCCGACCGATTCGTAAAAAATCTCAACCGCCTCCGCTGCGCGAGACGAATCGCCGATTCCGCCCTGCGCCATGTCGGGCCGTCCGCCGCCCTTGCCGCCGGTGCGCGAGGCAACTTCCTTGAGGATATTCCCGGCGTTCAGGCGCGCGGTCAGATCCCTGGAAACCATGCAGACCACAGCAGCCTGCCCGCCCGCAACCGAGACAACAAGCAGAACGCCGCTTCCAAGCCTGTCGCGAAGCGAGTCGGCAAGCGAGCGCAGGTCTTTTGCCTCAACGCCATCAACCACGCCGCCCACAACCTTCACTCCGCCCATGTCGCGCGCGCCGGAAAGTATCGCGTCGGTCTTCGACACCGCCGCGCGCGCCTTCATCGCCTCAAGCTCTTTTTCAGCCGTGCGCGCGTCGTCAATGAATTTCCGAAGGCGGTCGGCCATGCCGTCCTTCGTTTTCAGCAGTTCGGCAATTTCGTCCAGTTCGGCGTCGCGCGCCCTTGCGTGCGCAATCGCGGCAAGTCCGGCAACCGCCTCGATGCGGCGCACGCCGGAAGCCACGCTCGATTCGGAAAGAATTTTAAACATGCCTATTTCGCCCGTGGCGTCCACATGCGTTCCGCCGCAAAGCTCGCGCGAAACCTCGCCCGCCGATACCACGCGCACCGTGTCGCCGTATTTCTCGCCAAAGAGCGCCATCGCCCCGGCTGCCACGGCCTCGTCAATCGGCATCTCAACCTTGCTGACCGGATGGTTTTCGAGCACGCTCGCGTTCACCCAGTTTTCGATCTTCTCCAGCTCCTCGCGCGAGGGCTGCGTGAAATGCGTGAAATCGAACCTGAGCCGATCGGCGGAAACAAGCGAGCCCGCCTGTTTCACATGCTCGCCGAGCACGTCCCGAAGCGCTGCCTGGAGCAGATGGGTTGCCGTGTGATGACGCTTCGTGGCTGCGCGGGAATTCTCGTCAACCGCAACCGTTACGGCTGCGCCTTCGGCAATCTGGCCGCGCGAGACCTCGACATGGTGGGCGAACAGTCCGGCCACCGGTTTTTTCGTATCGACAAGACGGCATGTTACGCCGTCTGATTTCATTCCGCCGGTATCACCAGCTTGGCCGCCCGATTCCGCGTAAGCCGGAGTGCGGTCGAGGAATATCTCGGCGCGTTCGCCCTCGCCAACAGAATTCACCCGTTCGCCGTTTTTCACGATGGCAAGCACCGTAGCCACGCCGCTCATCGAATCGTAGCCGGTAAACTCCGTCTTGGCAATCGATCCGGAAAGCTCGCGGTAAACCTGCGAAACAGCCTCCTCCGCGCCCACCCAAGAGGCGCGCGCGCGGGTTTTCTGGGCATCCATCTCGCGACGGAAACCGTCTTCGTCGATTGTCAAGCCCTGATCCCCGGCTATGTCGCCCACAAGATCGAGCGGGAAACCGAAAGTGTCGTAGAGGCGGAAAAGCTCCGCGCCCGGAATAACCGATCCGCCGTCTTTTTTCACGCCAGCAATAACGTCTTCCAGAACCGACAGGCCATGCTTTAGCGTATTGGCGAAGCGCTCTTCCTCGATGCGAAGAATCTGCCGAATCCGCTCCGGCGAATCGTTCAATTCCGGATAGCTTTCGCCCATGACGCCGATCAGCGCATCGACAAGCCTGTGCATGAACGGCTCTTCGATGCCAAGCATTTTCCCGTAGCGGGCGGCACGCCTGATGATGCGGCGAAGCACATAGCCACGGCCCTCGTTTGCCGGAAGAAGCCCGTCGGCAAGCAAAAATGTGGTCGAGCGGATGTGATCGGCGATAACGCGCATCGATATGTCGTCGGTTTCGTTGTCGCCGTATGTCTTGCCGCAGAGTTTGCCGATGGCGGCCAGAACCGGCGTGAACAGATCGGAATGGAAGTTCGAATGCTGATTCTGCATAACCGCGCTCAGGCGCTCAAGGCCCATGCCGGTGTCGATGCTCGGCCTAGGAAGCGGCGTCATGACTCCGCTTGCGTCGCGGTTGAACTGCATGAAGACCAGATTCCATAGTTCCAGATAGCGGTCGCAGTCGCAGCCCACGGCCCAATCGGGCCTGCCTCAACCAACCTCAGGCCCCTGATCGATCAGTATTTCGGAGCACGGGCCGCACGGGCCGGTGTCGCCCATAGACCAGAAGTTATCCTTTTCGCCCAGCCGCACTATCCGGTCGGGCGAAACGCCAGCCACATCGCGCCAGAGCGCGGCGGCCTCGTCGTCGTCCAGAAATACCGTTACCCAGAGCTTGTCCTTCGGCAGCTTCATCACTTCCGTGAGAAACTCCCAGGCCCAGATAATGGCGTCGCGCTTGAAGTAGTCGCCGAAGGAGAAGTTGCCGAGCATCTCGAAAAAGGTGTGATGGCGCGCGGTATGCCCGACATTTTCGAGGTCGTTGTGCTTGCCGCCCGCCCTCACGCATTTCTGCACTGTGACGGCGCGCGGAGCTGAGCGTTCCTGTTCGCCCAGAAACACCGACTTGAACTGCACCATGCCCGCGTTTGTAAACAGAAGCGTGGCATCGTTTAGCGGTATAAGCGACGATCCGCGCATTGCGGCATGATCCTTCCCCTCGAAAAACTCGACAAACTTCCTTCTTACTTCACTGCTCTTCATTCTTCTGATCCGCCTTCCGGGTTCCAAGGGGCTGAATAACCTGTTCGGTGGTTTCAATTTTCACCACCCGCCCGTTTTCGAAAACGACATAGGTTTTCGTAAGTAATGAAAATGAATCGTATGACCATTCCTCGACAATCTTTCCGCCGGACGCGTACCAGGTGCGCGCATATGAAGGCGCGCCCCTGGCGTACCGCACCTGAACCGGCGTCATGCCGATAACAACCTCCGATTTCCTGATCCGCTCCTGCACGTCATGCGGGTAGTCCTTGATTTCGATGTCGGTGTACTTGAGCCCCGGCGGGGCGATGCATCCGGACAATAATCCGCAAGCAATAACAAACACAGCGGTTTTTCTCAACGCGAGACCTCCCTCCCATAATTCGGATTTACTGGCCAAACCTGTCGAAAAAATCCTGGCCGCCCTCCATGCCGCCCATCGAGTCGCTCGTGGTCTCAATTCCCTTTACCTTCAATGCGAAATCGTCGGGATTCGACGCCCTCCGAAGCGCATCCTCGTATGTGATGTGACCGCCCCTGTAAAGCATGTGAAGCGACTGGTCGAACGTCTGCATTCCATATTGAGAAGCGCCCTGGGCTATGAAGTCGGGGATAGACTTCGTCTTGTCCTGATCGATGATGCAGTCGCGAATGGTGGCGGTCGAAACCAGCACCTCGACAGCCGCAACCCGTCCCTGTCCTCCAACTCTCGGAATGAGGCGCTGCGAAACGATGCCTTTCAGCACTCCGGCAAGCTGTATGCGTATCTGCTTGTGCTGGTACGGTGGAAACACCGAGATGATGCGGTTGATGGTCTCGCATGCGTCAACCGTGTGAAGCGTTGAGAGCACGAGATGGCCGGTTTCGGCTGCAACAAGCGCGGTCTGGATCGTCTCGAAATCGCGCATTTCACCCACCAGAATAACATCCGGATCCTGACGAAGCGCGGCGCGAAGGGCCTTGCCGAAAGACTCCGTGTCGCTTCCAACCTCGCGCTGGTTTATCACGCTTCGCTTGTCTCGGTGCAGATATTCGATCGGGTCTTCGATTGTCATGACATGATCGGCGCGGTTTGTGTTTATATGCTCGATCATCGCGGCAAGCGTGGTCGATTTTCCGCTTCCGGTTGTTCCGGTCACAAGAATCATCCCGCGCGGCTCAAGCGCAAGCTGCTTCAGAACCGGAGGAAGCATAAGCTCGTCGATGGAGCTGATTTTAACCGGAATCACGCGGAAAACGATGCCGATGGTTCCCCTCTGCATGAATACGTTCACCCTGAAACGTCCAAGCCCAGGCACGCCATAACCAAGATCAAGGTCGCTCTTTTTCTTGAACGCCTCGCGCTGTTGGGGCGACATGACCGAAACCGCCATCGTCATGGTGTCTTCGGCGCTCAGGCGGTCGCCGCCCGGAAACGGCATCAGGTTGCCGTGGATGCGCACGATTGGCGGAATGCCAACCTTGATATGCAGGTCGGACGCGCCAAGCTCCACAGCTTTCCTCAGCAGATCGTTAATATCCACCGGCATCTTGCAAAATCCCTTCCGCCCCTACTTCAGCCCGCAGGCCAGTCGCACCGCTTCATCGACAGCGGCAAACGCTTCCGGATTCTGCTTCAGATAATCTTTCGCGCTTTCCCGCCCCTGCCCGATGCGGGTTCCGTTGTGCGAATACCACGATCCGGCCTTCTCGATTATCCCCTTGTCCACTCCGATGTCAACCAGTTCGCCGGTGCGCGAAATGCCCTCGTTGAAGTAGATGTCGAACTCGGCCTGCTTGAACGGCGGCGCAACCTTGTTTTTCACAACCTTCACCTTCACATGGTTTCCAACCTGATCCTGCCCGCTCTTGAGCGTCTCGGTGCGGCGTATGTCGAGGCGGATGGTGCTGTAGAACTTGAGCGCGTTTCCGCCGGTTGTGGTTTCCGGATTGCCGAACATAACGCCTATCTTCATGCGTATCTGGTTGATGAAGATAAGCGTTGTCATGCTCTTTGAGATGGCGGCTGTAAGCTTCCTCAGCGCCTGGCTCATGAGGCGCGCCTGAAGCCCTGGAAGCGAGTCGCCCATCTCGCCCTCGATTTCGGCCTTAGGCACAAGCGCCGCAACCGAATCGATAACAATAATGTCCAGAGCGTTGCTTCGAATCAGCGATTCCGCGACCTCAAGCGCCTGCTCGCCGGTGTCGGGCTGTGAAACCAGCAGGTCTTCCACCTTCACGCCAAGCTTTTTGGCGTAGCCGACGTCAAGGGCGTGCTCGGCGTCGATGAACGCCGCCATGCCGCCGGTCTTCTGCGCCTGCGCGATGGCGTTAAGCGCAAGCGTTGTCTTGCCCGATGATTCAGGCCCATAAATCTCTATCACCCTGCCGCGCGGATAGCCGCCCACGCCAAGAGCAATGTCCAGCCCGATGGAGCCGGACGGAATGACCGAGACTTCGGTAACCGCGTTTTCGCCAAGGCGCATGATCGCGCCCTTGCCAAACTGCCGCTCTATCTGCACAAGAGCGGCGGACAGCGCCTTCCTTCTCTCCTCGTCCCTGATTGCGGTGTCTTTCTGGTCTTTCTGCGACATGCCTTATCCTCCAAGCCTTTCGGCGTGCAACTCGATGTATTTCGCCCCGGAGGGCGATAGACGGCTCTCCATAAGATACAATTCATCGACTTTCGCGCAGCCGAAAGCCGTGTCTTCATGTTTCCTGAGCGCCGCGACGGCCTCGCCCAAGCCACTGCCGGAACGCACCCTGCCAAGCGTGAGATGCGGAGAATACGGCCTGCCCTCCGGCGCAAATCCGATTCCGGCAAGCGCGGCCTCGATGTCGCGCTGAAGATCGAAAAGCCCATCCGGCGCATCGATTCCGGCCCACAACACGCGCGGATGACGCAGGTTCGGAAATCCGCCCACTCCGGCAACATTGAATTCAAACGGAGCGCGGTGTTTAGCCGCATTCGCCACGATCGTCTTCACCCCGCCCAATCTATCCACGTCAACATCTCCCAGAAACGCAAGCGTCAGATGCATCGATTCCGGCCTCACCCACTTGACGTCGGCTCCGGCCAACCGAAGCCCTGCAAGCAATCCTGAAACGGCGGCTATCACCTCTCCGGAGAATTTCAGCGCGATGAAACACCTTGCAGTCACCGGACGCCCATCATCAGAGCCGCGATTCTCACCGCAAGATTCGCGTAAACACCGGCGGCAACGTCGTCCAGCATCACGCCCCATCCCCCGGCGCACCGCCTTTCAAGCATCCGGGCCGGATACGGCTTGAGGATGTCGAAAAACCTGAACGCGAAAAATGCGGCGATCATGTAACCGGCTGTTGCCGGAAGAAACGCCATGGCCACCCAATAGCCGACGAACTCGTCAACCACAATACGTCCGCAATCCTTTTTCCCGTACAGGATTTCGGCGCGTCCTGCCGCCGGAATTCCCGCAGCCAGAACAGCGGCTGCAATCGCAAGCCTTCCGGCGGCTGACAGATCACGCGCCGCCCAGTAGAAAACCATCGCCGCCATGGTTCCGGCCGTGCCGGGCGCAACCGGAGAATATCCGGAAAAGCAGACGGTAACGAAACACTCCAGCAACCATGTGGACAAATTCCGCCGCTGTTTCAAAGCGGAGACATTATAAAAGGAATACAGTTCTTTTGGGTAGGGGAAATCAAGGACGCGTCATTATCTTTTTTTCAGGATGTAAAACGAGTAAACCCCGCCTTGCTCGGCCTTCTCCACAAGCTCATGCCCCAGTCGCTTCACAAGCTGCGGAATGTCGGCCTTAGTGGCCGGATCGTTCGTTTCAACAAGAAGCACCTTGCCTGCGGAAAGAATGTCGAGCGCCTTCTTGGTTTTCAGCACCGGCATCGGGCAGCTAAGCCCGGTCGCGTTAACAGTTAAATCGGCCTTCATGGCTTTCCCCTCATCCTGTTTCTATTTCATGCATTTCGAGTCGTTTCGAATTGGGCATCTGGTATAATTGTAGCATTTCAAATGGAATTGACAGTATTCTCTAATTATGCGATTCCTGGATTATTTTATGCAATTATCGGGCTTGGGAGGATCAGCGATGCTGAACGACATTAACCTGTTGGAACGGATAACATTCAATCCCGGTATTTTCGGCGGTAAACCGATTATTCGGGGAATGCGGATAGCTGTTGAACATATCCTTGGCATGATCGCGTCAGGCTCAACCGTTGAGGAATTGCTGGAGGGCTATCCTTTTCTGGAACGGGAAGACATTCAGGCTTGCCTTCTTTACGCATATCGCCTTGCTGCTCATGAGAGAATAGAGCCGTTAATGGCGGCATCCTGAAGTCATGCTGTTTCTGGTAGACAGTTTGCGTGTCATAATTTGCCGTAAAAGCCCTGCGAGACAACGGGCACGACGTCGTATGGATTCCTGAGACAGGCATGGATCCGGGTGATGATGAGATAATTCTGAGGTCGGCCATGTAAGGCCGAATACTGGTGACTGAAGACAAGGACTTCGGTGATCTTGTGTTTATATATAACAAGCCGCACAATTCCATAATCAGGCTGGTAGCGATACCGGCAAGAGAGCAGGGACGTATTTTGCTGGAGATATTCTTGAAACTCATCAAGCGGCATTGGACGCCAGATCGCTAATCACCGTGGATGCCCGTCGTATAAGAGTTCGCGCAAGCGATTAATTAACTTCATTCCAGACTCCGGAAAGGGCAAATGGCCTCGTTCTACATCATCGACGGACATTCTTACATCTACAGGGCATTTCACGCCATTCGCAGCCTGAGCACCTCGTCGGGTTTTCCCACCAACGCCATCTTCGGCTTCACAAACATGCTGATGAAGATCATCCGCGACAACAAGCCCGATTATCTGGTGGTTGCGCTCGATTCGGGCCGCGCCACAAAGCGGCAGAACATATACGAGGATTACAAGGCGCACAGGCCGCCGATGCCGGATGATCTGGCTGCCCAGATGCCGCACATCCGGCGCGTGCTTGAAGCGTTCCGCGTTGAATCCGTGGCCATCGAAGGCGAGGAGGCCGACGACATAATAGCCACGCTCACAACCGCTGCCCGCGCCCAGGGCATCGACGTGTTTCTGGTCACGTCCGACAAAGATCTATACCAGCTCGTGGGGCCGGGCGTGAAGGTTTACGACACCATGAAAAACAAGGTCACCGACGAATCCGGCGTGGTTGAGCGGTTCGGCGTGGAACCGGTCAGAATCTCCGACCTGCTGGCCCTCATGGGCGACACGTCGGACAACATTCCCGGCGCGCCGGGCGTGGGCGAAAAAACCGCGCGCGCGCTGATTGCCGAGTTCGGAGGCATTGAACAACTGCTTGCCGGTTCGTCAAGAATCGAGCGGCCCAAACTTCGGGCGGCCATCGACGAGAACGCCGATCTCATTCGCCTGAGCTACCGTCTTGCCACACTGAACCATGCGCTTCCGATTCCGTTCGAACGCGAACGCCTTCGCCTTGAAGAGCCGGACTGGCAGGCGCTTCTTTCGATATTCCACGAATTCGAATTCACCGCGCTGGCAAAGACCATACCGTCGGCGCCGCTGTCCGTGGATCACTGCGTGGCCGCAACACCGCTGGATGCGTCCGAATATCTCGAAAAGGCGGGCGGCGACATCGTGATTCAGACTGAGAGCGCCGGACGAAGGCCGCTCGATTCAGATCTTGCCGGCGTCGCTATTTCCGCGCCCGGCCTTGCATGCCTCTACGTTCCCAACCGGCCCGGAATGATCGAGGCCATTCGTCCGGCGCTCGAAAATCCCGACGTCCGCAAGACCGGACATAACATAAAAAAAGACATCCACGCCCTTCGCCGCGCCGGAATAACGCTTCGCGGCGTTTACTTCGACACGATGATAGCATCGTACCTCCTGAACCCGAACCGCGCCGGCCACTCTCTGGAGGAGGCGGCATTCACGTTTTTGAATATCAAGAAACGCTCCTACGAAGAAGCTGTGGGCGGCGGAAACCTGTTCGACGAGTCAGGCGGCATTGCGGAATTCCTCTGCGAAAACACAGCGGTAATCCGGCGGCTTGCCGGTGATCTCGCCGCAAGGGTTGAAAGCGCCGGGCTGTCGCAGCTTTTCTACGGAATCGAAATGCCGCTGACAACAGTTCTGGCCGATATGGAAGCCGCCGGTATTTCGATCGACATGGATCTGCTCAGCCTCTATTCCGGCGAGCTTGCCTCCGAGATGGAGAAGGTTGAAAAGCGGATATATTTCTACGCCGGAGAGCGGTTCAACATAAATTCACCGAAGCAGTTGAGCGAGATACTGTTCCAGAAGCTTCGTCTTCCTCCCGTGAAAAAGACCAAAACCGGCTATTCGACCGATGTGGACGTGCTTGAGGAACTGGCCTCAGAGCATGAACTTCCGCGCGAGATTATCGAGTATCGCACGCTCGCCAAGCTCAAGGGAACATATGTGGACGCGCTGCCGGTGCTGCGGAATCCTCAAACCGGACGGGTTCATACCACGCTAAATCAAACCGTTGCGGCCACCGGACGGCTAAGCAGTTCCGATCCGAACCTGCAGAACATCCCGGTGCGCGGCGCATGGGGCAAGAAAATCCGAGCCGCGTTCGTTGCGGCGGATGGAATGCGTCTGCTTTCCGCCGACTATTCGCAGATCGAGCTTCGCGTGCTTGCGCATCTGAGCCGCGATCCGGTGCTTTCAGCCGCGTTTCAGGAGGGCGTGGATGTTCACGCTGTCACAGCGTCGCGCCTGTTCGGGCTGCCGCCGGAATCGGTTACAGCCGAGATGCGCCGCAGGGCGAAAACCGTGAACTTCGGCGTTGTCTACGGCATGAGCGCGTTCGGGCTTGCGCAGCAGCTCGGCATATCGGCGGGCGAGGCGAAGCGCTACATCGACCGCTATTTCGAGACGCATCACGGCGTTGCCGCGTTCATCGAGCAAGTGATCGAAAAGGCGCGAAAAGACGGCTTCGTAACCACAATGTTCGGCAGGCGGCGCGACATTCCGGAACTTCGGGGCGCGGGCAACGACAAGCAGTTGGGCAGGCGGCTTGCGGTCAACAGCCCCATTCAGGGCGCGGCGGCAGACATCATCAAGTCGGCGATGCTTCGGGCGCAGAGGATGATCGTGGAGAATGGATTATCTGCCAGAATGCTGCTTCAGGTGCATGACGAACTGCTGTTTGAGGCTCCGGACAGCGAGATGGACGCTCTGCGGGAGATTGTTAAAACCGCGATGGAATCGGCTGCGGAACTGACTGTGCCGCTGAAGGTTGAAATCGGCGTGGGGCGGAGCTGGGCAGAGGCACATTAATAAATGTGCCTTTGGTTAATTCGCACATTGACGAGCCGGTGGATTCAAATTCAAATTTCACGTTGACAAACGCGGCTGTCTGTTTTATTTTGCCACGATGAAATTTTTCGCTGTCGTGACAGTATTGCTTCTTGCCTGTTCGGCCTTGCTGCCCGGAACATCGGCTTGCCTTTACGCTCACGATGCCGCCCCCTCGCTAAGCATTCTCGATGTTTGCCATGCGTCATCGGGCGGATTGAAGATGGATATTCCATGTATTTTGTGCTATCCGGATGCGCCGGTTCCATTGCAGCCCTCCAGCGTCCGGATCTGCCGTGATACGGATGCAACGCCTGTCATGCTTGTTTTCAGAGACGAACGTCCCCCCAAGTCACTCCGTTAGTTTCACCACATCCACGCAGTCTCCGTTTCGGTTTAACGCCAAGCCGCATTGCGCCTGATAGTCTTCGGATGATCATGCGACGCGGCGTGAGACCTGCGGCACTGCTGTCATGCGGCGCCCGGTACGGGTGCAAAGGGTGCATGTAGTGCATCCCAAATACAACAATTTTGGAGGAGAGCCATTCGGATGAAACTAAGTATTTTGTCGATTGCAGCAATAGTTACAGTGTTTGCCGCCGCGCTGTCGCCCGGCCGGGCACTTGGTGAGGAGGGCACGGAAGCGTCGATTGCCCAGAAGGACAAGGTGGTGACCGTGGACGAGGTGGTGGTAACCGCGCCACGCATCAAGGAGCCGCTCACCGTGGTTACGGATCCGAAAGCGCCGCGCCAGCCCGTGCCGGCGGCGGACGGCGGCGATTTTCTTAAAAGCATTCCCGGATTCTCGGTCATCAGAAAAGGCGGCGTTTCCGGCGACCCCGTTCTGCGCGGCGGAGCCGGTTCAAGGGTGACGGTTCTGCTCGACGGCGGGCTGCTCTTTGGAGGCTGCGGCGGCCGCATGGATCCGCCCACCTCCTATGCGTATCCGGAATTGTACGACCGCGTCACGGTGATCAAGGGTCCCGAAACGGTGCTCTACGGCCCCGGAAATACGTCCGGCGTTGTGATGTTCGAAAAAGAAGACAAGCACCTTGACGGCCCGGCGGTGAAGTTCAATGCCAGTCTTATGGGCGGCAGCTTCGACCGCAGGGATGCGATAGCGGATGTTCTGGCCGGAACGAAATCCTTCTATGTGGAGGCTACAGGAAGCCAATCGTCGTCCGACGACTACAAGGACGGAAACGGCAACAGCGTGCATTCGTCTTACAAGCGCTGGAGCGGAAACGGCGTGGTGGGCTGGACGCCCGACAAGAACACCGTGCTCGAACTCTCCGGCATAAGGGGCAACGGCGAGGCGGCGTACGCCGACCGCACCATGGACGGATCGAAATTCGAGCGCAGCAACGTAGGCCTGAAGTTCGAAAAGAAGCACATTTCCTCGTTCGTCGAGAAACTGGAGGCTCAGGCCTACTACAACTATGCGAATCACGTAATGGACAACTACAGCCTTCGCGCCAATACAGGCGTCAACCTGGCCATGAACGTGGATCAACGCGTTCGTGGCTATCGCCTTGCCTCCACGCTCGCCCTTGGCGAGCAGACAAGGCTGGTTGCGGGCGTCGATTCGGCGCAGTCGAGACACCACTACCGCGACAGCACGTTTAAATTTAAGAACACACCCGAAGAGGCAACGAATTCGTATCTGTCCAAGGGATGGATCGAGGACATGCGTATAAACCAGCTCGGCGCATTCGCCGAGCTGTCGAGCTTCCTGACGCCAGACAACAAGATGCTCGCCGGTCTCCGGGTGGACAAACACGACGCCACCGACGGCGCCTATTGTCTGGGACTGCCCGACGCAGCCGGAACCGGATGCCAATTTCCTTCCGGGATAATGAGCGACTCGCGCGGGAAGACCCACAGCGAGACTCTGCCCAGCGGATTCGTGCGCTACGAGAACGTTTCGAACAAACTGTATGTGGGCCTTGGACATACCGAGCGATTCCCCGATTACTGGGAGTTGAGCAGGAATGAGGAAGTAATTGACGATACCGGGAAAAATGTAGCCGGGAACAGCGTATTCATGAAAGTGAAGCCTGAGAAGACCACCCAGCTCGATGCCGGCCTGAACTGGGAGGCAGGGCCAGTATTCGGCTCGGTTGCCGCCTTCTACGGAAAGTCCACCGACTACATTATCATTCACTGGCTGGATACAGGCGCCGGCACGGCGCTCAATATCGATGCCACCATCTGGGGCGGAGAGGCAGACCTCACTTACGCCATCACGAATACGTGGAAAACCATCGCCACACTTGCCTGCGTGCATGGCGAAGACGACACCAACAACAGACCGCTGCCCCAGCAGCCGCCGCTTGAGTTCAGGCTGTCCACCGAGTACGACAACCACGAGTTTTCGTTCGGCGCGTTATGGCGTCTGGTATCCGATCAGGAGCGCTACGCCGAACATTACGGCAACATCGTGATGAACGGCGTCGATACCGGACGCACGGGAGGGTTCGGGGTCTTCTCGGTCAACATGGGCTGGAAGGCGACCAAAAACCTCCAGCTCACCGCCGGCGTGGATAACGTCTTCGACAAGGCTTATGCCGAGCATCTTTCCCGCACCAATGCGTCGTTGGACGGGTATGTGGCTCCATCCGGCGTGAAAATCAACGAGCCCGGACGAAACATCTGGGTGAAACTGGCAGCCAACTTCTAGCAAACGGCTGCGTCAACTGCGGCAGGGACGCGATTTATCGCGCCCCTGCTACAAGTCGAAGATCTCCCTGAGTTTCCGCGAGAGCTTGTCCGCCGTTACCGGCTTCTGCATGAAAACAGGCTCCAGCCCGTCGGCTTCCCACAGCGGAGTGGTTTCGTCCATGTATCCCGACATCAGGATAATCTTGATGGCAGGCCGGATTTTTCTGGCCCTCAACACTATCTCGTCGCCTTTCATCCCCGGCATCACCATGTCTGTAATAATCAGGTCTATGCTCTCAGGAGCAGCCTCGACAATTCTCATCGCTTCGGCGCCATTCCCGGCATTTATCACATCGTAGCCAAGAGGTTCAAGAATGTCGGTGACAAGGCGGCGAATCGAAGTGTTGTCGTCCAGCACAAGAACGGTTTCGCGCCCCTCGCGCAATCCGTTGCGACAGGCAGCCGGTTCGAAGCGGGAAGACTGCGCCGTTATCGGAAGATATATGTGGAATGATGTTCCGTTGTCCCTGGAGCTGTAAACAAATATCGCCCCGTTATGCTGCCGCACAATACCGTAAACCGTTGCAAGTCCAAGCCCTGTGCCCTTGCCGGATTCCTTTGTTGTGAAAAATGGCTCGAATATCTTTTCCTGCAACTCCGGCGGTATTCCATGCCCGGTATCGGTAACGGCCAGGCGGGCGTATGATCCGGGCGACAGCCCCTCGTGAGCATTTGCAAATTCGCTGTCAACCTCGATGATGGCGGTTTCGATGCTCAAAATACCGCCGCCGGGCATGGCGTCGCGGGCGTTGACGGCAAGGTTCATTATTATCTGCTCGATCTGTCCCGGATCGGCCAGTATCGGGCATTCAGCCCCGCATGAATGCATCTCCAGAATCACGTCCTCGCCGATCATCCGCCTGAGCAGCTTGACCATATCCTCGATGATCGCGTTCAGATCGACAACCTTCATTTCGAGAACCTGCTTTCTGCTGAAGGCAAGAAGCTGTTTTGTAAGGCTGGCCGCCTTCTCGCCCGCCTCCATTATGAACTGCACGTAATCCTTCACCGGCGAACCATCCGGCGTCTTCATCAGCGCAAGTTCGCCGTATCCGATTATTGTGGAAAGCAGGTTGTTGAAATCGTGGGCTATGCCGCCTGCCAGTTTGCCGACCGATTCCAGTTTCCGTGCATGGACAAGCTGGCGGGTCAGCCTCTCCCTCTCCTCCTCGGAGCGCATGCGTTCAAGCTCGCCGCCCGCGCGCGCCGCGAATATGCTTATCACGTCCATCTGGCGCTGCGTAATTTCCCTCGGCTGATCGTCGATAACGGTGAGAAGTCCAAGGAGTTCGCCGCCCGATCCGAACATCGGCGTGCAGAGGTATGCCTCGGCCCCGATGGCGGATAGCACCCTGCTTGCCGGAAACTCCTTGCGTATGCCCTGCGAACGGGAGACAGGTCTTCTTGAGTTAACCGCCTCCTCGCAAGGGGTTCCCACGAAAGGATATTCGAAATTTTCGCCGAAACTGTTTCCCGCCCAGACAGCCAGAGTGCTCAGCCTGTCCCTGTCCCTGCCTGTAATTTCACATATGATCGCATGGCGGAATGGAAGGGCAAGGGCAAGATTTTTCACCAGCGCCCGGAAGAAATCGTCACCGGTCACGCGGGCCGTGCCTTCAACAAGCGAATGAATGGCCTGCTCGCTCTGTTTGCGCCGGGTGACGTTTCTGACCATCTCGATACAGGCCACTATTTCGCCTTCACTGTTTTTTAGCGGCGAAGTGGTGATTTCGACAAAAAGCGGCGATGGGCGGCGGCCAGATGCATCCTTCTCGATCGTATGGGCTTCGCCATCGGCGAAGGTCATGGCAACCGGACAGTTATCGCAGATTTTCCCCTGCGGATCGTAAACCTCGTAGCAGATGTGGCCAAGCTGATCGCCGGCAAGCTTTTTATGCGCCGGGTTCTGGTAAAGAATGCGGAAGTTCCTGTCCTGAATGCTGACCGCGTCGCCAAGCGCGGCAAATACGGCATCCCAATGCTCGCGGTTTTCCTGTAACGATCTGGTCGGCATGGTGAAGATAACTATACCATGTTATGAACTTATCGGGCATATCCCGACATCGCGACATCAGACGTCACCGGGGGAATGGGAACTGGTCTCAGGGGATATTCAGTAAAGCGACCGTATCCTTCCGGTTGCCTTGTGAATGATGACGCGATCCACGCAGGTATCGCCACGGTAAACTTCCGCCTGGAAGAAATCCTTGTGCTCCCTGAGCTTGTTGCCGACCTTCAATCCCCGCGTTTCATAATAGCGTGAAAGGATCTTTGCGGCTTCCTCATCATTGAGGATCGGACGCTTGTGGCCGTACCATCCGCCCGATTCCGGCGTGTATGTTCCATAAGGCGGGTTTTTTTCAAGGCGGTATACAACCTTGGCCGCATCTTCGGCGCTGGCCGGCAACGCGCAAAGCAGCATTGCCATGATGCCGAATCCGGCAATGCCGGCATTTTGATGTAATAAGCGATGCAGCATGATACGGTTGCGCCTTCCAGAACAATAGAGGAAGGCTATCAGAGGAATTTGAAGGGAATGTGAATTGCGAAACAGTGAATGGGCCGTCAGCCCACTTCGTCATATGTCCTGATTTTAAAGCCCGCGCCGAGGCTGCGGGCCAGTTCGGCGCATTCGTCCATGTCCAGCCCCGGCAGCGCCACGGCTGTCGCGGTCACATCGAAACCTTCGCGCACCGCGTCGCGGATGAACGCGGTTACGGCCTGCCATGCGCCATGACGATCCGGCCTGCAAGCACGGATGTAATCCGCCTCGTTCGCGGCGTTCAGGCTTACCGAAAACGAATCAACAAGACCGCGCAGCTCCGGCAGAACATTTCTTCCGTGGATCAGGCCGGCATGGCCGTTTGTGTTTATCCTTATGCGCATACCACGCTCTTTCAGCCACGCGCAGACGCTTTTTACGGCGTCCAGCCTCAGCGTCGGCTCGCCGTAGCCGCAGAAGACCACTTCACGGTATGCCGCCGACTCGCCGATTGCGCCAATCGCCTCGATGATCTCGCGCTCCGACGGATCGCGCTCCAGCCTCAGGTTGTGGCCTTTCACGAATGCGTCGCGGTAGCGGATGCAGAAGGCGCAACGGTTGGAGCATTCGTTCGTGATGTTCAGGTAAAGCGAATCCCTTATCGGGTAGGCTATTCTGACGGCATCGGGAACATCGCCCACGCCGAAGAGCTGAAACGCGTTCAACGACGTGATCCGCGCCACGTCGCCAATGCTCAACCCCTTCACGCGCGCAATTTCGGCGGCGGTGTGAACCATATACGATGGCTCGTTGCGCCTTCCGCGAAGCGGCGCGGGCGCGAGATACGGCGCGTCGGTTTCGATTAAAAGGCGCTCGATCGGAACCGATTTCACCACATCGCGCATGGCGTCGGCCTTCTTGTAGGTGACCGGCCCGGCAATCGAGATGTAGTATCCAAGCGCCAGAACCTCCCGCGCCATGGCCGCGCTTCCGGAGAAACAGTGCAGAAGTCCGCGCAGGCTGCGGCCTTCGCTGCGCAAAATCTCCATGGTTTCGTCATCCGCCTCGCGGCTGTGAACAACAACCGGAAGCCCCAGTTCGCGGGCAAGCCGCAGATGCCAGACAAACGCCTCGCGCTGAATCTCGCGTGGCGAGTGCATGTAGTGATAGTCGAGGCCGGTTTCGCCAACCGCAATCGCCTTCGGGTGCGAAAGCCACCGCGCCAGTTCCGCCTTCAATCCGTCGTCAAGCGAACTTGCGTCGTGCGGATGAATGCCGCAGATGGCGTGGATGAAGCCGTATCGCCCGGCAAGCTCAAGCGCCGCCGGATTGTCGGCCCGATCAGAGCCCACAACAAACATCCGGCCCACGCCGGCTTCCACGGCGCGGGCGATTACTTCGGCGCGGTCGGCGTCGAAATCCTTGTGCTGGATGTGGCAATGGGTGTCTATGAGCGCCGGGGGCGCGGCAAGAGAAGTTGTCACGGTCTAGACGATTCGCTTGAAAAGAGCCGAAAGATATTCCATTCCCGCAACTGCGTCCTTTTCCGAATGCGCCTCAAGTGTGATCGACGGCTTGCGCCCGGCAGCGGCAAGCCGCCGGAAAAGGCGCTCGAAATCGAAACCGCCTGTTCCGAAGCTTCCGGGCGGCGCGTGCCGGTCTGACTGGCGGTCGTTGTCGTGAACATGCAGGTGAACAATGCGGGAGATCGTCATGTCCAGCCATTCGTCCAGCGGAATGGTCGAGAAGATATGGAAATGGCCGGTGTCGAAGCAGAGGCCGAAGCGCGGATGGTCGATGGCCGCCATCAGTTCGTGCAGGTTGCGCGGATGATCCTCGACGATATTTTCAATGGCTATATCGGTTCCGATGTCCCCGGTTTCGGCAAGCACCATATTCCATGTTTTCACGGATGCCTCCAGCCAGACATCGGTTTTAAGCGAGTATTTCCATTTTTCGTAACCGGAATGGAACACAATCACGTCGGGGCGAAGCGCGCGAGCAACCTTGATCGTCTGGGCGAAGCGCTCCAGAGTTACCGCCCGGATGCGCGGGTCTATCGCGCCGGGGATGAGGTCGATAAACGGCGCGTGAAAGCGGACGCTCGGCCCGTAATCGAGCAATTGAAGCGTATCTCCAAGCCCGTCGGCATCGATGCGGTCAAGATCGCTAGCGGTTAAATACAGCTCGACGTTCAGATTGCGTTCGCGCGCGCGCGAGGCAAGCTCGCCAAGCCGCGCAAACGGAATGTGAACGGAGATATTGTCAACAGCGGGCTTTGGCCCGCTGTTGGTGGAAACATCACGCGGCAACAGTGCTTGCCTTTGCCGCCGCCGCGGATCCATTTGCGGACTCGGTTTTCGTTTCAGTTTTCGAAGAGCCGTTGCCGGAACTGCCGGAACTGCTTGAACCTGATGAAATCGGTGAACTGGATGACGCTCCGCCGCCGCTGGTGGAACTGTAGCCGTCCTTGTACCATCCGCCGCCCTTCAGGACGAACGAGGTGTTGGACATTGCCTTTCTCACTTTTCCCGAACATTTCGGGCAGGCCTCAAGCGGCGCGTCGCTGATCTTCTGGATAACCTCGCTTTTAACGCCGCAGTTATCGCAGATGTATTCATAAATCGGCATTTGACAAAAACCTCCAAAACAACTTGACCCTGTTCGGGCAACATGTATTTTAGCATAACGGCGCCATGCGGCTGAATGCCGCATCCTCAGTTCGCGTATCCCAGCCGTTTCATCATCCCCCCCGCGATTGAAGCGAACGCGTCCGCGTCTTCGGGCGGCCAGTCTCTCCATGATGGAAATGCCGTTGAAAAATTGGCGTTTACGCTGCGGCGGATTGCTCCCAAATCCCTGACCGGACAACCCGCGAATACTGAAATGCGTTCTGCCATCGGTTCGTCAAGGCTCTCTATGCGGACAAGCATCCATCTATCCGACGGAATTGCTTCAAGCATTCCAAGCGCGATTTCGTTTCTGCGCGTCCATATCCATGCGGCGCGTTCAACCGGAGTCATCGAAGGCCAGCAAGCGTATGCGGGCGAGCCATCGGGCGGAATGCAGTCGAACGAATCGCGAAGATGCCAGCCGCGCGTGATGGCCGAACGGGCGAAGTCGCGTCCATCGCGAACGCCGACGATGAAGCGCGCATCGGGATGGAGCGCATGAACGGCGTCGAGCAGGTGGATGTAGAGATTTGACGAATCGACGAATGCCGACGGATCGATTCCCTGATGCAGATCAAGCACGGCGGCCAGCCTGTCATCGAAGCGTCCAAACGGGGCGGGATTGCCCCGGCAGTATTTTTCAAGCAGATACGACGCCCGGAACTCGTGATGCCCGCCGAACAGCCGGGCCAGCATTCCGGTTCCCGACCGGCCCGTTCCGGTGATGATGAACATATGAGCCGCCGGTTACTTTTTAGGCTTAGGCTTCGGCTCCTGCTCCGGCGCTGCCGCCTTGTCGAGCATGTCAAGCAGCTTCAATATGTCGTCGGCGCTCTTGTAGCCCGGCACAACCAGGCCGTTTGGAAGAACAAGGGTGGGCGTGGAGCGAACGCCGATCTTTTTGCCGAGCTCGATATTGTTGTCAACAGCATCGCCTTTGCATTCAGGCGCAGGCAGATCTTTCCCGTCGAAGCTGTCTTCCAGCAGTTTCAGCGATTTCTCGCAGACTATCGCCTTGGCCTTTTCGTAGGATTTCGGATGTATGGGAAGCGGATACATCTTGATGTAAAACGCGACGGACGGGTCTTTCTTTACCGCCTGCTTGATCTCGCCGTGCAGCTTTATGCAGAACGGGCACTCCGGATCGTCGAACACGATTACACGCCTTTTCGCCTTCGGATTGCCTATGACAATAGCGTCATCAAGCGGGATCTGGGCCACATCGACAGTGTTCAGCTCCATCATGCGCTTCTGCGTGATGTTCTCGCGCGTGGCAAGCCGTATAACCTGACCGGTAACCAGGAACTGCTTCGAAAAATCGATATATATCGGAAACCTGTTTCCCTTGCTTTCGATCTCTATCTCCCACAAACCGCCCACTTCGGAGAGCTTCACCGTTCCGATGTCGTCGGCCAGCCCCTTGAGCAGCCCTTTTGCCTCGTCCATCGACATGGTGTGGCAATCGGTGCATTTACCGGCTCCGCAGCCGTCGGAAGACATGGCGCATGAGGCGGACGGCATAAGGCAAACGGAAGATACGAGCAATGCAAACAAAGCATGAACCATGAAACTCATTTTATTCACCCCGGCAATATTAAGAACATAATCATACAAATATATCACAGCAGCGCGGCTTGGCGGGCAGACCGGCATTACTCATGGTGATCGATGGATCAACGCGGGAAACCGTTGCGGACACAACCCTGTAATCATGATTATAATATTGCCTTATTTTTACACTTGACAAAACAAGTGCGATTTGTTACTAATATATTCAGTTAGATTGTTTACAGTGATCAAGCCTCCCCTAGCTATGCTGCTGTCCCTTCGGTCGCCAGGCCGCAAAACAGCAGCCCTTTTTGATAGAGCCACAGCCGCCCGCCATTTTTTGGCCGGGCGGCTTTGTCAATTCTCCGCCCGTCATGACAGGCCCGACTTTTACTGTATCAACACTTTTTGATAGAATTCAATTCGCGTTCCATTGTGGCCGCAATCGTTTTAATGAGGTTAAGGGATGAAGAAGCTTGTCGGAATATTCGGAATACTTGTTGCTTTATTTATAGCCGGATGCAGTCAGGGCGGAGGAAAGCCGGGAAATGTCGGTTTTGCCTCCATAAGCCCACAGGAAGCAAGCAAACTGATCGAATCGCGCAATGATCTTCTGGTTGTTGACTGCCGCTCGCCGCAGGAACTGGCCGAGGGCGCGGTTCCGGGTTCAACTCTCATCCCCATATGGGCGATCATGCAGGGCAACCACAACCTGCCCAAGAACAGGCCCCTCCTGCTTGTCTGCGCCGTTGGCGGACGCAGCTTCGCAGCCGGTCAGCTACTGGCAAGAAACGGCTACCCGGAGGTTTACAACCTGAGCGGCGGACTGTCGGCATGGAAACAGGCGGGGCTTCCGCTGGTTTACCCGCAGCAGCAGGCCGGGCGCTGACGCAGACGCATCAGCAACAGGCCAATATCAGCCCCAAACCTCTTCGCTTTTGGCGCGGCTTCGTGTGAGGCCGCGTTCGTTCAGGTAGCGGTGGGCCGAGAGAGCGGCCTTCGCTCCGTCTCCAACAGCGATGCAGATCTGCTTTTCGAAGACGTCGGTGCAGTCGCCGGCAGCGAAAAATCCGTCAAGCGCGGTTTCGTTCCTGGCGTTGACGGGAATTTCCCGCCTCTCGTTCAGCGCAATCAGGCCCGACACCGGCGCTGTGTTGGGCTCAAGCCCAATCTCAAGGAACATGCCGTCAACGCGCAGTTCCTCCCGTTTTTCGCCATCAGTCGAGATCATGCGAATGCCTTCGAAGCGGCTGCCGCCCAGAATCTCCCGCACAAGCATTCCCGGATGCAGGAAAACGTTGATCGCGCCGGAAACCTTCCGCTGAAGCGATTCGTCGGCAGTAAACTCGCCGCGCCTGTGGATGACATGCACCTCCGTCGCGAAATTCATCAGGTCGCGCGCTGCGGTGAAGGCCGAGTTGCCGCCGCCGACAACAGCAACCTTTTTGCCCCTGTAAAGCGGCGCGTCGCATGTTGCGCAGAATGCTATCCCTTTACCTATGAACATCTCCTCGCGCGGAATGCCGAGCCGCCTGTATTCCTTGCCGGCTGTGTAGATGACCGCGTTTCCGGCAAACGATGAGCCGTCAGCCATGGTCACGCTGAATCTGTCGCCGTCTTTTTTTATTACTGCCACGTTTTCGCCAAGCTTCATCGCAACAGGATAGCTTTCGGCATGATTTCGGAACAGTTCGGTCAGTTCGTGTCCGCTCAAGCCCGGAAGGCCAAGATAATTGTCGATTTCGGCGGTGTAGTTCATCTGGCCGCCAACGTCCCTTGAAACCAGAAGAACGTCCAGATCCTTTCGGGCTGCGTAAACCGCCGCCGACATCGCAGCCGGGCCGCCGCCCACGATAATCAGTTCGTAATCGCGCCCCTCCTCCGCCTTGCGCGCTCGTCTGCCCGGTCGCGCCTCTCGCCTTGCGTCCTCAAGGCGGGCGTAATCCTCCGGCTTCACCGCCTTCAGCACTTCCATGAAAAGACGGTCAACCGGCATCGCGCCTTCAACATGAAAAACCTCGTTTATCACGGTCTTCGGCACGCCCGACACTGCATATTTGTTCGACACGAGCGGCAGGCTGCCCACCTCCACCATGTCGGCCCGGATATTGTCGTTCGCCATGGCAAGCTGAAACGCCGCGTGAACCGCGTCCGGACAGTACGGGCAGGTGACGGTTGTCATCACCTGAATATGAACCGGCTCGTTGATGCGATTTACAAGCTGTTCGAATTCCGGCGGAAGGCCAGACTTTCCGGATGCGGCAAGCAGAATGCCCTCTATCAACGATGTAAACTCGTAACCGGCGGTCATGCCGAAGAACCTTATGCCGAAGTCTCGCGCGCCGATTACGGCAAGAGCCGGTATCTTGTCGATGCCGTACCGCGCTGCCATGCGTCCGTCGGCCACGAAGTCATGAATCTCAAGCGTCAACCTTTCCGAAAGCGCCGCAACCTCCTCCAGAATGAGCCGCTGCTCGCGGCAGGCCGGGCAAGGCGGCTCCTGCTGGGTGAAAAAGACCAATCTCACATCGCCGCCCATGCTTTTAAAAAGCGGCACAAGCGCATCCTTGGTTTTTTTATCGATCAATTCTGTCACCTGTTTTCATCCTCCGGTGGTCATGCGTCCATTATAGGCAAGTGAACGGTAATGGCAAGCCCGGAACAGTGCCATATCGTTGTTGACAGCGGCATGAGCGGGCTATAGCATGGGAATGCGGGGGCGTGGCTGCATTTATGCTTCCGGGCGGCAATTGTTTCATCATTGCAAGACTGAATACATCAATCGTGTGAAAGGAGTTGAGTTTAATGAAAGTTAAAGACCTGATGAAAAGCCCGGTCGTGACGGTGGGGAAGAACGCGACAGTGAAGGAGGCCGGAGACCTTATCGAGTCTCACGACGTAAACGGCATTGCGGTGATGGACGGCGATAACGTGGTCGGCGTTATTACGCGCGCCGACATTTTCAAGTCAATTCTGCCGCGCTATCCGGAGCTGTTTGAGGATGACGAGAGGTGCCTCAGGGACTTCGAGGTTATCGAGGAGCGCATCGGCAAGATTAACAAGGTGAAGGTAAGCGAACTGATGGGCGCGCCCGCGATGACACTGGATGAGGATACGCCGATATGCAAGGCCGGATCGCTCATGATCCTGCGCAAGGTAAAACAGATGCCGGTTACAAAGGGCGGGCATATGGTGGGAATAATTACGCTCACCGACATCTGCAGCAGTTTTATGGCAAGGGCGAAGTAGCAAATAATGACTGGGCCGGGCGCAGGCTCATGTGCCCGGCCGTTTTCGCATCGCAAGATCCGGATAGAGTCTTTTCATGCAATCGGGGCAGATTCCGTGGGTAAAGACCGCTTCCGATCGTTCGCCAATGTAGAGTTCCATCGGCTGCCACGATTTCTGATCCATTGGATCGCCATCCTCGGTTCTTATTCGCTTGCACGAAGAGCATATCGGCAGCAACCCTTCCAGCCGCCGGATATGCGCCATGGCCTCCAGTTCCTGCCTGATGGAGACCAGCAGGCCGCGTCCGGTCATAAAGACCACGGCAAGCGCCGTAATCAGAAAAAGCACGTGATTGATTATATGACCCCGGTTTTGCGCGGAACTGGCAGCGATATAAGGAGCATATGAAAACGTGACGCTGATGCCTCCGCGAATCTGTCCGATCTTTTCGCCTTCATGACAACGCAGGCAGGATTCATCTGCGATAACAGGCGCGATGTAGCGAAAATATTGCCCGCCATCCTCCATCACAATTTCAGACAACTCCTTTTCACCGCCAACAAGACGCTCAAGCGCCGCGCGCTCCCACGCATCCGGCGCGTTTCCGGGCCTGACAGGATTGAGGCTGGTCAGGTGAACCTTCGGCCCTCCGTCCGACAAGAGTATCTCGGCGGTCAGGCGCGTCATGTACGACGGATTTATTTTAGTCAGCGCCATGCCGTCTGTTGTCTTGACGTCGCGCAACGGATCCTTGAGGTAGGGATTGGGGCGAAAGTGCTCGGTCACCGGCACGTAAACCCCGCCGTGCGCCGATATCCACTTCCTGGCCGCCACCATCTCCTGAAAGAACGACTTCGCGGCAAACAACGCCAGATTTCTGTCATACAGGGCCGACTCACGCATGTTCATGAAAAGCGAAACCATCGTTATCACCAATGCTGCCGCCGCTATAAGCGCCAGATGCAATTTCGCCCGATTTAACGCATCAGGATTCATTTAAGTCCTTTCCGCTCAACAGGATCCACACGCTTGATTTAGTATGCGCAATGAATCTATTGTATCGCGTAATTCAAACGTCCGGCGAGGTGAAATATCATTTGGGAGACATTCAGGAGCATCAGCCGCTTACGCAGTATGACAGGGTTACGGTAATAATCTACCGTTCAGGGATATTGCTGTCGGCTGTCATGACCGCCTGCCTGGCCGCATCGGGCGTAATCTTCAACGACCTTCAGCAGGCCATGCGCCCGTCCGGTTTCATGCTTTATGCCCTGTTCGTTGCCGTCGGGCTTTCGGTGATGTACATCCACCTTTATGTGAGCAGGTTTCACAGCGCGCTAAAGCGCCTTTATATCGGCGCGGCGGCATGTATCGGCGTGCTTTCGTATCTGGGACACGGCAATCCTGCTGCCGGAATTTTCGGCGCGTGGTACGGCCCCGCGCTTCTGCTTCCGCTTTCCGGCTGCCTGGGCTTCATAACCGCAAAAGAGGCGTTCTGTTTCAGGCTGACCGAAGGCTACGTGCTTGCCGTGCTGATGCCGGGGTATCTGCTTCTTGCAACCGCCGGGGCGCTTTCGCCGGGCGCGCTTCTTGGCGGGCTGGTTCTAATAGCCGTGATGCTTCTTTTTTTCACGGCGCGAAAGATATTCATGCCGCTGCACTACGACATCGGCGATAAATCAGCGTATCAATAACTGCAACGCTGTTTTTGCCTTTTCCGCCATTACGCCTTCCCACGCCGCCATGTCAGCCGGATAGCCTTCGATGGCCGAGGCGATGGCAACCGGCATGTCGTCGGATGCAACGCTCTTTTCAAGCGCCAACCGTCCCTGCGAGCCGGGCGTGAAGTTGCGCTCAACTCCGCAGAGAAATTCGCGGAAGCGCGTGACCTGCCTCGCAAGCGATTCGTCCCGGTTCCACCACGCTTCCGGATCATCCAGTTTCACCCCGATCGCCTCGACAAGCCCGGCGGCGCGGCTATGCCGTTCCTCGTAGGCGCTCCAGACGCGGTCGCGTGTTTCGATTATCGTTCGCCTCAGCGTTTCAGCGTCAGGCTGAATCGACGGGAATCCCGATTCCGCAAGCCGCTCAACCGTAAATAGCATCACATCGCCCCAGAACTGGTTCCGCAGCTCGCCCGAAAGGCAGGCGATACCGCCGTCCTCCCTCTCAACAACCCCGCGCCGGTATTCGGCGTTTCTGCCGCAGTCCAGCGTGCGGCGGTGCATGAGCGGCAGTTCCGCCGAAACAAACCCGCCGCCCTCGCAAGCCCGCAATATCCGCCCAAGCACAGGCCCGGCCATCCGGAGCCCAAGATTGGCAAACGGTATGAAATAGCGAAGCGATGAAGCCCTGACAACGTAATTGCCGGTATATACCGTTCGTGCCGGAGCTGGCCGCGCCGGAATCGCCATGATTTCGCCTGTTCTGACGCTTGGACTTATGCCGCGCGTGGGGTGCAGCCCATTGAAAAACCCGTTGATCTCGCCCGAAAGCGCGGCAAACGCCGCGCGCGCTCCGTGATCGCCGTCCATCCGGCACACATACTGAACCGGCGCGGAAGCGCGGCGGTAGCCGAACATGTCGGCCATGTCGTTGTATTCGGCGGACGCGCCGCCGGCCGCCGAACGTTCATGAAACGGACACGAATACTCCGGCGATGCCGAAGCGCATCTGTCGAGAAAACCGGCAAGGTCGTCCAGCATCGTATTGACCATCACCGACGGCGAAACCGGCGGATCGCCAACCACCTTGCCCGTAAGAACCTTTATTGCCGGATCGGCGAATATGCGCTCTATCTCATGGAAATAATTGAGAAAACCGCCGGGCGGCAAAACGCCGTCCGAAAACTCCTCGTCGCTGTCCACAAACCAGACGAGCGTTTTTTCAGCGTCGGCCCCTGCTCCGGCAAGCTCATCGAGTATCGAAAGCGACGCCAGATTGCGCGTGATCGACGCGCCCTTGCGGGGCGGCGCGAAACCGTCGGCTCCAACCGCGCCGATGATCCGCGACAGGGAAAACCTCTCGCCTGACGAAAGCCCGCGAATAAGTTCGCCCTGTTCCCGCAGCCCGAAACGCCGGGCGTCAAGGCCGCGCGCTTGCGCCGAGGCAACCAAGCCTTCGTGAGCGGTTATCGATGAACGGTCGGCGCTGTCGTCCGCCACGATAACCCTCGGATTTCCGGCACAACCGTGGGCCGAAAGATGGATGAAAAGGCTATCGATGCAGTTTGCAAGCATCCGTGGCCGGTCGGCAACCGGAATCACGATGATGAATTCGTATGCGCGGGCGTCGGCCATGCGGCTACCGCCCGGATGAATAGTTTGGAAAGCTGTCCTTGCTCATGAATACCTCGATCAGGTTCACGCCGCTGTCGGGGTCGATTGCGTCGAGTGCGGAGGCTATGTCGCCGGTTGACGACACACCGGCATATCGAACGCCAAAGGATTCGGCCATCAGCGCGTAATCGGGATTTTTGAAATCGCACGAGATGTAGCGCCCGCGGTAATTATAGTGCTGATTCTTGCGAACCAGCCCAAGCGACGAGTTGTTCAGAAGAACAACCGTGAGCGGAATGTCGTGGTTCACGGCGGTCATCAGTTCCATGCAGCACATTTGGAATCCGCCGTCGCCCAGAATGGCCGCCGCCCGCCTGCCGGTTGCGGCGCGCGCGCCTATCGCCGCCGGAATCGCGTGGCCAAGCGACGAAATTCCGGAATTAGGGAAGTAACAGCCCGGCGAATTTACAGAAACAAAATTCTGCATGTAGAGGATGTTGTCGTCGAATATCATCGCGCCGCCGCCCATGCGGGCGCTGAAGGCGGCCAGAAAATCGCGTATGAGCGAAAAATCCTCCTCGCCGATGTTCGGATTCGGATAGCGTTTTTTATATTCCGTAACCGCGTCGGCGGCCTTTGGCGCAGCCGGTTCGGCGTCAAGCGCCGCAAGCGTTCGCTTCAAGACCGCCCGCACGTCTCCCAAAACCGCAAGATCGGGCGTTATCACCTTCAGAAACTGATCGGGCTCGTTGTCGATGCGCACGATTTTCTTGCCGCCGGTCAGTTCGCGCCGCCAGTTGTAGCTTGTGCGTTCGCCGAAACTCACCCCGGCAAGAATCAGGAGATCGGCCTGTTCCGTGATGTAGCGCATGGCAAGTTCGCGCGAGGTTATGCCGATTACGCCAAGCGAAAGCGGATCGGTTTCCGGAATCACGCCGCGAGCCTTCAGACTGGTGGCAACCGGAATGCCAAGCCGCGATGAAAGCTCGCGAATCACACGCGCCGATTCCGGATCGTTAGCCCCATTCCCGGCAACTATAACCGGCCTGTGCGCCCCGGCAAGCATGGCCGGAAGCCTGTCGGCGGCAGCCGTATCGACGCAAACGCCTCGGCGGCGCGGCAAGTTCGACAGCATTTCGCGCAAGCCGTCTGCGTCGGAAACCGTTTCCCGCAGCACGTTATATGGAAAGCTCAGAACAACCGGGCCGGGATTGGGCGACGTCAGAATGGAGTATGCGCGCCTGAAAACCTGATCGAGATAGTCGGCGCGTTCCACAATGCGGTGGTAGCGGGAAATGCCGCCGAATATCGATGACTGGTCGATGCTTGTTGCTCCCTGTCCGGAGCTTTCCTGAAGCGCGCCCCTGCCGAACGAGTATGTGGGCGATTCGCCGGTTATCGCAAGCACCGGAAGCCTGTCGGCCTGCGCGTTTGCAACGCCGGTTACAAGATTCGTCGCGCCCGGCCCGGCTGTGGCGATGCAGACGCCAACGCCGCCTGTGGCGCGCGCGCATCCGCCGGCCATGAAGGCCGCGCCCTGCTCGTGCTTTGCCAGTATTGTGGAAATGCCGGAATCGTGAAGGCTGTCGTATACGGGAAGGATGTGCGCGCCGGGAATGCCGAAAACATGGCGCGAGCCGAGCGCCTCGATGAAACGGACTATAAAATCCGCAACCGTGTCAGACAAACCGCGAGTTCAGGCGGCGGATGAACTGAACGAATATCTTGCGCCCCTCCGGGGTTTCAACGTCCACGCCCTGACGTTCGAGGTTCTCCCTGAGCCTGCCAAGTTCCTGAATGTAGACATCGTCCACGGAAAACGATGTGTCTATAAGATGTTTTTTCTCTTTCGGATCGATGTCGGACATGGCTGCCTGCACTCCCTAAGCCGCCTTGGCCCGCGCCTCGTCCGCCCTCTCGTGGCCGTCGGCGCAACGGGAGCATATTTTATTGCCGTTCTCGTCAACGCCGTACCGATCCACGCTCACCAGAATGTCGTTGCATTCATGGCATGTGCCGATGATCGACTTGGCGCAGAAATCGCAAAAAGTGTACTCCTCGCCGGTCTGCGGATGAATCCACCTGACCAGATCGATCGGGTCGTGGCATATCATGCATATGGAACTTGAACCCATTATTTCTTCTCCGTGGCCGACGCATTCGCCGGGATATTGAGCGTTGCCGCCTTTGGCGTTTCACCAAGCCTGCCCTTTGCCTCAGACAACCACGGCGAGGCCGGGAATGACGAAACAAGCTCGCGAAGCGCCTTTTTGGCGTCATCCGGCTTGCTCATCCTGTCGTATATATTGGCCGTTTCCATAAGCGCGGTGTCCGCGCCGATCTGATCGCCCTTTACAAGCTCAAGCTCTTTGAGCGCTCCGGAGCTGTCGCCGTCGGCGGCAAGCATCAAGGCCATCTTGATATGAACCGACGAGGCGAGCGTGGAGCCGGAAAATTTGGAAATAAACCTCCTGAATGTCTCCATCGCCTGCTTCTTGTCGCCGGTTTTAAGCTGCGATTCGCCAAGGTAATAAAGGGAAACAGGCGTTTCGGATGAGCCTGCCGCGTCCTTGAAAAGCCCCAGAGCCTTTTTGTAGTCGTCGGCGGTTCGCGCCGCGTTCTTTTCGCTGCCGTAGAATGCCGTCAGCGCCTGGCTTTCGAGATTCGAGGCTTTCTCGGCCTTCGATGAACGGTAATATGTGATGCCGATGCCCAGAACCGCGACAATGCCGATTGCTGCAAGCGCGATAAGCACGGCATGTTTGCGGTCTTCGTAAACCTGCGAAAATATCGATTTGATCTCCTCGATATCCGGCACTTCGCCATGCTTTTCATCATGTTTCTTTATCACTCTGGTCATCGGAAATTCCCTCCCGCAAGTTTTTCAAGCAGTTTTTCTGCGTTATTAAACGCCACGGCAATTCTTTCGTCCGACAGCCCCGCTCCGCGAAGAACCTTCTCCGCCATGCGCTTGTCTATCAGGTCGCCAGGCGCATGCGTGTCGGTATCGACAACCAGTCCGGCCCCGGCCTCAAGCGCAACAGCCGCAACATGGCCGTTTGTGAGGCTGTGGCCCTTTCGTGCCGTGATCTCCAGCATTATTCCCCTGCGCGCGGCTTCGGCGGCAACCTGTGGAGTAATGAATCCGGGATGCGCCAGTATGTCGCAGCCGCCCTCTATCGCGGCGGCGCTCGTGCCGGGCGACACCGGCTCAACCGGAGTTTCGCCATGAACGACAACAAGCCTTGCTCCCATTCTCCGGGCATCGCTGATGAGGCGGGGAATCTGGGCGGGTGGCGCGTGGGTGATTTCGACGCCCGGAATAACCGTAATATCGTAAAGCCCGCGAAGGGAGTCGGACGCCCTGACAAGCGCCGCAATCACCGTTTCCATGTTCGATTCATCAACATGATCGGTGATGCCGATGGCCCGATAGCCGACAACCATTGCGCGGCGGACAAGCTCCGCCGGTATCAGTTCGCCATCGCTCCAGACGGTATGTGTGTGAAAATCGATCACGGCCTGTTAGATTACTGAAAAAAACGGCGATATGTCAAAAGAACCTCACCCCCGGCCCCTCTCCTTAAGGAGAGGGGAGGCGCGCGCATGGAAAATGATGTAGAGACGCATGATTATGCGTCTCTACTGCAATGCGTCTCTACTGCGGGGCCAACCTACCGCGTGAACCTCATCGCCTCCAGCCTTGCGATGCGCTCCTCCATGGGCGGATGCGTGCTGAATAGCGACATCATGCCGCCGCCGGTAAGCGGGCTCACGATGAACATATGCGCCGTGGCCGGATTGGCGTCGTGCATCGGGATGCGCGCCGCGCCCAGTTGGAGCTTCCTTAGCGCGTTGGCAAGATTCATCGGATTTCCGGCGATCTGCGCGCCGCCGTTGTCGGCTCCGTATTCGCGCGACCGCGAAATCGCCATCTGCACAAGCATCGCGGCAATCGGGGCCACGATCATCATGACGATGCCCGCAACCGGGCTTCCGCCTTCTTCGTCATCGCTGCGCCGCCCGCCGCCGAAGATCATCGCCCACTGCGCCATCTGGGCAAGGTAGCTGATCGCTCCGGCAATGGTGGCGGCGACAGTGCCTATGAGAATGTCGCGGTTTTTGATATGGGCAAGCTCGTGGGCGAGCACGCCGTCAAGCTCGTCGCGCGAAAGTATGCGCTGAATGCCTGTTGTCACGGCAACCGCGCCATGCTCCGGATTGCGCCCGGTGGCGAATGCGTTCGGCTGATCCTCGTTGATGATGTAGACCTTCGGCATCGGCAGGCCAGCGCGCGTTGAAAGCCTGCGAACCGAACCGTATAGATCTGGCGCGTCTGCCTCGGTCACCTCGCGCGCCCCGTACATTTTCAGCACGATCTTGTCGCTGAACCAGTAGGAGACGAAATTCATCACGAACGCAAACATGAGCGCCATGGTCATGCCGCCCCTTCCGCCAACAGCGCCGCCTATCGCAAGAAGGATGAGAGTCATGACCAGCATGAGCATCCCGGTCTTCAAAGCGTTCATCTGTAAAACCTCCATCGCTTTATCAATCTGCACGGCAAGATTCTCATGCCGTGTAACTATATTAATCTGTTTGATTGTGAATTATCTGTCAAGGTGACGGCAGCAGATCATTCGGATCCCAAATATCCCTCAACAGGCGTCTTGGTCGGCGCTCCCGGAATATCGATCACATAACGCGGAAGCGAGCCGGACGGAACCATGCGGCGAGCCGCCTCAAACAGGGCAAGCCCGTCAGCCGGAGCAAGCCTGAAATGCGCCGTGCCGCGCGCCGGATCGGGGTGGTGAAGGTAATACGGCTGGATACCCCCGCGATGCAGCGAGGTAAACAGTTTCACCAACGCATGCGGGTTGTCGTTTACGCCGCGCAGAAGCACCGACTGATTAAGCACCCGCACGCCGCTTCCAATCAGTAACTCGCACGCCGCAACGCTTTCGACGGTTATTTCGCGCGGATGGTTGAAATGCGTAACCACGCGTGTGCGTGCCGCACTGCCATTTGTGCGTGATCCGCTGGCAAGAATGCGGGCAAGGCGTTCCGTTATCCGCGACGGCTGGACAACAGGCATTCGGGTATGCACCCGCAGCCTCTCGACATGCGGAATGCGCGAAAGCCTGTCGAAAAGCTCTGAAAGCTCCTCGTCGGATGCCATGAGCGGATCGCCGCCCGACAGAATCACCTCGCGAACGCCAGAAGCTCCGGCGATGTAATCGAGCGCCGCGTCCATCGATCCGTCGAAAATGCCGCCGGAGTTACCGATGAGCGATTTCCTGAAGCAGAACCTGCACCGCACGGCGCATTTCGGTGTCACATGCAGAAGCAGCCGGTCGCGATAGCGATGGGTGATGCGCGGAGCCGGATTATGGGCCGTATCAAACAACGGATCATCGACGTATCCCGGCATTTCGTCAAGCTCCCGGACATCCGGCACGCACTGGAGGCGTATCGGACAGGCAGGATCATCGTGGTCTATCAGCGAGGCGTAATACGGCGTTATCAGCGCCGGATAACGAGTGACAACCTCTCCGATCCCGGCCAGTGCTTCATTCTGGGGCATTGATAATACAGACACCGGCAATTATATCCTTAAACCGCCTGCCTGCGGGATTGCCTGTATAATGGAGGCAACATCACCACGGAGGTTTGCCGCAATGAAAACACGCCTGCCCGCCATGTTTGCACTGCTTGCCGTCGCGCTTCTTTTGCTTGCGGCGCAGGCGGAGGCAACGCCGGAATATTCGGGCAGTTCCGGCCAGAGCTGCAAGACCTGCCACATCAGGGCCGAGGGAGGAGCGCTTTCGGAAACCGGCCTTGAGTTCGCGGCGTCAGGATACAATTGGCCGCCAACCGGCGGATACCGCGTGCTTGGCCCCATTCGCAAAACAGCGAGGTTTTTTGTGGGCCTGTTTCATATTACCGCCGGGTTTATGTGGTTCGGCACGATACTTTATGTGCATATTCTTCTGCGCCCGGCATACGCCGCGAAGGGCTTGCCGAAGGGCGAGATGTTCCTCGGCGTGGTTTCGATGGCCATAGTCGGAATCACCGGCGCGCTGCTTACCCTCTCCCGCATTAAAAGCCTTGCGGTGCTTTATTCATCGTCCTGGGGCGTGGCGCTTTCGATAAAAATAGCGATGTATCTTGTCATGGTGTCAACGGCGGCTTTCGTCATCGCATACATCAGGCCGAGGCTCGGCAAGTCCGATCCGAAACTGCCCGCGATGCCTGCTGACGGCGTTTTCAACACGGAAATGCTGGCCGCCTTCGACGGCAAGGATGGCAGGCCCTCGTTTGTTGCGGTTGCGGGAAAGGTTTACGACGTGACAGCGCTGCGCCTCTGGAAGGGCGGGCGTCATATGAAGCACGCCGCCGGGGAGAACATGACGGAGGCGATAGCAAAGGCTCCTCACGGCACGGAGAAGCTCGACGCAGTTGCTGTCGTCGGCTCGTTCGATGCCGCATCCAGACCTGCGCTCACACCGGCGCAGAGGATGTTCTATTTCATCGCCTACCTGAATCTTGCGCTCGTGTTCGCCGTAATTTTCGTGCTGGCGATTCTCAGATGGGGCATCTGACCGGAATCCGCCGGCGGCAGATCAAGCATTGAAGCCATTTCCGGCGTTTAAACAGGTTAGAATCTTCTTGACAGGAAACGGCGTAAGTGCTAAGGTTCTGCCTAGCGTTTAGAGCGCTGGCAGAACATTAACTTATGTTCATAAATAACACATTATCCTGTTTTCGAAAGGAGACGCGTTCATGACCAAGGCTGAACTTATCGACAAGATTGCGGCGGACGCCGACATCACAAAGGCGGCAGCCGGCAAGGCTCTGGATTCGCTCGTTGACAACGTCGCGCAGGTTCTCAAGAAGGGCGACAAGGTCACGCTGGTCGGCTTTGGAACCTTCTCGGTGTCGAAGCGCGCCGCGCGCAAGGGCCGCAATCCCCGCACCGGCGAGGAGATCAAGATAAAGGCTTCGAAGAGCCCCAAATTTACGCCCGGCAAGGGATTTAAAGACGCTGTAAAGTAATTGCCAAGTTCTCAATAAATGAGGATGAGGGAGGCTGTCCGACAGGGCTTGCCTCCCTTTCAGTTTCCATGCATCGCTCGTTCATGTCATAATTGCCCGATTTTCCGATGCAAAACCACGAACATCACATGCGGCTGGCGCTCGATCTTGCCGCCAAAGCCATCGGCATGACAAGCCCCAACCCGATGGTTGGCGCGGTTATTGTGCAGGACGACGTGCAGATCATCGCCGAGGGCTGGCACAGGCGGGCCGGCCTGCCGCACGCCGAGGCTGTTGCGCTGAAGCGCGCGGGCCGCAACGCTCGCGGCTCCACGCTTTATGTAACGCTGGAGCCGTGCTGCCATACGGCAAAAAAAACGCCGCCGTGCGCCGATGCGATCATCGCCGCCGGAGTAAAGCGCGTTGTTGCAGCGATGTCCGACCCCAATCCGTTGGTTTCCGGCAGGGGGTTCCGGCGTCTGCGCTCAGCCGGAATCGAGGTTGTAAGGGGCGTTTGCGAGCGCGAAGCCCGCGAGCTGAACAGGTTTTTCATCCGCCATATAACAGCCGGCCTGCCGTATGTCACCATGAAAACAGCCCAGAGCATCGACGGAAAGATCGCAACATCGTCGGGCGAATCGAAATGGATAACCGGCCCGGCAGCGCGAAAGATCGTACACGCGATGCGCGCCGAGCATGACGCCATAATGGTCGGAATCGGCACGGTCAAGGCCGACAACCCCTCGCTTACCGTGCGCGGAGTGCGCGGACGAAATCCGGTGCGCGTCATCGTTGACGGACGGCTGGAAATATCGCCGGACAGCAAGGTGATTGCCGACGGCCTTGCGCCCACTATCATCGCAACAGCCGCGCCGCCGGATCATCCAAACGCTACGCGGCTTTTGCGCGACGGCGTTGAATTGATTCATTGCGCCGGCAATGTCAATGGAACGGGCGGCAGAGTCGATCTTGAATTCCTCATGCGCGCGCTTGGCAGCCGTGGGATTATGTCGGTGCTTCTTGAGGGCGGCGGCGCAATTAACGGCGCGATGGTGAGGGCCGGGCTCGTAAGCCGCGCCGTGTTTTTCACCGCCCCGCTTATAATTGGCGGGCGCAATTCCGTGCCGTCTGTTGGCGGGCCGGATATTGTGTCGCTTTCCGACGCTGTGCGGCTTGGCAGCTTTTCGATTACTCCGGCGGGCCGGGATATTATGATTTCAGCCGATATATTAATCTAATCAGGCTTTCGGCCCGTCAACTCCTCATACCGCACGCCAATCCCGCCGAATATGTCCAGCGCGCTTCCCACGGTGTAATCTATCCGCCCCGTGCCCGCCTCGTCTATTAGCCGGATGTCGTCCATCGACCTTATTCCCCCGGCGTATGTGGCCGGAATGTGGCAATGACGCCCCAGAAAACGCACAAGCGGCTCCTCGATTCCGGCGCACCTGCCCTCCACGTCGGCGGCGTGAATGAGGAATTCCGAGCAATAGCCCGCGAAAAACGCCAGAGATTCCGCAGTTATGGAAACCTCCGTGAACTTCTGCCATCTGTCTGTGACGATGAAATATTCGCCGCCTCGCTTACGGCAGCTCAAATCCAGAACCAGACGGTCGCGCCCAACGGCCCCGGCAAGCCGCTTGAGCCGATCCATGTCGATTCTGCCGCCTGAAAAAACGAACGAGGTGACGATCACCTTTTCGGCTCCGGCGTTCAGCCAGAACGCCGCGTTCCGGTCGTCGATGCCGCCGCCGATCTGGAGTCCGCCGGGCCATGCGCCAAGGGCGTCCAGCGCCGCATCATCGTTGCCGGGGCCAAGCTTTATCACATGGCCGCCGGTCAGCCCGTCGCGCCTGTAGAGGGTTGCGTAATACGATGCGGGCCGGTCTGACGTGAAGTTCGTGACCGGGCCCGCGGCTGCGCTGTCATCGAGCGTTCCGCCCACTATCTGCTTCACGACGCCGTTATGTATGTCTATGCAAGGCCTGAATTTCATGGATTTCTGTCCGCCTTTCCGTCTTCACCCGAACCGCTGGATTTTACACCATTGTTATCGCCATTTCCGGCGCGCGGAGGGCTGGCGTGCGGAGGGAATGTGGATTCCGCGTATTTCAGCGCCTTGCGGTACAGTGGAGCGGCCCTGTCGTTCTGCCCCTGGTTGCGGTAGAGCATCGCAAGGTTGTTGATGCTGCGGGCAACGTCCTGATATTTCGCGCCCGGAATTTTTTCGGCGATGCGAAGCGCGCGCCTGTACAGCGGTTCGGCCTCATCGTAGCGCTTCCGCATTTCGTATGTGAGCGCCAGGTTGTTAAGCGTGTCTATCAGCGCCGGATTGTTCACGCCGAGTATCCGCTCCCTGATTGCAAGCGAGCGTTTCAGATGCGGCTCGGCCTTGTCGTATCTGCCTTGGCCATAATAAAGCATTCCGAGGTTGTTCATGCTGGTTGCCACATACGGATGATCGGGGCCAAGCGATTTTCTGCGGATCGAAAGCGCGCGACCGTATAATTGTTCAGCGTCGGCCAAACGCCCGTCCGCCTCCAGAAGCGCGGCCAGATTGTCGAGGCTTGCCGCGACAAACGGGTGGTTTCCGCCGAGATTCTTCTCGCGCAGATCGAGCGCCCAACGATAATAGAACTCTGCGTCGCCGCGCCTGCCAAGCTCCTCGCACACAACCGCCATGTTGTTCATGATGGTTGAGGTGTCGAGCGAATTTTTGTCCACCACTGCGGTTAAAGCGCGCCTGAACAACGGCTCGGCCTCCGCCGGTCTGCCCATGGCGTCATAGAGCACTGCAAGATTGTTCTGTAGCGAAGCAAGACCGGGGCGCGAGAATCTCTTCTGAATATCGAGCGCCCGAAGATACACCTGTTCGGCGTCGGAAAAATTCCGCCTGCTGTAGTAGATCATGCCCAGATTGCTCAGCTTGCGCACGATGTCGGGGTCTGAGCCGTCCATGTCGCGCTCGATCACAACCGGACTCTGCCGCGCTATGGCCCAGTTGTCCTCGTGCGCCGGGCCACGCGCAAACCTCATGGGCCATTCCTCGCCCTTCCGGATGGCGGCAACAATCCAGCGCCTCTCCATTATGTCGCCCATCACGGCATCGGCCTCGGCGCGCAAGCGGTCGGCCTCGGCCATCATGAACGAGGCGTTGTCAACGTCGCCCCTCTTCAATGCCGCCCCGATGTCGCGGGCCATGTGAGAGATTGCCGGATACTCGTCCCACGGGAAGGCGTCCAGCCGGTCGCTCACGCCCCTCCAGCATTCGAGAAATTCACGCATGGCAACCGCTTCTTCCTCTCGCGCAATGCCGCTCTTTCGTATGACGCTGAAAAACAGATCGACGCTGGAATCGTCGAGCCCCAGAGACCGTGCAAGAGCGAGGGCTTCCTCGCGGGTGACGCCCATTGGTGAAGCCGGAGCCGGCTTGGGGTGAATTACTACGGCTTGGGGCGGCGCTGTTGCCTCGCGTCCGCCCCTGAAAAAGGCGGCGCGAAACAGAACGGCAAGGCAGACAAGCGCGGCCAATGCAACCGCTGCCCTGAACCACGCCCCCCTTTTCATGGCTGTTTGCCTTCCCCCGTTATCCTGTGGAACCGGCGTTGTACTTCTTTCGAACCTCTATTATCTTGCCGCAGGAGTACTCGCCTTCCGGACACGGCTTGTACAGACAGCCCGGCCCGGCTTCCGCGAAGATCACCGGCGCGGCCTGCCTTGCGAGTTCCAGCATCCGCTCTGCCATCGCCCGTATCTCCCACTGCGCCCGGTTGCAGCAGCGCACGCGGAAAAAATGCAGAAGTTCGCGGGCGTTCATGGTGACAACTATCTTTGTCTCTGCGGCGTTCGGAAGCACGAACCGGGCGTCCTGATTCGCCGCCTCGCCCTTCAGCCCGCGCTCGCTCAGTCGCTCAATAAGCCGGTTGTACGCCTTCTGCGCGTCCGCCATGAATTGCTCAAACTCGGCGCGAAGCGCGTCATCCTCGGCAATGGACGGCGGAATAACGTAATCGAATCCGGACGATTCGCTCACATAACGCTGCGACTGCTGGCTATACGACGCAACCCTGTGGCGCACAAGCTGATGCGAACAGGCGCGGGATATGCCCTCGATGGCGAACGTGAACGACACATGCTCCACCGGACTCATGTGCCCCATGCCCACAAGCCGCTCCACAAAACCTTGCTGGTCTTTCCGGCTGATCTTCTCCTGCAACCCCTCGATGTCCGACGGGCTGTAGCAGAGCTTTGCCGCCATGGCGACCACGGCTTCCGGATCGGGCGTGTGTTTAAGAAGAATTACTTTAAGGTTTGATTGTGGCATGTAGTATTTCCAGTATTCAGGTGCGCTTACGGCGCATCTCCCTTTCAAGTATTTCCTTGACAACAAATGGCATCTCTTTTTCCATCTCTCTTGCCGTTGCCTTCAGTTTATCGTAAACATCAACTTCGTTGCCTTGCCAGACTATATCAAGCCTTCGGATTTGGCGCATGGCAATATGAGAGTAGTTTTCAGGATATGCCCAGTAGCACGTCATGCAGATCGTTCTGTCCTTCGCGACGTTCCAGTTTTCACAGTGCTCGCAAGACCATGATTTCGCACGGTTTGCCGAAGCGCACAGCAGCATGAAATCATCGGGATCAAGTTTGTTTTCCTCTCCATCGCCGCCAACCTCGAACGGAACGCGGTGGTCTATCTGTAAATTTACGGCATCCATATCCTCAAGGAAGATAAAACACCTGCATCCATGCTTTCCGACCAATGCGTCCCTGATTTTTCGGGACAGTCCGGTTCGTCCTGACAATTGCCTGAAACGGACGTGCTTGACGTCGCCAAAGCGATAGGCAGCGATACTTCGCCCGTCGGAACCGGTCACCCGGAAGGTTTCAAGCGGAATGCCATGTTCACGGACGTCACGCACAGCGCGTGGAGGATGGTTGTATCCGTAATTGCCCTTCAGTTCCTCGGTTGTGATGAATCCGTGCGCCAAAATATGGTCAATAACGGTTTTGGGCCTTTTCGCTGTGACAGAACGGCACAGATCGATAAATTCTTGAGGAAGTTCAGGCGTAGCTGGCATGAGGCTCAAATAACGCACACTGAATGGCGTCAGCTTGACGATACCCGGACAATTTCCTCTCAAGCCGTTTGGTCAACGCACTTGAAAGGTACAGCGATTCATAGGTGAGTTCGTCACGGCCAAGCAATGTTGCCTGACTGGATCGGCCAGCATGAAGTTCAATTCTTGTCAGCCCAAGCGAAACCGGCAGCGGTTCTCCGAAGGTTTTGTCGCCTCTGCGGCCATCGTAGCTTACGATATAAGATATTCCCCTGGAATTCAGTCTTTCAAGGGCGGCAATGAATTTGTCATGGGAAATGCCTGAATAATAACGGGAATCCCTCTCGCCGCATACGCCCTGATATGGCGGATCCATGTAAACAAGGTCTGTAACCCCAGCCTTCTCCAGCACATCCCTGTAGTCCAGCGATGAAAAAATGGCTCGCCCCTTCAATAGCGAGGATACGCCAAATATGTTCGCGCGCATGGTTTCTGGTTGCGTTCCGTGGCGTCTTTTATCGGGACTCTGATTAAAAAGACCATCTGAATTATACCTGACAGAACCTTTGACACATCTGGCAAGCAAGTAAAGGAAGAGGTTTGGATCCAATGTGCGGTTGAATTCCTCACGCACACTGTAATAGTGTTCGATAGAGTTGCCGTGTTGCCCATTCCAGATGCGCCTGTAATGCTCGGCGCTCTCAAGAGGTTTCTCCACCATCAGCCGCAGCAACTCAATCAACGGCCTGTTCAGATCGTTGATCAGATAAGTATTCGCCAACCGGCTGGCGGCGGCGGCAATGCTGATGGCTGCCGAGCCTGCAAACGGCTCGATAAGGCGATCCATGTCTCTGGGCGCATAGCGCAGTATGGCAGATGCCAGATTGCGCTTGCTGCCTTGATATTGGATCGGATGTGGAATGCTGTATGTCACGTATAGCTCTGCTCCGCCCCCGGAAACTCGCCGCTTTCAACCTCGGCTATATACTGCCTGATCGCATCAACCGACGTTTCCTTCAGGTTGGCGTAGCGCTTCACGAACTTCGGCACAAACCTGTCGAACAGCCCAAGCAGGTCGTGAATCACCAGAATCTGGCCGTCGCAGTGCGGGCCGCCGCCTATGCCGATGGTCGGAATCGAGACCGATTCCGTAATCTTTCGGGCAAGCTCAACCGGCACGCCCTCAACCACCAGAGAAAAAGCGCCAGAGTCCTCGACCATTTTTGCCTCATCAACAAGCCTCTGCGCCGCCGCCTCGTCGCGGCCCTGAACCTTGTAGCCGCCGTGGCGGTGTATGGACTGCGGCGTGATGCCTATATGCGCCATCACCGGAATGTCGAAGTTCACAAGCTCTTTTATCACCGGAAGCACGTTTGCTCCGCCTTCGATCTTCACGCCCTGAGCGCCCACCTGAAGGAAGCGTCCGGCGTTTCGCACAGCTTCGCCGACCGAAACCTGATACGAGAGAAACGGCATGTCGCCAAGCACCATCGCCCGTTTGGCTGCGCGGGCAACGATGCGCGTGTGGTAGAGCATCTCGTCCATCGTAACCGGAAGCGTGTTGTCGAGCCCCTGCACAACCACGCCCAGCGAGTCGCCCACAAGAATTATGTCAACTCCCGCCTCGTCAACGATCGCGGCGGTGGGAAAGTCGTATGCCGTGAGCGCGGAGATGCGCTTTCCCTCGGTTTTTTTCCTGACAAGCCCCTGAATGGTTACTTTCTGCATTTATCCGGCTCCCCGTGGTGCTGCTTTTGATAACGTAGCCTAATGGCTGAAAAACCGGGAAGTCAAGACAAATGCTCCATCATTACAGAATTGTTCGGCTGCCCGCGGCTGCGGCATGGGCGCGGCCAGCCGATTGACATAAAAGATGGCAGTTCTTATAATTCCATTCTTTTGCGACCGGAGACATGCGTATTTTCATATCGAAAATCCCGGAAGACGGGCTTGCACTGAATGTCAGGGAGCGGATATCCCCGGAGGAATTCAGTATCACCACTCCGGTGACCGGCGGGCTTCGCGTCCGAAAGGTTGAAAACCGCGTTCTGGTCGATGGGGAGTTGAGTTGCCGCGCCGGGTTTCAGTGTTCGCGCTGCCTTGGCGATTTTGAAGGCGCTGTCGATTCCAGGCTGTCGGTCGAGTACCGGCCCGCTCCGGAACAGGACGAGGCGGAGGAGCACGAGCTTCAGGCGGGCGAACTGGATGTTATCTTCCACGAAGGCGACGAGCTCGATCTTTCGGAGCTGGTAATGGAGCAGGTTCTCCTTGCTGTTCCGATGAGTCCGGTCTGTTCCGATTCATGCAAGGGGCTTTGCCCCGTGTGCGGCGGCAACCTGAACGAGCGGCAGTGCGATTGCGACACCCGGTATATCGATCCGAGACTTAAGGTATTAATGAAGTTGAAAGGAGAAGTGTAAAATGGCGAATCCTACAAGCAGGCATTCGAAGTCGAGAAGAAACAAGAGGCGGGCCAACTGGAAGGTTGACGCGCCGAGTCTTTCGACATGCACGAATTGCCAGGAACCGAAGATGCCGCACCGGGTATGCCCGTCCTGCGGAACATACAAGGGGCGGAAGGTGCTGGAAATCGCGGAATGAGAATAGCCCTCGATGCCATGGGGGGGGACTCAGCCCCCGCCGTGACGGTCAGGGGGGCGCTGGAGGCGGTTGAAGCCTTCGGTCTGGAAGTGATTCTGGTGGGGGACGAAGAGCTTGTGCGGCGTGAGCTCGGTGGCGGAACGCTTCCGTCCGGAATACGCGTCAGGCACACAAGCCAGCTGGTGGCCATGGATGAACAGCCGTCGGCGGCGCTCAGGCGCAAAAAGGATTCATCCATTCGCGTGGCTGTCGATCTTGTAAAAAACGGCGAGGCGGACGCTGTGGTGAGCGCGGGCAATACCGGCGCTGCCATGGCCATATCTTTTTTCGTGCTTGGAGCCATCGACGGCGTTGACAGGCCGGGAATTGCCGCCGTCATGCCGAGCGCGAAGGATCCGTTCGTGCTGATCGACGCCGGGGCAACTGTAGATTGCAGGCCGGTGCATCTTCTCCAGTTCGGCGTGATGGGCAGTTGCTACGCATCCACTGTGCTTGGGCGAACCAGGCCCACGGTCGGGCTTCTGGGCATCGGCGAGGAGGCGGGAAAGGGCAACGAGCTTACGAAGGAGGCGTTCAAGCTTCTTTCGGACTCGAAGCTGAATTTCGTTGGCAACATCGAGGGCAAGGAGATGTTTTCCGGCGCTGTGGATGTTGTGGTCTGCGACGGCTTTATAGGAAATGTTGCGCTCAAGATCGGCGAAGGCCTTGTTGATGCGCTTGCAAAGATGCTCAAGCAGGAGATAAGCGGAAGCATGCTTGGCAAAATTGGCTATATGTTCATGCGCGCCGGGCTTCCGGGCATCAGGAAGAAGATGGACTATGCCGAATACGGCGGCGCGCCGCTTCTTGGCATCAACGGCGTGAGCATCATAAGCCACGGACGCTCGACAGCCAAGGCGATAAAGAACGCGCTGCGCGTTGCCGACGACTCGGCGCGAAAGAATCTTACCGGGATAATCGGCGCGGGCATAGGCGAGGCCATGCACGATGCCAATCCCGACATATCGGGCGTTACAGTAAATGCCGCTTAGAACCATCATCACCGGAACAGGCTCATGCCTTCCCGATCGGGTTCTCACGAATTTCGATCTCGAAAAGATGGTCGATACGACCAATCAGTGGATCGTTGAGCGCACCGGCATAAGCGAGCGCAGAATCGGAGCCGACGGCGAAGCGACATCCGACATCGGCCTGAAGGCCGCGCGCGCGGCAATGGAAGCCGCCGGTGTTGGGCCGGAAGACATCGATCTGATTGTTTTCGCCACGATCACGCCGGATCAGCCGATGCCCGCCACGGCCTGCCTGCTTCAGGCGAAGCTTGGCGCAAGGCGCGCCGCAGCCTTCGACATATCGGCGGCATGTTCCGGCTTTATCTACGGGCTCTCGATAGCCGACGGCATGATACGCTCAGGCTCGGCCAGACGCGTGCTGCTGGTGGGCGCGGAGATGCTTTCGCGCGTGACCGACTGGCAAGACCGCTCGACCTGTGTGCTTTTCGGCGACGGAGCGGGCGCCGTGGTGCTTGAGGGAACCGACGACACGGCGTCCGGCGTTGAATATGTTCGCATTCATGCGGACGGCACGCTTTGGGACATGCTGCATATACCGGAGAATTTCATAAGGATGAAGGGGAACGAGACGTTCAAGGTGGCTGTCAGAACCCTTGAGGCGCTTGTGATCGACACGCTTCGGGAAAACAATCTGCAAGCGTCCGACATCACGTTTCTGCTTCCCCATCAGGCCAACGAGCGTATAATACGCGCCACGGCTGAAAGGCTGGGCCTGCCGATGGAGCGGGTGATAATGAACCTCGAAAAGGTCGGCAACACCTCCGGCGCATCGATTCCAATTGCGCTGGATGAAGCCGTCAGATCGGGCCGCATAAAACGCGGCGACAGGATTTTGCTTGAAGCCTTCGGCGCCGGCCTTACATGGGGCGCGGCCCTAATAAAGTGGTAGTGACGGTTTCCTAATTATCAGGGAGGGTTTTTTATGGATTATCAGTTGACCGAAGAACAGGTGATGATACGGGACCTGGCCCGCCAGATCGCGCGGGAGAGGGTAGTTCCCGTTCGCGCCGAGATGGACGAGAAGGGGATTTTCCCCTGGGAAATAATCAAGGTTCTGGGTGAATCAGACCTGATGGGCCTGCATATTCCGCAGGAGTACGGCGGCATGGCATCCGGCGCGCTGGCACATATGGTTGCAATCGAGGAACTGTCCAAGGCCTGTCTTGGAGTATCCACAACATACGCGGCCAACGCGCTCGGCACTTTCCCGCTCCTTTTTTTCGGCTCGGATGAAAAGAAAAAGAAGTTCCTGCCTGAAATAGCGTCAGGAAAGCGGCTGGTTGCGTTTGCGCTTACAGAGGCGAACGCCGGAAGCGACGCAAGCGGCATCCAGACCACGGCGAAGCTCGATGGCAATGAATATGTGCTGAACGGCACGAAACAGTGGATAACAAACGGCGGCGAGGCCGAAATCTACACGGTTGTAGCTATGACCGACAAGAGCCGCGGCGCTCGCGGCGCGTCGGCCTTCGTTGTGGAAAAAGGCGCGCCCGGCTTCACCTTCGGCAAGAAGGAAGACAAGATGGGCATAAGGTGCTCGGCCACCCGCGAGCTTGTGTTCGAAAACTGCCGCATCCCCAAGGACAACCTGCTTGGACGCGAAGGCATGGGGTTTCTGGTTGCGATGAAGACGCTCGACCATTCGCGCTGCGGCGTGGGCTCTCAGGGCTTGGGCGTGGCAGCCGGAGCGCTCGATGAAGCCGTGAAGTTCGCCCGCGAGCGCGTTCAGTTCGGGCATCCGATCATCGGATTTCAGGCCATCCAGCATATGCTTGCCGACATGGCGACAGCCGTGGAGGCGGCCCGCGCGCTTGTTTACAGCGTGGCCCGCGCCATGGAATCGGGCGTGAAGGATTTCTCGAAGGTTTCGGCTATGGCCAAGGTTTTTGCGACCGATGTGGGCATGAGGGTGACAACAGACGCAGTGCAGATTCTGGGCGGATCGGGCTACATGAAGGAGTATCCGGTTGAAAAGATGATGCGCGACGCCAAGATCCTCCAGATATTCGAGGGAACAAACCAGATTCTCCGCAACGTTATCGGGCAGGAATTAAACAAAGAGGCCGCGCGAGGTAACTAAAGCGATGAAGATCGTTGTCTGCGTAAAACAGGTTCCCGACACCGCAGAGGTGAAGCTCGACCGCGAGAAGAACACGCTCATCCGCGACGGCGTTCCGAGCATCATCAATCCGTACGACCGCCATGCCATCGAAGCGGCATTGTCGATCAAGGAGCAGGCCGGAGGCGGCACGGTCACGGCGATAAGCATGGGCCCGCCGCAGGCCGAAGCCGCGCTGCGCGAGGCCATAGAGCTTGGCGTGGATGAAGGAGTGCTTCTTACCGACCGCGCGTTTGCCGGATCGGACACGCTTGCCACCTCGCGGGCGCTTGCGGCGATGATTTCAATAATCTCGCCGGATGTAATCTTCTGCGGCAAGCAGGCCATCGACGGCGACACGGCGCAGGTTGGCCCGGAAGTGGCCGAATTTCTCGGCATTCCGCATGTTGCCTACGTGCGGAAGATCGTTACCGTATCGGACGGCGCAATCCGCGTTGAGCGGCTGATGGACGACGGATACGACGTTGTTGACACCTCGCTTCCGGTGCTTTTTACAGCCGTGAAGGAGTTGAACACGCCCCGTCTGCCGTCGCTGCGCGGGAAAATGGCTGCAAAGAAGGCGGTCATAAAAAAAATAACCGCCGCCGATCTTTCGATTCCGGAGGGCGAACTTGGGCTTTCCGGCTCGCCCACGCAGGTGAACCGGGTGTTCACGCCTGAGGCGCGCGGCGGGCGCAAGGCGCTTTCCGGCTCGCTTGAGGAGCAGGTTTCGGCGCTTGCGGGCGAGCTTCGCGCAATGAGTTGCGCGTAGGCGCAAATCGATTAAGGAGTCGATTCAGAATATGTTCATAAAGGTAAATCCTGAAAAATGCGTGGGCTGCGAGGCCTGCCTTTCGGCATGTCCGTATGACGCCATAACGATGGAAGGCGGCGTTGCGGTAATCGGCGAACTATGCCAGGCCTGCCGCGCATGTCTTACGGTATGTCCGGAGGGCGCGATTGTCGAGTCCGGCAAGGCGGAGGCAACTGTCGATGCGGGCGCGTCCGGCATTATGGTGTTCGCCGAACAGCGCCACGGATGCCTTGCAGGCGTGGCGATTGAACTGCTTGGAGCCGCGAGAAAGATCGCCGGACAGATTGCTTCGCGGCGCGGCGCCACTTGCAGCGTTTCAGCAGTTCTTCTTGGCGGCGGGCGCGATGCGGCGGACGAGCTGATATGCTTTGGAGCCGACAGGGTTTATCACGCAACCGGGCCGGAGCTTGACGCGTTCCACGACGAGGCCTGCGCCGAAATGCTGGCCCGCGCCATCGACGCCGCGAAGCCTGAAATCGTGCTTGCCGGAGCCACGGCCATTGGCAGGTCTTTCCTGCCGCGCGTTGCGGCCCGGCTTCGCACCGGACTTACAGCAGACTGCACATCGCTTGAGATGGACGAAAACGGCGTGAACCTGCTTCAGGTGCGTCCGGCATGGGGCGGAAACATCATGGCCTCGATCCTTACGCCGTCGCGCCGCCCGCAGATGGCAACGGTGCGGCCAAAGGTGATGAAGCCGATCGAGCGCGTTGAAGGCAGACAGGGCGAGATAATTAACCTGCCGTCCGACGGGCTTGTGGTTCGGGCCAAAGTGGTTGAATTCATTAAAGAAGTTACCATGAACGTGAACATCGCCGAGTCTGACGTGATTGTGGCCGGCGGGCGCGGCGTGGGGCAGAAGGGTTTCGAGATGCTCTTCGAGCTTGCCGGACTTCTGGGCGGCGCGGTCGGCGCGTCGCGTGCCGCGGTTGACGAGGGCTGGATTTCATACGGGCATCAGGTTGGGCAGACCGGCAAAACAGTATGTCCGAAGCTCTATATCGCCTGCGGCATTTCGGGCGCGGTTCAGCATCTGGTCGGAATGCAGTCGTCCGACGTGATCGTTGCGATAAACAAGAACCCGGACGCGCCGATTTTCAACGTTGCCACATACGGCATCGTGGGCGATGTGGCGGAAGTTGTTCCGATGCTTATCAGAAAACTGAAGGAATCGGCATGAGCATCGCGTTTCTTTTTCCGGGACAGGGCTCGCAGTCGGTCGGCATGGCCAAGTCGCTCTACGACGCATTCCCCGCGGTGCGCGATTTATACGCGCAGGCCGACGAGGCGCTCGGATATTCGCTCTCGCAGGTGAGTTTTCAAGGCCCGGCGGACGAGCTTAACCGCACGGAAGTTACCCAGCCGGCAATTCTGGCCGCAAGCATGGCCGCGTTTCAGGCGCTTTCCTACGCCGGAATAAGGCCCGCGATGGCTGCCGGTCACAGCCTTGGCGAATACAGCGCGCTTTGCGCCGCCGGTGTTTTTTCGTTTGGCGATGCCCTGCGGCTTACGCGCGAGCGGGGGCGGCTGATGCAGTCTGCCGTGCCGGAGGGAAAAGGCCTGATGGCGGCGGTGCTTGGACTTGACCGCGCCGCGCTGGAAGACGCGCTTTCGGCGGTGACATCGGGCTATGTGGCTCCTGCCAACTTCAACTGCCCCGGACAGATTGTTATTTCGGGCGAGAAACCGGCTGTTGAGGAAGCGATTGCAAAGCTTAAGGAAAAAGGCGCGAAACGGGCCGTGCCGCTTGCGGTGTCGGCCCCGTCGCACTGCGCGCTGATGGCTGGGGCGGCGGATTCGCTTGGCCTGTTGATCGACGGCATAACGCTTTCCGCCCCGGCGTTTCCTGTTATAAACAATGCCGACGCCGCGCCAATCACATCGAAATCCGGCGTGCGCGACAGCCTTGTGCGCCAGTTGAAATGCCCGCTTTTCTGGGAGGATTCGATCAGGCGCATGGCTGCGGATGGCGCGGATGTGTTCGTCGAGGCCGGGCCGGGCAAGGTGCTTTCGGGTTTAATTAAACGCATATTGCCGGATGCCCGCGTCATGAATGTTGAGGACGCGGCGGGCCTGGAGGCTGTAGTTGCCGCTCTTAAATAATTTTCGAGGTGATCGCCATGAAACTTAAGGACAATGTTGCACTTGTTACCGGCAGCGCCCAGGGCATAGGGAAAACCATCGCGCTTGCGCTTGCGCGTGAAGGCGCCAATGTGGTCATCTCCGACGTGTCGCTTGAAAAAGCCGAGGAGACGGCCAAGGAATGCGCCGCGCTTGGCGTGAAAACGCTTGCGGTGAAATTCGACGTGTCGAAACCCGACGAGGTTTTGGCGGCGTTTACAAAGATCGTCGGCGAAATGGGAAGGCTCGACATTCTGGTCAACAACGCCGGAATCACGCGCGACGGCCTGCTCATGCGCATGAAGGACGACGACTGGGACTTGGTGATAAACATCAACCTCAAGGGAACCTTCCTCTGCACGAAGGAGGCGGTTAAGGTTATGGCGAAAAACCGCTTTGGCCGCATCGTGAGCATCGCCTCGGTTGTCGGCTTCATGGGCAACGCCGGACAGGCCAATTATTCGGCCTCCAAGGCCGGAATCGTCGGCCTGACGAAAACCACAGCGCGCGAGTACGCCTCCCGCAACATCACGGTGAACGCGGTTGCGCCCGGATTCATTCAGACCGCCATGACCGACGTTTTGCCTGAGAAGGTGAAGGAAGAGATGATGAAGGGCATTCCGCTTGGAAGGCTTGGCTCGGTGGACGACGTGGCTGCGGCGGTTTTGTTTCTGGTGTCGCCCGACGCGGCGTATATAACCGGCCAGACAATTCATGTAAACGGCGGAATGTACATGTAAATTTTGTTTCAGCCGCAGCCCGGAAGGAAAAAAAGCTTTACTTTTCCGGACGGGTTGTCGTAGTTTTTAACTCGCTGAATCATTCGGTGAGGACTTTTCAAGGCCTGTTTGGAAACAGATCGGGAGGATTATAGGGTATGGCAACTGCTGACAAGGTGCGTGAGATTATTGTGAAGAAGCTGGGCGTGGACGCCGGAAAGGTGACCGACGAGGCCTCGTTTGTCGAGGACTTGGGCGCCGATTCGCTCGATACGGTTGAGCTTGTGATGTCGTTCGAGGAGGAGTTCGGAGTTGAAATTCCGGACGAGGATGCCGAGAAGATCACCCGCGTCAAGGACGCGATAGACTACATAACAAAGAAGCAGTCTTAAATCATGCCGCAGTATCGAAGAGTTGTAGTTACAGGGGTCGGGATGGTCACCCCGGTCGGGATCGGTCTTGACGCCTCATGGAAGGCGCTACTTGAAGGACGTTCCGGCATCAAGCCGATAACCGCTTTCGACGCTTCGGCGTTTCCCACGCAGATAGCGGGAGAGATTCGCGATTTCAATCCTGAGGAATTCATCGAGCCCAAGGAAGTGAAAAAGATGGATCGCTTCATCCAGTTCGGGATGGCGGCAGCAGCGATGGCTGTGAAGGATTCGGGGCTGGTGATTGATGAGACGAACGCCGAACGCGTCGGCGTGGCGGTTGGAGCCGGTATCGGCGGACTTCCCACCATAGAGCACTACGCCAAGGTGCTGATGGAAAAAGGGCCGCGCAGGATCACGCCGTTTTTCATACCGAGCCTTATCATCAACCTGGCTTCCGGGAACATCTCGATACGTTTCGGCGCGAAGGGGCCGAATCTGGCTGAGGTTACGGCCTGCGCCACGGGAAGCCATTCCATCGGCGAGTCTTTCCGCATAATCGAGCGCGGCGACGCCGACGCGATGATAACCGGCGGAACCGAGGCATGTATTTCGGCATTGGGCGTCGGCGGGTTTAACGCGATGAAGGCGCTCTCCACGCGAAACGACGCGCCGGAGCGGGCGAGCCGCCCGTTCGATGTTGACCGCGACGGATTCGTCATGGGCGAGGGTTCCGGCGTCATGGTGCTGGAAACGCTCGAAAGCGCTCAGGCGCGCGGCGCGCACATCTACGCCGAGATCGTGGGCTACGGCATGTCGGGCGACGCCTACCACATAACTTCGCCCGATCCAAACGGCGACGGCGCGGCCCGCTGCATGAGGATGGCGCTCAAGGGAGCCGGAATTGCTCCGGAGGAGATCGACTACATAAACGCGCACGGCACTTCCACCAAATACGGCGACGAGCTGGAGACTCTGGCGATCAAGAAGGTCTTTGGTGATCACGCCAGGAAGGTGGCGGTCAGCTCGACCAAATCGATGACCGGGCATCTGCTTGGAGCGGCGGGCGGCGTTGAGGCTGTAATCAGCGTGCTTGCCATTCGCGACGGCATTGTGCCGCCCACTATCAATCTCGAAAATCCCGATCCGGAATGCGATCTCGATTATGTGCCGAACGTTGCGCGAAAGCTCGACGTAAGGATGGCGCTTTCAAATTCGTTCGGATTCGGCGGAACAAATGCCTGCCTCATCTTCAAAAAGATCGACGGACGGGCTTGAGGATGTCGTAGGGTACGTCTTTAGCCGGCCGCAGCTTCTGGCAAAGGCGCTTACCCACAGGACATACTCGCACGAGCATCCCGGAGAGGCTCCGCTTTTCAACGAGAGGCTCGAATTTCTTGGGGACTCGGTTCTGGGCCTGCTGATAAGCGAGGAGCTTTTCAGGCGGCTTCCCGACCTCGACGAGGGCGCGCTTTCGAAGATCAAGGCGTCGCTTGTGAGGGATGTGACGCTTGCCGGAGTTGGCGAAGGCATCAAAATCGGGCGCTACATGCGGCTTGGAAAAGGCGAGGAGCGAACAGGCGGGCGAAAGAAGCAGTCGGTGCTCGCGGCAGGCATAGAGGCGCTCATCGCGGCAATCTATCTTGACGGAGGGCTGGAGTCGGCTCGCGCCGCGGTTATCAGGCTTTTCGACCGCGAGATTCAGGGCGCGATGGAAACCGGCGGAGCCTACGATCACAAAACGGAGTTTCAGGAACTTGCGCACAGGGAGTTCGGCAAACAGCCCGAATACAGGCTGATCGAGGAGAGCGGGCCTGATCACGAAAAGATGTTCCGCACGGCTGCCTGCATCAACGGCGAAATTGTTGGCGAGGGCGCGGGCAGAAACAAGAAAGAGGCGGAGCAGTCGGCGGCGCAGGATGCGTTGAACAGGCTGGCTGCAAGACGCGCCGAACAGGTATAATGCATGACAGCTAAAAAGAAAACGGCATCAGCCGCAAAGCGGGGCCCGGCAAGAGAAGGCCAAGTCACGAATCCCGCCGAAGGCCTTACATACAGGCAGTCTGGCGTTGACATAGCCGAGGGCGACAGGTTTGTCGATCTGATAAAGCCGTTGGCGGCATCCACGCGAAGGCCTGAGGTTTTGACAGGACTGGGGTCGTTCGGATCGCTCTTTCGCCTGAACGCGCACAAGTTCAAGGATCCGGTGCTTGTGAGCGGCACGGACGGCGTGGGAACAAAGCTTAAGATCGCCTTCATGACCGGGCGTCACAACACCGTGGGAATCGATCTGGTTGCCATGTGCGTGAACGACATTCTGACGCTTGGAGCCGAGCCGCTATTCTTTCTCGATTATCTTGCCACCGGGAAGCTTAAACCGGAAGATGCGGCGGCGGTTATCGAAGGCGTGGCCGAAGGGTGCAGGCAGGCGGGCGCGGCGCTGGTTGGCGGCGAAACAGCCGAGATGCCGGGCTTCTACGCAGTGGGCGAGTACGATGCGGCCGGTTTTGCGGTTGGGGTTGTGGACAAGCCGAAAATAGTTGACGGACGGAGCATAAAGCCGGGCGATGTGGTTATCGGGCTTCCGTCGAGCGGCTTGCACAGCAACGGCTATTCGCTTGCGCGCAAGCTGTTTTTTGAAATTAAGGGCTACGATGCCCGAAAGCGGATACCGGCGCTTGGCCAAGCACTCGGCGACGCGCTGCTTGCTCCAACGCGGATTTATGTGAAGCCTGTGCTTGGCCTGCTCAAGCGATACGAGATAAAGGGCATGGCGCATATCACCGGCGGCGGCATCACCGGAAACCTGCCGCGAATTTTGCCGAAGGGCGTAAGGGCTGTCATCCGCAGGGATGCCTGGACTATTCCGCCGATATTCGGGCTTATAAAAAAGCTCGGCGGTGTTTCCGATGACGAGATGTTCCGCACATTCAACATGGGCATCGGATTCATGCTCGTGGTTTCACCGGAGATTTCCGGAAGGGTTGCAGCCTCGCTTGGACGAGCGGGCGAAAATCCGGTTGTAATTGGACACATAGAAAAAGGACGGGAGGACGTTTTGTATGTTTAAGCACACAAAGACGTATATCCGAAAGCTTTTCGCGCCTGTCACCATTGTGCTCATTCCGCACAACGATGGCTCCGCCGCTCATTTCAGGGTTCCGAGCATAGTTCTTGTTGCCGCGGTGCTCCTGTGGGGAGCCATCAGCTTCAAGGCTATCGCGGCATCGGTTTCAGCCGAGCGTTTCGAGAAGATGGAGAGCGAGCTTCACCGTTACGCCACAACGTTCCAAAACCTCAAGGACACGATAAACCGGCTGTCGAAGGCCGAGTCCGAGTTCCGCACGATTCTGCCGCCGGGAACAACTAAGGAAGAGGCCATCAAAAGCGCGGATCTTGGCAGTGATGTTGATATTGGCAGGATCAGGGACGCGGCAATGAAGCAGATAGAGAATGTTGAATCGATAAAGCAGTATCTTCGCGAGGAACGCAACATATTCCTCGCCACCCCCACCGGCTGGCCGGTTGACGGACGCATATCCTCGCAGTTCGGCTGGCGCGTGCATCCGATATATGGAGCGAAAAGCCTGCATCGCGGTGTGGACATTTCGGAAAGCAGCGGCAAGAAGGTAAAGGCAACCGCGGACGGCGTTGTGACATACTCCGGCTGGGAGGCGGGTTCGGGCTATGTTGTGGCTGTGGAGCATGGCCGCGGCTACACAACCTTTTATGCGCATAACCGAAAGAACCTCGTGAATGTGGGCGACCGGGTTTCACGCGGCGATGTTCTTGGCATTGTCGGATCCACCGGCACGACAACCGGGCCGCACCTGCACTACGAAGTATGGAAAGACGGCGCGCCGACCGATCCGGTTTCCTTCATTACCGCCAGCGCCGGAACAGCTTCGGCGCCAAGGTAGGTATCGACATGTTCAACAAGGCCAACTCTGTTGATACGCTGATAGGAAGCGGCTCCATCTGTACCGGAAACCTGAAGGTGACCGGCGGCGTGCGGATTGACGGAACTGTAACCGGCGACATCGATGCCGACTCGGTGTTTCTTGGCGAAAAAGGCCAGGTCAACGGCGCAATCAGGGCCAAGACCGTTGATGTAGGCGGCAGGATAGAGGGCAACATACAGGCCGACGATCTGGTTGTGATACGGGCAAAAGGTCTTGTGCATGGCGACATCGCCTGCACCAAGCTCAGCATCATCGAGGGCGGAGTATTCATGGGCCGGGCCATCATGCCGGAAAAATTCCTGAACAAGGGTTCCGACGCCTGATGGAGGAACTCCGGATCGCGGTTCTTGCCTCCGGCAGGGGATCGAACTTTCAGGCGGTTCAGGACGAGATTGAGTCCGGAAAAATCAGGGCGCGCATAGTACTTCTGGTGAGCGACAAGAAGAACGCCCCTGCAATCGAGCGCGCGAAACTGCGCGGCATTGAGACGATGTACCTGAATCCCGCCGAATTCCCGGATCGCGAGGCATACGACGCGGCAATCGCCTCGGCCCTGAGAAAACGGCAGGTTGGGCTTGTTCTGCTTGCCGGTTTCATGCGCGTTGTCACTGCGGGCCTGATCCGCCCCTTTCGCAATAAAATCATGAACATCCATCCCGCGCTTCTGCCCGCGTTTCCCGGCCTTCACGGCCAGCGCGACGCCGTGAAATATGGCGTTAAAATATCGGGCTGCACCGTGCATTTCGTTGACGAGGGCGTGGATACCGGGCCGATAATCATCCAGGCTGCGGTTCCGGCCTACGACAACGACACCGAAGATACGCTTTCTGCCCGGATACTTAAATGCGAGCATAAAATCTATCCGAAGGCTGTCAAGCTGTTTGCCGAGGGGCGCATCGAGGTTGACGGACGGAAGGTCGTCATCAAAAAGCAGAAAAAACGCGAGGACGACGCGCTCATCAGCGTTGCCTAGCCTCCGGTTTTCCATGATCAAGAATCCAGCCAGCCTTTTAAAAAAATTCACCGGCAAGAACATACTTATTGTCGGCGACGTGATGATAGACCGCTACATCTGGGGCAATGTGTCGCGCATATCGCCTGAGGCTCCGGTTCCGGTGGTTGCTGTCGAGCGCGAGGACATGATGCTTGGCGGCGCGGCAAACGTGGCAGCAAACATCGCCTCGCTTGGCGGACATGCCATTCTGGCCGGAGTGGTGGGCGATGACGAGGGCGCCAGGCTTCTGGCCGCACGGCTCGAATCGTTCGGGATCGACGCGTCGGGCCTGATTGCCGTTCCTGACAGGCCGACCACCCTCAAGACGCGCATTGTGGCGCACAGCCAGCACGTGGTCAGGTTCGATCACGAGGTCAAGTCTCCTGTTGACGGCGGCGCGCGAAACCGGCTTTTTCATTTTATCGAGGAGGCCATGCGGAACGTTGACGCCGTTATCGTGTCGGACTACGCCAAGGGAGTTGTCAGCCGCGCCCTCATGAACAGAATCACGCAGAACGCGGACGGGCGTTTCATCGCGGTCGATCCGAAGGTTTCCAATCTCGAATGCTACCGCCATGTTTCGGTCATCACGCCTAACCGGCTTGAGGCGTCCGCCGCCTCGCACATCGAAATTCATGACGAGGAAAGCCTGCTTGGCGCGGCGGAGTGGTTTTTCGCAAGGCTTGAGTGCGAGTCTGTCCTGATTACGCGCGGCCCGGAGGGAATGACGCTTGTGAAACCGGGGCGAAATGTTTACCATATACCCGCTGTTGCACGCAAGGTGTACGACGTTACCGGCGCGGGCGACACTGTGATCGCAACAATGACCATCTGCCGCGCAGCCGGGGCCGCCATCGAGGATGCAGCCCGGATTGCCAACGTAGCTGCCGGCATTGTTGTCGGCGAGGTCGGCACTTCAGTGATTCGTAAAAACGATCTGTTGATACAACTTCAAAAGGAGGAGTGAAATGATCAGGAAAGCTGTAACCGTTGTTTTGCTGTTTGCCTTCATGGCCGTTTCAACCGGAAGCGCGCTTGCGGTTGAAGGCGACACCATCTACAAAAACGCCATATACGGCGCAACCATCGGCGGCCTTATCGGCGTGGGTCTTTACGGCCTCGACCAGAAGGAGCCGGGCCAGAAGATCGGCGGAGGCGTTGTCGTGGGAACCGTGCTCGGCATACTGTTGGGCATGGCCGAGTCGAAAAGCCTTGTGAAGGTTGACAGGAAAAAGGGAACCGTCGCGCTCGGCATTCCGACGCCGGTTGTAGCGCTAACCTCAAGCGGCCCGGCGTATCAGGCGTCGCTTCTGCAGCTGGATTTCTAATATGTTTTGCGTGTTCATGCCCGCGCGGGATCAAGTCCCCGCGCGGGAGTCTTTCTTCCATATCGATCAGCTCAAGGCCGCGGCAGGCATTATTATTGTTCTTGCGATTGCTTCCGGCCCTTGTAAATGTGAGTTTTCCTTCCCGGTTTATTGACACCCGCCGCTTCATGCGGATAAAGTAACGCTCATGCCGGAAGCAGCAGTCATCATCCCCGCCCGTTTCGCGTCCACCCGGTTTCCCGGCAAGCCTCTTGCGCTTCTTGGCGGCAAGCCGATAATCATCCATGCGGTTGAGGGCGCGTCAACCTCCCGGCTTGCAAGGCGCGTGATCGTTGCCACCGACGACAGCCGGATTTACGATGCCGTCACGTCCGCCGGTTTCGATGCCGTCATGACCGCCAACACGCACGAGAGCGGAACCGACCGGGTTGCCGAGGCCGCCGGGCAGATCCCCCCATATGATATAATCGTCAACGTTCAGGGCGACGAGCCGTTCATACGCGGCGAACTGATCGACGAACTGATCGGCATTCTTCGGATAAATGACTCGGCAGACATCGCAACCCCGGCAGTGGCGATAAGAGATGTCAATGATCTTCTCGATCCGAACGTGGTCAAGGTGGCAATGACGGAAAACAGGCAGGCGCTCTATTTCTCCCGCGCCCCGATTCCGTATCACCGGGATTTGTGGAGCGGCAAGGAATTCAGCCTGTCGGCTGGTGCCGTTTGCTATAGGCATGTCGGCATTTATGCGTACCGCCGTGAGGCGCTTATGGCAATCAGCCGCGCTCCGGTATCGTCGCTTGAGCGAATCGAGAAGCTCGAACAGCTAAGAGCGCTTTCGCTTGGGTATAGGATCATGGTTGCGGAAACATCCGAATCGTCGATAGGCGTCGATACGCCTGACGACTTATTGAAGGCGGAAAAATGGCTAAATTCATATTCATAACAGGCGGCGTCGTGTCGGCGCTCGGAAAAGGCATCGCATCGGCGGCCATGGGCGCGCTTCTTGAGAGCAGGGGATTTAAAGTCACGCTCCAGAAGTTCGATCCGTACATAAACGTCGATCCGGGAACTCTGAGCCCGTTTCAGCATGGCGAGGTCTTCGTCACCGACGACGGAGCCGAGACCGATCTCGACCTCGGCCACTACGAAAGATTCACCTCGATAACGGCAAGCAAGGCCAACAACTGCACTACCGGCAGGATCTACTACAATGTGCTGTCGAAAGAGCGGCGCGGCGACTATCTGGGCGAGACCGTGCAGGTTGTGCCGCACATAACCGACGAGATCAAAAACGCGATAAAGGCCGTCGGAAACGACAACGATGTGGTGCTTGTTGAAATCGGCGGAACAATCGGCGACATCGAAAGCCTGCCGTTTCTTGAAGCGATCAGGCAGATGCGCTACGACGTAGGGCGCGAAAACGTTCTTTATGCCCATCTCACGCTCGTGCCTTATATCCGCACAGCCGGAGAGCTGAAGACCAAGCCCACCCAGCACAGCGTGCGCGAGCTTCGGGCCATCGGAATTCAGCCCGACATACTTCTGTGCCGCACCGAGGTTCCGTTCGACGAGGCGACAAAACGCAAGATAGCGCTTCACTGCAACGTCGATCCGGAGTCGGTGATCATGGCGCAGGACGTTGACACTATCTACGAGGTTCCGCTTGTTTACAAGAGCGAGGGGCTCGACGAGCAGATCATTAAGAGACTTCATCTGGAGCCCCGGAAGCAGGTGCTTGACGACTGGATCGAGATGGTTCACCGCCTGAAAAACCCGGAAGACAGCGTGACCATCGCGCTTGTGGGCAAATACGTCGGGCTGGTGGATTCGTACAAAAGCCTTTACGAAGCGCTTGTTCACGGCGGCATAGCCAACAGGTGCAAGGTTGACGTGCGCTGGATAGACGCTGAAGACATTGAGGCGAACGGCCCTGAGCGCTATCTGTCCGATGTTGACGGCGTTCTGGTTCCGGGCGGTTTCGGCAGCCGGGGTTCCGAGGGCAAGATCGCCGCAATCAGCTATGCTCGCAGGAAAAAAGTTCCGTTTTTCGGAATCTGCCTTGGAATGCAGCTTGCCGTGGTCGAGTTCATGCGCAGCATATGCGGATGCGCCGGGGCGAACAGCTCCGAGTTCGACCTTGCCACGCCGTATCCGGTCATATATTTAATGGAACGCTGGTTCGACTTCAGGAAGGGAGCCGTGCAGGAGCGCTCTGCCGGATCGGACAAGGGCGGGACAATGCGGCTTGGAGCCTATCCGTGCCATATCGCGCCCGGCTCGTTCGCGTGGGACGCGTACCGCAGCGAAACAATTTCCGAGCGTCATCGCCATCGCTACGAATTCAACAACGCCTATCGCGAGATGCTGACAAAAAACGGGCTGTCGATCAGCGGAACATCGCCAGACGGCGAACTGGTCGAAATCGTGGAGATAAAAGATCATCCGTGGTTTCTGGGCTGCCAGTTCCATCCGGAGTTCAAGTCGCGCCCGCGCAATCCGCATCCTCTGTTCAAAGGATTTATAAAGGCTGCGCTCAAGTCGAAAAACGCGCTTCTTATTCCGCCGGACAGTAAATGATCCGGTTCAAGGCGTATCGATTTGCTGTTGCCGCGGTTCTTCTTGCATCCGCGATCGGCTGCGTTTCGACATCCACATTCGACATGAAAGTGTCTGAACTGGAGGAAACCCGCAGGGGGCTGGACGCCCTGCAGGCCCAGCATTCGGCGCTCAAGCAGAGAACGGCTGCCGTGACCGAAGAGCGCGACCGGTTTTCACGCGAACTCGAAGCTTCGCGCAAGGAGACCGGAATTGCCAACACCCGGATAGCAGAGCTTGAGCGCAAGCTTGAAGCCGCGCGTTCGGAGGCCGGCAACCTCGACCAGAGGGTGTTGAAGCTGAAAGAGGAACTGGAAACGAGCCGGAGCACTCTGACGGCCCAGATCGCCGAACTTATGGAAAAAAGCCGCGCACTTTCAAACGACAACGTATCGCTTAGCCGGAACATCGATGTGCTGCTTGGAGATGTCACATCGCGCGACACCAAACTTCGCAACCTGAACGAAACCATCGCCGCCAGGGACGACGAAATAAGGCGTCTGAGCGACAGGGTTGTTGCGGCTGACGCGGATGTTGCCCGCCTGATTACCGAAAACGCGCGTCTTGGCGAGAGCCTCAAGGCGAAGGAGGCTGAAGCCGCAAGGCTGACCGCGGAGAATGCGCGCGTTTCCGAGGCGTACAAGGCGCTGGAGACCGAGTCGAAGCGGCTTGCCGACAGCCTGCGCGAGCGGGAGGACGCGATAAGGAACCTTACAGTTGGGGTCGTGCCGCAGAAGGTTGAGGCTGTGAAACCGGTGGAAGATGCGGATAAACCGGCTGAGGTCAGGCCGCCTGAAGAAACCAGGGGCGGCCAGCAGGCCGACAGGCCGACAAGCCAGTAAGGGACACATACGAGCATGGCAGGAGCTATTCATCCGGTAGATATTGCGGGCGTAACCATCGGAGGCGGCAAGCTGGCGCTCATCGCCGGGCCTTGCGTGATCGAGAGCGAGGACGGAACGCTTCGGGCGGCTGAGCGGCTTGCCGCAATCGCGGCTCGCATGTCGATCCCGTTCATATTCAAAAGCTCATACGACAAGGCAAACCGCACATCGGTTTCATCGTTTCGGGGGCCGGGAATAATTCGCGGCCTGCGGATTCTTTCGAAGGTGAAGGAGATGTTCGGTTGCCCGGTGCTGTCCGACATTCATTCCGCCGAGGAGGCCGATCCTGCCGCGCAGGTGCTCGATGTCATTCAAATTCCGGCGTTTCTCTGCCGCCAGACCGACATCCTGACCATTGCCGCGCGCACCGGAAAGCCGGTGAATGTGAAGAAGGGCCAGTTCCTTTCGCCCAACGACGCGGGCAATATTGTTGGAAAGCTTCGTGAAAGCGGCTGCTCCGGCATAACGCTTACAGAGCGCGGTTCGAGTTTCGGCTACAACAATCTTGTTGTTGACATGCGGTCTTTCGAGATAATGCACGGCTTCGACGTGCCGGTTATATTCGACGCCACGCACAGCGTTCAGCTTCCGGGCGGACTTGGCGGAAAATCGGGCGGCGATCGCCGGTTCGTGCCGGTGCTTGCGCGCGCGGCAGTGGCCGCCGGATGCGACGCGCTCTTCATGGAGGTTCATGAAGACCCCGACAAGGCGCTCTGCGACGGCCCGAACATGATAAACATAGACGATCTGCCAGATCTGTGGCGGAAACTTGTCGAGCTCAGGGAGGTAGTTTATGAGTGGAAATAATATTGCCGCGCTTGTTCTGGCGGCGTTTCTGGCCTTGCCGGCTGCTTCTGCGCTGGCGGAAGATACGGCCTCGCCTCCGGAAGGGATTGCGCCGGTTGCGCCTGCCGCCGCGCCGGTTACGGTGAGTTCGCCAACGCCGCCGGCGGAGTCCGTGGCGATGCCAAAGCCGGTGATACGTTTCGACAGCGAGAAGGCCGACATGGGCGCGGTGAAGGCGGGCGCAACGCCTGAGCATACCTTCACCTTCTACAACGACGGCAACGATACGCTGAAGATTATTTCCGCAAGTCCAAGTTGAGGATGCAGCGCGGCGGTGCTCAGTTCGAGCGCCATAGAGCCGGGCGGTTCCGGCAAGATAAAAACATCCATGATGACGGCGGGCAAGGCGGGCAGGGTCATGAAAAGCATTGCGGTGAGGTCGAACGATCCGCAGCGTCCGCAGGTCAACCTGATAATTGAAGTATATATAGAGGCGGCACAGAATGCTGGAGCGGGCAAGAAAAGTCCTTAAAATCGAGGCCGAGGCCATCGAGATGATGGCGCGGCGGCTGGACGGACGTTTCGATGATGCGGTCAACCTGATTCTCGAATGCAGGGGGCGCATAGTGGTCACCGGCATGGGCAAGTCCGGGCTTGTGGGCAAAAAAATCGCGGCAACGATGGCATCAACGGGGACGCCATCGTTCTTTCTGCATCCGGCGGAGGGAAGCCACGGCGACCTCGGCATGGTTGCGCGCGGCGATGTCGCTGTTGCGCTCTCAAACAGCGGCGAGACTGAGGAGATCATTCGCCTGCTGCCGGTTCTGCGGCGGATGGACATAAAGGTTATCGCGATTGTGGGCAACATGGAATCGACGCTCGCCAAACGCTCCGACGTTGCGCTCGACGCATCGGTTTCCGCTGAGGCCTGCCCGCTTGGTCTTGCTCCAACCGCATCTACAACCGCCACGCTTGCCATGGGCGACGCCAGTTCGATGGTGGTGCTCGACAGGCGCGGCTTTGGCCGTGAAGATTTCGCCATGTTTCATCCGGGCGGCTCGCTCGGCAAGAGGCTGCTTCTTACCGTGTCCGACCTCATGCACCGCGATTCGGATGTTCCGGTTGTGTCCAATAACGTGCAGATGAAGGACGCGATGTTCGAAATATCATCGAAGCGCCTCGGCATGACGACGGTCGCGGATGACAACGGAGCGTTCATCGGCATCATCACCGACGGCGATCTTCGAAGGGGGCTCGAAAAATGGGGCACGGACTACCTTTCGAAACTGACAGGCGACGTCATGACGAAGTCGCCGCGCACCATCGGCGCGGACGCTCTGGCCGCCGAGGCGCTCACGCTCATGGAGCGGCACTCGATCACCTCGATCGTGGTTCTCGACGGGGCGGGCGACAGGGCCTGCGGAGTGGTTCATCTGCACGATCTCCTGAAGGCCGGAATCGTTTAAAAACTTCTTGAAAACAAAGCCGTAATGAATAAAATGGTTCTAATCACGGACTGGACACTCCAGGCGTAAGCCGTTACATCGGAGGGACATGCAGCACGAAAAATTCAACAGAAGCGCCCTGCGAACCAGAATGATCATTCTGGACGTGGACGGCGTTCTGACCGACGGATCGATAACCCTCGACAACGAGGGAAATGAGTTCAAATCTTTCCATGTGCGAGACGGCCATGCCATCAAGCTTGCTCAGCAGGCCGGGCTGGTTGTGGCTGTAATTACAGGAAGAACGTCGCGCGTGGTTGAGCGCAGGATGAAGGAGCTTGGAATTGGCGAGGTTCATCAGGGCGCGCGGGACAAGCACGAGGTTTACCGCGCGTTGTTAAGAAAATACGGCGTAAGCGACGAGGAGGTCGCCTGCATGGGCGACGATGTTGTGGATGTGCCGCTCCTTGAGTCTGTCGGGCTTCCTGCGGTTCCTGCCGACGCCGACTCGGAATCGACCGCAATGGCCATATTCATCTCCGACAAGCCCGGCGGAAGGGGCGCGGTTCGCGACCTCATAGAGAAGATACTTCGGGCTCAGGGCGTCTGGGATTCGCTTGTTCGGCATATAGCATGACGATAAACCTGCCAACGGCGATCACCATCAGCAGGTTTCTGATGGTTCCGGACTTCATCGCTGTTGCGGAGGCGCATCCTGTCTGGGGGGCGATCGTGTTTTCGGCGGCTTCCCTTACAGACCTGCTCGACGGCTATCTTGCCCGGCGTTCAAGGCAGGTGACAAAGCTTGGAATAATCCTCGATCCGCTTGCCGACAAGTTTCTGGTGATCGGGGCGCTGCTGGTTCTTCTGGACATGGCGCTTGTAAAAATGTGGATGGTTGCGGTGATCGTGATCCGCGAGTTTCTTGTAACCGCGCTCAGGCTTGTGGCGCTTGAGAAGAATCTGGTCATTCCGGCTGAAACGGGCGGCAAGGTCAAGATGGGTTTTCAGATAGCGGCGATTCTGACGCTGCTTGTGGATTACTCCGGCATACTGGAATTCATTCCGTTTCTTTACGGCGCGGGCGTGGTCTGCCTCTGGACGTCGATGGTTCTTGGCGTTGTCTCCGGCGTGCAGTATTTCGTCCGCTTCACCAGAACGGCCTTATGAAGGAAATGGCGGTTTATCTGCTCTGCTACCTGATCGGCTCAATCACATTCGGCCCGCTTCTGGCGCGTATGCGCGGCGTCGATCTGAGGGCGGTGGGAAGCGGCAACATCGGCGCAACCAACGTTGCGAGGGCGCTTGGCAAGGGGGCGGCGGCTGCGGTTTTTCTTGGCGACGCGCTTAAGGGAACGGTTGCCGTGCTGGTGAGCGGATATATCTTCGGCAACGATCCGCTTTCGGTGGGCTTCAGCGGCATATGCGCTGTCGGCGGGCATAATTTCTCTATTTTCCAAGGCTTTCGGGGCGGCAAGGGCGTTGCCACAAGCCTTGGCGTGCTTGCGGCTTATCTGCCGGAGGCAGCCGTGGCGTTTGCGGCTGTCTGGCTTGCGGTTTTTCTGCTGTCGAAAATCTCCTCGCTCTCCGCGCTTCTTGCGTTCTTGGCCGCCACCGTAACGTCGCTTGCATTCGCCGAGAAGTCGATTATGGTGATAACATTGAGCGTGCTTGCGTTCGTGATGCACAGATCGAACATCGCGCGGCTTGCAAGGGGCAAAGAGCCGCGCATGGGCCATGTCGTGGATAAAAAGGAATCCACATGATGAAACACCGCGCTGTTTTTTCATGGGCGCTGATGGCGCTTGCCTTGCTGTCATCATGCCTGTTTGCGCCTGCCTTGTCGCTTGCGGCTGATGCCGCGCCGTCTGCCGGTGCCGCTGCCGGTGAATGGGCCGCACCGGCTGACGCCGGAGCCGAATCCTTCCGGCTGTATCAAACGGCGCTGGCCAAATACAGCGCGGGCGACATGGCCGCAGCCGATTCGCTGGCTGTCGAGGCCATGCGCGCCGATCCTGATTATCCGCCACCGCTTCTTCTTCTGGCCCGAATACATTTTCAGATCGACAAAACTCATGCGATGCTCGATGTTTCCGACTGGCTCAAGGCGATAAACCGCAACATCGCATGGAGGCTGATGACAAGGGGAAGCGTTTCGGCGGTTATCATTTTGGCGCTCGCCGGCGCGCTGATTGCCGGATGGCTGGTTCTGCTGTTTAAAAGCGTTCCGCTTTTTGCGCATGACGCAAGGGAAAAGAATCTGAACCTGTTGCTTGCAGCGGGCGCGGCGGCTTTGTCGGCATTTGGACTTGCCTTGGGCATTGCGGCAATGTCGCTGTTGCTATGGCCGTATTTCTCGCGGCGTGAAAAGCTGTTCATGTGTCTTCTTCCGATATTTCTGATCTCGCTTCCGTGGCTGTCGGCTCCGGTTGCGGCGGACATGGGGTTTACATCGAACAGCCGCCTCAAGGCGGTTGTGGACATACAGGAGGGCAGGAATTACCGCAAGGCGGCCGCAATTCTTGGCGGAGCGCATGAAAAACCTTCCGGCGATTTCGAGCGTTTCTCGCTTGCGTATGCCCAGTCCCGTCTCGGCAACGACCGCGCGGCCATCGAAAACTACATGAAAATCGGCGAGTCGTGGCCCGATTCAGGCAAGGCATTAAACAATATCGGCGTCTGCATGTATCGCCTTGGCGAAACCGACAATGCTGTGGCTGTATTCGAGAAGGCGGCCAAAAGCGGCGCGATAATTCCGAAGTTCAACCTTGGCCAGCTCTATCGCGAGCGGCTTCGCTTCGAGGACGGCGAACGGCTTATCAGGGAGATTCAGGCCCGCGATCCGGAGGCGGTTCACCGCCTGATGACATCGGGGAAGCTTGTGGCCGAGGAACGCCTTTCGCCGAAAGCACTGCGTAAATTTGTGATGGAGCGCGCCGACGGAAACGGAAGCATACGGGGTGCGCTCATGAAGCCGCTTCTTGGGCCGCTTCCGGCAGGCATGGCCCCGTGGGCCGGAATCCTTGTTCTTGCGCTGTTTATCGCCGGCGAAACGATTCGGCCATCGCGCGACAAGGCTTACCGTTGCGCCAAGTGCGGCGGCATTTTCTGTGGACGGTGCGAGCGCAGGCCGTCCGACAGCCCGACCGGCACATGCCGGATATGCCAGACCGAGGCGATACGGATAGGCCTGAGCGACTCGAAGGATCGCATCGATTCTATATTGCGCACACAGAGGTATTACGATCGCCGGGTGCTGATGGTGAAGGCGCTTTCTGTAATTCCCGGAATGGGAAGCTTTCTCATCGGGCGATGGATGCAGGGTGCTGTTCTGTCGTTCTGCTTTTTCGCGGTTATCGCGTTCATGACGCTCGGCGGCCTGCTATGCCACCTGCCCGGCGCATTTACGCCAAGCGGCGTTTATGCCGCAGGCGCGATGGCGGTTCTGGTTGCCGCGAGCGTTCTGCTTGTGCGAAGGGGGGTGCGGCAGGGATGGCGCTAGAGGGCAATCTCAAGGACTTCGGCCTTGCCGACATACTTCAGCTAATATTTTTCCAGAAGAAGACCGGCCTGCTGACCATAGAGTCGAAAAAGGACGTTGTGCGCATCTCGTTTGTTGACGGGCGCGTGGTCATGGCGACATCGAGGCGGCGGCCCGAATCGGCGCGCCTGGGGCGGATGCTTGTGGCGCGCGGCCATATCACGGACAGCGAGCTCAGGAAAACGCTTCAGTCCCTGAAGGGCGAGACCGGAAGGGCGCTCTGCAAGGCCGGAAAGGTTAGGCGCGAGGCCCTGATCGAGACTGTTTCGGCACAGCTCACCGATACCGTGTCGCAGCTTTTCGGGTGGAAGGAGGGCAGATACGAGTTTATTGCCCGCGAGGTTGCGGTCGATCCGGAATACGGGGTTTCGATAGACACGGAGCACCTGCTCATGGAGGGGCTTCGCATAACGGATGAATGGGCGGCACTTGAAGGCCGGTTCGATCCCGACGCCGTTTATGTGCGGGTTCGAGGCATAGCCGCCGACGCCGCCGGGCTCACGCCGGTTGAGAGCGCCGTCTACGCGGCGGTTGACGGAAAGATCGATGCGGTTGCCGCGATCGACATGAGCGGATTCGGCTGGCTCGACGCCGCGGAGGCGGTCATATCCCTGCTTGAGCGCGGCATGATCGCGCAGTTGAAGGTTGAAGCGCAGCCCGCAGCCGCCGCCGCAAGGCGCGGCAGCGACACTGTTTACTACATTGCGGTTACGATTATTCTTGCCGTCATGGCTGCAACCACGATAATGAATTCGGCAGGACTTCGCGCAGAAATGCGGAACTTCAAGGCAGTGGCCGCGCGGAATGCGGCTTCTGAATCGGCGAATTCGGCTAAATCGCCCGAATCGGCCAGTTCAGGCGCGGAGGCATGGCGGCAGTGACGGATATGCCCAGGGCCGTGATTCTTCTTAGCGGCGGGCTAGACTCCGCCACAGTAGCCGCCGTGGCGAGGTCGGAGGGCTTTGAGCTTCATTGCATGTCGTTCGATTACGGCCAGCGCCACAGGCGCGAGCTCGAATCGGCGGCAAAAGTAGCAAATGCGCTTGGAGCGGCGCGGCATCTGGTCATTTCCGCGCCGGGGCTTGGCGATATCGGCGGTTCCGCCCTCACTACAGATTCGATTGCGGTTCCGAAAGGCCGCTCGGCGGCGGAAATGGAAACCGGCAAAATTCCTCCCACGTATGTTCCGGCGCGAAACACCATATTCCTTTCATACGCGCTTGCCTGGGCCGAGGCCCTGGGCGCGGCGGACATATTCATAGGCGTGAACGCCGTAGATTACAGCGGCTACCCCGACTGCCGACCGGAGTTCATCGAGGCGTTCGGGCGGCTTGCGAACCTTGCCGTGGCGGCGGCGGTGGAAGGCCGCATGAGCATTAAAATACATACGCCTCTGATTAATCTGACAAAATCCGGAATTATCCGTCTTGGCGCAAGTCTTGGCGTCGATTACTCGCTGACATGGAGCTGCTACAGCCCCAACACAGACGGCAGGCCGTGCGGGGCATGTGACAGTTGCATTCTGAGGGCCAAGGGGTTTCGCGAAGCAGGCCGTATCGATCCGCAGCGCGAGGGCGGGAGAACGGCCTGATCGGGGCATTTTAATTTTTTGCGCGAATCTGCCGAAAGTTAATAGGCATATTTCCCTTGTTTGGGGAAATGAAAAAGCAAACTGTTAAGGGGGAGTTGTGGGATCGATTCTTATAGTAGAGGACTCCGCCACAACCAGGGCGATGATACGGGCGGCGCTTGAAGACCTCGAAGACTACGACATTGTCGAGGCCGGATCGGGCTTCGAAGCCCTGCGCGTGCTGCCGTCAAGGAAATTCGACCTTGTTTTCACCGACATCAACATGCCCGACATCAACGGCCTTGAGTTGATAAATTTCGTCAAAAGCAATCCGACCTACAGGGAAATTCCGTTGATTATCGTCACCACGGAGCGAAGCGAGGAAGACCGCAAGCGCGGGATTGCGCTTGGCGCGTTCGACTATGTGACCAAGCCTTTCGACGCCGAGACACTTCTTGCTCTGGCAAGAAAGGCGCTCGGCTGATGGCCGACTCCCAAAAGGAGTTCGTCTCCGAGGCGGAAGACCTTCTGCGCGAAACCGAAGACCGTCTGCTAGACCTGCGCGAAAGCCTGGCCTCCGGCGGGAACCCGGATGTTCTGAACGCCGTGTTCCGGTCGATGCACACGCTGAAGGGACTGTCCGGGTTGTTCAGCCTCAAGGGAATATCCGGCCTCAGCCACGCGATGGAAACCCTGCTGGATGAGCTTCGCCTTGGCAAGCGGGAGCTTACGGATGAGACCATCGCATTTATTCTTCGCAATCTCGATCGTCTGAAAACGCTGGTTTCCGAGGTCTCCGGATGGGGCGCCGAGTCGAGCAGCGTTGACGACGCGCTTGAAGAAATCAAGCGCTTTCGCGAGGGCGGCGCGGCATCGGGCGCGGATGCCGGGAAAATACCGGGCGTGCCGGACGAAATCAGCCGCGTTCTTTCCGAGTACGAGGAACACAGGCTTCGGACGAACCTCAAGGAAGGCCGCGCGCTTGTTGTGGCCGGAAAGGATTTCGAGCTTGACACGTTCGAGCAGGATCTTAAAGCGATAACCGAGGGAATCGGCTCCATCGGCGAACTGATAGCCACGATGCCGAAGGCTTCGGAGACAAAGCCCGGCTGTCTGGGCTTCGATCTGGTGATCGGCCTGAAGGTTTCGCGCGAGGAGGCGGGCGACGCGCTGGAGGGCATGACAGTTCGCGAGCTTGTCGCGGCGAAAGGATCTGTTCGCGAGCTTGTCGAGGCGAAAAAAGCCGTGTCGTCGCCGGTTCAACCGGCGCAGGCCAGGAAAACCTCCGACGCCGAGGGCGGGCAGGATGCGGGCAAGCTAAAGAGCGGATCGAGCACCGTGCGGGTGGACATCGGCAAGCTCGACGCCATCTTGAACACGGTTGGCGAGCTTGTGCTTGCCAAGGGAGCCATAGGCAGGATAGGCGCGGATATCGCCGACACGTTCGGATTCCACGCCTACATGGTTGACTTTCAGCGCGTGGTGAAAATACTCGAAAAGCGTCTCTCCGAACTTCAGAACCAGATACTCGAAATCCGCATGGTTCCGGTCGGACAGATATTCTCGCGCCTGAACCGCGTTGTGCGGCGCTATACGCAGGACAGGGGCAAGGAGATTAACCTCGAACTCTACGGCGAGGAGACCGAAATCGACAAGCTGCTTGCCGAGGAGGTTATCGATCCGCTGATGCATCTGATCAGAAACGCCATCGATCACGGCATCGAGCCTCAGGACAAGCGCATTGCGGCGGGAAAGCCTGAGCGAGGCCTTGTTGTGCTTCGGGCGTTTCCGCGCGGAAATCACGTGGTGTTCCAGATCACCGACGACGGCGGCGGAATACGGGCCGACAAGGTTTACGCCAAGGCGGTTGAAAAGGGGCTTATAACCGCCGGACAGGAACTGAACAAGGACGACATCGTGAAGCTCATCTTCATGCCCGGTTTCAGCACCGCCGACAAGGTGAGCGAGACATCGGGCCGGGGCGTGGGCATGGATGTGGTGAAGGAGAAGGTGGCGTCGCTTGGCGGTTTCGTGGACATCGAAACCGAAGAGGGCAAGGGCTCCACGTTTTACGTCACCATTCCGATCACGCTTGCGATAATAAAGGCCATTCTCGTGTCGGTTGCCGGCGAGCTGATGGCGATTCCGCTTGCATCAACGTCGGAGACCATGCAGATAGAGACCAAAAAAATACAGCATGTCGAGGGCAAGGAGGTGCTTGAGCTTCGCGGCGAGATGCTTCCGCTTGTGAGGCTTGCCGACACGTTCCAGATTCCCGGACGGGAAGCCGCTCCAACAAGCTGTTTCGTGGTGGTGGTCGGTTTCGGCGGAAGAAGGATAGGAATGCTCGTGGACGATCTCGTGGGGCAGCAGGAGGTTGTGATCAAGTCGCTCGGCGCGCATCTTGAGGGCATTCGCGGAATTGCGGGAGCCGCCGAGGTTGGAAAACACAAGGTTGTTCTGGTGCTGGACGTGGAGGCGCTGATGGAGGAAGCCATGAGCAGGTTCCAGCGCCTGAAGGCCGGAGTGTAGCGGATGTACGAGGCGTTCTACGGCGTTTCATGCAGGCCGTTTTCGAAGACGCCCGACCCGCGCTTTCTCTACTTCGGCAGGGCGCACGAGGAGGCGATGGCCAGGCTGGAATACGCCGTTTCCGAGCGCGAACTGGTGGTTCTTACCGGCGAGATAGGCTGCGGCAAGACAACGCTTTCGCGCGCCCTGATGGACAGCCTGCCGCCTGAAAAATTTGACGTGGTCACGGTGCTGAATCCGAGGCTTACGCCGCAGCAGTTTCTCCGCACCATAGCGCGCGGGTTGGGAATTCCGGTGGATCAGTTCCAGAAGGACGATCTGCTCGACATGCTCTATATGCGGCTCTACGACAGGTTCAGCATGGGCAGAACGCCGGTTATCATTGTCGATGAGGCGCAGCTCATCCTTGGCCGGGGCATATTCGAGGAGATCCGGCTGCTTACGAATTTCCAGCTTGACGACACCAATCTGATGAGCATCGTGCTTATCGGCCAGCCCAGCCTCAACGAGCGGCTAAAGCATTCCGACCAGCAGCCGTTAAGACAACGCATAGGGATGCGTTATCATCTGTGCCCGCTTTCATCGGGAGAGATAATACCGTATCTGGCGCACAGGCTTGCGGTTGCAGGGAGAGCCGAACCACTTTTTGAGCAGGCCGCCGCCGATGCGATATACCGATATTCAGGAGGCGTGCCGAGGGTGATCAACAATCTTGCGTCGAACGCCATGCTGGAGGGCTTTATCAGGGAAGCGCGGACAATCGGCGCGGATATTGTGGTGAACGTGGCGCGGGAGTTCGATCTTGTGGCTGACGCCGTGGAATCGCTGAAAGCGGTTAATACATGAATATCGCAAGGCTTAGACAGCAGATCAGGGCAGGCATCACGGCGGTTGCGCAGCAGCCTGCATGTGAGGTTCGCGAACCTCTGCAACCGGAACCGCAACCGGAACCGGCTTGGCAACAGGAATCGCCCGCGCGGCCTGAACCGCCAAAACATGAAAACGATTCCGCTATGGTTGCCGTGGCCCAACCTGCCGTGGGGGGCAAAGAACCGCCCCACCCACAGCAACAGGAACCGCCACCGCAACGCTGCGTTGACGATCACGAATGCAAGGGGGATCCGCCGTTCGCCCCTGCGGACGGACCGCAATACGATGACGACAACGACTACGGCTTTGACAATGCCCAGTCGCTCAGGCCGGTTGACGAGATCGAGATCGTGGCCTTCAGGCTCGGCAACGAGGAGTACGCCGTGCGTATCATGGAGATGCAGGAAGTCCTCATGATGCACGAGGTCACGTGGGTTCCGCGCACGCCTTCATATTTAATGGGAATTACTTCGCTTCGGGGCAAGGTTATCCCCGTGATCGATCTCAGGGAAAAGCTCAGGATTCCGGGGGGCAGGGGCGAGGATGCCCGGATACTGGTGCTCGGCTGCGGTGGCGAGCCTATCGGCGCGAGGGTTGACAGCATAAGCGGGGTTATCAGGATTACCCAGGACGAGATCATGGCATCGCTCACAACGCTGAGCGAGGAGGAGTCCAGGTATATAGAGGGTGTTGTGCGCGTGAAGAACAGGTTCGTTTCGATCCTGAGCCTTGGCGAGATCATGAAAATCGAATTGCAGGGATAGGTTATGTTCACAATATTCAGGGAGAAGCTGGAAGTGAAGGTGCTCGCGCTGATCGTGGGCCTGATGCTCACCGGAGCTCTTATCATTGGCACAACGGTGATAGTGCTTCAGCGGGGCGGACTTTCGCGCATATCCCTGCGCCATGCCGGAACCCTTGCCGAGGTGGTGTCGAGAAGCCTTGAGACAACGATGGTTCACGGCAGGGCAGACATCACAAGCGACATGGCCCAGCGGCTTCATGCCGTCGAGGGCGTTCAGGCCATAAGCGTGTATAACAAGGACGGACGTTCCGCCTTCAACAAAAACGCATCCGTTACCGAGGCCGAAACGGCGCGCCGTCTTTCGATAGAGAAAAAACCGGTGCATTTCGAGCGCGGCGATCATGTTATCTTCTACAACCCCCTGCCCAACGGCCCTCGCTGCACCGGATGTCACAGCATCAACGATGACATGCTCGGCATCGTGAAGGTCGAGATCGACATGAGCGAGATCTACGGCAAGTTCACAAGCTACATCTGGTTCGCCATCTTCGGCTCCTTCTGCGGCATCACCGGCCTGTCCGTGGCGCTTCTTCTTGTGCTGAGGCGCGTGGTGCTGAAGCCGATCAAGCGGGTTGTGGATGCCGCCGGACATCTGGCCGACGGCGATCTGAGCTTCCATGTGGAGGTAAGGTCGTCGGACGAGATCGGGAGGATGGCGGATGACCTGAAGGATTCCATCCACAAGGTTGCGATTATCATCGGGCGCATCAAGGATGTGGCCTCGCGGGTGTACCGGGTTACCGACACGGTGAAGGAGGAGTCGAGGCTGGTGCTTGAAGCCACGGTCATGGAGTCGGAGGCGATCAACAACATATCGAGCTCAATCGAGGAGTCGAACACCGCGATGGCCAGAATTGTCGAAAACATTGCCAGCCTTTCGTCTTCAGCCGGAGAGACTGCGGCAGCGGCAGTCGAGATGGCGTCTTCAACCGAGCAGGTGGCGCGGAAAACCGCCGAGGTGCATGACGCTGTCGATTCCACCTCAACGTCGATCACGCAGATGACATCGGCCATGCGCGAGGTGGCCGCCGCAGCCGAGGAGCTTTCGATGTCTGCCGAGGAAACCCTGGCGGCCATGGAGCAGATCGGCGCGTCGATCAAGGAAGTTGAGGGCCGGGCAAAGGATTCGGCGCGGCATTCCACGCGTGTTGCCGATCTGGCGCAGGGCGAGGGCATGGCCACCCTGGCCAAGACCATCGACGGAATGATGCTTATTCGCGAAAGCGTTCAGTCCACGTCCGACTACATAAACCAGCTCGGCAGCCGCTCCGAGGACATCGGCGAGATTCTCACCGTCATCGACGACATCACAGACCAGACCACGCTTCTTGCGCTGAACGCCGCCATTCTGGCGGCTCAGGCGGGCGAACACGGGCGCGGATTTTCGGTTGTGGCAAACCAGATAAAGAGTCTTGCCGAGCGCACCGCCAATTCCACGCAGGAGATCAGCTCGCTCATCGAGACGGTGCAGAGCGAGGTGCGGGGCGCGGTGTCGCACATGGAATCGGCCATCAAGCGGGTGGATGACGGCCTCACGCTTTCCAGCGACGCCAAGCAGGCGCTTGAGCGGATCGTCGATTCGTCCGGCGTTTCGGCCCAGATGGCCTTTTCGATAGAGCGCGCCACGGAAGAGCAGGCCAAGGGCGTTCGCGTGGTCAACACCGCAATGGACAGCGTGCGCGGACGCATAGACCAGATAGTGCGCGCCACGCAGGAGCAGAGCAAGGGCGCGGGGCTGATAATCGATTCCGCCGAGATCATGCGCGACCTCACCATTCATGTCGAGCGGGCGACCGCGGAGCAGTCTCAAAGCAGCAGGCGGATTTCGGATGCGGTGGAATCGATTTCCGAGCGCATTCAGCATATCTCCCATGCTGTGCGCGAACAGCATCTTGGAACCGACCAGATCATGAAATCGATCGAGCAGATAAAGCACATTCCGGAAAAGAACCGTTCGCTGGCCTTCAGCATGAACAAGGGGCTTCGCGACGTAATGCGCGACAACGAGCTTCTTGAAACCGAGGTTGCGCGGTTCCGGACGGCTTATTCCGGCAAGGACGTTGTGTACATGGGCGTTGTGCCGCTTGAGTCTCCGGCGGAGATGTACAAGAAATTCATGCCGTTTGCCGATTACCTGAGCGAAAAGCTGGGCAAGAGGGTTGAGCTCCGGATTCCGGTGGATTTCAACACCGCCATATCGGATCTCGGATCGGGCACGACGCAGCTATGCTTCATGACTCCCTCAACGTACATAGAGGCTCACAACAGGCATCAGGTGAAGGTTCTCGCCAAGGCGCTCAGAAAGGGCAAGCCGTATCATCACACGGTGATAATCGTGCGCGCCGACAGCGGAATAAACGAACTGCGCGAGATAAAGGGCCGGACGTTCGCATTCGGCGACATTCATTCCACTTCGAGCCATCTTGTGCCGCGCGCCATGCTCAAGCAGGCAGGCGTTGATCTGGCGTCGCTGCGCTATTACGAATATCTCGGCCATCACGACGATGTGGCGCAAGCGGTGCTCAAGGGCGACTTCGACGCGGGCGGCGTGATGGAGTCTGTCGCGCTCAGATACGAATCGAAGGGGATCAAGCTGCTCAAGTACTCGCCGGAGGTTCCGGAGTTCAATCTGGCCACGGCGCGCGATCTGTCGTCCGACGAGCGCGAGACACTGCGGAAGGCGGTAACACGTCTGAACGCGTCCAATGTTCAGGATCACAAGGTGCTGGCATCTATAAACGAGGACTATACCGGATTCACCGACGCGACGGACGCGGACTTCGATCCGATCCGGCAGATAATGCTCGATCTGGGCGTCTGACATGACCGGAAACGTTTACAGGAGGCTGACATGAAAAAACTGCTGATTTCATTATTGCTCACAGCCTGTTTCTCCAATGCCGCGTTTGCCGGCGACAAGATCACTGTTGCCGGATCCGGCGGAATGATTCCGCTTGCAACCAGGCTCGCCGCGGCGTTCATGGAGAAATATCCGGGCGAGATTGTCGAGGTTAACCAGACTTCCATAGAATCCACCGGCGGCATCAGAAGCGCGGAGGCCGGAAGGATAGACATCGGCATGTCGGCCCGCCCGCTTGAAAACAAGGAGATGTCGTTAGGGCTGAAACAGACCGAAATAGCCCGCGCTGCCCTGATCATTGGCGTACACCGGAATGTTCCGATAACCGGATTGTCGGAGGAGGAGGTCTGCCGGATATACAAGGGCGAGATAACAACCTGGGCGAAGGTCGGCGGGGAAAAGGCTCCCATACTTGTTTTTACACGTCCGGACGCCGATTCCACGAAGAAAACCATCCGCGAACATATGCCATGCTTTGCGAACCTTGTCGAGACGCAGTCGGCGGTGATCATGCCCAAGTCGGCAGACATGATCAAGGCGGTCATGACCAGGCCGGACAGCATCGGCATTCTTGACTCGGTCGGCGTTCTCGATTCGAAGGGCGCTATAAAGCCCCTGAAAATTGATGGAGTCGCGGCGAACGAAGAAACCATAGCTTCGGGCCGGTATGGCATCGTGAAGCGTTTTTTCTTCGTGACAAAATCATCGACATCGGCGGCGGTCAATAAATTCATTAGCTTTATCAAGTCAAAGGAGGGAGCGGCGATAATAAAGGCGAGCCACGCCATGCCGATTCCATGAAATGAGATTACTTGAGATATTCAGGTCGAAGTCCCTTGCCGTAAGGTTCGGGCTTATCATCTTTGCGATCCTTGCCGCCGCGCAGATAGTGGTCGGGTCGTGGTATGTCATTCGTGAGCGATTGCATCTGGAGGATTCCTTCAACAAGCGTTTCGATCACCTTGGGGCGCTTCTTGTCGGAGTGAGCAGGCAGCCGCTGTTCAGTTTCGACTATACGCCGCTCATGCCGTTTCTGGATGAAATGGGCAAGGACGACGAGATCGTGGCCGTGCGCGTGTACGACTCGAACATGAATCTCGTCGCGCAGAAGGTCAAGGCGGGCGGCGAGCCGGACGGAACCGTCAGGGACGGCGGCATGTTTTTCTTCCCCGGCAGGATTGCAAGACAGTTCGACGTGTTGATGGGCGGCCAGAACCTGGGCAAGGTGGAGATAGTGTTCAGCGCCGCCGACGCAAACAGGGAACTGCTCACGCTGCTCATTATCACTCCGATGTTTCTTGGGGTGCTTCTGCTGGTGGTAATTTTCACCGTATACAAATTCTTTGCCAAGTACGTGGCCGCGCCGGTCAGGAGCCTTAACAACGGCATCGAAAAGGTTGGCGGAAAGGATCTTACTGTCTATTTCGAAACCGACCGCCAGGACGAACTGGGCGAGATGATTCGCGGTTTCAACTATCTTGTCGAGGCGCTCAGAACCTACATGGCGCGCTTGAGCAGCACGGCTGTTGATGTGACGGCGGCCATCAGGCAGATGGAGGAGATATTCCAGAAAGTAGGCGAGGGAACGAACAGCCAGTTCGAGTCCGTCGAGCGGATGCGCGAGCGCATTTCCCGCATGGACTTGTCGCAGAAGGATGTCTTTGAGAGCGCCGAGCGCGCCGCGTCGCTGTTTCAGGAGAACCTTTCGTCACAGCTCGAAATCCGGGCGTCGGTTACCGAGATCGTTTCATCCACCGATGATCTGTTCAGGTCAACCGATGTCGCCTATTCCGCCGTTTCGGACATGTCGTCGTCATCGCGCCAGATTGCCGACAGCGCCGACGAGCTTGCAAAGACCATAGAGGAAACATCCGCGTCGGTCGAGCAGATAACCTCATCCATCAAGCTGGTGGAGGATCATGCGCGCCAGTCGGCGCAGGTTGCCGCCGAGGTCACCATGACCGCCAACAGCACCGGCATGGAGGCCGTGCGCGCCGCGCGCGACGGCATGATGAACATCCAGCAGGAGGTCATGTCGTCGTCCGAGATCATCCAGCGGCTTGGAACCCGTTCCAAGGACATCGAAAAGATTCTCAAGGTCATCAAGGATGTTACCGAGCAGACCAATCTGCTGAGCCTCAACGCGGCCATTCTCGCGGCTCAGGCGGGAGAGTACGGCAAGGGCTTCGGCGTTGTGGCCGACGAGATAGGAAGCCTTGCCGAGCGCACCGCCATGTCAACGCTCGAAATATCGAACATTGTCAACACCATCCAGAAGGAGATATCCGAGGCTGTGGACAGCACCAGCCGCGGCATTACCCGCGTTGACGAGGGCGTGTCGCTTGTTGGCCGCGTGGAGGATGCGCTCCGGCAGACGCTCTCCAATTCCGAGAAGGCCTCCCGGATGGCCTATTCCATCGAGAAGGCCACGGTGGAGCAGGGAAACAGCATTCGTCACATATCGAAAGTGGTTGACAGGGTGCAGCAGATGACGAAGCATGTGACGCTTGCCCTCAAGCAGCAGGGCAACGCGTTGAACGGTCTTGTGAGCAGCGCCGGAACAGTGCGCGACGTGACCGAGGTGGTCAAGAAGGGCATGGACGAGCAGAACACCGGAATCCAGCTCATTTCGAGAAACCTTGAACTCACCAACGACATGATGTCGCAGGTTTCGGAAGCCACGTTCGCCCAGAAGAAGGAGACGGAGGAGCTGATTCAGGATATCGTGAGCATACATGCGATGGGAAAGCGCACGCTGGAGATCATCGACGAGATGAAGGAAACGCTTACAACGCTTTATTCCGAAACCGAAAACATGCAGTCCGAGATGAAGGGGTTCAGGCTTAAATGACCGAATCGCCGCAACAGTATGCCCTGTTTGTCATGGGCGGAAAGGAATTCGCCATCGAGATCGGCCTCGTGGTCGAGATACTTCAGCGGCAGGAGGTCATGCCGGTTCCGAACATGCCGGATTTCCTGGTGGGCATAATAGACTTGAGGGGCCGGGTGATACCTGTCATCGATCTGAGAAAGCGCTTCCACGTGACGCCTGCCCAGAAGGCGAAGGATCGGATAATAATCGTCCGGAAGGGGCGGGAACGCCTCGGCATGGTAGTGGACAATGTGACGGAGATTGTTCCGCTTGAGTCGAAGGGAATCACGGCTCCGCCCTCCATATTCAGGGGGCCGGGGTCGGAATATCTGAAAAACATAGGAAAAACCGCCGGGAGGATGATTGTGATTCTGGATGTGAACCGGCTTCTGAGCCGCGAGGAAATGTTCATGCTGAACGAGGCGATTAACTGTGGCGCGCACTGACGACATTCTTCTGCTTGCCGCGTCGGACAATCCCGACGAACGGCGCGAGGCCGCGCTTGCGATGTCGGAATGCGGAACCCGGTCATGCATCGAAACACTGCTCGATCTTCTCTGCGATCCGGACTGGCGGGTGCGAAAGACCGCCGTGGAGACCGTTCTGCAGACGGCGGACGAGTCGATCATTCCCGGCCTCGTGGAGATCATGGGCCTTCAGGATAACGCCGGAGCCAGGAACTCGGCCATCGAGGCGCTTACCCGCATGGGCAGACGCGCGACTTCGGCCCTCATGGAAGTTTTCCGTGCCACGGATCACGACCGCAGGAAATTCATAATCGACATACTGGGCGAGGTTGGAGACAAAACATGCGTTCCGCTGATGGCCGAGGCCCTCGACGATCCGGACGAAAACGTGAGCGCATCGGCGGTCGAGCATCTTGGCGCGATGGGAGACAGCTCCGTGGTTCCGCGCCTTGTGGGCATACTTCGTTCCGGTGTTTTCTGGAAGGCATATCCGGCGGCTGACGCCCTTGGACGCATCGGCGACCCGTCGGCTGTTGGGCCTCTCGTGGACGCGATCGAGATAAAATCGCTTCGCGAACCTGCCATCAGGGCTCTTGGACGCATCGGCGACAGCAGTGCGATTCCGGCCATTGTTCCACATGTGGCGGCGAAGTCGAAGGCTGTTCAGGCCGAAGCCCTGAAAGCGTTGACGGGAATATATCGCAAAACCGCGAACGAGGCGCTTATTGCAAGCATGTTGAATCTGGGGCTTGGCGAAAGCGCTTATGACCAGTTGCTGAAGATAGCAAAAGGCGGACATGATGAGATCAAGGAGCCCGCGCTGGTGCTTCTTGGGCTCCTGGAGGATGACCGTGCGATCGGCCCTCTTCTGGAGATGGCCTCAACCCAGGATTCCGACGAGGATGCAAGACGCGCCCTCGTCAGCATCGGCAGGGCAAAGCCGTCGGCGCTTGCCGATTCTTTCCGGATCACGCCCGACAGCTACAAGCGCCGTGTCCTCTGCATTGTGGCCGGAATGGTGGGCAACCCGCTTCTTGTTCCGCCGCTAATCGACGCATTGGGCGATCCGGACGGGCATGTGCGCGGCAACGCGGCGGAAGCGCTGGGTAGAACCGGCGCCGTGGAGGCGATAAGCGGAATCGAGAGCCTGATGAGCGACTGCTATCAGGATGTTCAGGAAACCGCGATCCGCGCGCTTGCCCGTCTGCGCCACGGGCTTTCGATTGAGCGGCTGACGGGTTTCCTGCACGACCGCAATCCGGTGCTGAGGCGCAATTACGCTTTCCTTATCGGTCTTGTCAAGGCTGCCAGCGCCGTGGAGGCGCTTTCATTCGCGATGAAGGATGAAGAGGTGCCTGTCCGCATGGCCGCAGTTGAAGCTCTGGCGATGATCGGTGGGGAGGAGGCCGCGGCGTCGCTTCCGGCTGCCTTGACCGATGAGGCTTCCGACATTCGCAGGGCGGCTGTTCTTGCAATGGGAAGAATCGGCAGGCCCGATCTTCTTGAGCGTCTGGCGCCGCTTTTTGTCGATCAGGACGACTGGGTGCGGGCTGCGGTGGCCGAGGCGATAGCCGGCCAATCTGGCCCTGCCGCCGGCTCGGCGCTTATCAGGCTGTTTGACGATGCTAGCGGACTTGTGCGGGTTACGGCAATCGAGATGTTCGGAATGGCGGGGCATTCAGATCTATGGCCCGCGCTTCTTCGCGCGATGAAGGACGATGATCCGGAGATACGGCGGGCCGCCGTTACCGCGCTTTCGCTTGCCGCGCCTCCGCAAGAGGCCGCAAGCGCACTGCTGCCGAGTCTTCATGACCGCGACTGGGCTGTCCGCAAGGCCGCTGTCGAGGCGATGAGAAGCGTTGGAATGGCGCTTGGGGCCGCCAGTAATGCGCCTGTTCGCGAGGAATTGAGACGGCTTGTTGACGGCGAGAACGATCCCGCTGTTCTTGAAGCCATCCGGAGCGCGCTTGATGCTTCTGTCTGATCCGTCAATAAAACTGTCGGACGATGAATTCCGCCTGCTGCGGGATTACATCCACGAGTATTGCGGGATATTTTTCGACGATGCCTCGAAATACCTGCTCGAAAGACGTCTCGGCAACAGGCTGCGGCAGCTTCACATCGCTTCGTTCAAGGACTACTATCGCTTCCTCCGCTATGACAGGCGGCGTGACGACGAGCTTGTTGCGGCGATGGACGTCCTGACGATCAACGAGACGTATTTCTTCCGCGAGCAACGCCAGCTCGACGCCTTCAGCAAGGAGATTCTGCCGGAGTTGAAAGAGCGCAATGTGCTCTCGCGGAAGCTTCGCATATGGTCCGCCGGATGCTCGACCGGCGAGGAGCCGTACACGCTGGCGATGCTCATAATGGAAGACGGCGGCTTTGCCGGATGGGACGTTTCCATATTCGGAAGCGACATCAACCAGAGGGTGCTTCAAAACGCCAGAAGGGGCGTCTATCGCCAGAACTCCTTCCGGACTATCGACAAGTATTTCCTTGGGAGGTATTTCGAGCCGGACGAGGGCGAGACCTACAGGATTTCCGACAGGGTGAAGCGTTACGTGAATTTCGGCAACCTGAATCTGGTGGAGGCCGCAAGGCTTCATTTTCTGGATACGATGGACATAATTTTCTGCCGCAACGTGAGGATCTATTTCGACGAGAGCGCCAAGAAAAAAGTGGTGCAGAATTTCTACGACCGCCTGTGCGACGGCGGCTATCTTTTGCTTGGACATGCAGAATCGCTCATAAACATATCCACCGCGTTCAGGCTGAAGCATCTTCAGAACGATATGGTCTACCAGAAAAATCCGCCTCCTTCATCAGGCGGAACCAGATGATCATGAAACCATCCGACTCGGCAAAGCGGACAAGAATTCTGGTGGTGGACGACTCGGCAACCAGCAGGCAGGCTGTTCGCCGTATTGTTGACTCGGTTTCGAGGTTCGAAGTGATCGGAACAGCCACGAACGGCAAGGAGGCCATAACACGCCTCATGCGCCTGAAGCCCGACATCGTGCTGCTCGACATAGAGATGCCAGAAATGGATGGCTTCGCGTTTCTGCGCTGGATGCTTGCCAACGAGCCCGTCCCGGTGATTGTGGTAAGTTCGCGGACGGACAGCGCCTCCGTTTTCCGGTGCCTCGACCTTGGCGCTGTCGATTTCGTGGCTAAGCCGCTGAGCGATTCAACCGAACACCAGGGCGCGATGGCGCGCGACCTTATTATGAAGCTCGATGCCATGACAGAAATCGGCATGGAGAAGGTGAAGCGCCGCATAGCCCTGACCGCCGAAACCGCAAGGGTCAGGTTTCCTGGGCCGTCCCTGTCATCGACCGCTGTCGAGGCGGTGGCCATCGGCGCGTCAACAGGCGGCCCGTCGGCGCTTCAGATGATTCTGTCGGCTTTTCCGGCAGACTTCGCGCCTGCCGTTTTGGTAAGCCAGCACATGCCGCAGGGATTCACCCGGTCGTTTGCCGACAGGCTGAACAAAATCTGCGCGCTTCGGATCGCGGAGGCCTGTGACGGCGATCTTGTTGAACCCGGCAGGGTGTATATCGCTCCCGGCGACAGGAATATCACGATGTCGAGACTTGGCGACACGGTTATCCTGAAACTGCTTGCGCCGCCTTCAAACGATCTTTATGTTCCGTCCGTTGACGTGATGATGGCGCATGTGGCTCGCGCCTACGGCAGGCGCGCCGTCGGTGTTCTGCTTACCGGAATGGGCAACGACGGCAGCGCCGGGATGCTGGAAATCATGAACGAAGGCGGTTATACTATTGCCGAATCCGAGGAAACTGCCGTGGTCTTCGGAATGCCACGCGAAGCCATCGCCGCGGGAGCCGTCAAGAAGGTGCTTCCGCTTGAGGAGATTCCGAAGGAGGTCATGCGGTACTGCAGCGCGTCGGCGATGAGGAAGAATTCGGGTGAATCGGTATCCAGCCGGTTTCATGAAAACGGTTACGGTTAAATTATGGCTAATATACTGATTGTTGAAGATTCACCCACCATGCGGCAGCTTATAATGTTCGCCCTGAAGAGGCTCCAGGGCGTGCAGGTTGCCGAAGCGTCCGACGGCGTGGAGGCTATGCGAAAGCTTGCCGAGCAGTCGTACGACGTTGTGCTTGCCGACATCAACATGCCGGTCATGGACGGACTCAAGCTTGTCGGCCACATGCGGAGCAATCCGCGCTACAAACATATTCCGGTTGTCATAATCACGACCGAGGGGGCCGAGGAAGACAAGCAGCGCGCGCTGTCGCTGGGCGCGAACGCCTATCTGATGAAGCCGATCCAGACGCAGAAGCTGCTGGAAATAGTCAGCCATTACGTCAAAAGCTAGCGTGGGGGGCTGGTTTCACGCCTGCCCTTGCAATAGATCGGGAAATAAGCAATGGGAATTCTTTCATCATCATCGAGCTATACGCGTTTCCGCCTGTCGGGCGAGATGCCCGACAGTTACGAGGCGCTGTTCCGGCTCCAGATCGGGCGAAACGCGTTCGACCATTCGGAAGGCGCGTCGGACAAGGAGCGCATCAGTGGATGGGTCGATCCGGCCCGCCCGTTCGACGATTCCCTCGACATGGATTCAGTGTTCGTGGGCGATTACATTGTGCTTTCGATGCGCGTTGACAAGCGGACAGTGCCGCCGCGCCTGCTGAAGCATCATGCGATGCAGGAGGAGGCGAGGGCAAGGGCCGAAAGCGGACGCGAACGCCTGTCGCGGCGCGAGCGGCTGGAGTTGAAGGAACTGGTGAAAAGCAGGCTTCTGCTTCGCGCGCTTCCAACCATAAACACCTACGACATGGTCTGGGACATCCACAAGGAAACGATCTATTTTTCGTCAACCGCCGAAAAGATTGGCGATGAATTCAGCGGCCTGTTCGAGGAGACGTTCGGCATTCCGCTGTCCCGCCGTTACACATACGACATATTCGCTGAAATGTTCGGCGGCGATCCGTCAGCGCTTGAGCGCATTGCGCCAGCCCTTCTTGCATAGGAGAATTCATGGACGCGCTTGAGCTTTTAAAGAAAAAAGAGTTTCTCGGACGGGAATTTTTAACATGGCTGTGGCACAAGATCGACAGCGCGGGCGGCGAGTTCCTGCTGCCGGGCGGCGCGATGATCCGCATGTGGGTTGGAAACCGCGTGATGCTGGTTTCCGATCCCGACTCGGTTGACGCGTCGGTTGTCTGCTGGAGCGAGGACGCAGGGCTTCGGGAGGCGCGTTTCGCGCTTGCCGAGGGCAAAAAGATCGCCGAGGCGAGGCTTCATTACGAGGCCGACGGCGAGGAATGGGCGTTTACGCTTGAGGCCGCGCGGCTCGACCTGAAATCGCTCAAGACGCCGTCCACAAAGCGCGAGGATGGCGAGGACGACGCGGAGCCGCTTGCGTTGCTGCTCGAAAAGATACTTCTGGTTCAAAGGGCGTTCAATACGCTGGACGGTCTGGCACGGCTATTTATAAACGCAAGGGCTTCCGAGCGTTGGGTTGCTGACGAAATGCCCGCCCTGACCGCATGGGTGGCGGGCGGTAGCCGCGCGAGGGACGCCTCCGGAGGCGCGCAATGAAGACGTTTGATTTCCGGAACGAGTATCTTTACGTGATTTTCAGGGTGACTGACGGCAATTCGCCGGTGATTTACTGCGCGGGCGTGAACATCCGGCGGTTCAAGCCGCTCACGTTCGGCAGGCACGGTAACGCGTCGAATCCGGCGCATCGCGGCGTGCAGCTATTGCGGATGAACGTTGTCGTTCCGGCTGCTATCGAGGCGGGCGGACGCGTCGTGCTTCATCCGTATGAGCAGAGCGGAGACGTTCCGCGCGGGGAAAGCTGGTTCAGGGAGTGCTTCGCCATACACGGCGTAGGTGAGGAATTCGTGGACGGCATATTCCCGCAATGCGTTCACAAGTTCGTGCGCATGATCCTGGGCGTATGTTTCCCAAGCCTTGAGGTTCCGGACGATAAGTTGTCCGATCCTGTTGCGCTGCAAGCTTTTCTTGATTCGCTGGCATCCGCGTCTTGACGGCGGTTTCACGGCTTTGCTAACATTGCGGATACTTTTTGCGTCATGTGGCGGTGTAGCTCAGTCGGTTAGAGCAGCGGAATCATAATCCGCGTGTCCGGGGTTCGAATCCCTGCACCGCTACCAGCATATGCCCGGCGATGTCCTGTTGATATATTGTCCTGTTGATATATTCGACCGCTTAGAGAAATTCCTCAAAATAATCCAGATCCTTATGAAACGTCTCCTCCAGCGAGGCAAGGGCGAGGAATGCGGCGAAAACGCATATCGCGCCCACCGCCAGGGCGCTGCCCGCCAGGCCGAAATACGCGCGGAGCGACTGGAATATCAGGGTGATCGGAACAACCATGCCGCGCACGAAATTCGGAACGGTTGTCGCGACAGTGGCCCGCATGTTTGTTCCGAACTGCTCTGCGGCAACGGTCACGAATATGGCCCAGTAGCCGACGGCGAATCCGAGCGCAAGACAGACGCCGTAAAAAAACTCCGGGCTGCGGCTTCCCTGCATGAAGTAGACCGCCACAGAAGCGATTGTCAGAAGCAGGTATAGAAACACCACCTTCTTCCTGCTTTTTAGCATCTGGCTTAGCAGGCCGCTCGAAAGATCTCCGAATATAAGCCCCAGATAGCAGAACATGACCGCGTTTCCGGCGGAAACAGGCCCGGTTGTGCCGAAAGATTTTGCAAATTCCGGCGAAAAGGTTATTAGAATGCCTACAACAAACCATATCGGAACGCCGATCAGAATGGTGTTGGCGTACCGGAGAAAACGTTGTTTGCCGGTAAAAAGCGCGAGGAAGTTTCCCCGGTTCATCCCCGCCCTCTCCTCCATGGCGCGGAACATGCCGGACTCGGCCACGCTGATCCGCGCTATCAGAAGCAGAAGGCCGAGAATTCCGCCGATGACGAACGCGTATCGCCAGTCGTATGCGTTTGCCACCATGTTGGCCAGCACAGCGCCGGATACGCCCACGGAGGCAACAAGCATGGTTCCGTAGCCCCGTATGCTTTTGTGCAGCACCTCGGATACCAGCGTTATTCCCGCGCCAAGCTCGCCGGCCAGGCCTATGCCGGCGATGAACCGCATGGCCGCGTATGCCGGAAGCGACGTGACCATGCCGTTTAGCATGTTGGCGGCTGAATAGAGGAATATCGAGCCGAACATAATCTTGAGCCTGCCCTTCCTGTCGCCAAGAATTCCCCAGATGATTCCGCCGATCAGCATTCCCGCCATCTGCATGTTCAGCAGGAAAACGCCGTAGTCGGTAAGCTCGCTGCCGGACAGCCCCAGCGCCCTGAGGCTTGGAACGCGCACTATGCTGAAGAGCACCAGATCGTAGATGTCAACGAAATATCCGAGCGCCGCCACTATGACCGGCAGGCTGAAGACGAGTCGAAGAGTACTTCCATTTTTGTTTCGCACCATAACCTCCCATGCCCGCCGCAAAAAAAACGGGCGGGCGCGGATCATTATTCCAGAAGACAGAGGACAGAATCCACAGGACGGCAAGGAAAATGGAAGAAGACACATGATGTATACTTCAGGATTCGAATGGAAATTCGACAAGTAAATCCGGGCGTGTTTGAACTGCTCGAACGCCGCATCCTGCACGGCATCGCCCTTGAGTGGGAGAGTGCCGCATCCGCGCTTCCGCCCGCATATCGCGGGGCAATGCGCATGCCGGTTTTCGCCATTGCCGACATGCGCGACAAGTGGGGCTTGTGGTCGGGGAGCATTCGAGAGATAACGCTAAGCCGGAAGCTTGTGACGGAGCATCCGTGGGACTGCGCGCGCGAGGTGCTTCATCATGAGATGGCGCACCAGTTTGCCGATGAGGTTTTCCGCGCCCGCGGCGAGCCGCCGCACGGGCCTTCGTTCCGGAAGGCCTGCGGAATCTTGCGGGCCAACCCAAAGGCGTCAGGCGATTACCCGCTTCTGGACGCCCGCATCGCGGGCGAATCGGGCCATGCGGAGGACAAGATGCTTCTCCGCGTTAAAAAACTGCTGGCACTTGCCGGAAGCCCGAACCGTCACGAGGCTGAAACCGCCATGTCGATGGCGCACGACCTGATTGCCCGTTACAATATCGACCTTATCGAGCGGAATGGCGAACGCGATTTCCTTAGCGCGTTTGCGGGCCGTCCGGCGCTTCGCCACCAGCGGCAGGAAAGCCATATGGCCAATCTGCTTCAGGATCACTATTTCGTGCGGATCATATGGGTGCATTCGTATGTGGTGGAGAAGGGCGGCATGGGAACCGTGATCGAGATAAGCGGAACGCCGAAAAACGTGCGTCTGGCTGGCTATGTATACGATTACGTCAAGCGGTTTATCGATGTCGAATGGTCTGCCTACAACAAGGGCGGAACGCATGGCGAGCGGCGGAAAACCGATTTCGCGGTCGGCGTGATCGAGGGTTTTAGAAACAAGCTTCGCGCATCGGCCAGCAAGCGGCCCGCGGACGGCGAACAGCGCGAAAGCGCGGAGCGGACGCTTGCGTGCATAAAAGATCCGAAGCTGGAAGATTATTTCCACGCCCGCTATCCGTATATACGCACACGGCGCGGATCATCCCGCAGGGTTGACGGACGTGTGCTTCAGGACGGCAGGGAGCTGGGCGGCGCGCTGGTGATTCACGAAGGAATAAATGAGCGTGGAACAGGCGGGCTGCTGCTTGCCGACAGGTAAAACCGGCTTGCCGCTTTGACAAACAGCCCTTTCACACATTATTGTTTTCTGTCCGGCGCAGTTTGAAGTTCGGAACGATTTCCGCCCGGCAACAAATAATTCGTTGCTGACTGTGCGCCAAATTCCCATGATGTTAAGGATGCGAAAATGCAAGAGAAGGTAAAAGTCATTATCGGCGACAAGACAATCGAGCTGCCTGTGATAATCGGTTCGGAGGGCGAGAAGGCCATCGACATTACAGCGCTTCGCCAGCAGACCGGCTATATCACGCTCGATCCGGGTTTTGCCAACACCGGAAGCTGTGTAAGCTCGATCACGTTCATGGACGGCGAAAAGGGAGTGTTGCGCTATCGCGGCATCCCGGTGGAGCAGCTTGCCGAGAACTCAACATTCGTTGAAACCGCATATCTTCTCATCAACGGCGTTCTTCCCACGAAAAAGGAGCTTGAGCGGTTTTCCGCGCTTTTAAACCAGCATTCGCTTGTCCACGAGGACATGAAGATTTTCTACCAGAACTACCCGCGCCATTCGCACCCCATGGGAATTCTTTCTTCGATGGTGAACGCGCTTCGCAGCTTCTATCCTGAACTGCCCACTTCGTCGGCTGAGGAGGAGATAAATATAACCGTCACGCGCCTCATTTCGAAGGTACGCACGATGGCGGCCATGTCGTACAAAATATCGCGCGGCCACAAGGTGGTCTATCCGCATCCGGAGCTTGACTACTGCTCGAACTTCCTGAACATGATGTTCGAAAATCCGGTAAAACCCTATGAAATCAAAAAGGAATTCGTTAAAGCACTGAACGTCTTCTGGATTCTGCACGCCGATCACGAGCAGAACTGCTCCACGTCAGCCGTGCGTCTGGTTGGAAGCGCGCGCGTGAACCTCTACGCCGCCATCTCGGCTGGCATATCGGCCCTGTGGGGGCCGCTGCACGGCGGCGCGAATCAGGCGGTGATCGAGATGTTGAAGCAGATTCACGCGGGCGGCGAGAAGGTTTCGCGCATAGTGGAGCGCGCCAAAGACCGAAAAGACCCGTTCCGGCTTATGGGTTTTGGCCATCGCGTCTACAAGACATACGATCCGCGCGCCAAGATCATCAAGAAAACCTGCGATTCACTGCTCGACACCCTGCACATATCCGATCCGCTTCTGGACATCGCGCGGGAGTTGGAAGAAGTGGCTCTGCACGATCAGTACTTCATCGACCACAATCTCTACCCGAACGTCGATTTTTACAGCGGCATAGTGCTTCGGGCGCTCGGCATTCCGACAAACATGTTCACGGTGATGTTCGCCATCGGCAGACTTCCGGGCTGGATCGCGCAGTGGAAGGAAGGCGCTGACGACCCCAAATGGAAGCTTTACAGGCCGCGTCAGGTTTACACCGGCCCGACAACGACGGATTATGTGGGGATAGACAAGCGGGGGTAGGAGGGCAAACAGCCTTTCCGAATTAAACCGCTACGCATATAACAGCCTTGTGTTTTAAAACTACAAGGCTGTTTGCAGCGTTAAACCCCGCACGTCCTTCGCAAGACGCTCATCCAGCTTGCTGCCTGCCGCATCAAATCAGCGCTTCAATCCCTTTGCGATCAAGGATGCTCAATAGCTTCAAGGACGGGCCGCCGGGATGCTTCTCGCCAATCTCCCATTTCTGGATTGTCGAAAGACTGATGTTGAGGATGGCGGCCAATACCGCCTGGCTGATGCGGTAACGGTCTCGCAAGGTGCGGATCTGTTCCGGTGAATACGACGGAACCGGCTCCAGGCACAAGGCGTCATAGCGATTCAGCGCGCGTTTATCGATGAAGCCGCATTTTTGTAGATCCTGCGCTGTCTCATGCACGGCTTCCAAAAGATGACTTTTATGTTTCATGCGCTACCTCCAGAATTAAACCCTTCCCGACTGCGTCGGAAATCTGAGCGTCAGTCAGCGCCAACAGGTCATCGGCCAATAGCTTCAATGCCTCCAATTCGTTCTGCGAGACGCTTGCCCGCTCATTCTTTTCAAAACCGAATATGAAAATCCATCTGTCGTTTCTGTTTGTGCCAGCAAGGTTCGAGCGCTGCCGCGCTTGCCGTGTCCGGGCAAGGCAACACGTTTCTTGATGATTCCGCCGCCAAGGTTGGCATCCACCAAGCCTTGGCGTATTTCTGCAACCGCCCGGCACAAGGTTTCATCAGACAAGGAAACTTTCCGCGCCCAACGGCCAAAATGTCGGGTTTTATAGATCATGCAGACTAAATGTACCACTTGGTGATATAGTGGTCAAGTTCGGCGTGCCGATTGGAATTGAGGCGGAAAACGCATGGCACGACGTTGGCGCGGGGTTGCTTGTGGATTGATGTCTAGATGGCAAAGGCCAATGCTTTTAAAATTTGATTCCATTGCTCCTCGTCAATATTGTTTGGTACAATTTGTATCCGACAGATTTCCTCTCTCCTGTTCGACTCCCGTCAGTTACAAAAGAGAAGCTGGAATTGATAATGGCGGGGTAGTTAATTCCTTGATGCTCAATTGAAACAACCTTTCCAAATTAAACTGATACGCATATAATAGCCTTGTGTTTTTAAAATTACGAGGCGGAATATCATGCGACGGTTTATTGATAGCGATCTCAGGCAGTGGAAGGAAAGCGCGCGGCGCAAGCCTCTGATCCTTCGCGGAGCGCGGCAGGTTGGCAAGACTTATTCGCTGAAGGAGTTCGGAAGGAAGGAATTTGACAACTTCGCCATCGCCGATCTGGAAAAAAATCCGTCGTGGCACAAGATATTCGAAGGCGACCTGAGCGCGGCAAAAATCCGCGCCGATCTCGAAATTGTGCTGAACCAGAAGATCGTTCCCGGCAAAACCCTGTTGTTCATCGACGAGATACAGACGTGTCCGCGCGCCATAACCGCGCTTCGCTATTTCCATGAGGAACTGCCCGAACTTCATGTGGCTGCGGCGGGTTCCCTTCTTGAGTTCGCACTGAAAGACATATCGTTTCCGGTTGGAAGGGTGCAGTTCTTGCAGCTTTTTCCGCTCAGTTTCGCCGAATATCTGGAGGCTTCCGGCAACCACGAGGCAGCCGCCGTTGTTCTGGGCAAGCCGGAAGGCGTGTCACAGACCGTGCATGATTTCCTGTGCGACGAGGTCAGGAAGTATTTTTTCATCGGCGGGATGCCGGAAAGCGTTAGGGCATACGCGGAAACCGGCTCGATGCGGGAGGCGTTCGAGGTTCAGGCGGAAATAGTGGAGACATACCGGCTGGATTTCGCCAAATACAGGCCCATTGTAGACAAGCACTGCCTGAACAGCGTGTTAACCTCCGTGGCGCAGGGCGTGGGGCAGCAGATCAAATACTCGCGGCTTGCCGAAGGTTTTTCGAGCCCGACAATCAAGAAGGCGTTCGAACTGCTCTGCCTCGCAAGCATCGTCCGCAAGATTCCATCCGCAAATCCCGCCGGACTGCCGCTTGGCGCAACCGCGTCTCAGGGAATATTCAAATCGATCATGGTGGACATAGGGCTGTTGCGCTATCTGTCTGGTATGCCGGTGGATATGGAATATTCCAGATCAGACCTGTTGAACATCTTTCGCGGGGCGATGGCCGAACAGTTCGTGGGGCAGGAGATGCTGGTATCACAAGGCGGCGAGCTTCATTACTGGGACAGGCAGGCCAAAAGCAGTTCAGCCGAGGTGGATTATCTGGCGGTAATCGACGGCAGGATCCATCCGGTTGAGGTGAAAAGCGGCGCGTCCGGCAGCTTGAAAAGCCTGCATATGTTTCTGAACTCATACGCGGGCAGCGGCGGCGGAATGGTTTTTTCCAGCCGCCCCCATTCCGCGCTTCCCGACCAGAACATCGCATTCATCCCCATCTACCACGCATTTTCGGCAACCGGTGGCAAAAGAAGCTTCGATCAGATTACGGCATAGCGCGATTGTAGATTGAGCAGGAACCGTGCTGACAGACGCATCAAATCAGCGCTTCAATCCCTTTGCGAACGCCGCCTTGTCGCCGCCCCTTCAGTGCATCTGCCGAATCTCGAAATGCTCCTGATGGTTCGACGGGTCTGATTTCAGCGTGACGTGCAGCCGGTAGCGGTGCTCTATCTCCTCCAGGCCGCCGTGCTCCTCGTCGTACAGAAGATCGATCACCGACGGATGCGCCATGACAACAAGCCGCGCGCCTGCCATCGACGGCCCCATGCGGCGGAGTTTGCGAAGAATCTCGTAGCATACCGAAACCGTTGATTTCACCACGCCCTTGGCCTCGCAGTACGGGCACGGCTCGCATAGCACGCGCTCCAGGCTTTCGCGCACGCGTTTGCGGGTCATCTGCACAAGCCCAAGTTCCGATACGTTCAGGATCATGTTCTTGGCGCGGTCGCGTGACATCGCCTCGCGGAACGCGGAGAAGAGTTTCTGCCGGTTTTCTTCCTTCTCCATGTCGATGAAGTCGATGATTATTATTCCGCCAAGGTTCCGCAGGCGAATCTGGTAGGCGATTTCCTTCACCGCTTCGAGGTTGGTTTTAAGGATGGTGTCTTCGAGCGTCTCCTTGCCCACATACTTGCCGGTGTTGACGTCAACGGTAGTGAGCGCCTCGGTCTGGTCGATCACGATGTAGCCGCCCGATTTCAGCCAGACCTTGCGCCCCAGAGCGCGGGAGATGTCCAGCTCGATTCCGAAGGCGTCGAATATCGGCTCGTCGTTTTCGTACATCTCGATACGGGTTTCGAGCTTCGGAAAATAAGACCTGACGAAATCGAGCAGCCGGTTATACTCGCCTGCTGAATCGACAACGAGGCGTTCAACCTCGTGGCTTAGAAGGTCGCGGATGCTCCGGAACGCCAGATCGAGGTCGCTGTAGAGCATCTGCGGAGCCGATACCCGCTCGTTTTTCTTGATAACGTTTTCCCACAGGAGTTTAAGAAACTCCATGTCCCCGGCCAGCTCGTCTTCCGAACAGCCCTCGCTCACCGTGCGCACGATATAGCCGTAGCCCGGCGTTTTAAGCTTCAGCGCAATCGCCCGTAGACGGTCGCGCTCGGCGTCGTCGGTCAGTCTGCGCGACACGCCCACATGCTCCACGTCTGGCATAAGCACGAGGTATCGGCCCGGCAGCGTGCAGTATGTGGTTACGCGCGCACCCTTCGTGCCGATCGGGTCTTTGGCAACCTGCACCATCACGTCCTGGCCTTCCTGCAATATCTCCTCGATGGGGCGGTGTTCGCCGCCGGGGCGTATATCGTCGGAACTTTCGTCGATTATGCCGGCATAGTCGTCGTGTCCGGCTGCCACATCGGACACATAGAGAAACGCCGCCTTGTCGAGGCCGATGTCGATGAATGCCGATTGCATTCCCGGAAGTATCCGCGCAACCCGGCCCTTGTAGATGTTGCCCACCAGAGATGAATCGCGCTTGCGCTCGATGTAGAGTTCCGCCGCCTGCCCGTTTTCAAGAAGCGCCACGCGGGTTTCGTAGCTGGTTGAATTGATTACGATTTCGCTGCTCATATCGACAAAGGATGGTTCAATACGCTGGCCGTTGTCAATAGCCTTGCCGCGCGCGTACAATAACCGGCATGACCGAAAACCGCATAAAAGAGGAACAGACGCCGGAAGACGCGGCTGTGGAGGCCGGAATCAGGCCGTCCGCGCTGGACGATTTCGTTGGCCAGCAGGCGCTGAAGGACAATCTGCGCGTGTTCATCCAGGCCGCCAGAAAGCGGGCCGAGGCGCTCGACCACGTTCTTTTCTGCGGCCCGCCGGGGCTTGGCAAAACCACGCTTTCCACAATTCTGGCGCATGAGCTTGGCGTGGGAATCAGGGCGACTTCCGGGCCGGTAATCGAGCGTCCGGGCGATCTGGCTGCGATTCTCACCAATCTTGAAGAGCGCGAGATACTTTTCATCGACGAGATTCACCGGCTTCCGCGCATAGTGGAAGAGGTGCTCTATCCGGCGATGGAGGATTACAAGCTCGACATCGTGATCGGGCAGGGGCCGTCGGCGCGAACCGTAAAGCTCGATCTGCCCAAGTTCACGCTTGTGGGCGCAACCACGCGCACCGGACTTCTCACCTCGCCGCTTCGCGACCGCTTCGGCGTGGTTGACCGCCTGCAATTCTATGCGCCCGCCGAGCTTGAGATAATCGTGCGCCGGGCCGCCGGAATACATTGCATACCGATCACCGATGACGGCGCGTCCGAAATCGCCCGGCGCTCGCGAGGCACGCCGCGCATAGCCAACCGCCTGCTTCGGCGCGTCCGCGACTTCGCACAGGTTAAGGGCAGCGGCGTGATTGACGCCGCCATCGCCAATATCGCCCTTTCCGCCATGCGGGTGGATGAGCGCGGATTTGACGACATGGACAGAAACCTTCTGCTTGCGATCATCAACAAGTTCGGCGGCGGGCCGGTGGGCCTGGAAACGCTGGCCGCGTCGCTTCGCGAGGAGCGCGACACCATCGAAGACGTTTACGAGCCGTACCTGATGCAGGAGGGCTTTCTTGAGCGCACCCCGCGCGGGCGCGTGGCTACGCCTGCGGCGTATGCGTTTTTCGGAATAGCCGACGCGAGGCCGTGCGGGTTGTTTTAGGAAAACATTGAAAAACTCGAAGCAACTGACGATTAGCGCCCTTATGCGGCGCTTGAGCGAGCTTTACGAGTTCAACCGAAGGCTGAATCGTTCAAGCTCGAAAAACGTGACGGCTCCAGCCGGACTGGTAGCGTCGTGAAACGCATTGGCAAAACACCGCCATGAACCTTCTTCTTCACATCTGCTGCTCGAACTGCGCCATTTATCCGGTTACTGAACTTCGCGCGCACGGCGAAAACCCGACCGGATTCTGGTTCAACCCGAACATACATCCGTTTCAGGAATACGCCGCGAGGCTGGAATCGGTTAGAAAGCTTCAGGAGCTTTGGCGGCTGGATATCGTATACGGCGGCGAATACGGCCTGGTGGATTTCGTGCGAAACGTTGCCGGGCGCGAGCAGGAGCGATGCCGCCACTGCTACGCGTCGCGCCTGTTCGAGACGGCGCGGGCGGCAGCCGCGGGCGGTTTCGAGGCGTTTTCCACAACGCTGCTTATCAGCCCGTACCAGAATCAGGGGCTGATTGCCGAAATAGGGCGAAGCGCGGCTGAGGCTCATGACGTGGAATTTTACTTCGAGGACTTCCGCCCCGGATTTAAAAAGGCCCAGTCCGTTTCACGGGAACTGGGCCTGTACAGGCAAAAATACTGCGGATGCGTTTACAGCGAGATGGAGAGGTTCAGGTAATTCCAAAATCACACCGTAGGGGCGGGGTCTCCCCGCCCTTCCTGTGTTGTTGCCCCTACATCGCCCTGTCCGGCGTGCCGCTGACTTCGGACATCTGCGGACTGTACGCCTGCGGGGCGCGGCCAAAGCATATTCCTAGCGTCTCATACATAGCCACGGTGTTCAGATCGACGAAACGCTGCTTGATCGCGTCAGCAGTTTTCATGTAGCGAATCTTTCCGCCCTCGTTGTCCACAACCGTAACCCCGCTCATTCCGGCCATCAGAAGCGAAACCGCCGCCGCTCCGGCCTGCTTGCCGAAGTTCACGTCTATGGCCGATGAATGGCCCGATCGAACGATGTGGCCCGGCTGAACCTCGCGGATTTCGGGAAGCTCAAGCACGCCCTCGATGAACGAGCCAACGCGCTTCATGAACTCCTTCATCTCCGGGTCTTTTTTCATGCGGGCCTCAAGTTCGGTGCGGATGTATTTGCCCGCTCCGGCCAGCTTTTTGTGGCCGAATGCGTCCACGCCGGCCGAATCGTCGGTGATATGCTCGCCCTCGGCGCTCTTGATGCCCTCCGACGCCACAATGATGTAGGTTCCGGCCTTCACGTCGCTTGTCTCCACGCGTCGGCAGTAGACCCTTTTCATGTGCGTGTAGAGCGCGTCGAAATCGACCGGGATTTCCGGAATCAAAATGGCGTCGGCCTCCGCCGCCACTCCGCCGCGAAGCGCGGTGTGGCCCACATAGCGGCCAAAAACCTCGAAAACCATCACGCGGTTGTGGCTGTTTGCGGTGGTTTTAAGCTCGGCTACAAGCGTGGCCGTGCGGTTCACGGCGGAATCGCCGCCCACGCTGTATGGCTGAAGGTCTAGATCCATCGTTTTTGGCGCGTGAACGCACGGTATGCCCTGCGAGGCAAGATCCACAATCACGCTTCCGGTGTCGTCGCCGCCGCTTATCACGAGCGCGTCGATTCCGTGTTTGGTGAGGCCGTCCTTGATGCGCTGATACTTGTTTTCGTCCTTGATTTTCTTGATCTTCACGCGGGAATGGCCGGCTTCCGATCCGGCAAGATTGGCGTCGATCAGGTCGGCGCGCGCTTCGTTCAGCGTGACCAGTGAGTTGAACTCGACAAGATTGTAAAGCCCGGCGTAGCCGTTCGGTATCACCACGGTTTCGATGCCGTTTGCCGCCGCCATACCCGCCGCGCCCTTGATAACCGCGTTAAGTCCGCCGCAGTCGCCGCCGCTTGTGATTACTCCAATACGTTTAATCGCCATGAAAACCTCCTCGTTTTTTTATGGTGTCAACGTGATGCTTCAGCATTGCGTCTGATGTGCGTCAAATCCCTTGAACCCGCTGTAAAACAGGCAAAAAAAGTATACACCACTACCTACGGCTCGTCGAGTATGCGCCTGATTTCAGCGCAGAGTTCGTCTATCTTGAAAGGTTTCCGAAGCAATCCGCGTATGTTGGGGCGAATATCCTCCAGAATCACCTCATCGACCGCGTAGCCGGTGATGAGCAGTATCTTCGCGTCCGGATTGACGCCCTGAATGATCCGCGCCGCCTCCTTGCCGTTCATGCCGGGCATCATAAGGTCTATGATCGCCATATCGATTTCGCGATGGTGCTTGCGGTAATGGTTTGTGCCGGCTTCGCCGTCGGCATAGGCTATTACGCGGTAACCGTAATCGCTGAGCGCGTTTTTCAGCATTTCGAGCATTATGTTCTCGTCATCGATGATAAACAGGGTTTCATGCCCGCGCCGCGCTTCCCTGTTTATCTCCGCAACCGTTTCGATCTGTTTCGTTCCGGAAGACATGCCGGGACGAGGAAGATAGATGTGAAACGTGCTGCCCTTGCCGGCTTCGCTTATCACATCCACATAGCCGCCGTGATTTTTCACGATGCACCAGACCATCGAAAGCCCCAGGCCGGTTCCGCGGCTGGCCGATTTTGTCGTGAAAAACGGCTCGAATATCTTTTCCATCGTCTCAGCCGACATGCCGGTTCCGGTGTCGGCAATCGCGATGACCAGATACCTGCCCGGCTTCGAGCCGCGATGATTCCGGCAGAACTCGTCGTCCATGTCGAAGAAGCCGGTTTTAATCGACAGCCTGCCGCCGTCGGGCATGGCGTCTCGCGCGTTTACGCATATGTTAAGAATCACCTGCTGAATCTGGCCCTCGTCGATTTCGATTATCGGAAGTTCCTCGTAAAGATCGGTTTCGATTGCTATGTTTTTCTCAAGCGTGCGGCCAAGCAGCCGCACAACCTCCATCACAATCTCGTTCACCTCGGCTGGTTTCACCTCGTACTTGTCGCCGCGAAGCATTCCAAGAAGCTGGCGCGTGAGCGAACCGGCGCGGAGAGCCGTGGCCTCGATTGCGGTGATCGCCTTCAGAAGCCGCGTGTTGTCCTCGACCATGGTTTTGGCAAACGATGCGTAGCCCAGTATGCCGCCAAGCAGGTTGTTGAAATCGTGCGCGATTCCGGCTGTGAGATTGCCGAAGGATTCGAGGCGTTGCGATTTCACAAGCTGCTGCTGGAGATTCTCGCATTCTGTTTGCAAGCGCGCTATTTCGGCTTCAGCGGCTTTCAACTCATTGTTTTGGTTGTTCATTCTGAACCGCGGTTTCGGCATCAAGCCAGGCCAGATACGGTTTCCATCCCGCGCTGATCGGAAGCGAGATGATCTCCGGCGTTTCATACGGGTGATTTTCCCCAATCACAGACGACAGTTGCTCAAACAGTGCAGCCTGCGTCTTGATTATCAGCAGTATTTCGGTGTCATCGCAGACCTCGCCCTTCCATCGGTATATTGAGCGTATGCCCGGAACGATGTTCACGCAGGCCGCAAGACGGCTTTCCACAACCGCGCGCGCGATCTTTTCAGCCTGTTCGGCGGACGGCGCGGTTGCAAGCACAACGGAAAAGTCTTTGCCGATTGTCATTGATTGCTCCTTAGCTCTATAGATTATCAGCATTTCTGCGGAAATCTTTAGCGGGACGCAGGCGACATGTTTTCCGGTCTTTATAACATTATCAGTCGTCAAACCATTGACTTGACATAATCCCCTGTTTTAATATCCGGATGTTGCTTTTTTCAAGACATGCGTTGCAATTAGTTACATAATCCTCGCGGCGGGACAGACGGGTTGCCGCGATGGGCTTCAGGATCCGCTTTAGCCGGATCCTCCAGCAAAAATCAATATAACTCTAAAGGAGGACGGAATTGAGATCATGTCAAATCGGTTATTGAAAGCTGCGGCGTTTGCGGTTGTGGTGCTGATGGTGCTGTTCGCGGCAGTCACGGTGTTTGCATCGGGCGGCGGCGAGGCAACGGCTCCGCAGTCGGTTGTGCCGGAGTCATCGCTTCCGTGGTGGGCATGGCCCGCCATACTGTTTGTTGTCTGCTTCGTGATGGGAATCGTTGCGGTTCTGGGCGGCGTGGGCGGCGGCGTGCTGTTTGTTCCTATCGTCGGCGGTTTTTTCCCGTTTCATCTCGACTTTGTCAGGGGCGCGGGCCTTCTGGTTGCGCTTTCGGGCGCGTTGGCCGCCGGCCCCGGACTGCTTAAAAAAGGCATGGCCGATCTTCGGCTTGCCCTTCCGGTTGCGCTCATCGCATCTGCCTGCGCCATAGTTGGCGCGATGATCGGTCTTGCGCTTCCCACCAATGTTGTGCAGATCTCGCTTGGAGCGACGATTCTTGGAATCGTTGCGATCATGCTGATGGCAAAGAAATCGGAGTATCCCGAAGTTCCGAAGGCGGACGCGCTTTCATCCGCGCTCCAGATTCATGGCATTTACCACGAGGCGTCTTCCGGGCAGGATGTTGCATGGAAGATACACCGCACGCCGCAGGGCCTCGCCACTTTCGTTTTGATAGGCGTAATGGCCGGCATGTTCGGCCTCGGAGCGGGATGGGCGAATGTTCCGGTGTTGAATCTCATGATGGGCGCGCCGCTGAAGGTGTCGGTTGCAACCAGCAAGTTTCTGCTTTCGATCACTGATACATCCGCGGCCTGGATTTACGTCAACAACGGCGCGGTGCTGCCGATGATGGTCGTGCCGTCGATCATCGGCATCATGCTGGGTTCGATAGTCGGCGTCAGGATTCTGGCCAAGACCAAACCGGCTGCCGTTCGTTACATCGTTATTGTCATGCTGTTGTTTGCCGGATCGAGGGCTCTGCTTAAGGGCCTCAAGATCTGGAACTAGGTGAAGGGAGGATATTTTTAGTCATGGGAAAAGGTAACAAGGCCACGGAAGAGCAACTCGTGTATGCCAAAATCCTGGACTTCGGCATGAAGGCGGGGCTGCTGCTTATAACCGTTACATTTATTGTATATCTCACCGGCGCGCTTGCGCCGCACATACCGGTGAACGATCTGCCGAAATACTGGGCAATGCCGGTGAAGGACTATCTTCACGCAACCGGCATTCATCCGGGCTGGGCGTGGCTCGGAATGCTGGGCAAGGGCGACATTCTGAACTTTCTTGGCATTGCGCTGCTTGCCGGGGTAACAATCATCTGCTACATTCCGATAATTCCGATATTTCTCAAGAAGAAGGACAAGGTTTACGCGGTTATAGCAGCGATTGAAATACTTGTGCTTACGCTTGCCGCGTCCGGCGTTCTGAAGAGTGGAGGGCATTGATCATGAGCGAAACATCTTGTCCGCGTCTGGGTTTTGAAAGGATTCTTCTTGCAACCGATCATTCGTCGTGCTCGGCTGCCGCGGTGGAGGAGGCGATAAACATCGCTAAGGTATGCGGCGGCATGCTTTATTCCATTTCGGTTGTGGAGGTGAACGAGGAGTTCGAAGCCCTTGCTCCGCAGCTTGTCGAAAAGACCGAAAACGAGGTGAGAGAGCATCTCGAAGGCATCAAGGAGTTTGCCCGGAAAGAGGGCGTCAGGTGCGAAACCGTCGCCCATCGCGGCGATGAGCCGTACAGGATGATTATCGACGAGGCGGCGCGCATCAAGGCCGACATGATAATCATGGGAAGCCACGGACGCACCGGCCTGAAACGGCTGATGATGGGCAGCGTTACGTCGCGCGTTATCGGCCATGCAAAGTGCAAGGTGATGGTAGTTCCCTGCCCGTAATTCCATTTTTAAATCATTCGGACAACCTGTGTCTGTGTGTTCGGCCATGTTTTCGGCTCCCCCCGGCTTTTCGCCACCCCACTCATTGAGGGGGGCTTGGGGGGAGTTATGGAACTGTCGATTCGAAATTGGAATAAGTGGGCTTAACGGCATCCAATTCTTTATTTTCATCAAAAAGCCCCCCCGCCAAGGCGGGGGCTTTTTGTCGGGATGAAATTCATATGCAATTGACATAAGCGTTCCGAATCGGTAAGCTTTCAGCTTTGCTACAGCAAGGAGGTGACAATTTTTGGGTAACGTTAAGAAGTGGCGCAAGAAGAAGATGTCGAAGCACAAGCACAAGAAGCTTCTGAGGAAGACGCGCGTTTCAAGAAGGAAGCGCGGATAAGGGTTCAATCTCGCCGCATCAACAAGGACGCCGCTGCCTGTTCGAAGCGGGTGATCCGGATGCCGATAAATTGCATGTTTGTCAGGTAGTCTTCGAGGGAAACCTTTTTAACGGAACCGCCGCTTTTTTTCCGTCCGCCTGCATGTATCAGGTAAACGGTTCCGGCGGGTTTCAATGTCGTTTCCCTTGAGACAAATCCGATATGTCCGACGATTTCGCCCACAACGCGTTTCGCCGGATCCTTGATGAAATAGATTATATCCCCGCTCGAAAGGGCGGGGACGGCAGCTATCGCGGTTGCACGATCCAGAATGCGTACCGATCCGCGTCCTCGCGATCCGGCAATGGCTGTTGTCGGCCCAAGTTTCGCCGTGATCTCGCGTCCAAACTTGCCGCTGTCGATCATGTCTTCTCCATACTGAAACCGCTCGTCGTAATTCACAATTCTCCCGTTTTCCATCCTGCCCCTGCCCGGAAACCGCAGCTCCAGCGCCTTTTCGACAGCCTCTTCCGGCGAGCTCGAAAGCGCAAGCTCGATTGCGCGAAATGTCAGGTACATGCAGTCAACCCGCTCGTCCGCCACAACAACCTCGCGGCGCACATACTCGCCAAGCGGATCGGTGTCGTAAGGCCTGCCGATGAATGTCTCGGCGTAATCCGCTATCCTCTGGCCAATTGAAACGCCGCCGCTTGCAGGTGCGGATGGAGATTCGGCAAGAGCGCCTGAGCCGATGAGAAGCGCGGCGATGATGATCCGGATTGCACGGCCAGACATGGGTTATTCGCCCAGCCCCTTCAGCGTGACTCCGGCCATAAGCTTCTGCTCGTCAGGGCGTTGCGTGTAGGTGACGCTCATTCCCCAGCATGGGCCGAACCAGGCTGCGCGGGCGTCCAGCTCCCGAAGCCCGGCGCCAGACAGGTCGTACCAAAGCTCTGTCGAGAGCTCCAGCGTTCTGACAGGCTTGTATGCCGCTTCCATCGTGAATGTGTCGGCCTTGTCACGCTCATAGCTGTGGCCGACGGAAAACCGGGCGGAATCGCCGTTGTAGCTCATGTCCGATTTGGCCGAGGCAAAGTGATTGTCGTACACGTTGTAAGCAGCGGTCGATGTGAGCGTCAGCGGGCCGCGCAGAATGATGGTGGCTGCCGCATCCGTCCAGGGCCGATTTTCGTTCAGATGATCGTAACCGTCTGAAAGCGTGATCCGGATCATTTCGCCTGATTCGCCCGAAAAGCTGTTTATCAGGCTGAGTGTGGTCACGTTCTCATCGGTGAGAGTATCCGACATGGTGAATGACGGCACGCTGTCTCCGTCGGTTTTCACGTATCTGTGGGTTATGCCGGGTTCAACCGTATGGCTGATGCCGCCGAAGTCGCGGGACAAGCGGGTCGAAAGAACTCCCTGCAATGTCATTGCGCCGAATTCAGGCCCTGCGTCCTCAAAATCCCGCAGGTCGTACCATGATTTTTCGTATGCAATGAGCGGATTGAACGTGGCAAACGGCAGGCGGAACGCGCCGAAGAGCGTTGGCGCGGCGTGAAACCTTGTTCCAGCCGCGTCCACCTCGCGTTCAAAATGACCAGCCGAGGCATCGAATCTGAAATATGCGGGAACTGCGCTGTTGTAAAAAACCGGACGAAAGATATTGAGACCTGCCAGCGCCGATTGCGGAGCGCTGCCGGATGAGCCGTCCATGTTCTGTATCGCCCTGCCGGTTGCGAAGAGATGAAGCGCGTTTCCCTGCCTGCCGATATGGACAATGCTTTCGTTGAACCGCTGAATGCGTTCGTCACGTCCGGGCGCGAAGTCGCGGTTGAACTTGCCGCCGGAAACCGCGTTTATGTCGATGAACGCCTTTGTTCTGTCCGAGACCGACTGATCGTGGTGCAGGTTTGCGCGTATGGACTGCCTGCCATCCTCGTCATCGCGAATGTGATAGAGCCGGAACTCTCCGCCTGTGCCGGGCGATTCCAGGTAACGGTATTCGAGCCCCTTCCCGAAGCCGCGCCGTGAAAAGTAATCGGCCTCGATCGTGGCGTCACGGTTCACGCCGATCATCCAGTAGTAGCGAAGCTTGAAGATGCTGCCCAGCGTGTTGCTGTGACCGAATTCGGGAAAAAGAAATCCGCTCTGCTTTTCAAGCAGCACGGGAGCCCAGAAGTATGGGATATAGAAAACCGGAAGTGCGCGCACGCGGAAACGCACATGCTCGCAGCTTATGCCGGTTCCAAGCCGCAGGTCGGTGCGCGCCGTGCGAAGGCTCCATGCCGGGCTGTCTCCGTCGCAGGTTGTCACCATGCCGTCTTCCAGAATGAAATGGTTGGCGCCCTTTTTCTCAAGCGCCTGACCGGTTACTCTGGCGTTTCCGTCGATATAGTACATCGATACATTGCCCTTGGCCGCGCCGTCGCCGGTTTCAAGGTGTACGCTCAGCGTGTTGGCCTCGATCACCACCGAGTTGTCCCTGTAATGCGCCTGTCCTTCGGCAGCCACGGAGCCTGTCAGCCTGTTATATCTGATTGTGCCGGCTTCCAGCGTTGTGTCGCGGTCTTCCAGGCGCGCATGTCCGGAAGCCGTGAATTCGTTAGTGGCGGTGTCGTAATCGAGACGGTCGGCTGTGAGGTTGAGTCCCGGCGTCTCGGCGAACGCCGACGCGCTTGCCAGCGCAATAACGGCGAGCACGGCAGTTAGAAACGCAAGGGGAGAGCGCGGCAACGGCTGTTACTCCCGAAGGGTTGTGAGCGTGCCGGTATGGCCCAGCAGTTCCTTCGCTTCGCCGGTTGTGTAAAACGAGCCGGTGACCACGATAACGCCGTCCGGCCCGGCCATCCTGCGGGCCGCATCCAGAGCTTCGCCCACCGACGGCGCTGCCTGCGCCGACGGCGAATGCCGCATGGCGATTGACAACATGTCTGTTGGCGATGCGGCGCGCGCGTATTTTGGGGATGTGACGATCACGCGGCGCGACACGGCTGCTATCGGCGCGATCACCTCTTCGATGTTCTTGTCTTTCATGACGCCAAGTATGGCGATCACGTTTCCGGTTCCGAATCGCTCGGCAATGGTTTCCGCAAGCGCGCGCGCGGCTGCCGGATTATGCGCAGCATCCAGTATTATCGCCGGATGCCCGGCGACTGTCTCGAACCTTCCGGGCCAATTGACCTTAAGCCCGGTTCGGACGTGCTCTTCCGTGATGGAAACGCCCGACGAAATCAATGTTTCGCAAACGGCAAGCGCCACGGCGATATTTCCGGCCTGATAACGTCCGGCAAGCGATGACGATATTCTATTGCAGTCCTTCCGCAAGCCGAGATAGTCGAGCGCGATGCCGGCTTCATCAAGCGTTACGTTTTCAACGCGGAAATCCTCTCCGAAAACGTATATAGGCGAGCCGGCCTCAGCCGCCATGCCTCGTATCACATCGAGCGCGGCGCCCTTTGCCGCGGTTATCACAGGAACGCCATGCTTGATGATGCCGGCCTTCTCGCCGGCTATCTTCTCGATTGTGTCTCCAAGGTACGCCTCATGGTCGAACGCCACATTGGTAATGGCCGAAACCTCCGGCATTATCACGTTTGTGGAGTCAAGCCTGCCGCCAAGCCCCACCTCGATCACCGCCCACTGCGCGCCATGCTCGCGAAAATACTCAAACGCAATGGCTGTTGTCACCTCGAAAAACGTAACGTTTATGGCGCGTTGCGCCGCTATCGCCCGGAAATGCTTGGCAAGCCGTATTACGTCGCGTTCCGGGATCATCGCGCCGTTTACCCTGATACGCTCGGTGAAATCTATGAGATGCGGAGAGGTGAAGAGGCCGGTCTTGAATCCGGCGGCTGCAAGCACGGCGGCTGTCATCGCGCTTGTGGAGCCCTTGCCGTTTGTTCCGCCCACATGAACGGCGCGAAATGATTTTTGCGGATTTCCGGCTGCTTCCAGCATAGCGCGTATGTTGTCGAGGCCGAACTTCATGCCCACGCCCTGCAAGCCAAACAGCCACCTGATAATCTGCTCGTATTCGGGATCGTGATTCATGGTGGAAGGCATTACAGAAGCGTCAGAATGTCCGCGATTGTGGATTTGAGCTTTTTCCGCTCGACAACCATGTCGATCATGCCGTGCCTGAGCAGAAACTCGGCGCGCTGAAAACCCTCCGGAAGCTGCTGGTTGATCGTTTGCTCGATCACGCGCGGCCCGGCGAATCCGATCAGGCTTTTGGGCTCGGCTATTATCACGTCTCCAAGCATCGCAAAGCTTGCGGTCACTCCGCCGAATGTCGGATCGGTGAGCACCGATATGAACGGCAGCTTCTTTTCGCCCAGCATGGCGATGGCCGCCGAGGTGCGCGCCATCTGCATCAGCGACAATATGCCTTCCTGCATTCGCGCGCCGCCCGACGACGTGACGGTTACGAAAGGCAGCCCGCGTTCTATCGCCGCCTCAACAGCCCGGACGATCTTCTCGCCAACCACAGTTCCCATGCTTCCGCCCAGAAAGCCGAAGTCCATCACCGCGCCCGCAGCCGCAACGCCGCTTATCTCGCCGGTTCCCGTGATTATGCCTTCGGTCAGCCCTGTCTTTTCCTGCTGCTTGCGCACGCGCTCGGCGTAGGGCATGGTGTCGGTGAATTCAAGCGGATCGCCCGGCGAAAGATCGGCGTTCATCTCCTCGAAGTTGTCGAACAGAAGCGCGATTCTCTCAAGCGCCGATATGCGGAAATGGTAGTTGCACTTGGGGCAGACCATCAGATTGCGCTCGACCTCCTGCCGGTAAACGATCTCGCGGCAGGCGTCGCACTTTATCCAGATTCCCTCCGGAATCTTTACCTTCTTGTCGGGTATCTTCTCTTTTTTAAACCAGGCCATGACCGTAAATTTACATTATTTGGCGGTAGAAATGCGCGGGTGAATGTCGTCAGGACGCAGGGGAGGGTTTCAACCCCGCCCTACATCCCGTAAACGTCGCCGTCCTTGAGAATCGTTAGCCCCGGAATGCCGAGCGCCTCGATTTCGGGGATGATTTCGTCGGATGTCTGCGGCTTCAGGTGTGTGATAAGCACGCGCTCAGGCGGGTGTTTCAGCTTTGCGAGGTCTGCCTTCATGAGCGACGGCGACATGTGGCCGGTTTTAAGCGCCATGGCGGTCATGCGTTCGGGAAACGACACCTCGACGATAACCGTATGCACACGCTCAACCGCGCGCCAGATTTCGTCGGTCGGGCCTGTGTCGCCGGTGTAGAGCAGGATGCGCCCGCCGAAATCGACAAGATAGCCGGTTGCCGGAACCGAATGATTTACCGGAATCGCCATTATTTTCAGGCCGTTTAGCGTAATCCATTGCCCGGTCTCGATCTCGGCGTAGGTCATCACCGGATTGTCGGAGTTGGGAATGTTGGTGAAATCCGGCCAGACATGATCGTTTAAAAGATGGTCGCGGATGGTGTCGAGCACCGGCTTGATGCCGTATAGCTTCACGCCGTTCCAGCCACGGCGCAGGATAATGTTGTCGGCGAGGGCCGGAATGGAGCGGATGTGATCGAGATGGCCGTGCGTGATGAAGATGTGGCGAAGATGCCGCTGCGCTTCCTCCGGAAGCACCGACGTGACCGCGCCCGCGTCCAGGAGCAGATCGTCTCCGATTAAAAAGCCGGGCGGGTTATGGCCCGGAAGCTCCGCGCCGGAGCATCCGAGAACGGTTATCTTCATTGCGGCTGGCGCATGGCCTCCTTCAGCGAACTGACGAACGATTTCATATCGTCATTCGCCGCTATTTTCTTGACTATGGCGCTTCCAACTATCACGCCGTCCGAAACGGATGCGGCCCACGCCGCGTCGTCCGGCGTTGCGATGCCGAAGCCGAGCGCAACCGGCAGGCCCGCGATTGCGCCTATCTCGCGTATGCGTTCCCGCATCCCCATCTCGGTCACAAGAGCGGAGCCTGTGATGCCGGTGATCGTGACGTAGTAGAGGAACCCGCGCGAGGCCTTGGCCACGATCTCCACGCGTTCGGGCGTGCTGGTGGGCGCAAGCAGGAAAATCGTGTCGATCCCTTTGGGCCGACATGCCGCAATCAGCGAGTCGGCCTCGTCTGCTATCAGGTCAGGCACGATGATGCCGTCAACCCCGGCCTCCGCCGCGTCCGCCGCGAATCCGTCCTCACCGTATTTGAGAACCGGGTTGTAGTAGGTCATCAAAATTAGCGGAATGGATGTTTTCTCGCGAAGCTTTTTAACCAGAGCAATTACTGAATGAAGGGTCACGCCGCGCACGAGCGCGCGTTCGGCGGCGCGCTGGATGACCGGGCCGTCTGCCATCGGATCACTAAACGGAACCCCAAGCTCGATGATGTCCGCGCCGGACGCCTCAAGCTCAAGCACCAGCCGCCCGGTGTCTTCCAGCGACGGATCGCCGGCCATGATGTAGGCAATCAGCGGCTTTTCGTTTTTCGCCCTCAGTTCGTCGAATTTCGCGCCGATTCTGCTCATGGTGTTATCTCCATCTCCGCAACCTGCTGAACGTCCTTGTCGCCCCGGCCCGACAGGTTCACGATCATGATCTCGTTTTTGCCCATTGCCGGAGCGCGTTTCACGGCCTCGGCCACGGCATGGGCCGATTCCAGCGCGGGAATGATTCCCTCGGTGCGGGCTAGAAGCCCGAAGGCCTCCAGCGCTTCGCTGTCAACCGCCCATGTGTATTCTATCCGGCCCGAATCGCGCAGATACGCATGTTCCGGGCCGACGGATGCGTAGTCGAGCCCGGCGGACACCGAATGGGTGTCCAGCACGTTTCCGTCATCGCTCTGAAGCAGATAGCTCTTCGCGCCCTGCAACACGCCAAGCGAGCCGCCTGCAAACCGCGCCGCGTGACGCCCGGTTTCGATGCCCGATCCGCCAGCCTCAACGCCGATCATCCCAACAGAATGCTCTTCGAGGAAGGCGTGAAAAAGCCCGATGGAATTGCTTCCGCCGCCCACGCAGGCTATTAACAGGTCGGGCAGCCTGTTTTCGGCCTTGAGGATCTGCTTCTTCGCCTCGCGCCCGATTATCGACTGGAAATCGCGCACCATCGCCGGATACGGATGCGGGCCGAAGGCCGTGCCGAGCACATAATGCGTGTCTCGCACGTTTGCCGTCCAGTCGCGCAGGGCCTCGTTGATCGCGTCTTTCAGCGTGCGGCTTCCGATGCTCACCTCGATAACCCGCGCGCCAAGCAGCTTCATGCGGAAGACGTTCAGCGCCTGCCTTTTAACGTCGTCGGAGCCCATGTAAACATCGCACGAAAGACCGCAGACCGCCGCGCCGGTGGCTGTCGCCACGCCGTGCTGGCCGGCGCCGGTCTCGGCGATCAGTCGCCTTTTGCCCATGCGCCTCGCCATCACGGCCTGAGCCAGCGCGTTGTTAATCTTGTGTGCGCCGGTGTGGCAGAGGTCTTCGCGTTTCAGGTATATCTTCGCGCCGCCAAGCTCTTTCGTGAGCCGCGAGGCGAAATAGAGCGGAGTGGGGCGTCCGACGTAATTGGCGAACAGGGAATCCATCTCGGCCTTGAAAGACTTGTCGCCCTTCAAGCGCAGATAGAATTCCTCAAGCTCGATTAGCGCGGGCATGAGGGTTTCCGGCACGTAACGGCCCCCGTAAACGCCGAAATGGCCTTTGGAATCTGGTAGCCGCATTACGACGACCCGCCTTCCCGCCTTGGCGCAAGATGGATCGATCGAAGATTATCTATAAAAGCCTTCATTTTATGCGAGTCCTTCCTTCGCTTGTTGCCGGGCATTTCAACGCCGGTGCTCACGTCCACGGCGTACGGCTGAACCATCGATGCTGCCTCGGCCACGTTTTCGGCAGTAAGCCCGCCAGACAGGATGACCGGACGCATCCTTGCCGCTTCACTTGCGATATCCCAGTTGAAACGCTTTCCGCTTCCGCCGTATTCGTTTTCCGTGTACGAGTCCAGCAGCACAGCCGAGACGCGGTAATTCATTATCGGGTCGAGGCTGTTCCAGTCGCGCACGCGAAACGCCTTTATCACGCGCAGATTCATCAGGTCGCAATGTTCAGGCGTTTCGTCGCCATGAAGCTGAACGACATCAAGTCCGCAGCGTTCGGCAACGCCATGCACAACCGTTATGGGCTCGTTTACAAAAACGCCAACCAGGGTGACGAGGGGCGGCAGCTTTTTCGTTATCGCAAGAACCTCTTCTGGCGTGACGTGGCGCGGGCTCCCCGCATAGAAGACGAAGCCGAGCGCGTCGGCTCCAAGCCTGATCGCTTCGAGCGCGTCGTCAACATTTGTTATGCCGCAGATTTTTACCCGTACCATTGTCAGATCACCGGAAGCCGCGCAAGGGCTTCCCTTATCTTATCATCAGGCTTCACGCTTCGCCTCCTTGTTTTACCGGTAAATTTTTTCCAAGTAATTCGTCGATCTTGTCGCCGGGGTTCGGAGTTTTCACTATCGATGTTCCAACCAGCATCGCAGCGGTTCGAGTGGCAAGCAGACGCTCCACGTCGGCCCGCGAGCCAATGCCGCTTTCGGCCACAACAACGCGGTCTTCCGGAATGTCCGGCAGAAGGCGGATGGTGGTTTCGAGATCGATTCCCAGGGTTTTTAGATTCCGGTTGTTAATGCCCACAAGCCGCGCGCCGACGGAAAGCGCGGTGTCAAGTTCCTTTGCGTCATGCGCTTCAACCAGCGTTTCGAGGCCGGTTTCAGCCGCAAGCCCAATCAGGTCTTCAAGCAGGCTTCTTTCGAGCGCGGCAACGATTAAAAGCACGGCGTCAGCATTGTTCGCCCTCGCCTCGTATATCTGATACGGATCGAATATGAAATCCTTCCGCAGAAGCGGCAGATCGCATGACCTTCTGGCTATTGAAAGGTTTTCGAGCGCGCCCTGAAAAAAATCCTCTTCCGTGAGCACCGAGATGCAGGCCGCGCCGTGATGTTGGTAAATCGCGGCGAATTTAGCCGGATCGAAGTCGGCGCGTATAAGCCCCTTCGATGGCGAGGCTTTTTTCAGCTCGGCGATAAGCGCAAGCGAGTTTGGCGTTCGTGCAAGCGCCGCCGAAAACGGGCGGGCGGGCGGCATTCCCGCAATAACGGCCCGCAACTCGGCAAGCGGCGCGTTGCTTTTGGCTGCCGCAAGCGATTCGCGCTTCCTGGCAATTATCCTGTCTAAAATCATGAGCTTAGGCGTTCGTTACGGCGCGAACCTCGTTCAGCTTCCGAAGCGCCGCGCCCGAATCTATGGCCGCTTCAGCCATTCTCACGCCCACCTGAATGGATGCGGCCTTGCCGGAAACATAAAGCGCTGCTGCTGCGTTCAGCACAACGATGTTGCGCTTCGGGCCGGCCTCGCCGCCAAGAATCGAAATGGTAATATCGGCGTTTTCCTGAGCGTCGCCGCCGGTTAGGTCTTCGCTTCTAGCAAGCGGAATGCCGTAGTCGATGGGGTTCAGCGTCCATGTCGTAACGCTTCCGGCGCGCCATTCCGATACGCGCGTCTTGTCGGTCACGGTTATCTCGTCGAGGCCGTCCTCGCCGTGAACAACCATCGCGTGCGATGCGCCGAGGTTTCCAAGCGCGCTTGCAAGCGGTTCGGTCAGCCTGTCGGAAAACACGCCGATAAGCTGCATCTTCGCCCCAGCCGGATTGGTGAGCGGCCCAAGCACGTTGAAAATGGTGCGGATGCCGATTTCGCGCCTTGGCCCGATGGCGAATTTCATGGCCGGATGAAAAAGCGGCGCAAACAGAAACCCGAACCCGGTTTTCGCAAGGCATTCCTCCACCTTTTTGGGCATGAGATCGATCTTCACGCCTAGCGCCTCAAGCACGTCGGCGCTGCCCGATCTGCTTGAAACAGAGCGGTTGCCGTGCTTGGCCACAGGCGCGCCGGCAGCCGCAACCACGAATCCTGCTGTTGTAGAAATATTGAACGTGTGCGACATGTCGCCGCCCGTGCCGCAGGTGTCAACCGTTCCGGCAGGCGCGATGATGGTTGTTGCCTTCTCGCGCATCACGCGCGCCCCCCCGGAGATTTCACCAACCGTTTCGCCCTTCATGCGAAGGCCGGTCAGAAACGCGCCTATCTGGGCGTCGGTAAGCTTGCCGTCCATCAGCTCGTCCATTGTGGCGATCATTTCCGTCTCGGAAAGATCGATGTTCTGCGTCACCATCGAGATGGCTTCCCGTATCATCATTTCACCCCGCGAAGAAAGTTGTCGAGCAGTTTTTTGCCCTCGACCGTGAGAATCGACTCCGGATGGAACTGCACGCCCTCGACCGCGAATTCCTTGTGTCGAAGCCCCATTATCTCGCCGTCGGAAGTCCATGCCGATATTTCGAGGCATTCGGGCAGGGTTTCGCGCTCAACCACAAGCGAATGATAGCGCGTGGCGATGAACGGGTTCGAAAGCCCGGTGAAGATCGTTTTGCCGTCGTGATGGATCATCGAGGTTTTGCCGTGCATGAGGCACGGCGCGCGCAGAACAACGCCGCCGAAGGCCGCGCCTATCGACTGATGCCCAAGGCATACGCCAAGAACCGGGATTTTCCCCGCGAAACGGCGGATAGCCTCCACCGATATTCCGGCTTCGTTCGGCGTGCATGGCCCCGGCGACACCACAATGTGATCGGGGCGCATCGCCGCAATTTCGTCCGGCGTTATCGCGTCGTTCCGGAACACGCGCACATCCTGCCCAAGCTCGCCGAAGTACTGCACGAGGTTGTAGGTGAACGAATCGTAGTTGTCGATCATCAAAAGCATATTGAATCCGCCTTAATCCAGCTTGGCCAGCCCGGCCTGAGCCATTGCAACCGCCTTGAACATCCCACTGGCCTTGTTCACGGTCTCGGCATATTCCGATTCCGGATCGGAATCGGCCACGATTCCCGCGCCTGCCTGAACGTATGCCATGCCGTCCTTTATCAAAATAGTGCGAATGGTTATGCACATGTCCATGCTGCCCGAAAAACCGATGTAGCCAACCGATCCGCCGTAGGTTCCGCGCCGCGTGGGCTCAAGCTCCTCGATAACCTCCATCGCCCGAACCTTGGGCGCTCCGCTCAATGTTCCGGCTGGAAAGGATGCGCGAATCACGTCGAAGGCGTTCAGGCCGCTCCGGAGTTTTCCAACCACGTTTGAGACCATATGCATCACGTGCGAGTAGCGTTCCACCGTCATCAGATCGGTAACGCGAACCGTTCCGGCCTCGGCAACCCGGCCAACATCGTTGCGGCCAAGATCGACAAGCATGATATGCTCGGCGCATTCCTTGGGGTCGGCCTTCATCTCGGCCTCAAGCGCATTGTCTTCCTCGGCGTTCTTGCCGCGCCTGCGCGTTCCCGCAATGGGGCGAAGCTCGATTTCGCCGCCTTCGAGGCGCACAAGTATTTCGGGCGAAGAACCGGCCAGAATCGCATCGCCGGTATTGATGTAGTACATATAAGGAGACGGGTTTATCACGCGAAGCGCGCGGTATATGTCGAACGGATCGCAGCTCACCGGCGTGCCGAAACGCTGTGAAAGCACAACCTGAAATATGTCGCCCGCGCGTATGTATTCCTTCGAGCGCTCAACAATTGCCTTGAACGCTTCCTTGTCCGGGAAGTTTGAAACAAACGGTTTGTCGTATTTCTGTCCGGAATCGGCCACATGCCTTCTTTCCGGAAGCGGACGGCGCAGTCTTTCAATAATGGATTCGATCTTGTCGCAGGCGGCGCGATACGCATCGTCCACCGGAACGCCTTCGGTGCAGGCGTTCGCAACAACCTTTATCTTCTGCGCGAAGTTGTCGAATATGACCAGCGTGTCGGCAAACATGAGAAACCGGTCGGGAAGACCAAGGCCCGGACGGTTTTCGTCGGGCAGGCGCTCGATGCTTCTTACCGTGTCGTAGCCGTAGTAACCCACAAGTCCGCCGGTGAACGGCGGAAGCCCGTCAACCGCAACCGGCCTGTAACGCCGGAGTTCGGCCTGAGCATCCTCGAAGGGATCGCCGCCTGTGCCGCTGAACACCTTGCGGATGTCAGCGCCGATGAACGAATAGCGCGCCCACTTCTCGCCGCCCACCACGCTTTCAAGCAGAAACGACGGAGTGGCGGCAAGCTTCAGGTACGCTGTCACGGGCGTTTCGAAGTCGGCCAGAATCTCTCGGCAGACCGGAATGAGGTTTCCGGTCTCGGCCATCATTTTGAAATCGTTAAAAGCCGGGAAAAACATCCGTACAGTTTAGCACAGACAGCGCGAATATCGATTCGGACATAACGCCGTTTGCATGTGTGGAAAACACGCGTGTCTAATGAGACACGCCATGCGTTGCGATAGCGCAACAACGTAATAAACCAAAACGCCTGGCGGGGGTGTTTGAACAACGAATATTGGCGACATTGCTACATTTATGGCGTATCCCGGCATTGGCCCGCTATTTGCTATTTCCGTGGCAATGCACGGAATTGATCATAAAGATTGCACGAAATTTCTTGACATTGTCGGGAGCGTGATGATTTAATGCGTGAACCAGCGGTGAATGTTAATAAAAAAGGCGATCAGCCGGCAACCGCGACTTACCTTTCGAACACAGATGAACAGACGGTTTTATGCACAGGACGGCGTACAACTGATCGATTTGGGAGGAGGTGATTGAGGCGTAACCCGGAGAAACGGTCAAGTCTTTCATTAAGGGCTTCAACCGTAACAATGTTGGTCGTTTCAGTTGAGAAAGAAAAATGCGGTGACACTTTTGAAACCAGCAGAAATACTTCCAGAGAGAAGGGGGTTTAACAACCTACTATGAAAAAGATTTTAGCAGCAGCATTGAGTGCAGCATTCGTTCTGAGCTTCGCAGCAATTTCCTCCGCCGCACACGAAGAGAAAACAGCTGATGCCTCGCCGGTTGTGGCGAAGGGTTCAACTGCGGTTACAATCGACGGGTCGATGCGTTTCAGGGGCTACACGGATGGTGACACCAAAGAGGGTGACAGCACCGGCGACAAATCCGGATACGATACCCGCGTTCAGCTCGGCGTTGGCGCAAACGTTGCCGACAATGTTTCAGCGTATCTGCAGCTTGAAACCGGCGACGGCTCAAGCGATACCGACGCGTGGGGCGATCCTGACGGCAGCGGTCTCATGAGTGGCGGCAGCAAGCACGCGGATGGTGCTAACGACCTTTCGATCATGCAGGCATGGATCAACTACAGGTTCGATGGCGGCGGCGTGAAGGTTGGCCATCTGCCGCTTGCGCTCGGCAACAAGCTTTTCTTCGATCACACCGGTTCCGGTGACGACGCCATCGTCGTCTATTTCGATCCGAACAGCCAGACACACATCGGCCTTCTCGATGTGAAGTTTGTTGAGGGCGACACGACGCAGTCCGGCGATGACATCGACGGTTATGTGGCTCTTGCCACCTACAAGGTTGATGACAGCCTGAACGTTGGCGCAAACATCACCAATCTGAGGAACAACAATAGCGAGATGGATTTCTACAACATCGGCCTTACGGCCAATGGCAAGGCGTCCGGCATTTCCTACAAGGCCGACCTTGAAATCCAGACCGGCGACAAGAGCAAAGGCGTTTCCCAGTCCGCCATGGCTCTCATGCTTGGCGGTTCGATGGATCTGGGCGGCACGGTTGTGGGCGCGGAGCTCGGCTACGGTTCCGGCGATGACGGCACCGATGCGTCGGAGAACGCCAACTTCACGAACTTCCTCACCGATACCCGCTACTTCACCACCATAACCGGTTATCGACAGGCGGTTCCGGGCCAGGCAGGAAAGAACAGCGGTCTTGCCAACATGACCTACCTTCAGGTCAACGCCAACACCAAGACGAAGTGCCCGATTAGCGGCAAGGATGTTGCCATTACCGGTCGCGCCACATACATGAAGCTTAACGAAGTGGCGGCTGGCGCTGAAGATGCGCTCGGCACCGAAATCGACGCATGGGCAACCTGGTCGCTCGCAAAGAACACGAGCTACACACTTGAGGCGGCCTACCTCCTTGCAGGCGATGCTTGGGGAACCAGCCCGGAGAACGCATACTTCGTCCGCCACGGTATCAACGTCAGCTTCTAGGCTGATTCTTTTCGCTTAACCAAAAAGCCCCGTTCGGGTTATCCTGAACGGGGCTTTTGTTATTGACCTTGGCCACGCCTGACGGCTACCATCTAATATCAAATAGCGGAGGCTGCGCAATGCATACCAGAGTTGGTGTTCGCGAGGCAAAAACAAACCTTGGCAGACTTTTAAGCGATGTCCGCCGTGGCGCAACTGTTACAATCACCGATCACGGCAGGGATGTGGCCAGGCTTGTGCCGGTGGAGGAAAAACCGGCAAAGCGGTCTCTTGACGAGCGGTTGCGCGATATGGTGGAGGCGGGATTGCTGGAGGCAAGCGATGGCAAGGAGACATTTGCTTCAATGCCTCTCCCGATTGACACCGGGTTGGGCGATATAGCCCAGAGGATGCTTCGCGAAGACAGGGACGCAAGATAAAGTGCCGGAACAGGAGCAGGTAATTCTTTACTGGGACGCCTCCGCGTTACTTTCCGCGTTAATCAACGATGAGCACAGCTTCAATGCCAGACGGCATTTGAGGGATCACGATATTCATGTTGTTTCGTCGCTTGCCTGTGTGGAGTTTCACGCGGTCCTATCCAGAATAGCCAGACATTCTTCAGGGGCGGCTGAAGATGTACGGAAAGCGCGCACGATTTTCCAGACGAGGCCATGGTTTTGGTCAGAGATGCAACCGGATCTGAAAAGCATACGGCAACTTTCCGAGAAGCATCCGCTCAAGGGGGCGGATCTCTGGCATTTGGCGGCGTGTCTTTCGCTGAGGACGCGAATGCCTGAATTGCTTCTGCTCACTTATGACAAGGCGTTGCAGGCAGCCGCTGAACGCGAAGGATTTCCTGCGCTATAAAATTCGCTTCTATAACAATATTGCCGGGCATCACAATTTCGCCTGCAATCACATCCGCATCGCGCACAACAAAAAAGTCCAGGAGGCTGTCCTGGACTTTCTGAAATAAGACCCCCCCGGCTACGCCGTACCCCTCCTTGGCAAGGAGGGGAGTTTCGAGAGCGTAACTCCTCCCCTTGGCAAGGGAAGGTGGCCGACAGGCCGGAGGGGTCTTGAATCTTGAATTAAATCCCCGCCGCCTTTTTGAGCGCTTCGGCCTTGTCGGTCTTCTCCCAGGTGAATTCCGGAAGCTCGCGGCCAAAATGGCCGTAAGCCGCTGTCTTCTTGTAGATCGGGCGGCGAAGGTCGAGCGAAGTGATGATGCCTTTTGGCGTGAGTTCGAAATGCGCGCGAACGAGCTTCGAAATCTCGAAATCCTCAATTACGCCTGTTCCGAATGTGTCAACGAAGATCGACACCGGTTCCGGCACGCCGATGGCGTAGGCAAGCTGCACCTCCACCTTCTTGGCAAGCTTCGCCGCAATGATGTTTTTTGCGATGTAGCGGCCCATGTATGAGGCCGAGCGGTCAACCTTCGATGGATCCTTGCCCGAAACCGCGCCGCCGCCGTGGCTGCCAACGCCGCCGTAGCTGTCAACAATGATCTTCCTGCCGGTAAGTCCGCAGTCGCCCTGCGGGCCGCCAACCACGAACCGTCCGGTCGGATTGATGTGATACTTGATCGTCTCCTCGTTCAGCAGTTCGCGCGGGATTACCGGCTTGACCACCTTTTCGATGATGTCCTCGCGGATCTCCTTGAGCGTGACGTCGGGGCTGTGCTGGGTGGAAACCACAACGGTGTCGACCCTTAGCGGAACTCCCTCGCGCGAGTACTCAATCGTTACCTGTGTCTTGCCGTCCGGGCGCAGATAGCTGAGCACGTCCTGCTTGCGCACCTCGGCCAGCTTGGCCGCCATCTTGTGGGCGAGGCTGATCGAAAGCGGCATCAGTTCCGGCGTTTCGTCGCAGGCGTATCCGAACATCAGTCCCTGATCCCCGGCGCCGCCCGTGTCAACTCCCATGGCTATGTCCGGCGACTGCTTGTCGATTGACGTGATGACGGCGCATGTTTCGTAATCGAAACCGTACTTGGCGCGGGTGTATCCGATCTCGCGGATCGTTTCACGCACGAGTTCAGGTATATGCACGTAACAGCTTGTTGTGATCTCACCGGCAATGAAGGCCATGCCGGTTGTCACGAGCGTTTCGCAGGCCACGCGGGCAGTCGGATCCTGAGCGATAATGGCGTCGAGAACCGAGTCTGAAATCTGATCGGCTATTTTGTCGGGATGACCCTCGGTGACCGATTCGGACGTGAAAAAATAATTGGTGGACAAATTTCGTTCCTCCTTACGAAGACATGGCTGAAGGCATTCGCAAGAACGCCCGGCGCGGCATTGCATGTTCTATCATCTTTGGATATTTCGGAACATGCGAAGTAATAATTAAATCGGTAACGCATGGCGCTTGTCAAGGGTAAATGCCAAATTCGCATTGACCGTTGTTGCGGCGATATTCTAGACTTCAAGGTTACCTTTTAATACAACAGGGAGCGATTGCAAATTATGGATATCAAGGGATATGTGATTGATATGGCGCGCAGGGCGCGCGCTGCGGCGCGGGTGCTTGGCGGCATGGATTCAGGCGCGAAAAACCGCGCTCTTGGCAAGATGGCCGACGCGCTTGAAGGCTCGATTGAACGCCTGATCGTTGAAAATGCAAAAGACCTTGAAGCAGGCAAAGCTGCCGGTTTAAATAACGCGATACTGGACAGGCTTGCCTTAAACAATACGCGAATCCGCCAGATGGCCGTCGGCCTGCGCGAGATCGCCGCGCTTCCCGATCCGGTGGGCGAGATCACAGGCATCCGCCGCCGCCCAAACGGAATGCAGGTTGGCAAGATGCGCGTGCCGATCGGCGTGATCGGGTTCATCTTCGAATCGCGCCCGAACGTCACGGCGGATTCAGCGGGCTTGTGCCTTAAGGCCGGAAACGCCGTTATCCTTAAGGGCGGCTCCGAGGCGATTAACTCGAACAAGGCGATAATAGCCATATTGCGCGAGGCGGCTGTCTCAGAAAACTTTCCGCCCGACGCCATCGGCTTCATCGACGTGACAGACCGGCAGGCGGTTATGGAACTGCTCAAACTGGACGATTACATCGACGTCATCATTCCGCGCGGTGGCGAGGGGCTTATCCGCGCCGTCACCGAGAATTCGCGCATTCCGGTGCTGAAGCATTTTAAAGGCGTTTGCCATGTGTATGTTGACGGAAAAGCCGATCTGAAAATGGCGTCCGACATCTGCTTCAACGCCAAGGTGCAGCGCCCAGGAACCTGCAACGCGATGGAAACCATGCTTGTTGACCGCGAAATCTCCCCTGTTTTTCTGCCGGAAATGCTTGCGCGCCTGAAGGCCGCCGGCGTGCGGATAAAGGGATGCGTCGAGACGCGGGCTGTCGATCCGGCTGTCGAGCCTGCGTCGCCGACGGATTACCACACCGAATATCTCGATCTGGCGATGAACTGCCGCGTGGTCGGCGGCATGGACGAGGCGATGGATCATATCGCGGAGTTCGGCTCGCTTCATACCGAAACGATAGTGACCGGCGACTACGCCCGCGCCATGCGATTCTTGCGCGAGGTGGATTCCTCTGCGGTGATGGTGAACGCGTCCACTCGCCTGAACGACGGCTTCGAGTTCGGGCTTGGAGCCGAAATTGGCATAGCAACCACCAAGCTGCACGCGCGCGGGCCGATGGGGCTGGAGGAGCTTACGTCGCTGAAATTCATCGTGCTCGGCTCCGGACAGCTACGGATGTAGCCGGAATACGGGACGAAATTTTCGCCGTGCGCAAGGCAATCGATTTCTTCATATCGCTTAAAACCGCCGTTTGGCTGATGCTTGCCGTGCTTGCCGTGCTGTTTGCCGGTTCGGCCATCATGCCCGCGCGGCCCGACATCTACGGCGACATGAACGACATGCTGCTTTTCGACTGGCTGCGCGAAACAGCGGGCAGACCCATGAATTTCTGGTTCGTGGCGGCGCTTGGCCTGCTTGCGGTTCTTGCCGTCAACACCGTCGTCTGCTCGCTCGATTCGATTATAAAAAAGCTTAACCGCCGCGAGTTCCTGCTTCGCATATCGCCGCAGCTCATGCATCTTGGGTTTCTGCTGATACTGCTTGGGCATCTTCTGGGCGCGGGATGGGGTTTTAAAACCGGCGGCGCTTTAAACGAGGGGCGCTCCGGAATGCTTCCGGGCGGCAAGGTTCTTCTGCTTCGCTCTCTGGACATGGAGCTTTACCCTTCCGGAATGCCGCGCGACTGGTCGGCGAATGTGGAGGTTTACGAAAACAACAACCGCGTGGCAGGCGGCACGCTCGGCGCGAACAGGCCGCTTTTCGTTGACGGCATCGGCATCTACCTGAAATCGCTCACCCAAACCAATGAAGGCCCGGCAGCCGTCATACATGTGGCGCGCGATCCGGGCGCGCTCTGGGCGCTTGCCGGAGCGATCGTATTTACCATCGGCAACTTCATTTTCCTCTGGCTGAAAACAAGAACCGGCGTCTGACATATACTTCCCGCTTGTCTGTAACGCGTTATGCCGCTAGAATGGATTCAAGGCTGACATTATTCATTCCGGAGGATATTCAATGAAGAGCATCGACGGAGCGGGACACGACCTTCTTCATGCAAACGTGGAAGGACAGGCTGTGCAGATCATGCAGGATGAACTAAGGCGCATGAAGAAAGAGGTTGCGCGGCATCGTTTTTTTGTGACTATAGCGCGCGAGTTCGGCTGTCAGGGAACAGAACTTGCCATTAGCCTGGCGGATGCGCTAAACAAGCGTGTGAATCCGCCTGGCGAAGAGCGGTGGATGTTCTACGACAAGGATCTGCTCGGCAAGATCTCAGAAGACAACCATCTTCGCCGTGAGATAATCGCCGCCGCGGAAGAGCACAGCAGGGGCGTCGTCGAGCAGTTTCTTGGCAAGGTGCTTATCGACAAGCCCGACGACTATGAGATTTTTCAGTATCTGGTCAGCGCCCTCACCACGCTGGCCAATCGCGGAAACGTTGTGCTTGTTGGCCGAGGCGCGGGCATCGTCACGCAGAACATGCCGCACGGCATTCATATCCGCCTTTACGCGGGCGAGGAATTCAGGATAAAGCATGTGAAGGAGTGCCGCCCGGATCTTGAAAACGCGGGCCATGATGAAGTGAGGGCGTTCATCAAGCACGAATCGAAGAAGCGCGACACCTTTGTGGAGCGGTTCACGGTATCGTCGGCTGCCGATCCGCATATCTATCACCTGATGCTGAACAACGAGAAGTTTACTATTCCAGAAATGGTTGAGGTGATCATCTGCTTTCTCCGGGCAAAGGGCATGAAGATTTAGTGCGTTATCAACCATGCCCACGCCTGCATCAAGAAAACTCCCCCCAAGCCCCCCTCAATGAGGGGGGATAAAGGGGGGAGTTATGCTATTCTGTGGCTCATCCCGCACCAATCCTCAGCGCATCCGCACGAATGCTCGATTCCGTCGTAGGCCATCAGTATCCGGCGTTCGGCGGTCAAACGCTTTTCTGGAATCGCGGCGAAGATCAGGCTGTTAAATCGGGCCAAAAGTTCCGTCTTTGACGGAATTGCTTCCAGTCCTGTTCCGGTTATGCTGCCTGTTGCAACATCGATAATCTCGGCGTCGGTTCCGTTTGTAACAACCGCTATCGGCACGGCGTAGCCCGGCGTAATCGTGCGCGCTGCTGCGATTGCAGGGCGCTCGCGCGACACGATCGATCCGGGGCCGTATTTCACGATCATCGCCAAGCGTCCGCGTAGCGTCACAACGAAGTCGGTTATTGAAAAACCCTGAAGATCGCCGCAGTCCATGTCGTGGCGCACCTTCACGCGGATGTCAGCCTTGTCGTAGCCCTTGCGCTCCACAAGCAATCGTGCAATCGCCTGCCGGTACTGTTCGTCGTGGGTGTCGGTGACGCTCTCGCCGGTTATGTAGTCGGTTGTAGTGCCGAGGATGAGATGATGCCCGCCGCTCATGATTGCATCATACAGCAAAAAAAAGCCGGGCATTGCCCGGCTGACTGAAATTGTTGTTGCCGACTCTGTCTGTTATCCCCTTGCAGGGAGATCCGTCAGCATTCCTCGCACTTGCCGGAGCATCCGCCCCGTCCGCCGCAAGACGGCGTTACCGCCGATATCATCAACGTGCCGTCCGGGCCGATGCTAATCTCGCAATGGCCGGTGTTTACGTCTATAACTTCCTCGCGCTTGAAGTCGAGATGCACAAGCTCGTTAACCAGGCATGCCGCATCGAGAAGTTCCGTCTTGATGCGATGAATTTTCTCGACAAACGGCTCTTGCGAGGCATCAACCATGATCGACACCAGATCGCTGCCAAGCGCCGCGGTAAGTTGCTTCATGAATTCAACCGGATCGTATATGCCCTGCAGGATGAACTCCGATTCGCGTTCACTCTCGTTCATCGACTCAAGCGCCTCCATCTCGAACGGTGAAAGAATTCTCACTTTCACCCTCGCGGCAAGGCTTTTCACGTAAACCGTTTGGTATCTGGTTTCTGTCTTCGTCATGGCCTTCATCTCCCTTCCCCGGCCCTATTGCCGGGGTCATAAGCCGATAAATTTTGCTAATAATCTTATCTGCAAAATGTGAGCCAAACTTTAGGACTTGATGATAATTATTATTTGCGACTATTTATCAATGAGTTGCAATTTCTGTTCAGGGGATGCTGGTTAGCATGTCTTATGCAATAGATAAAATAACCGACATTATTGGGTATTAATTGCCGCTATCGCGCAAAAAGTGTCGCAATTCTGCCCTCCTGTCAATGGTGTGCGACTATTGGTGAGCAAATTGGCGCAGTCGGCTGGGATTACGCGAAGAAATCGACTGTCTGGCCCAGACCGGCGCGGCTCGATATAGCGGTCATGCCCTGTCCGAGGCGGTTGTAGGCGAGCAGGTATTCGGGGGCGGGGCTTTGATTCATGATGCTGACTCGCTCTTTGCGCGAACGGTTTGAAGCGGCATCCTGATTGACCTTGCCGAACTGCTTTTCGATGTCTGTTTTCGGCGTGGATACAGACGCCATGCCGTACCGGTGCCCGGAGCGTGACGTATCTCTCTCCCCTTGCGGCTCCACAAGCCGGTAATCATTATAAGGTGAGATCGCCAGGTTGTTGTTGACCATGGTCATGAAAACGCCCCGGAAAAGCCGACGTGAAAACTGAGATAGAATTCAAAAATAGCAGACAGAGCGCCTGCTGTCAAGTGGATGACTTACTGCGTTATATTCCGCAGTTTCTGTGCGATTGAAGCGGCAAGCTCGGAAAGGGAATCGTCACGCGCTCCGAAAATGATCCACGTATCCGATGAATTCATTTTATCGATAAGCGCTTCCCGATTTTCGACTGTTTCGGCGTTTCGTCCGCGCTCCCGGATTGGCCCGGCAAGGTCTTCACTCGAAATGCTCATGTCGGTGGTTCCGCCGGCGTAAAGGATTGGAAGCAGGAAAAGCCTGTCGCCATTGCGGAGATGTTTCGAAAATGTGTCGATATAGCCTTCGCGCATCAGCCTTGTCGGGCCGAAGCCGTGAGGCTGGAAGACGTAGCAGACGTTTTCGCGCATGGCGGCCACGGTTTTCATGAGGGCCGCGATCTTGTCGGGGTTGTGGGCGTAGTCGTCCACAACCAGCCTCCCGTTTTCGTTTAAGTGAATGTCGAAACGCCGCTCGATACCGCTGAATTCGGCAAGCGCCGTGGCAGCCTGATCCGGCGAAACTCCAAGCGCGCGAAGCACCGCCAGCACAGATAGCGCGTTGTAAACATTATGAATTCCGGGAAGCGATATTCGTAGCCGCGCGCCGCCGACAGTAAACGCCGTGCCGAAACCGTCCGGCGCGATGTTTTCGGCCCGAACATCGCACGGCGCGTCGATTCCGAATGTCATCACGTTTCCCGATGTCTTGACGTTTCGCAGACAAGAATCGTCGGCGTTGATGATGATCGTCTCCCGCGTCTGTCCGGCAAGCATCGAAAACATAACGGTCGTGTCTTCAATCTTGTGATGATCGAGCGACAGGTTGGAGATGAGAGCGATGGACGGATGATAGCGCACGATGCTTCCGTCAGACTCGCAGGCCTCGGCCACCAGGAGGTCGGACTGCCCTGTGATCGCGTTTCCGGGGTTGGATTCCGTGCGGAACTGCTTCACCCTGCCGCCGCCGATGAAGTTCGGGCGCAAGCCAAGGCGATGCATCACAAAGGCGAGCATCCCGGATATGGTCGATTTGCCGCTGGTTCCGGCAATCGCGATGCTTCTGTGGCTGTTTACGATTCCGGCAAGGAAATCGGGCCGGAGGATTTTGCGCACGCCGGTTTCGGCCACGCGGCGGGCGTCCGGGTTGTCGGGCTCAACCGCAGTGCTGAACACAGCCAGATTGAAAGATTCATCCATGCCGGAGCCGTCCTGCGGCGTCATGGTTACGCCCTTGGCCGCAAGCATCCGGAACACGGCGCGATCCGGGCGGCGGTCGAACTCGCGGTCGGAGCCGAACACATGCGCCCCGCGTTCGGCTGCGAAAGCGGCAAGGGCCGACATTCCGCTTCCGCCGATGCCGGAGAAGAATATTTTCATCCCGGCGGGGCTCAGGAATTTTTCATTGGTGTTATGTGGCATGGCGCAAAATTATAAACAGTTGGGAGGGTGGAAAGCGAATGCGAGGCGATTTGCAACTTTAACTCAAAACTGTGAAGATGTCGCCAGCTATTCCCTCGACACACGGCCAAGAAATTCGGCTACCGAAAGAATGCGAATGCCTCTGTATTCATTGAGTTTGAGCAGATGGGAGTCGCCGCTGACAATGAAATCAGCCTTGCCGTCAATCGCCAGATTGATGAAAACATTGTCAGAGCATTCGTATCGAAAACAACACGGTGAATCACCTCACGCCTCTAGTGAACAGTGCGGTTAATTCATTGAGTTTTCACATTTCCGTGGTAGAGTATCCGGCATGGGAAAACGGCCAAGGGAATTTACAATTGTGGAAGCGGATCGTGAGGAGCTGGGGCGGTGGCTGCGGGCCGGAACCACGGATCAGCGGCA